>JANQQK010000032.1 GCA_028289375.1 Phycisphaerae bacterium | reverse complement strand
ACATCATCGGGGCCAAGGCGATGTTCACGGCCGCCTGCGCGATCAAGTCGGATCACGCGACGGCGCGCATCGGCCTCGCCTGCGCTCTGGACGAGTTGGGTCGCACGGAATCCGCCATCACGCAGCTCAACACCGCGCTGGAGAGCTACCCGCAGGATCCGGCGCTGCTCTTCGCCATCGGCTACTGCCACGAGCATCTCGGCGGGCTGGACGAAGCCCGCAAGTTCTACGAGGGTTCGCTGGACATCTGCCCCTACCTGCAAAATGCACGAGAGCGGCTGGCGTCGATTCACGTTCGCGAGGACCGGATCGAAGATGCTGCCCGCGAATACGAATCACTCTGCACGGCGCAACCGGATGACGTTCCGACCATTCTCTCACTTGGCAACATGTACCAGCGTCTGGGACGCCTCCAAGACGCTGTCGAGCGGTACAACTACGCATTGACCATCGATCCGGACAACTGGGACGCACGCGACGATCTCGTGGCAACCTACGACGCAGCGGGCATGTACGAGGAGGCGATCGAGGAGATGACCGACGTCATCGAACGCGAACCGTCCTTTCCCGATAACCACATGCGCCTTGGCGACCTCTACTCGAAAGTCGGCGACGACGATGCCGCCCTCGACCAGTACATCGAAGCCATCCGCATCCATCCCGGTTTTCTCGAAGCTTCGGTCAAGATCGGCACACTCTACCTGCGTCACGGCGATTACAAGCAGTCGATCCACTGGTTCAACAAAGCCATCGAGCTAAATGACCAGATGCTCGCCGCGTATGTCGGTCTCGGGATGGCTCAGCATGAACTCGGCAAACCCGAAGAGGCGGACACCGCATTTGACCAAGCCGCCGAAGTCGAGCCGAACACCACTGTGCTGTTCAGTGAAGTGGCGAAGCTTCAGCTCAAGACCGAAGCGGAGCGGCAGGCCGACGCCTATCTCGCGCCACTTGAACCACCAACCGCCACCAAGCAGCGAAAGAGCGCCGTCACCGATCTGCTCAATCGCCAGATCGAGCGGCACCGTCGTGTGCTGGAAACGCGGCCCAACTACGCCGATCTGCACTACCGCCTCGGTTTGCTGCTCCGTCAGCGCGGCGACATCATCGAAGCCATCCACCATTTCCGGATTGCCCTGCAGATCAACCCGCGTTACGCGGCGGCTGCGATCAAGCTCGGCATCGCGCTGAGGGAGGTCGGCCGCGAAGAAGAAGCCATCGACACCTTCCGCGAAGCACTCGACGTCAAGCCCGACGACGTCGCGCTGCACCATCAGCTTGGCCTGGTCTTTGCGGATCAGAACAAGTTTTCGCTTGCACTTGAGCAGTTCGGGGCGGCGGTCAAGCAGGGCGGGCGGGACATCGATCTCCACGCAAACATCGCGCTCGCATTGCAGAACATGGGACTCCTCGAGCGCGCCGGTGCGGCGTGGGAGACGCTTTGCGACGTGGCGGCATCATCCGAGGAGGGAATGGCCGTGCTGGACAGCATCAGTCGCAGGATCAACTCCGAAGAACCCTAACGCCCCGCCGCCCGCCTTGGATCGGGGTTGCAACTTTGCTACACTCGCTGACCGCGCAGTCCGTTGACGCGCGTTTGCATCTCCATTGCGGTTGGCGACATGATACGAATTGAGCATTTCGCAGCGGTTTTCGCATGCTTCGCGTTGCTGAACACACCGACCGCGCTGGGCGATGAAGCCCACACCGCCCATCGCATGGTGGCCCGTTCAGCACTGAAAGGGCTTGCACCGCAACTACAGCCGGTATTTGAAGCGCATCGATCATCGTTCGTCGACAGTGCCGTCGAACCGGGCACGACGTGGACGCGCGATCGAAGCATGAGTCGCCGAAAACGCTGGCACGATGTGCAGGCCGACGTCGCCGCTGAGGAGCAAAACCTCGAATCGCGGATTCGGGCATTTGACGCCTTTCCGCGCACGGAACGTGATGCCCAACGGCTTTATCGACGATCAAGCGGGCGCAACGGTGGCCGACTGCCCTGGGCGATCGCGGAGATCCATCAGCAATTGATCGAGGCCTTCCGGTCCGGTGACGCTTTGCAAGTAACGCGTCAAGCTGGGCACCTCGCGCACTTTGTCACCGACGCCGCCAATCCGTTTCGCGTGACCGCCAACCATGATGGATCGCTCACGGGCAACGCCACGTTCGGCCCGAAACGTGGCGTGCATTCTGACAAAGCTCCCACGGTGCGAGAGCGATTCGGCGTTGCACTCTTCGCGAAGAACATGGCCGACTACGAATCGCACATCCGGGTGGCAGATGATTCGGCACAACAGTACACAGAACCGCTGCAGGCGGCCTTTGCCCTGATGGAGCTTTCCGTCGGCGTGGTGGATCACATCGCAACCGTCGATCGCGAGGTGCTGGGCGAACTTGAGATTACCGATGAGCAAGGGTTTGCCGCGAAGCGATCAGCCTATCTCGACATGCTCGATGAACGGTGTGGGGATATCGCGGTGAGCCAGCTTTCGGCAGCGGCCACGACGACAGCCCAGTTGATCAATGCGGCGTGGATGTCGGCAGGCAAGCCGGCCATCGGTGTCGTCACTTCTGACGCCGCAACGCCCACGACGCGTGCAGATGGCATGGCGGGGGGGACGGATGGGGCCTACGTTGGAAGCAAGAACTCGAACGTGTTCCACAAGCGCGGCTGCCGCTTTGCCAGGCAGATCGTTCCTGAAAACCTTGTCTCATTCCCAACGTCAGCGGCGGCCAACCAGGCGGGTCGGCGCGGTTGCCGGGCGTGCAAACCGGAATGATCGGCTGACAAGCGTCACCATCATGATCACACGCGTCCGGATACTCTCAGTGTAAAAACACGGATGGGAGATGCCGGCCGTGGCGAACAGCACCTCCCATCCCAGTGAAACCTTTTGACGTGAAGACATCTGCGATGCCCAGACTCGGCCGCCGTGGCGTGGGTCGAGTCACATCGCGCGCCCTTATTTCTTCTTGGAGCGCTTCTTGGCTTTCTTGGCCTTTGTCTTCTTCTTGGCCTTCTTGGCCTTCTTGGCCTTCTTAGCCTTCTTTGTCTTCTTGGCCTTCTTGGCCTTCTTTGCTTTCTTGGCCTTCTTTGCCTTCTTGGCCTTCTTGGCCTTCTTGGCTTTCTTGGCCTTCTTCGCAGTCTTCTTCTTCGCCATAAGGATCACCTCCTTTCTGTGGGAAATGGTACTGCTGACCCTAAGCGTGTCAAAAATTTTTTCGCGCGTCGGCGCGCTTTCGATCTCTATCGTACGCGCGCTGCGATCAATCGACGGTCGCGATAAACGACACCAGTGTGTCGCGTCATCGCGAATCGGCATCAACGCTACCGCGCATCGCGACAACCAAACGTCACGATTCATGATCGGTTATCGACGCGGACTACGCCAAAGATTTTTCGCAGCGCACGATCGATGCGCTTGACTCTTATCGCGCATACACATCCGGAAGTGAACCCGTTCGGTTGGATGCCGGTGACATGTCGTGTCGCGTTGAACAAGAAAAACAAAGGGGTTCAACGCCTATCGCCGCTCTCTTCAACCGTACACCTCGCATCATCGCTTCTGGTGTCAACCTGTGGCACCATCCTGTATTCAAGCCACGAACGCCCATCGCTTTGCCACGTCGGAGCGACCACACAAGCCGTGAAGACAAGACCAGCGTGCGCGCAACGCGTCTGACAAGATGCGTCATACCACGCGCGATTGGTTGCGCATGATGAGCGGATGCCCCATCGCGCGCGTGACGTGAACGGACGAAAAAATTTTTGAAAAAAATTTGCAAAACACATCGCGCGCCGCACGCTTCGCGCACGTTTTCCGCGCAAACAAAAGCACCCGCAACGTAAACGTTGCGGGTGCGAATTGGTGATTGAACGCTTCGTTGAACTACGGCTGCGTCGAAAGAAGCGTGTTGTTCGGCGCTTCCGACCATGTACGCGTGGCCGAACCAGTACCGCCGATTAACTGACGGAAGCGGAAGAGATCCAAAGGCGACACGCTGCCGTTGCGATCAGTATCGACGAACAATTCGTTCGAGCCAACGTCCGGTGTCGCCACGCCGTTGACGATCTGACGGAAACGGAAGAGGTCCAACGGAAGGATCTCACCCGTCTGATCGACGTCGGCCGGCAGGAACGCGATGTCGATGCGATCCTCTTCGTTGACACCCGGTCCAAGATCGCCCGACTTGCTGATCGCATTGCGATCGAAGTCGCTGACGGTGGCTTCGATGGTTGTCCACTCCTGCAGCGGGAGCGCACCATCGAGTTTCACGACGATCTTGGGGTTATCAAACGCGGTAATGCTCTCGACGTTCAACGTCGCGCCACCCGTCGTGCGAACCGCAAAGTCCGATGCGTCGATCAACGTGCAGTTGTCCTTCACCACCGGCTCGTCAAACGTCAGCGTGATCTCGGTCAGCCCAAGATCAACGTCGACGCCGTTTGTGCTCTCGGCTCGCGGGTCGATGTAACCACTGAACAGCGTTTCGTTCATGCCATCATGCATGATAGCCGGACCGTCGCCATCAGGCACCGACGGCGTCTCGGGATCGATGCGGAAGATCTGGCCCTGATTGCTCGAGCCGCCCGAACCACGGTCGACGATGTAGATGTTACCCTGCTGATCCTGTCCAAATGAGGAGATCTGGTTGATCGAACCTCCTGCGTCGGGCGGATTCAAGTTGGCTGTGCGCTCACCGAAGTCGACGCGGACACCATTCTCGACGCGGAACGACCAAATGCGGGCCGACACGAAGTCGGCGAAGAAGTAGTGGCCGAAGAACTCGGGAATCTCGCACCCGCGGTAGACGTAACCGCCGGTGATCGACAGACCCTGCGAGTGGAAGTACTCGTGAATGGGATCGACAAGCGTCGGGTCCGCACACGAGCAGCCGCTCAACCCCGTGCAGCCATTGGCTTCCTTGCAACGCCAGCCGTAGTTCTCGCCACCAAGGCTGTCGGCAGGCTGGAAGTTCACTTCTTCACGGGCGTTCTGGCCGACGTCTGCGATGTAGAAATCGTTGGTCAGGCGGTCAAAGGACATCCGCCACGGATTGCGAATGCCGTAGGCCCAGATCTCATCGTCACCGGTCACATCGACGAACGGGTTGCTCGGCGGGATCGCATAGTTGCGACTGCCGACACCCGGGAAGTCGTCGACGCCATCAACGTCGATTCGCAGAATCTTGCCGAGAAGCTGATTGGTGATGTCCTGCCCGGCACCGTTCGGATCGTTGAAGAACCCACCGTCACCAAGACCGATGTAGAGGTAGCCATCCTGCGGACCGAAAACGATTGTGCCGCCATTGTGGTTCGCGAACGGCTGCGACGTCGTGAGCACCAGTTCATTGCTGTTCACATCCGCACGATCCGGATCGTTCTCGAACACGCGGTAACGCTCGATGAACGTGGCGCCGCTGTTGGCCGAGTAATGCACAAAGAAGACACCTTCGTTCGGATCGCCATCAACGAAGTAATTCGGGTGAAACGCCATCGAGAACAAACCCTGTTCACCATTACCGCTAAAACCGTTACTCACGCGCGTGTTGATGTCCAGAAACGGCGTCAAGAGCACCTGACCTGTGTTCAGGTCGAATACACGGATGATGCCCGGCTGCTCGATGATGAACATGCGGTCCGTGTCACCCGGTGCTGAGACGAAATCCACGGGACGGTTCAGCCCCGACGCGATCCGCGTCGCCTTGATTCCCCCACCAGCCATCGCCACATCCGTCGCCAAACCGGCAATGAATGTCGCCGCCAATACCGCCGCTACTCGTTTGCAAAGCATCAATGATCTCCCGTTCCTGTTCCCTCAGTTCGCCCGACGCCTGGATTCCGGCACTCGGGAGGCAACGGCCCGCCCCTAGTACAGAACGCACACAGCCAATCAGTTCAGTGAATGTGCCCCAGCCGGGGCATGAACGCACTTTTCCGGTCAGATTATAGCACGCCGCGTCGACGTGAAGAAACAACACCCGCCCGATTTCGGACGTTTAGAGCGTGCAATTCGACTTTTTCGCCCCAATCGGCGTCGAACCGTGCAATGTGAATCGTTGATATCAACGCAGACTTCAAAGACGTGTGGCAGGCCTTGAATCGCCTACTTGGCGCGGTCGACGTAATCGCCGGTCCGCGTGTCCACCCGCACGCGCTCGCCGGGCGCGATAAATGGCGGAACACGCACGACCACCCCGGTCTCCATGATGGCTTCTTTCAACTGGTTCGTCGCCGTCGCGCCCTTCACAACCGGCGGGGCGTCGGTGACCTCCAGCTCGACCACCAGCGGCAGTTCGATATCGACGATCTCGCCCTCGCAAAGGGTGGCGGTCACGGTTTCGTTGGGCTTGAGAAACTTGGTGTTGTCGCCGAACAACACGGCATCCACGTTGAACTGATCATACGTCTCGGTGTTCATCAGGACGTAGCTTTCGCCATCCTGGTAGAGATATTCGTACTTCTTGGTCTCAACGAACGGCGTCTCCAGGCGGTCGTCGACGTTGAAGCGGACATCGTTGATCACACCCGTCTTGATGTTCTTCAACTTGCCCTGCATGTAGCTGCGTTTGTTGCCCTTGGCGACATGGTGCACTTCGTGCACGACGAAAATCTCGTCGTTGTAGACAACCGTCTTACCCTTACGCAGATCGACCGCTTTCAGCATGGGTACCGCTCCGACTCAGTGTGTGAAATTCTTCCCAATCGCTTGTGATAATCGCAGATCGCACCAGCCGGGTCAACCACGACACTGGTTCCGATAACGTCGCCAAAACACCGACAACAGACAGGGTGTCACACAAGTGGCACGATCAAGCCGGCTGAGCGGCGTGCGGCATGCCCTGTCGGTAGGCAGCCATGAGCGCCCTGGTCACCGGACCAACCGTGCCATCGCCGACGTTCTGCTGATCAATCCGCGTAACCGGCAGGATGTCGACCATCGTGCTGGAGATGAAGGCTTCATCCGATCCGCACAGCTCCTCGACCGTCATCGATCGCTCGTCGGTTGGCACGTTGGCCAGCGCCGCACATCGCAGGACGTAATCCCGCGTAATGCCGTGCAGAATCGACTCGTCCGCAACCGGCGTGATGAGCGCACCGGCGTGGATGACGAAGATATTGGACGCCGTGCACTCGCGGACGAGGCCATCCGACGTCACCAGCACCGCATCCTGAAAACCGGCACGGACCGCGCGATTCTTGGCGAGCACGTTGGGCAGCAAACCGGTCGCCTTGATCTCGCACATCGCCCATCGCTGATCCTCGGTCGACATCAAACCGACCCCATCGCGGTAACGATCCGGGTCCGCCGCCGGCTTCTCCCGAAAGGTCAGAAGCACCGTCGGTGTCAGTCCGTCGCGGTAGAGATGATTCCGCTCCTGCACGCCGCGGGTGATCTGAATGTAGATCACGGTCGCCGAAAACGCCGATCGCGACAGGCCGTCCGCGATCAATTGCTCGATCTTTAGCTCGTCCAGATCCATCGGCATGTCGCACAGCGACAGACTTCGGGACAGGCGCTCAAGATGCTCGTTCATCAGGAACGGCTTGCCGTCATAGGCGACAATCACCTCATACACGCTGTCGGCGAACTGAAAACCACGATCGTTGATCGAGACCGTGGCCTCATCGATCGGGCAGAAATTTCCGTTGATGCACGCGAGTTCAGGCATAATCGACCGCTTTCCCCAGTTTGCTGCACACCGACTCCAGCCACTCCATCGCGAGCTTCCGCCGACTCTCCTCGCGCAGCCGCGTGTAGGCCAGCTTGAGGTGCTTCTCGGCTGTCTCATGTTGTTGCAGGTCCCGCGTGTAGATGATGCCGGTCAGCAGGCGAATCTCCTCGGTGTCGGCCATCCCCGGATAGTTGACCAGGTATCGATCGAATGCGCTGGCCGCCTGCGAGAACCGCTGACTCTGCACAAACTCGCGGCCAATCGCGATCTGCTGGCGCGCCGGCAAACACTGTCGCGGATCGACACCCACAAGTTCCTCATACGACCGCGACGCGGCAGACACATCGCCGGCGTTGATCGCATCGGTAATCTTCGCCCGCAGGTCGGATACGCGATCAAACCGAATGTCCTCAGCCGCTTCCTCCTGTGGCGACCTAGGAACTTCGCGTGCAACGCGTCCGTAAGACGCCCGAACGTCAGCACCCGGACCGCTCATGGCCGACCGAAACTGCCGACGGCGGTTCCACCGATCCAGCAGCGACAGCATGTCAAAGTGGTCCCGCGGCAACGCCTTGAGCATCAGCATCGCCAATGCTCCGACAAAGCCGGCAACATACCCCGCCAGGTGCGCCGAGTAGGCCACGTTGCCCGCCGGTCCAAGCGATGGCGCCAGGATGTTGTCCCACAGAATGATCTTCAGCAGGATCAGCAGCATCGCGGGAATGTCGAAGAAGCCGATGAAGAAAAAGAAGTACATCACCGTCACATGGCTGCGGGGGAAGAGCACAAGAAACGCCGTCGTCACGCCCGCAATCGCGCCCGATGCCCCGAGCAACGGATTCTGCACGTTTCCGATCGCGAACCCCCATCCGGCAAACACCCCGCACGCCAGGTAGAACATGAGGTAGGGCAGATCGCCCATCTTGGCATTCACGCTGTTTCCGAAAACCCAAAGGAAGATCATGTTTCCCCCAAGGTGCCAAAGGTCGGCGTGAAGAAACTGGTACGTGAAGAATTGATAAAGTGCGGGCACCTCAGGCTGCAGCATGAGGTGCCGATCGACGAATGTGTTCGCGTTCGACGCACCCAGCAGGTGAACGAGCAGGAACGCCACGACATTCAGCCCGACCAGCGCATAGTTCGCCATCGGTGTGCGGCGAATGACCATCTCGGTGCGAATCGGGATCATGCGGGGTTAGTCTCGCGGCTGACGGGTCAGGACTCGGTGCCTTCAGGGTTGGCCGCCTGCTGCTGGGCCATCTTCACGATTTCAACAAAACGCATGTGCATCTCATGCAGCACGGAGTCAATGATCTTCTGCTCTTCGTCGGAGAGATTGCCAGCCGTCTTTTCCTTGAGCACCTCCAGCAGGTCGATGAAGTGCTTGGCGGCCATGTGGTCCGGCGGCAACACTTGGCCATCCGGCGTCTGATAGCCGGTCAGCGAGACGGTGGCCTGCATCAGAATCATGTTGATCAACTCGACGAAGGACGCCTGCGGCATCTCCTGCTTGCCGCCGACATCGCGCAGCTCCTCGTCCAGCTTTGCCTTCTCGGCCGCAGCTTCCTGTTTCCAATCCGAATCGACAATGATCTTGGGTTCTGCTTCTTCCCGGCCTTGATCGGTCATGGATGCCTCCTCATCACGTATGCCCATTTCGTCCGTAGCGGTGTTCTGTGGAACTATACACGAAATGCCGAATCCTGCGTCAGCCGATCGCGAAGTTCCGCCAGCGCTGACGAATCCAACATGCCAAAGAAGAATTCGCGGTTGTTGCGGGCGGCGAGAATATTCAGGGACTTTCGTACGTCGGCCAGCCGTCTCTCTGCCTCGGCCAGCAGCGATGGCTGAAACGACCGCAATCGCCCATTGATATCGCGAATCCGCTGGTATGCGGCCCGCCGAGCGACCCGATCACGCGAACGCGACGCACGCAGACGCTCAGATTCCGCAATCGCCCGGCTGCGTTCTTCCAATACCGCGTGCGTCTCGTCGGATTCCGTGACAAATCGCTGCGGGTTCCACTGCACGTCCCGCAGATGACGAACCGCCCGGCCAATGGACGGACCTTCGGGCCCATCGTTGCCACCGCCGAACATCATCGTCGCCGACACGCACGCCATCGCGGGCGGTTCGACGCCGAAATACCGCCGCACGAGTTCATCGGTCACACGGTCGTACTTCGCCCCGCCGATGCCGTGGATGAACAGGTCCCCCGCAAACAACCGTGCCCAAAGCGTCAGACTCAACGCCCGTGGCCGAAACACGCAGCCGCCCATGTTTGCCAATGTGCTCTCCGCCGATTCCCAGGCGGACAATTCCGATACGCCGACCTCGCCAATCGATTCGTCATCGGCGAACAGCCCGATCCTGTCGTCGCCGCGAGCCACGAACAACCGACGCCGCGGCTCACCAATGCGGTAGACCCACACAGGCAACTCGACACGGTCGCCATCGCGCTGCAGATCCGGCACCGGTCGGGTGGCACTTCGCTCGCCGAACTGCTTCCGGTAGCCGGCCAGCGCGGCGTTGTACACATCGGCGAAGCGCGTAGCGTTGACCATCATGTCGGGCAGCAGCGGCATGCCCCAGACGCGGCCAATACGATGCTCACGCATCTCCACGCCGAATCGCCGTTCAATCGCCTGCCGTGCGGCAATCATCTGATCTACCCAATCGACTGCCCCGTCTGCCGCACACACCGCCTCGAAATAGGCCGGCATCTGCGACGAAGCGTACCGATCGCCCATCAGGTCAGCCACGCGCTGCGACAGGTCACGGACAGCCGACGCGTCCATTCGTGGAATGGCATCATGGCTCACACCTTGCCCCAGCGAAGAATAGGGCAGCGATCGCCATTGCAGCGTCGCACCGGTCACATCCGGCGCTGTCAGCGTCGTTGAACCCGGCGCATCAGAATCCACCACCAGGTTGATCGCCTTCGACCCCATTGCCTTGGCCAACGCGCTGGCCACAACGTGCTTCGCCCAAACACCGGCATGAATGAACTCAGGCTGATGCCCCGTCATAATCACAGGCCCTGTGCACCCGTCGCACATCCGCTCGCGCAACGCTTCACGAATCCTGCCGATGTTTAACCCGAGAATATCAAGCGGATAACCCGAAATCAGCGCGCGGTTCGATTCCGCCAGCTCGACCAATCTGCCAGCCGCCGGCTCGATCAGCACATCGCCATGTCGCGGCGGCGTGCTCAGCTTTGAGAAGTCCAACATGCTACGCGACGGATGCCCCGCAGGGTGATGCGTCGGAAGGGGTACGACCTCGGCGCACTTCATTCTCAAACACCTCAACGTAGTGCCGATACCGTGACGTCGGATCGTCCAGCATGCCCCCGAAATGGCGATTCGGATCGTTGTAGATCAGCCGCACCGATATTTCCGTGATCCGCATCTTCGCCCGCCACGCCTGAACCCATAGCTGCAATGGCATCGCATACCCCGGCACCGTGATGTCGAAGTGCTTCAACGCCGACACGCGATAGGCCTTGAACCCGCAAAACGCATCGGTCATCGCGAACCCAAGCCGCTCATTGAGCATCCGCGTGATCTTCAAATTGATTGCCCGACGGTCCGCCGGCGGAACGCCATCCGCATCGCCCTGCGCCAGATACCGCGAACCGCTCACGATGTCATGCCGATCCGATTCCGCCACTTCGATGAACTTCGGGATAAACGCCGGCTCGTGCTGCTCATCGCAGTCCATCGTGATCAGCCAATCGAAGTCGTGCCGCATTGCGTGGCAAAACGCACTGACCAGGCTCGCCCCGTAACCGCGGTTCTCCGGATGGCGCACAACAGCCACATCCGTCTCGGCCAACATTTCAGCCGTCCGGTCCGTCGATCCGTCATCCACCACCAGCACATCCGGCACCCGTTCGGTCGCCTCCGCCAACACCTGGCGGACATACTGCTCTTCGTTGAATACGGGAATGGCCAGCAAGTGCCTTTGGCGCATAAGGATACCTCCGTCAGAACCTGTGAGTTTCTTGGCTCGCGGGCGTGATCATGGTATAACCGTCGCGGGTGAATTCAACAAGACGGGCACATGGGCAAGCCAGCGATGACCGGTGCGGGAAAGTCAGGTTTTCGGCAAAAAAGCTCAAACTTTATCGGTCCGTCCGTCCGATTCCAGACATTGACGAGATCAAACGCCATGGGACGCACACGACCAACATTCTATGCCCTCGCCCTCATCCCGACGATGCTGGCTGCCACAGGCTGTCAGGAGATGGAGCGACAGGTCAACGCCTACCACGCCCAGCGGCAACTCGTCCACGGCAACCAGGCCCTCAGCGAAGAAAATCTCGAAGAGGCCATCACCGCCTTCACCGCCGCCGCCCGACTCGATCCAACCCTGGCCGAAGCACATTCCAAGCTCGGCGGCATCTACAAACGACAGGGTGAAGTCGACAAGGCCATCGACAGCTACGCGAACGCGGTCCACGCCGACCCTTACTCGTTTGATGACACCTTCAGCCTCGCCAAGCTCTACCACTACACCAGGCGCCTCCGCGATGCCGTCGAAGCCTACCTCGCCGCCATCGAAATAAACCGCAAGGATTACGACACGCGTCTGAGCCTCGGCGTCTGCTATCAGCAGATGGACGAACCGGTGCTCGCGATCGAGCAGTTCAACAACGCCATCGAAATCGACGGCGATCAGCCCTTCGCCTACGTCAACCTCGGCGTCATCCTCGACGGGCAGGGCAAGTACTACGAAGCCATCTCCGCCTACCAAGCCGCCCTCGAACGCGACAACCATCAGCCCATGGTCCTCGTCAACCTCGCCCATACGTACATGAATCAGGATCGGTTGAAGATCGCCCGCGTCACGCTCGCACAGGCCATCAAGATGGACCCGGAATTGGCCGCCGCCCATGAAGGCATGGGATACTGCCTGTTCCGCATGAAGGACTACGACGGCGCCGCCGACGCCTACATCGACGCGCTCTCAATCAACCCGCGACTGCCCAAAGCCCACGCCGGTTTGGGGGCCATCAAGATGCTCCGCTTCGTCCGCAACGGCTCAGAAGATCAGAAACGCCACCTCCACGACGAAGCCCTCGAGCACTGGCACCGCTCACTGGAACTCGACCCCGTCCAGCCCCGCGTCCGCGCCCTCATCGCCAAGTACGCCTCCCCCACCAAGGAAGACCCTTACCGCGCCCTCATCGGCGTGCAGGGCCAGCAACGGTAGCAACGCTTCGCAACTGTCATCGGCCTCGCCCTCTCTGTAGCGTCACCCCTCGTCGGTGACGGGAAGGCTCAATGACGTCCGCTGACTCCGATGGTGCCGCACGACGCGGACCGATCGCCTCAGCCACAGATAGAGGAAAACCGCTATCATCAGACCCGTCGCCACCCGATCCTGATTCGGCATTAACGGCACACGCGACTGTTTCGGGTAGCCACGATCGAAGATGTTAAAATACAGCCGCAAGTGCTGCGCCCGAACATCTCCTGCTGCACTTTCGACACATTTCCAAACCGCATCCCCTTCCACGATTGACCGATCGCTCCCGAGGACATACCCGACGTCGGCGAGCCATTTGAGGAATACTTCCCTGTCCACAGGCTGGCGATCTGTACAACGCACCAACCCATCCGCCGAATCATCAACACACAGGTTCAGTTTTGCGGCGGGAACAGCATGGTTCAATTGGTTTCGGATCACCACATCCACGCGGTCCCATGATCGCTCGAGGTGCGTCAGAATGCGTGGCAGTGTCGCCTCTTGCCGAAAGTCGATGTAGAAATACTCTGAGAGTGCGCCGGACTTTGACGAGTTGACATGCACCTGTCGCACATGCTGGTACTTGACAGGAAGCATCAACAACATGGCACGAACCGCGCCCCAACATGCAACCGCGAACACAAGCGTCCACAACAAGAAAAGCGACACCATCACGCCCCACCGCGCCGTGCCGTACAACACCACCCCATCCGCCGCCGCCAAGTCAGCCCCGCATTCCGGACACACCGACGACACCAGTCCCCGCAGACTGTAGCCACACTTAGCGCAGCGGGCGTCGTCACTGATGGTGTCCACATCAAGTCTCACGAAACGGTTTTCCATCCGTTTGCAGGCCCGCCAAAGACGTCGCCCGGAACTTGATCCGCTTCGCCACAAGCGTGCATCGCCATGAAACGAACAACACCATCGCAGCAGAAATCAACTTTGCAGCCACGGAGTCCTGCACAGGTTGAACATGGCGCACCCGACGCTCGGTATCGGATCGCTCGACCTTCCCCTCATAATCGTCCAGGTATTTGGTGGGCAAGGCAAATCGAGTATTGGCGACGGTATGCCAAATCGCGGCTACATGATCCTTCGCTCCCTCATAGTCGCCGCCACATGGCGGATCCTCCAGCAGGAGTTCATGGAGTTTGTCAGGCGACACTGGTTCTTCTTGTGCGGAATTGGCCAGTACGACGCCGGCACCTTCCCTTCGAATCGAAATTGGCATGCAGGGAAGAGCGTTTCTGATGTCCGCGCCAAACACCAGGAAGCGCGTAAACTCAACGTCTCCACGACACAGTATCCACGGCCGCGAAAGACGAACTCCGTAGGCACTCAAGAAATAATGCTGCATTGGCCACTGATCATCGGGGCAGAAGGAAATAGAACTCCTGACGGTGTAGTGCGCGGGATACGCACACCAAAGCAAACCCATCAACCCGGCCCACACGATACCCCAAAACAATGCGCATCGTCCGACGTGCCAACAAAGCCGTGCCCAACCCAACGGCACAGCCACAAGAACGCTACCGTCGACATGCAATTCCGCCCCGCACTCGGGACAAACGGGCGACACCAACCCCCGCACGCTGTATCCACACTTCGCACAACGCGCGTCGCCGCCGAGATTGTCCGCATCATACGTCACATCATCGCCCGCCTATTCCCATTCACCGCGGTCCCGGCGTATCGACAAACGCACCACCATCCAAACACGCCTCGATCCCCGACAGCGAGGCCATCAGGTACCCAAACGTCCGGCGATACACCAGCTTGGACTGATAGATCGTCGCGTCCTGCTTCCGCTCGATCCCGTACCGCAGCGCCGGCAGCATCCACGGTGCATACCCCGAACTCTCATCCGGCGCCGCATACATGCTCCGAAACCAGGGCCGCTCCGGCAGTCCCGACAACACCAGCCACTTCCGCTCCATCTGCAACAGATGCTTGTTCACGCACGCCAACTGCTCGTCCGAAAGCGCCCCTGCCTCCACGGCCGACATCAACCGCCCATGCACCCGCGTCGCCGTCGCATCCAGTTCCTTCAACGCTTTCAACAGGTTGCGTGGCTGCACGTCGAGGCCCATCCCCTCGGCGTAGGCGATCAGATCCCCGAATAGCTCCTCGAAATCCGGCGCATACCGCGTCGGATCCAGCGGCAGCACCGCGCCGTTGGCCAACCGCGCCAGCACGACGTTGCACACCCGCGTCACCATCAGCGCCGGCTCATACGACTCGCCCACCACCTTCCAATACCAGTTCAGATTGTCGTAGGCCGAGTGATAAGACGTCCCCCGCGCACCCCCGCCACCGAGACTGGCCGACGGAATCGCAAGGTGACACAGAAACCCGACATGATCCGACCCGCCCCCAAGATGCCCGAACCGCGGATGACCAGCCAACATCGGGTCACCGTTGCGATCCACCCACGCATCGTGCACCGTCTTCGCGTTCTCGGTCGGACCACCCACCGGCGGCACCGCCCGCGTCGATTCGGCAATCACCGTCTTGAGCATCGGGGCCGAACTCGACCCGAAGTGCGGCCCCATCGCGGCCATATCGAGATTGATGTAGGCCACCGCGTTTTCGTACAGGTCGTCCGCATGGGCTTCGATCCACTCGGTCGACCCCATGATGCCATACTCCTCCGCCCCCCAGTTCGCGAACACGATCGACCGCCTCGGACGTCGCCCCTGCTTGGCCAGTGTCGCGAAACTCTTGGCCGACTCATACAGCACCATCGTCCCTGCCAACGGATCACCCGCCCCGAACGTCCACGCGTCGTGGTGACACCCGACAACAATCTTCTCATCCGGGAATGTCGAACCGCGCAACGTTCCGACCACGTTGTACGTTTTGGTCAACTCGCGCTTCTGCTTCACCATCAGCCGCACGGTCAGATCGTCGCCGCCGTCGACGCGATAGGTGAACGGCAATCCACCCTGCCAACCACGCGGAACCGGTCGGCCACGCATCTGCGACAGGATCCGCCCAGCCGATTCCCAGCCGATCGGCTGCACCGGAATCGTCGGCAATGCCACTTCCTTCGGATCGAGGCGCTTGGCATCCTTGGTCGCAGCCACGCCCGGTGTCAGCGGATCGCCCGAATAGGGCAGCGTCTCAATCGACCCGCGCTGGATTGACGTCTCGTTCGCATACCCGCCCTCCGGATACATCAACCCTCGAACGTACCCACTGTTGGCCGGGTCGGTGTAAATGATCAGGCCAATCGCACCCGCTTCTTCCGCGAACTTGGCTTTGTACCCGCGGAAGTTGCCGCCATACCGCGCGATCACAATCTTGCCTTTGACGTCAACGCCCAGCGTGGCCAGATGCTCGAAATCCTCCTTCGTGCCGTAGTTCGCATAGACGACTTCGCCGGTCGCTTCGCCGTTGCCGCTGAACGCGTTCCACCCGAACGACAGATCCGCATGCCCCGAATAGCGATCCTTGGGCAGAATCTTCTCCTTGATCCGCAGCCGCTCCGGTTCCGGCGACACGATCTCCAACGATGCCTCGACCGGCGTCGCCAGGTACAACCACAGCTCCTGCTTCTCGACCTCCAGACCCAGCTTCTCAAACGCCTCCGCCAACCGATCCGCCGCCCGCAGATCCCCCGGCGAACCGGCGGGATGCGGCTCCTGGGCGATCATCTCGTGATACGCACGCGCGCTCGACGCTGTCGGCACCGCGTTCAGCCCCAGTTCAAACGCCTGCTGACGCTCGCGCTCGGTCGGTGGCCAATAGCGATATGGCTCGACCGTCGGAGCAGCGACGACCGGTTCCGTTTCAGTCGGCGTCGGCGTCGCCTCATCCGCGCCCGCCAACAGCACCATCAACACCAACAGCAAATCGATCACCATCGTCCATCCTTCCCGTCGCCCCAATGCAAGTCACGCTGAATGTCGCCCAGCCCAGCCGTCCAAAATAACGCCAACCGCCTTCAATTCGCAACGCAGCCCAAAGACAACACAACCATTGTCCCGACCCTGCCGAACAACCATAATGAAAGCGGGCAGCCAAGGACAAAACCAACCGACATGAAATCAACGATATCCACAACAAGGTTCCGCCGACCCATCACCGCAGCCTTGTCGACCATCACCCTCGCGGTCGCAAGCTGTGGCCCGGACCTGCTTTATCTGCCTTCATTGGCTGCCGGCCAGCTCGACGTCATCCTCAAGTCGACCACGATCGAGTCGGCCATCGACAGCGGCACGCTCACCGATGACCAGGTCCGCAAGCTCAACCTCATCCTCGACGTCCGCGACTACGCCATCAACGAAATGAACCTCGAAGCCCGAGACAGCTTCACCCACTTCGTCGACGTCTCCGAAACCGGCACGCTCTTCAACGTCTCCGCCTCACAGGCCGACCAACTTCGCGCCCTCACCTGGAGCTTCCCCGTCGTCGGCACCGTTCCATACCTCGGGTTCTTCGACGCAGACCTCGCCGCCAACCACGAAGCCGACCTCATTGCGCAAGGCTACGATACGTGGACCTACGAGGTGGCTGCCTACAGCACACTCAACTTCCTGCCCAACCCGGTCCGCTCGACCATGCTCAATCGCGACGACGTCGCCCTCGTCGATGTCGTCATCCACGAACTGCTGCACAACACCGTCTACCGACCAAGCGACACCGACTTTAACGAATCGCTCGCCACGTTCGTGGGCCGGATGGGCGCGGTGCAATACATCCGCGATCGCCATCCAGACAATACCGACGCCATTGACTTCGCCATCGCCCGCAACCAGGACAGCGATCGCTACGTCGAATTCATCTTCAACTTCCAGAACGAACTGATCGACTATTACAACTCAAACGAATCATCCGCCGCCAAAATCGCAGGCCGCGAAGAGATGTTCCAATCCGCCCGCGACGACTTCGCCGCCAACGTGCAACAACGGATGAACTACCCCGAGAATTACGACTGGGTTCAGAACCTGCCCACCAACAACGCCTGGATGCTCGGCAACTTCCGCTACAACCTCGACCTCGACCTCTTCGCCGACGTCTTCACCGCCGCCGGCAGCCATTGGCCCACCGCCATCGCCGTCTACCAATCCGCCGCCGTCGCACCCGACCCCAAAGCCTTCCTCCGCGACTACATCGACGACCCCGAATCGACCCCCGTCGCCAAGAGGTTCCCCTCCGCCCTCGAAACCCGCCAACCCTGCTGCAAACCAACGATACCCTCCCCCTCTTCTGTAGCGTCACCCCTCGTGGGTGACGAGAAGCGCTAACCACAGCAGAGTGCGTCAGGGCGCCTTGTGGCAGGGTGGCCCAACGTCTTTCCCGGCGCGCCGGGAGTGCGGGAGTCGAATCGGCCGATCCGCCAACCCAAGACCGCAAACCCGCTTTCCGTTGAGCCATCCCCCCCAAGCGAATAAGCTCGCCCATCACAATCAACCAAAGGTGACCCCAATCATGCCAACCCCCAAAGACCCCACCGAGCCCATCCGCCTCAAGGCCAGCCAATACGCCGAAGTCGACGAAGGCACCGCCTGCACCCAAAGCTCCTTCAAAACCGGCAAGGTCGCCTTCCTCTACATTGGCGAGCAGGGCGGCCGCTACAAAGCCATGTTCAAACTCAACGCCTCCATCCCCGACGCCAAGAAGCTCGCCGACAAGGAACCCGACAACTACCAGATCGGTTCGGGTTCATGGGTCACCGCCCGCTTCACCGCCGAAAAACCCATGCCCAAGAAGCTCTGGCAAAAATGGCTCACCGAAAGCTACGAACTGAGTCGAGCGTCAGGCAAAAAGAAACCCGCCGCCAAGAAAGCAAAGAAGAAGTCCACCACCAAGAAAACAAAGAAGACGACCGCAAAGAAAAAACCGTAGGTCACGTCAATCCCGACACGCCGGGAGGACCTGACACCCGGTGGCCCACCGACTTCAGCGGTGGGGGAGTCGATTCCGAGGCGAGCCGATCTCTGTTGGCGCACAACACCATCGCACAACAATGATCGTGATTACTCACGCGCCCTCAACGCACTTTTCGCAAGACATGCATCCCGCTCTGCCACATCCCCAGTCGCAATTCGCGCCCGATAGCCATGCACGTCGGTGTACAGCTGCCCGTCACCATCAACATACTCGTTAAGCGGCCGATACCGATACCGCTCCCACATCGCCAACTCCGCCTTCTCAGCCGCCCGTCTGCATCGCTCGGCCGACTCGTCCGACATTACCCCCAGCGCCGGGTCATACGTCGCCGCCGCCATCACCAAGACCAACTCGTTCACCGTTCCTGTCGTCGTCGGCTTCAATACACGATTCATCATCGTCACCGGAAGCCAATACTGCGGCATGTGGTAGACCCCCTGGGTGTACAACACGACAGCCGTGTCCATCTCCTCATGATGCTCCACCAGCACACGCCGACTGCGACGAACGACGATCTCATTGATCACATTGATCAGTTCCGGCTCCTGAGTCTCATCCACCCCGCGCATCCGCACACCGGCGAGCGGCACCTCCTGCCCCGATTGCAACACAACCGTCCCCTCCGGCGTGATGCGATCCACCTTCGCCCGAAACCGCCGAATCCCCTGCGCATCAGGCATTCCCTCGCACCCGACAACGGTCGCCAACACCATTCCAACGAGTACCAATCGCCAAACCATGCGATCACCTCTAAACAACTGACTTCATTGCACTCAACGCATTGTATCACCATCAACAAGAAGCGTTGCGCACTCGTCTTCCATGTGAGAACCGTCAAGCCCAAAGAACTTGATCATTCCATTCAATCCGAGAATCACGACATCGATTCCTGACGAACGAGTATCGAGAGAAATTGAGGCCGGCCCAACCAACGGCCGAGCCAGCACTTCGGCCAATCCCACCACCACGCATACCAAAAACCACTTGACCCAAACAAAATCCTAATCTATCCTACTCCTGCGGTCACGGGGACCCGCAACGGACATCAACCGGAGCACACGACATGCACGACACCATCAAACAACTGCTCGCCAACCAATACGAAGCCGCCCTCTGCGCACTCAGCTTCCCCGTCAATGAATGCCCGACCGACCAATGGCACCAACCCGTCGCCAACCACAAATTCTGCCAAGCCGCCTTCCACGCACTCATCAACACCGACATGTTCCTCAACGGCAGAATCGAAACGCAAAAGGCCCAACCCTTCCACGTCGAAAACGCCGACATCTTCCGCGACTACGAGGAATTCGAAGACCGCATCCCCGTCCTCACCTACGAAATGGAGTTCATCACCCAATACCTCGCCCACTGCCGCGCCAAAGCCGCCCAAACCATTGCCGACGAGACAGCCGAGTCGCTCGTGGCCGACGCCCCGTTCGCCCATCTGCCATTCTCGCGCACCGAAATGCACCTACACACAATCCGACATCTCCAGCACCACGCAGCCCAACTCTCCCTGAAACTGCGCCAAACCGGAGACCCCAACATCCCCTGGGCCAAGTCGGGCTGGCGCGAGGCATAGTCAGCCCGCCTTAACCGAATCACCATCGTTTGCTACACTTTCCAATGGTCCGACGCACGGACCACGTCGCCACACCAAGCGACGGCCAACAACCTCAAGCAAACGGAAAGTACCATGACCTGCCGACTGAAAACCGCGTGCCTCGTTGCGATCCTGATCGCCACCCCCGCCCTCGCCGTCGAGTCCAACTTCAACCGCACCGCCGACGAGATGAAGCGCGAGATCGACAACCATCTCGCCGCCGCCCAGACCCTGCTCGACCAGATCCTCGCCGTCGAAGGCCAGCGAAACATCAGCAACACCCTGATGCCCATGAACGAGATGAGCATCCACCTCGACAACGCCTCCAGCAAAGCCTCGCTGCTTGGCGCGGTCCACCCCGAAAAGTCCGTCCGCGACGCCGCCGACGCCGGCATGCAGGAAGTGGCCAAGTTCTCCACCGCCCTCAGCCTCAACCGCGATCTCTACGAAGCCGTCAAGTCCGTCGACGTCTCAGGCGCCGACGTCGAAACCAGGCGCATCGTCTTCAAGAACCTCCGCGACTTCCGCCGCGCCGGCGTCGATCGCGACGACAAGACCCGCGCCCGCGTCAAACAGCTTCAGGACGACATCGTCAAACTCGGACAGACCTTCAGTCGCAACATCGCCGAGGACGTTCGCCACATCAAACTCGACAGCCCCAGCGACCTCGCAGGCCTGCCCGATGACTACATCCGCGACCACGCCCCCGGCGACGACGGCAAGATCACCATCACCACCAACTACCCCGATGCCGTCCCCTTCATGAAGTATGCCGATTCCACCGAAGCCCGCCGCCGCCTCTACGAGGTCTACCGCAAGCGCGGCTTCCCCAACAATCTCGAGACCTTCGGCAAGCTCACCATGAAGCGCCATGAATTGGCCACCACCCTCGGCTACAACAACTGGGCCGAGTACATCACCGAAGACAAGATGATCGGCAGCGACGAAGCCGTCGACGAATTCATCAACCGCATCGCCGAGCTGGCGCTGGCACCGTCGAAAAAAGACATCGCCGAACTCGTCGCCTACAAGCGGAAGTTCGACCCGTCCGCCGACAAGATCCACGACTACGAATCAGGCTACTTCGCCGAGAAGCTGAAGGGCGAAAAGTTCAGCTTCAGCTCGCAGGAAGCCCGTCCCTACTTCGAGTTTGGCCGCGTCCGTCAAGGGCTGCTCGACGTCACCGGCCGACTGTTCAAGGTTCGCTACGAA
Organism: Phycisphaerae bacterium; assembly: GCA_028289375.1. GTDB lineage: Bacteria > Planctomycetota > Phycisphaerae > UBA1845 > UBA1845 > OFTM371. The sequence goes on along the minus strand of JANQQK010000032.1, from coordinate 54,206 downwards.
CAGGTCAATAACGTCAAACTCTGGCACGAGGACGTCACCTGCTACGATCTGTACGACGGCGACAAACTGCTCGGCCGCTTCCTGCTCGACTTGCATCCGCGTGATGGCAAGTACAAGCACGCTGCCTGCTTCACGTATCAGACCGGCATCAAGGGCAAGCAGATTCCGATCAATGCCCTCGTCTGCAACTTCCCCGACCCGAAGGCGACATCAGGACCCGCGTTGATGGAACACGGCGACGCCGTCACCTTCTTCCACGAGTTCGGCCACCTTCTGCACGCCATCTTCGCCGGCCACCACGATTGGATCGGCATCAGCGGCATCAGCACGGAGTGGGATTTTGTGGAAGCCCCGTCGCAGATGCTCGAGGAATGGTGCTGGAATCCGGAGGTGCTGCAGATGTTCGCCAAGCATCACGAAACCGACGAGCCCATTCCAGCCAGCATGGTCGCCAAGATGAAAGCGGCCAGCGATTTCGGCAAAGCCACCTGGGTGCGTCAGCAGATGTTCTACGCGTCCATGTCGCTCAACTTCCACAACCGCGATCCGGTCACCTTTACCTCCACCGACCTCATGCAGGAATTGACGGCAAAGTACGCTCCCTATGATTACGTTCCCGACACCTACATGCACTGCTCGTTTGGCCACCTCAACGGCTACTCGGCCATCTACTACACGTACATGTGGTCGCTCGTGATCGCCAAGGACATGTTCAGCGAGTTCGAGAAGAACGGCTTCTTCCACGAAGAGACAGCCATGCGTTATCGCCGTGCGATCCTGTCGTCCGGCGGCATCGACGACGCCGCCAATCTTGTGAAGCAGTTTCTCGGTCGGCCTTACCGCTTCGATGCGTATGGCAAGTGGCTTGAGAGTCGCGCGAAACCGGCTTCGTAGCGTACCGGATATCCCGTGATGAAAAATCACAAGGCACCACGTTCAGGCGTGGTGCCTTTTCTCTTGCGCACAGATGAAATCAATATTTTTCTAACGAAGGCGAATGGGTATTGTCTGTTCGGTTGTAAGCAATGCTGCGGCTGGAGGCGCCGCGATTGAAACGGAGGAAGTTTGAATTTGTCGGATATTGTCCGACCCAGAGGAGGAACCTGTTATGACACGCTTCGTTACCCTGTTGGCCGTCACCGCCATCGCCCTTTCCCACATCGGCTGCGTCGTCGCCGTCGGCAACAAAGGCACCTACAGCGCCAAGCCACAGCACCAACAAGTCGTCGAGTTGAACGACGAGATCTACATCGTCGACGTCAAGACCAACAAAGTCCGCCGCATCCCCCGCACCGAGATCGAAAACGCCGAGATTGCGCAGGTAGAACTCAAGAGTGACACCCCAGCCAGCACGAACAATTAGTCGATTCTACCAGAGCCTGACGTAGATAACGGATGTTGCGACGCTGGCGACAGCGAACGTCGCGAGCGCAACGCCGAATCCATGCCTGATTTTCAGATAATGGCCGCATCCACATCGGATGCTCCACAGTGCATGAGCAATGAACAGCGCGCATAACAGGGTTGTTGCAACGCCTGACATCAAGACAGCGCGTGGCGTTCCGATGGTAGGACCTCTCGGGATGGGGGCGAAAAAGTCGCTCAGCGAAAGCAGTATGTAAAACGCCAGGAGATAGGTCGGCCCAAGCAGGCCAACACTGTACGCCCATACCGTTACGATGTGTTGGGACTTGAGTTGAATCTGCCTGATGGATTGACGATACATGAGCATCGCAATGAGCGCTGCCCCCTCCCAGACAGCCAGCCAAAAACCAGCCCATGCTCGTTCCCATGCGTACGCCGTATTTTCGATTCCCTCACACAACAGCATGATGAAGCTGATGATTGGGTAGGATCTACGCGTCAACTTATGCCTATTCACGACCATATCTTCAACCACGGCATACACAAAGTCGATCGCGAGGACAAAGAGAAGGGCGCCGACAGCACCGCGAATGAGCACGGCGACTGACTGCTGGTCATGCGTCTTCAATGTCTTCCAGAATCGCTCCGGCCGAACCGCGGAGAACCAGACTTTGAACATGTGAGAAAAAGTGTGGGGTAACCGGCGGCGAATCTTAGGTCGATCCCCATGGCGAGTGAGGGCCTCGACCACTTCCGTCCACGAGAATGCCGTGCCACATTCAGGACAGCGCGGTTCGGTCAGGCCCATCAGTGCGTAACCGCACTCGTTGCACTTGAGTTGATCGAGCGGAACGGCGTCGGACCAGTCGAATTCGAGGTTGCAGGCGGGGCAGGTCGGTTCGTCGCGGCCAAAGAGGTCGTGGCCACAGCGCGCGCATTCGACAGGGAAGTGCACCTTGGACCAGTCAGGCGGCGATGACGAGCTGCTCATGTGAGTAGAATAGCCGATCAGAACTACTCATGGCTATGATCGATGCACCACGAACAGTCCGGGCCGTCATTCCCCCCGCATTGGCAGCGTATGCCGGCGTAGAAGCCTACTTGCCGCTTCGTCTACAGACGGGATATCAGTCCCATGATGGCGCTAAACACAACGAACGACAGAAACAGCGTCGCCAGCGCGATTGCCCAACTGTAGCTGACTCTCAGATATTGTCGGAACCCTCTGTGCATGCCGAAGGGCACCAATGAATAAGATATCGCCCAGGTTATAAGAACGGCGACCGATGCCGCGTACTGGGCATCCTGCGAAATGCCGAGCAGATGCTGCATGCCATTAATCGTCTCCATCAGGACAGAGACGATCGCGAAACATATGTTGCCGTACATGCAAACAGAGTAGGCCCAGATGCGGACAATATGTGCCTTCCTCGGCGAAACCGGCTGAATGAACTGGCCGTGCGGCAGCATGAGCAACAGTACGAGGCATTCCCAAAAGCCGGCATAAATCGCTACTTGGGCGCCATGGCTGAAAGCGCGCGTCAGAATCTGCGCCCAGTATTCCGGCACGATGATGCCCCGCGTCCACGAGGTGAACGACCACTGGCAGATTAGCTGACCACTGACCAATAAGCACATCGCGAGCAATGAAACCGCGACCATGATGAACAATGGCGCCATCGACGGCGTGTCCCGGACGGAGACGTCTCGCCACAGTCGATGCGGTCGCACGGCCCACCAGAGGCTCGTAAACCATGAACGCAGGAACGCTTCCCGCCAACGGTTCTCAAATAACGGGGCGGCCCTGCGACGGTGGTTGGCAACCGCATCCTCCCAAGTGAAAGCTGCACCACATTCGGGACATCGTTGTTCGGTCAGGCCCATCAGTGCGTAACCGCACTCGTTGCACTTGAGTTGATCGAGCGGAACGGCGTCGGACCAGTCGAACTCGAGCTGGCAGGCGGGGCAGGTCGGTTCGTCGCGGCCAAAGAGGTCGTGGCCACAGCGGGCACATTCGACAGGGAAGTGCACCTTGGACCAGTCAGGCGGCAGTGACGGACTCTTCATCCGCAGAAGCATAACTCTCCCGCGCTCGACAAGGAACTGCCCGAATCAGTATGCCATGATCATCGTCGCGTGCCCCACGGTGGCCAATGGCAGGCAAGGGGGACGCATGCACGTGAGCCAGACGATAGCCCCACCAGGCTGATATTCCGTCTCCGCAACCGCGCCAAACACAAGTCCATGCATCATGCCTGAGCTCACGAATTGGCAATTTAGGCAAGGACCAATCGAGTCGAGTAGTCTTTCGCATAGCGCTTCAGCACAAATTGCGCCTGCCGATTGCGAGAATAGGCGAGCTGGGAAAATGATCGCGCCGCGATACAGGCCTCGCACACTTGCAGTACTGTTGCTTTTTCATCCAGGCTCCTATTGAATCAATCTCAAGTGATCATAGTCTATTTGACAATGGCATTTTCCGGATATGAAAGAATGATAATGCGATGGGCGCCTATCGTATTCCTTCATCATTCTGCGTATCACGCTGACAATGAAAGGGACCATCATGTTTCTCGCGACTCGCAAACCCAGTCTTATCGCAACCGCGTTGCCGCTAATGATGCTGGCCGGGTGTCAAACATGGACAGTCAAACAGCCAAACGGCAATGAATTGATTGTCATCGAAGCAAAGGAGCTGGCGCGTCGAGGCGAGTTTCCAGACCAGTTCTGGGGCATAGCGATGACGGATCAACAGTGGAATGACTCTGTCAACTATGTTGATGGTCTTCGCCAGTCGGACATTGCCAATGCCATTCCGATTCAAAGGTTCCCCCTTCCGAATACGATCTTCGGCCCGCGGTCCGTTGTGGTGCTGTGTGGGTCGGCTGGCAACCGATGCTTTGGTTGCCAGCCACTATCTTTTGACCCTCCTGGGGATCGTGGTCTGGTATTTGGCTGCAATTGTGATCCGATCTGCATTGACCCGGACCTCGAGAGTCCGAGTTTCACCGCATGCCGCGTGGCCATGAGACCTGATGGCTCGCTCAGGTGCACTGGAAGTTGCGCACTTGGTAGGACCTGTGTTATGGTCGCAGACAGCGACTATCCAAGTATCGCGTTTTGTACGTGTGTGGGCCTTGGTGATTCGGAACTTTCGCCCTCTCAATGACGCGCGTGGCGGTAATCAGGAATGTCGGCATACGCGCGTAGGGAGTGATGTCGTGGCATGCATGGCCATTTCATCGCGCGACCGTCTGGACGAATAGAGCGGGTCGACGCTATTCTCCGGGCACGAGATGGCCGAAAAGCAACCGACATTCGAAGAAGCCCTCAGAAGCCTCGAACAGATCACCGAGGAGATCGAGCGCGCCGAGATCGGCCTCGAAGAGTCGATCGCCAAGTACGAACAGGGCATGAAGCTCGTCAAGCGTTGCCGTGCAATGCTCGACAAAGCCGAACAGCGCATCGCCAAGCTCTCCGCCACTGATGACGGCACACTGTCGGCCCAGCCCGCCCCGGATTTGGATGCCTCCGCCGATGAGTAACACCGCACCGGCAGACCCGGCGGCCCACGCTTCATCCGAACCGCACGACGCATCAGACGCCAACACCGAATCCCGCGGCCAATGGCAGCGTCTAGACACGTTCGGCCAACTCATGTTGATCGCAACCATTCTGATCGCAGCGAAACTCGTCTACGCACGTGTCATCTGGGCACCCTGCTACGGCGACCCCGGCGAAGTGCAGATTACCGTCGCCCTTGGCGCGGTCGGACATCCGCCAGGCCAGGCGGGGGTCATCTCGATTCTGCGTGCATTCGTATTGGCGATGCCCTTTTTCAGGGCCGATTTCGTCGTCAGTGGCGTGAACGCGACGTTCGGACTGGCCATCGTCGGCATGCTGATGCTGCTCATGTTGCGAACCGGCGCAAACCCGGTCGCCGCCGCCATCGCGAGCCTGCTCTTTCTGGTGGACGATCAATACTGGCACCTGACCATGACGCCGGAAACCTACGCCACGTGCATCATCCTGCTCGTCGGGTCGATATGGTCGTTCCTGAGCTGGCTTCACGATCCGCCCGAGTGTGGCCATTGGAAGTTCTGGCTGGCGGTCACGATGTTCTTCTACCTCGTCGCGAGCCGCGGACCGACCCTGGCGATGTCGGCCTCCTTCCTCGCGGCGATGATCTTTTCGTCAAAAGGGCGGGCATACTGGTCGTCGCACTACATCCGCCGCGTGTTGATCATGTTCGGCATCGGCGTCGCCTGCATCGCGTTCACCCTGGGCAGCCTGTGGGTCCGCGACGTACCCGACGTCGCCTACAATTATCTCGACGTCGCGCACCCCGGTTTTCCCGACGACTACCCCGTCACCAATACGACCACGTCCGACAAGGTTGATCGGCTGATATGGCTCGTGTCAGCCAAGCAGTTCGACTACATGTTCGAGCCGACATTGGACACGATGACGAGTCAGATGCGATGGCTGATCTACGAGCTCGGGTGGCAGTATTGGCCGATCATGGCCGTCGCATTCGCGGTGATCGGCATCGGTGCGGTGGAGCTGTGGCGACGCAACCGCGAGGTGGCGACCTTTGTGCTCTTGATGATTCCTGGCGGTCTCGTTCCGATTCTGCTTATCTGGGTCATCAGCCATACCACCATGCTGCCAAATTTGCTCTTCCCGCTCGCGTGGCTGATGGGGATGGGCCTGACGCGCGTGCTGGCGATCAGTTCCAGAGCTGTTTGGAATATTGGTGTGGTGACGGTTGTCGCGTTCTGCGTATGGCTTCCGGCTGAGGCGTCACTGATCATGGTGGAGAGACACTTCGACGCCTCGGAGTATCTCGCGACAGTCGACTTCGACGCCATGCCGCAGGACGCCACGATCCTGACTGATTCGCATCACATGGGCCCACTGGTCATGACGCAGATCAATTCGGGCCGAGACGACATTGACATCGAGTTGGACACGGGTCGCTGGACCGTCGACTTCGTGCGTGGTGCCAAGGGCCGCGTTTTCTCCCTAATCAACCCCGGTCACCAATACGCCGGCGAGACAAAGAAATTTGAGTCATTCTACGAAATGCTGCTGCCGACGACTCCAAAATGATCAATCTGCAGCAATCACTTCCGAGAAACGTCGAAGAGAAGAATATTGGTCAACCGTTTTCTGCCGTCTGGTGTGAGCTCCTTAACGTCATAATAGATGACGTTGCGACCTGAAGCCGTGACCCTACCCACATGGAACTTCGCGATCGCGCCGGTCATTTTCTCAAGATCAACGCTGTTGAGCTTCCAGCCCACACCCTTCCAAGCGCCAAGTGCCGTGCTTTCTGACGCGTTTGTCTCGGATCGTTCAGTCAAATCTCCGTAGCGCGTTCGCACCAAGTCCTTGTTCAAATCGATCTCAACACCCAGCAAGTCAGGCAGATCGCCGTTGCCGTTGAGCACAAGGACACCGGGACGCTTCTCCATGATCGTCAGCTTCGCGTCGGCTCGTTTCTCAGCGGTTAGGCCATTCTCGCCCTTCCCGATCTCATCGTATTCCGCCTTGGTGAGCCCAAAGTTGGGATGGTAAGGCAGCGGCCTTTCCTCAGCGTGCTCCTCGACGTACTTCGACCACCAATCCGGGTTCGCCTGCATTGCTGCCTTGAACCTCGCCAGCAACACGCGAGTGCGCAAGGGTGCCGTTAGTTCCATAACATCAACATCGTGCGTTCCAGGAACGAGAATCTCGCGCGGGTCCTTGAACGTATTTGCATCAATCGCCGCTCCTGAGCCAAGATCCTTCTCGGTCGGCTCACCACTTGCGACCACCACAATCGCAAGTGACACAAACAGTGCCGTCGCAGGCCAAGTATGTCTGAAAATCTGCACTATCCACCTCATTGGAATGCTGGCTGAACTGTGATTCTGGATAGTCCAGTTTAATGACTTTGACAGAAGAGAGCTAACCCCGCTCCGGGCCTTGCCATTCCAACGCATCACGGTCCCAGTTCGCCGTGCTCGCGGCGGCTTCGTAGGTGCTCTGGAAGAACGCCAGCAGATCCTCATCGGGCGTCGCCGATTGCTGAACGGCCGAATAGGGCAGCACGAATTCGCCGAGATCCTGGCTGTACGTTCCAGCTGCGGGGCGAACAGGCTGACCGGAGAACCCATCAGGCGTCGGGTAGGCGTAGGCGTAGAAGAAGGCGTTCTGCTCACCATTGCCAGGCCAGAATCCGCAGCTTGATACGTCGTGCGAGTAGGCCTCCCGCGTGATCCAATCGGGCATGTTCGGGAATCCGCCAGGATGTTGTGGCGCCGTTCGACCTGAGAAACGGGTGACGGCCATGTCGAAACTGCCCCAGAAGAAGTGCACCGGGCTGCACTTGCCCCGGAATCCGGCTCGGAATTGTTTCATCACGCGATCGGCGTGCACAAACGACTGATGAATGCGGGCCATTGCATCGGCGTCATACGACGCGTGTTCGGTGTCTTCGGCGAAGGGCGGATTGGGGTCCACTTCATTGGGCCGACCATGAATGGCGACGGCCAGGTCCATGCTGTCGAGCGCGCTCATCAGCTTGCCATGAAAGTCCTTGACCGACATGGCTGACAGATCAAAGGATTGCGACCCGCCGTCGCTGGCGGAGATGTCGAGCCGGTGCTGGACAAAGTTGAAATCGATCTGGAACGACCGCCCGCCGTGCGGCATCGCCAGCGTCGTCAATCCCTGCGGTGTCACGTACAGCGTCGTGTGCCACCCATGATTGGTCCACGGCATCTGCACCGTGCGGATCTTGCCGACCATCTGCGTCCACATGTGCACCGTCGAATACGTCCCCGCCCATTCCGCGCCGGGCAACACCGGCCAATTTGCTGTCGTCATGGCTTGCTCCATCCTGAATCCAACTTTCGTATATCGTAGTGAGCAGCCGGCAAACCCCGCCACCGATGCCGATTCAGAACCACACGTGCAGGACAAAGACCATGACCGTCGCCAGACACGTCATCACGACCGTCGCAATCGCCACACCCCACGCATGCGGCATTTTGAGGTAGTCTCCAAACCCGCATCGCACGCTCCATGCGACATGAACAGCGCACACACCAAACAACGCAACCGGCACGGCCTGCGCCAGCGTGGATGACCATAGATTTGGCAGTGCAAATTGGCGCCCAACGAAGCCAGCCGCGAACAAAACCATCTGTCCAACGAACACGTACACCGGAACGAGCAGTCCGACCGAGTATGCCCAAATGCGCACGATGTGCCCATTACGCAACCGGCCTCGCTGCATAGACTGCCGATAGAGCATCATGGACGCCAGAGCCACAGTTTCCAAGGCACCAAGTCGCCATGTTGACTCGAAAACAATTCGCGACACAGTCGCAACAGAGAACCGCAAGTAGAAGGACCATGCGTCAGACACTGCGGCGAAGACACAGTAACAAAGCAACATAAAACACGAGGTAAGCGCGATCGACAGCACCGTTGTCGAAATCACCAAGCCAACAAGCGCCCCAACCGGCGTCGGATCATACAGCTTCGCCCGCGTCCAAAATGTCTCCGGCCTCACCGCCGCCCGCCAACTCGCCCACCACGACCGCACCGGTTGCTCCCGCCACCGATACTCAAACACGCGCTTGTCGCGCTGGCGATAATTCGTGACAACGTCGTCCCACGCAAACGCCTCACCACATTCCGGACACCGCTCCTGCGTCAGCCGATACAGCGGATAATCGCATGTTCCACACCGCAACGCCTCCAGCGGCACCGCCTCGTCCCAGTCGAACGCCAGATCACAGGTCGGACAGACCGCCTCCGCCCGCCCGAACAGATCCTCCCCACACCGCGCACAATGAACGTCAAAGTGCACGTGCGACCAGTCCGGCGGCGATGCCGCGATTTCAGCCATCGCCGCACCGTTCAATGTAAGCGATCACGCTTTCGAGGTGCTCGGGCTTGCAGCTTGCCGTTGACTGTTGATGTGCCACTTCCAAAACGCGCAAGTCCCCGCAGAACCCGTGTCGGTTGAACTTCTCGAAGACCGAGAGAACCGCCACACAATTGCGGAATCCACCATCGTACATGCCAATGAAAATGTCCATCGCATTCGCCGCCAACCTACCATCCGCATGCAACGCCACCAATCCAGCGAATGCAAAACGAAAGCCCACGGCATTGCTGGCTAGGTGCCGTTCGACGGACTCCTCAATACCATGGGCTCCGTATATGTCGAGATAGGTCCGCGTCGCGATTTGTGTCATAAACCGCTTCTTCGAGCCATTCGGCACATCAATGTACTTCGCGATCAGTTCTTTGCGTTGCGGAATGTCGTAATGGATCAGCGTCTTGCAAGCGGCCCCGGCAACCGCGTCGTTGCGCATCGCGTGGTCGAGCAAGGCCGCGAATTCGCGGAAAGTCTGCCCCCGGTCGGCAAGACGCGACACCAGCGCCATCATCGTGAATTGCTCGGCGTACCTTTCGACCGGAAACCGCTCCACCATCCACGCACGAATGCCAGCATCATTCGCCACGAGCTCCTCAAAATCCGCAAGCTCCTTCGGATTCGTCAACTCGCCACGCGCAACCAGCGGCAGCGTCCGCTGAAACTCACGCAACGGATCAGCTTCCTCTCGGACCTGCAATATCTGATATGACTGAATCATGCGATACACGTAGACGCCGCCGACCACAAAACCGACACCAGCCAATCCGATCGCCATCCTCATGAGCAACACACGCCAGTTCATTCGCATCACCGCCTGAAAATGATGTACCTGTACGTATTGGACGATGCAATCGCGATGGCCGCGTGCAAGCACACCACAAGCCACACCCCCGCAACGAGTCCGCCAATCCTCTCCATATCGTTCTCCGGCCTATGATAGATGTGTCGGAAGCCTGAAGGATTATTCCAGATCATCAATTCGCATGTCAAGCCGAGATACGGCGATCTGCCCCAATATCGCGCACACTTCTTGCCGCAGCACACTCAACGGCGACCCCAATCCGCTTCACGAACGCATCCGACTGACGTATCATGCACAGGCAGAAAGAAGTAACGCGGTATCACACATGAACGACACCACCATCACAGCACTGATTGCAACCGCCGCCGCCATCGGCTTCGTCCACACGATCGCCGGGCCGGATCACTACGTGCCCTTTATCGCCATGGCCCGAGCAGGGCGATGGTCGTTGGCGAAGACACTGGCCGTCACGATCGCGTGCGGTTTCGGCCACGTGCTCAGCTCGGTGCTCATCGGCATCGCCGTCATCGCGCTCGCCAGCGTCACACTCGAGAACGCCACATGGTTCGAGTCAGCCCGCGGCGAGCTGGCCGGCTGGCTGCTGCTTGGTTTCGGCGTCGCCTACATGCTCTGGGGCATCCGCCGCGCCATCCGCAACAAACCACACACCCACTGGCACAGCCACGACGACGGCACCGTCCACTGCCACGAACACGACCACCACGGCGACCATGCCCACGCGCATAACGACACCGCACGCTCCATGACCCCATGGGTGCTGTTCACCATCTTCGTCTTCGGACCATGCGAACCGCTCATTCCGCTACTGATGGTGCCCGCAGCCAAACTCAGCTGGCCCGGCCTGGTTCTTGTAACGTTCGTCTTCGCCGTCGTGACCATCCTCACCATGACCGCCGTCGTCATGGGCACTCTCGCCGGCCTGTCGCGATGGTCTTTTCCATCACTCGAACGCTATGCCCACGCTACGGCGGGTTTCGCATTGGCCGCTTGCGGCGCTGCCATTCAGATTGGACTGTGATACACCATGGGCGAAACCGTTTGGCCAATCCCGAAGACACGCAAAACCCTGCAGGTCGGCGACACCGGCCGTTTCGCAAAAGTCATCACCGAGAAAGACGTCTTCGCCTTCGCCGACGCCTCCGGTGACCACAATCCACTGCACATCGACGAAGACTATGCGAAGCAATCCGTCTTCAAGGACCGCATCGCCCACGGCATCCTGACCGCCGGCATCATCTCAACTGTCCTTGCCAGCGAGCTTCCCGGCCTCGGCACCATCTTCGTCGAATTGCACATTCGCTTCCTCAAGCCGGTCTACTTCGACGACACCATCACCGCCACAGGCCAAGTGACCGAAATCATCAACGACAAGCGCGTCCGCCTCATGGTCGCCTGCGTCAATCAGCACGGAAAAGACGTCGCCATCGGCAACGCCGTCGTCATCCCGCCCGCCGAAACCAAGATCATTGGAGCACCCGATGCAGACACCACCGCCTGAACAGTCCAATTCGCCCGCGACCAATAACACCGCACCACCAGCCAACGACCTCACATGCCCGCTCTGCGGGTCAGCCGTCCTCACCGCGCGACACTGCAAACGCCTCTGCGAAAACTGCGGCTACGTCGAAAGCTGCGAAGACCTCTTCGGCCCGCCCGACCCACCGACCCGGTGAGCCATCCGCCGCCCAATCCAACGGCCAAGCCAAGTCACTTGCCCGCGTTGCTGATCATCTTCACCGTCGCCCTCGTGGTACGACTCATCTACATCGCCACGGTTCGCGACTTCATTCTCGTCACCCATCTCGTCGGAGACGCCGCCACATACGACAAGTGGGCACGCACCCTCGTCGCCAACAATTGGGGTTGGAACGAAACGTTCTACCAAGCCCCGCTCTACCCATACTTCCTGGCAACGATCTACCGGTGCATTTCTGACACCACGATGGCTGTCCGCATCATCCAATGCGCGTTGTCGTCGGTCGCCTGCACGCTCCTCGCATGGTCGGCCATGCAGCTGATCAACCGTCGCGCCGGAATGGCAACAGGACTGATCCTTGCCCTCTACGCACCGGCCATCTACTTCGACGGCATCCTGCAGAAAACCGCCGTCGGCTTCTTTCTCTTCGCGGTCGTCATCGCCATCACGTCATCACTCATCCAAGAGCAGAGCCGCTGGAAATGGGGACTCCTCGGAATCGCGACGGGCTTGCTCGCCCTCACCCGAGAAAACGCCCTCGCCCTCGTCCCCATCTTCGCGATCTGGTCCGTCATCCACGCGCGACGCACCAACGTCGCACAACGCATCGCCGCACCCGCACTGCTCATCGCCGGCTTCACCATCGCCGTCGCACCCGCCGCCCTCCACAACCACCGCGTCGGCGGCGAACTCGCCATCACCACCTTCCAACTCGGACCCAACTTCTACATCGGCAACCACGACGGTGCATCAGGGCGTTACGACCCCATGATCCCAGGTCGCGAAACACCCGAATTCGAACGCACCGACGCCACCGCGTTGGCCGAGCAAGCCGCCGGCCGCAAGCTCACCCCGCGCGAAGTATCAAATCACTGGCTCGACCGATCGCTCACCTACATCCGCCAGCAACCCGTCGACTGGCTCAAACTCCTCGCCTACAAACTCGCCCTCACCTTCAACCACTACGAAATCCCCGACACCGAAAGCTACGAACTATTCTGCAACGCATCATGGCTGCTCGGACCACTCGCCATCTTCAGTCACCTCGGCCTGCTCCTGCCACTCGCCGCCATCGGTATCGTCCTTACTTGGCCACAACGCCGACAACTCGCCATTTTCTACGCGATGCTCATCGTGATGACCGCCGCCATCGCCGTCTTCTTCCTGATGGCCCGCTACCGCTTCCTGCTCGTCCCGATCCTGGCCATCTTCGCCGGCGGCGGACTCATCGCCATGATCGACCACGTCCGCACCCAACCCTGGAACCGCCTCGCACCCGCGCTACTCGCCGCCATCGCCGTCGCCATCCCCGCCAACATGAAGATCAACCCCGAGTCCGAACTCCACGCCGCCCAACTCGGCAACCTCGGCGTCGCCCTCGCTCTCGAGAACCGCCTCCCCGACGCCATCCCCCATTTCACCCGCGCCGTCGAACTGAACCCCACCGCCCCGCGACTGCGCCAGTTTCTCGCCCAGGCCCTCGCCCAAACCGGACGCTTCGCCGACGCCGTTCCGCACTATCGTGTGGCACTTGAATCGCGCCCCAACGACCCCAACCTCCACTTCAACCTCGCCGTCGCCCTCGAAAACAGCGGCAAGCCCGAAAATGCCCGCCACCACTATCAACTCTCACTGCAAGCCAACCCCGACGACCCCGTCGCCCGCGCTGCAATTGAGCGCCTCACAAGGAAAGTCCCATAATTTCCGGTTGACCCAGACCTTGGCGAATTTTATGAAACCATAGTCGACCAGCGTGGTTGGCCGATACCTACCAATGCAGCTCGCTGCCGAGCATCGTCATCATTCGTTGCGGGGGTGCGCAGCGTGGACGATCATCAGCCACACAACCAGATGAAAACGGAGCCCTCACCATGAAGATGCGTTTGTTGTCCCTGTTCGCCTGTGCATTCGCCTGGACCGCGATCGGTTGCATGCCCCCGATGCCGGTCGGCACGATCGACAACCTCGACGAAACAGCCGACGACACCGACGGTGACGGCTTTCTCGAACTCGACGCCTGCGGTGGCAGTGCGCGCGACGGCAACATCGCCATTCGCGTCGCCAACACCATCACACGAGATCAGGCCGCCACACTCCTCGGCCAGGACATCCCAGACTTCATCGGCATTAACATCGCAATCACCATCGACCGCATCTACGCCGGCGGTGAAACCTGCACCGATACCGCCAACGAAGAGCTAGGCCCCTTTGAACTCGCCATCGAAGCCACCTGCCCGGATCGTGTTGATGCGACCGTCGAGGTGCTCGCCTCCATCTTCGGCGGCACACAGTCGGTATTCGCTCAGACATTCACCGCCTCCAGCGTTGGAGGCCGAGCCGACGCATTCTTCGAGTGCGACAAGCTCATCGAGGTCATCGCCGAGCTGGACGAGCGTACCGGTCAGCCCACCGCCGACATCGACGTGCGCGATCAGTAACACGCGGCCCACGGTCGCAGGCTCAACGGTTCAATCAGCCACCCGGCACGCTGCGTGTCGGGTGGCTTTTCGTTGTGCCGCCATCCGTGTCGAAACCCTCGTTGATTCCCCCGCCCGCAACGATACACTGATGGCTCGTCCAAAGGCCGGACGGCAGGTTTCGACTCATGAAGCTCACCACGATTCTTGACCAACGATGTGTCTGCGTGCCGATGAACGCGGGCGACAAGGAGTCGGCCATCACCGAACTCGTCGACCTGCTCGAATCGTCAGGGCAACTCGCCGATCGCGACCACGTCCTCAAGGCCATCATTCAACGCGAGAAAACCGCTTCGACCGGCATCGGCCATGGCTTGGCTGTCCCGCACGGCAAGTCCAACGGGTGCAAGAAGCTCGTGATGGCCATGGGCAAACCCGCCACGCCGATGGACTTCGACTCCAAGGACGGCAACCCGGTCGAAATCATCGTCCTGCTCGCCAGCCCCCCCGACCAGACCGGCCCCCACATTCAGGCGCTCGCCCGCATTTCACGACTGATGTTGATGGACGAATTCCGCACGGCCATGGCCCGCGCCAGGACGTCGGACGAACTCTGGCAGGTCATTCAAAACCACGAATAACGCACTCAGCGGTGAACACCGCCGAATTCAGGGGTCGCGTGCACGGTTGCGCAGCGATCGGACGCAGTGATTCAACAATGGGGAGTGCAGGCGTTACGTGGAAACGCCGGCAAGCACCTCACCAAACTCATCGGCATCAAACGCCCGCAACATCGTCGTCCGAACGAAGCCGTCACGCCTGAGCCTGAGCACCAGCGCCGCCGCCGTCTTTTCATCCGGGGCACTGATCACGAAGACGCCGTCATAAGGCCCCACGGTCCACAAGACCGATTCGATCTTCGCGCCTTCCTTTTCAGCGGCTGCACGGAATTGCTCCGCACGCGAAGGTGACTTCGCAATGTTGCTGAAACCCGTTTCCGAGAAATTGATGAGTACCACAAATCGGGTCATGCTTCCGAACTCCTCATATGCTCAGTGGCGCAGCGCCACGACCTATGTTCGCAGGATCACACGGAGATAAACTAACACCGCACCAAACCCGTGCCAACCGTGGGCGAAAGCAACGACACCAACAATCACGCAAGAAGCTCGCGAAGGGAATCGCAAACGCGTTTGACGCTCTCGGGCGTCATTTCCTTGTGGAAGGGAAGGGCAATCGTCCGGTCGGCCAACGACTCACACACCGGGAAGTCGCCCTCCTTGAAGCCAAACTGCTCGACCATGTAGGGCTGAAGGTGGATCGGCACGAAGTAGTTGCTGCAGCCAATCCCCTGATCGCGAAGCTGCCGCAGGATGTTGTCGCGGTCTTCGCGCGAATAGCGATCATCAAGACGCACCACGAACACAAACCAACTCACGAACGCCGGTTCGAGCACACGCTGCATCGACAGACGCGTCTCATCAGCCAACTCCGTCCGGTACCATTCCGCCACCGCACGACGCGTCTTCACGATCTCATCCAACCGCGACACCTGCACCGCCCCGAGCGCACAGTTGATGTCCGACAATCGGTAGTTGTACCCCATCCGCGGATGACTCAACCAGCCGCCATGCGTGTCACGCCCCTGATTCCGCAGCGAGCGACACATCCGCGCGAGCGCCTCATCGCTCGTCACGATCATGCCGCCCTCACCGGTCGTGATCTGCTTATTGGGATAAAACCCAAACACCCCCGCATCGCCAAGGCCACCAGCAGGCCGACCACGCCACGTGCTCCCCAGCGCCTCGCACGAATCCTCAATCACCCGCAGGCCGTGCTTCCCGGCGATCGCATCGATGGCGTCGTAGTCCGTCGGCTGACCGAACACATCGACCGGCAAGATCGCCTTCGTCCTGTCGGTCACCGCCGCCTCAATCGCAGCAGGGTCGATGTTCCACGTCTCCGGATCGACATCTGCAAAGACCGGCGTCGCCCCCTCGAACAGCATGCAATTGGTCGATGCCACGAACGAAAACGGCGTGGTGATCACCTCGTCCCCGGGACCGATTCCCATTGACCGCACGATCAGATGCAAAGCAGCCGTCCCGCTGCACACCGCAATGGCGTGATCCGTCTGGCACGCCTCCGCCATCGCCTGCTCGAATTCCCCCAGCTTGGGCCCCAGCGACAGGTTTGGCGTTCGCAGAACGGCCACCACCGCGTCGATTTCCTCCTCGGTGATGTCCGGTCGCGCCAGCGGAATGTCAGATACGTTTGTCGTCATGTGTGCGTGATTACCCCCAACCGTCCAACCTCTCCGTCCCAGGTCGGACCGATGTTTCATCTTTCGTCCAGCGAACCGTTGGCCGACACATTCGTTAAATACCCAGCGAGAGTTCGGACGTCGCAGCGTCGCGCTCTTGCCAGTCATCGGTCCGTGCGGGACGATGTTATCGCCCCTTGGCGACGTTGCAAAATGGTAGGTAATGTGCCGATAAACGGTTACGTGACACGCAAGGATGTATCAGCCGGCGCGAAACACCCGCACCAGGAGACAGAGCTTTGAGCCTTCAGGATTTCACCACCGCAGTCAAGAATCGCAAAGCCATCGTCGGGATCATCGGGATGGGGTACGTCGGACTGCCCCTCGCACGCACCTTCTGCAGCGCCGGGTTCAAAGTCCTGGGCCTGGATGTCGACCCCAAGAAAGTCGACGCCCTCAACGCAGGCAAGAGCTACATCAAACATATTCCATCCTCACTGATCAAAGACCTTGTCAAGAAGGGCCAGTTCTCCGCCACCACCCAGGCCAAGGACCTCAAGAAGTGTCACGCCATCCTCATCTGCGTGCCGACCCCGCTCACCAAAATGCGCGACCCGGACATGAGCTACGTCGAAAGCACATCCGAAATGCTCGCCGGCGTGCTTCAGAAAGACCAGCTCATCGTCCTCGAAAGCACCACGTATCCAGGCACCACGCGTGAACTCGTCCAGCCCATCCTCGAAACCAGCGGTCTCAAGGCAGAACGCGACTTCTACCTCGCCTACTCCCCTGAGCGCGAGGATCCAGGGCGCACCGATTTCACGACCGAGACGATCCCCAAGGTCGTCGGCGGACTCGGCAAGAAAAGCCTCAAAGCCGCCACCGAACTGTACGGCGCCGCGATCACAAAGACTGTCCCCGTCACGAGTTGCGACGTCGCAGAGTGCTGCAAAATCCTTGAGAACGTCTATCGCGGCGTCAACATCGCCCTGATCAACGAACTCAAAATGCTGCTCGACCGCATGGACATCGACGTCTGGGAGGTCGTTCGGGCCGCCTCAACGAAGCCGTTCGGATTCCAGCCGTTCTACCCAGGCCCAGGTCTCGGGGGGCACTGCATCCCGATCGATCCGTTCTACCTGACGTGGCGTGCACGGCAGTTCGACATGTCCACCCGGTTCATCGAGCTATCCGGTGAAATCAACACAGCCATGCCCGATTACGTCATCCGCCGCGTGGCAGAAGCCCTCAACACCCACAAAAAACCGCTCAACGGTTCGAAGATCCTTGTCCTCGGGTTGGCCTACAAGAAGGACGTCGACGACATCCGCGAATCGCCCTCGATCGAGCTGATCGAGAAGCTCAAAGCAGCCGGAGCCAAAGTCGACTATAATGATCCGCACGTGAAGAGGACCCCCAAGCAAAGGGAACACGATCTGCGCATGAGCAGCAAGCCGCTGACTGCCGCGAACGTCGGCAGCTACGATTGCGTCCTGATCGCCACCGACCACAGTGACTACGACTACCCATGGATCGTGAAGAACGCCAAACTCGTCGTCGATACGCGCAACGCCACCGGCGCCATCAAGAACGGCAAAGCCAAGGTCTTCAAAGCCTGAAACCGCGTCGCACATGCTCCATCGCGATCGTGGCTGCGATGCTCTGCGTCGCCATCACCGGTTCCGCGCACGCTCAGCCGCGTAACAACACCAAAGCCGAAGCGCAGATTCGCGGCGAATGGAACAAGCTGAGCAACGAACTCGGCTCCACACCATGGGTCAACCTGATCGAAAAGTTGACGCCGCTGGTCGACCGGGCCAAACATCTCGAAAATGGCGGATTTCTACGTGACTACCTCGATGCGATGCACCTCGCACGCGATTACAAAGCCCCCGAGGGTGTCAACGTTATCGATGCGACGCCCGAGCAACTCGTCGGTATGCTCACCAACTCGCGTTTCCTCGGAAGGGTGACAACCGAGCGCCGCGTGATCACTGCCCCGCTCCTGTACATGTCCGGAACGACAGATCTCTTCTGGGAGCGCATGACCAACAAACCCCTCCACCCCTACGTCGATCCAGCCGTGGTCATCTTTCAACGCGGACGCGAAATGATCCCGGCCCTCATCGACGCGCTCGACGACATGACGGCCACGCGTTCCTATCTTTCAGGTTCCGGCACACAATGGGCGGTGATGCTCAGACGCAGTGACTTCGCGATGGCCATGATCGAAGCCATCACCAGAACCGAGTTCGCCCCGGTCCAGCACCGTCATGGTTTCGCACAGAACCCCAAGGAAACGCGTGACGACGTCATCGCCATCGTCCGCGAATGGTGGGACGAGAACAAGGACGCCGATCCCATCCAAGCCCGTGTGTGGCCACTCCAGCGCGTCGGCGTACCCCAGGCGTTGCGCGCGATCAACCTGCTCACAGTCGACGGCCATGACGGCCTCGCCGTCGAACACCTCCACAAACTACTCAACACTGGCGACATCACCGACGATCATCTCCGCGACGTCGCAAGGCGACTCGCCATACTGAACGACAACGCCGGCATCGAACGCATGCACGACCGCATGGCGACATCGGAGGCTGATCCCGGCATCAACGATCTGCGCGTGCTCGCGCTGTTCGGCGGCCGCAAGGAATTCGAATGGCTGGCCGAACGGTACACCGCCGAGTCGAACGCAGCCGATCAGAAGAAGAAAGGCTCCGCGTCAACGGTCGCCAAGTCCATCCTCAGCGCCGTGCAAAACGCAGAAAACCCTCTCGCCGCCATCGTCTTCGCCGAAGCGCTCTTCCGCGACGATCAACTCGTGCATTGGCCCGAAAAAAGCAGCCGACCGCCATACAACTGGGCACCCCCCGACATCGCCGCTGAACATATTCAACGCCTCACCGGACGTGATTTTGGCTACAACCCCCGCATGACGGTTGCCCAACGCCGGGTGGCCATTGATCGCATCGGCGAATGGTGGCAAAAGCACGGCCAAAAACACCACCGCACCGTCTCTGCCACCGATGGACGCACCGACGCCATCCGCTGATTCGCCCGCCATTGCGAAAACGTCCCCGACCCTCCTACAATGACCTGATGTCGGAGTTCTCGTCACTGAACGATCCCATTCCCGTGTTCCCGCTTCCGGGTTGTGTCATGCTTCCCGGTGCGGTGCTGCCGCTGCACGTTTTTGAACCACGCTACCGCGCCATGGTCCACGACGTCGTCAGCCGGCCGCAATGTGATCGATTCATCGCCACAGCGCTGCTCAGCGGCGATTACGAACATCTTTATGACACCAACAACGCCCCCATCGCCCCAGCCGTCTGCGTCGGTCAGGTCGTGCAACACGCAGCCATGTCCGATGGCCGCTGCAATATTGTTCTTGTCGGACGTGCCAGGGCGCACATCGTCAGCGAAGACGCCACGCACGCCTATCGCCAAGCCGTGCTCCGTATCATCCCGACCGAACCAGCCAACCTCCTTGCCAACGTGGACGCGGGCGTCGACACAGTGCGCATGCTCATGTGCCGAGCGCATGAGAGCGGGATCATCGATCCGCAGGTCATCGACCGAATCAAGGCACAATCAACCTCCGCCGCCACCATGGTCGACTTGGCTGCGTTCCACCTGATTGACAACAACTGCGTCGCCCTCAAGCAGCGCATTCTCGACGAGAGCAAACTCGAAGTCCGCGCCGAAATCCTTGCCAAGTACCTCGCGCATTTGCTCGGCGGCGGAAGTACCGACTGCGGCGACAGCAAAACCCACTGGCCACCCACCGTTAATCCGAACTAGAATGCGTCACCATGAAGACCGCCAAACGCATTTTGACACCGATCGTCTGTCTAGTATTCGCAACCGTCACGGGATGCAGCAGCATCACCGTCCCACGACCAAACGTCACCCACATCGCCTTTGGTGACTCCGCCACCAACGGACCCGCCGACACCAACTACCACGAATTCCTCGCCCAAATGATCGGCATTTCACGGTTCGACGTCGGCAACGAAGGCGTCGGCGGTGAGACCAGCGCGGAAGGTCGTCAGCGACTCAGCGAACTGCTCGAAAGCGATCAATACCCAAACGCCGAAGTGCTGCTCTACTGGCAGGGCGGGGTCAACGTGACACGCTTCATCCGCGAGTTCGATTCGTTCCTGACCGACAGCCCGCTCGACGAAGACTACGAGTTCACCGCCGAACTGAACGAAATGTTCGACCAACTGCAGGACGACCTTGAAACCGGCATCACCCGCGCGCGCGAACGCAACCTCACGGTCTACGTCGCCACCTACTTCCCGCTCTACAACGGCACGCTCGAGTGCGACACGCTCCCCCTCAATCTGCAGTTCTCACTGCAGTACGCAAACGGTCAAGCCTACATCGACCTGCTCAACGAACGCATCCGCACCGCCGCCGAAAACGCAGGTGCGATCCTCGTTGACGTCGCAGCCGACGCGCGCATCGGTACCGATCGCGATCAATACGACGATTGCAACCACATGAGCGATGAAGGCAACGAATTGGTGGCTGAGAACTTCCGCGATGTGCTGCAGGCTCAACCCTGACCGCGACGACGCGTCAATGCGAAACAGCCAAGACCAGCCAGCATGACAAACGTCGCCGGCTCGGGAACAGCCGCGTTGAATCGAAAATTGTCGATGCCCGTGTCCCAGACCTGGAAAATGAAAAAGAACTCCGGATCGCCGTAGAAAAATTCGACGCGGTCAACATCACCAATGACATCAAGCCAATCGAACGCCGGCGTCGCCCCCGAGAAATCGCGAAGCACCCAGCCATCCGGCAGCGTCGGTGACGTGGAAGGAATATCAAAGTCAAACGATCGCCAGCCTTCACCCGGTTCGGGAATCAAATCCGTGCCCGTGAACGACACGCCGATGTCATCGCCGAGATCGTTGGGCGATCCGTTGTCGTTGATCAGAAACAGTGTCAGCGGTCGCTCCGCCGCCGAAAAGCCAACGGCGTTGACGATCACATCGACACCGATCGACGTCACTTCCAACGCCGCGTAATCCACGTCACCAACATACGTGTTCACAAGTCCCGGATCGGTTGAAGGCGATGGTGCAAACGTGTCCAGCCCCGCAGCGTTCAGATACCCGTCCGGATTACCGCCAGCCGGATTCACCGAATCGCCGAACCCAAACGACCAGCCTCGCAGATCGTTCGGCACCGTCGGCGTCGTATCCCAATCCTCGACGAACGAAATCTGCCCGAGCGTCGCCCCTGCGAACACCAACACAAACATTCCTGCACGTAAGATGGCCATCCGGCTCGCTCCTGTTGTTCGACATGATCGACAGGGACAAAAAAAGAGAGAGCACGCCGATAAGGCGACTCTCTCTCGCTACATTCCCCTGCGTTGGTAATCAGTACGATCGCGTTCCGCGATGCACGTATCCTAGCAAGCCCAGTCGTCGCCACGCAAGTCACGCCAGCCCGATCAGCGCGGCGAACAGTCACCGTTCCCGCTCATGAACCAACCACAAAATCAGTTGAGAATTGAATCATCGCATTGAAGCGTCGGTGACAGGCCCCAACGCAGCATGCGGGATGACCCTGCGTATGCATTTGCACACCACAACGCGCGCGAGAAAAAAAACGAGCGACGTTCTTACACGTAATGCCGCAGCCCGTGCACGTCGGCCGCAAACTTCTCTGCCGTCTCCCAACCGATGCGCCCCGCCTTCGCAAGTTTCGCAAGCGACTCGTCCAGCGAATGCATGCCGTCCTTCCGCCCCGTCTGAATCGCCGTGTCGATGTTCTCAACCTTGCCCTGACGAATGGCCGACCGCACACCATGCGTGACGTGCAATACTTCCGTCGCCAGCGCCCGCCGTTCGCCCTCCGCCGCCGCTGGCAACAGATGCTGACACACGACACTCCGCAAGGACAAGCTCAGTTGCGTCCGCACATCGTCCTGCGCATCACGCGGAAAGAAATCCACCAACCGCGTGATCGCCCCCTTCGCATCCTGCGTGTGCAACGTCGTGAAGATCAAGTGACCCGTCTCCGCCGCACTCAACGCCATCCGCGCCGTCTCCGGATCGCGAATCTCACCGATCAGCATCACGTCCGGATCCTGCCGCAACCCATGCACCAGCCCATCGTAAAACGACGCCACATCCGTCCCCACCTCACGCTGCGACACCATCGACGAACCATTGGCCTTGAACACGTACTCCACCGGCTGCTCGATCGTCACGATCCGTCGCTGTTCATGCTGATTGATCCACTCGATCAATCCCGCCAGCGTCGTCGTCTTTCCCGATCCCGTAATGCCGGTGATGATCACCAACCCGTTCCGCAGCGTCACCAGCTTCTGGACGAGCGCGTCGGAAAAACCCATCCATTCAAAACTCGGCACATCCTCCGGAATCGCGCGAAAGCAGGCACCCCATTCGCCCGCCGACCGAAACACATTCAGGCGAAACCGATGGGTCGCATCCGCCTCCCGAATCGCCAGCGAGCAGTCCATGTCGCGGTCATCCAGCGTGACCCCCGGCAAATGCTCCGCCAGAAGCGCTGTCAGCGACGATCCGATCGCCTCACCACTCAGCACCTCATCCGCCACCGGGCCCAACTGACCATGTCGCCGCACCATAGGCCGATAACCCGCAACCAGGTGCAAATCCGACGCCTCGCCCGATAACATGCCCAACAACCACGTCCTGAGATCGCCACCCGTATGCATCACCCGAACCTCGCTTTCCAGTACTGCTACCGCATCCACTCTAGGCCGGTTGCACACCGCGGCAACTCCCGGAACACCATTGCCGAAAACCCACTCAAGCGGCAATGCATTTCTTCAAGGTTACAGGACCAGCTTTCGATAGACACGCACAGATGGGCCGCGCGCATGCACGGACCAATCAACCTCTGCAGGATTGCCCGCCACGCACGTGGTCGCTCGGCGCGGACGCGTCGGCGGGATGAAAACAGACACGTCGGAGACAGCCCAATGACAGAAAGACGTATGCAAACATTCCTACTCAAACGCGTGGCGACGTTGCTCGCCGTGGCAGCCGCCATCACCATCACCGGCTGCCCGACCGTTCCCACCGACACCGGCGACTCGGTCACCGAAAACGCCCTAAGCTTCGAAGGCGCGGTCAGCGGCAAGATCCTCACCACCGCCTCGACCCGCACGTCGCTGACATCATCAGCCGCCGCCCAGACCCTGCCGCCCGAATTCGACCCGAACAATACCTGCGTCCGCTTCAAGGACGTCGCAGGCAATGATCTGATGGACCCCAATGGCCAACCGATTCTCGAGGTCCCCGTCGATGGTGACGGCAACTTCAACGCGCAGAATCTGCCCGTCGGCACCGATTTCACCGTCTGCGGCGACATCGGCAAGGACGGCGACTGCGACATCGAAAGCTGCGTCCAGATTCCCGCTGACGACAACGGCACGATCGGCGAGTTGGATGGCGTCGAGGTCGACCCACTAACCACCATCGTCCTCGCCAAGCTTCGCGAACTGATGGAGGAGAAAGGCATCACCGCCAACAATCTGCCCATCAGTCCCGCGACCGTCGTCGCACGCATCGTATCCGCCTACACACACCTGTTCGAAGAATCGGGCATTGATCAGGAACTGACCCTGGCCGACATCGCCGCGCTCACGCCCGACGAATTGGCGGAGCTGTTCGACTCCTTCATCCCCGAGAACGCACGCACCGGCATGCGCGTCGTCGAAGGAAACCTCGACCTCGCCACCGCCGACGACATCAACGCCGTCGCCATCGCCGCCGCCAGAGTCTTCCTCCGCGCCGGCTTCCCCATCGCCGATCAGCCGCAAGGTCTCGACCTCTCCAGCCTCGCAGACCTTGATGGTGTCCAAACAATCTCGCTCGACGATCTCTTCGCCGAAGGAAACGAATTCGAGGAACCGTTCATCGAGAACGACCCCGACCTCGAGCAGTTCGAAGCCAGCGAGTTTGGTCAGAACATCACGGTCTACTTCGTCGAGAACAGCGAACCGGACCGAAACTTCGTCGAACAGGACGAGGAAGTCCTCGACGAAGACGACATCAACACGCCCGACCTCCCCGTGTTGCACGACTACTTGCTGCTCACCATGGCACAACTGCAGGTCGAAAATCGCCGCATCACGATCAACGATCTCTACGACCTGCTCACGAGCACCGAAGACGGTCTCGGCGCCCGCCTGACTTACTTCATCTTCGACCCCAACTTCCCAGGCCCGCCGCTCAACGTCTTCGAGACCGCAAACGGCGAAGGCAAAGCCATCAACCTCGAGCGCATCTTCTTCGAGTTCTTCGATCAGGGTTTCGGCGAACTCTCCCCCGAGGCGTTCGAGCAACAGGAAGCCCAACTGCGTCGACTCATCAACGACGCCCTCAATGACACGATTCCACCGACCTTCGAACGGCTCTTCGGCAACATCGTCGACAACCGCATCGAAGGCATCGGTGAACTCTCCGAACGCATCCGCAATGCACAGGCCCACCTGCCCTTCAGCCGATCGGGCGACTCGGCCTTCTTCGTTGTGGCAGACGGCGATCCGTTCGCCATCGATCCCGATGACGACACGACGGGCCTCGCCCAGTTCCCGTCAGACTCAAATGGCATCGAGCCGGTCACCGTCAACATCAACTTCACGCCCGATGGCAAACCGCAATCGGTCGAATACGACGCATCAGGCAATGGCGCCTTCTTCCTCGGATTCACACCGGGCACCGACCAGCGCGGCATCGTCGAGTTCATCGTTCGCGAGACCGGACGCTTCCTTCACGGACCGCGAGGCCCCGTCCGCCTCAACATGAACGACGAGCAGTTCTTCCTGCCGATCAACGGCCAATCGTTCGTCGACTTCGTCTCCGAGAGCGGCGCCTTCTACCCGGGCACGCAGGTCACGGTCATCCGCAGCGAGTTCATCCCCGAACCGTTCGAGATGCTCCCGCCCGATCCGTTCTTCGACGAGACGTTCGACCAGTTCGATCCGCCGATCGACGAGCCGTTCGACTTCCCGCAGGACGACCCGTTCATGGAACCGGGCGACATGTTCCCCAACGATCGCCCCATGGACCTGCCACCGGGCGACAACAGGCCGCCAAACGACATGCCCATGGACATGCCGCAGGATGGCCCTGTCACACAGGAGATCCCCGGACAGGGCGGACCTCACCAGCAACTGTTTGTCCTCGCCTTCACGCCCAACGGCGAGCCGGTGCGCATCGACTACGACATGAGCACCGGTCAGGGCATCGTCAACCCCAACGGACGCTACCTGCTGACGTTCCAACCCGGGTCGGAAGAGACAGGCCTGTTCGGACTGTTCAACGAGAAGACCGGTCGCGAAGCAAGTGTTGAAGACCCGGCTGACTTCTTCATGGCTCCGCCGGAACGTCCGGAACGCTTCGAGGACTTCTTCAACAACTTCGAGGAAGACGCGTTTGACGATTTCGAGCGCTTCGACGAGTTCGTCGACGACTTCCTCATGGACATCCCTCCGGACGAGTTCTTCCCGCCGATCGATGACGAGTTCCCACCGTTCGACGACGAATTCCCGCCGTTTGACGAGGAATTCCCACCGTTCGACGATGAGTTCCCGCCATTTGAAGAGGAATTCCCGCCGCCGCCGGACGACGTGCTGCCACCGCTGGATGACATGCCCGGCCAGATGCCCGGCGACATGCCACCACCACCAGGTGATATGGTGATCGACGACGGCAGCGATCCTGCTCAGGTCGACGACGGTTTTGACGACTTCCCGGATGATGGGTTCGATGACTTCGACGACTTTGAGGACGATTTCGAGATCGACGATGACGACATCAACTTCGACGGATTCGATCCGAACTTCATCATCATCTCCGTCAACGACATCATCGGCCTGCAGATCCGCCGCGACCGTTTCAACCGCGTCTTCGGTACCGAGGTCCCCAACGAACAGTATGACCCCGCGGGCGACCCGTACTTCGACGACATCAACGGCAACGGCATGCAGGACGACAGCGAGCCGACAGCGCCGTTCCGTCCGACGCTGTTTGATCCAAGCGACTGGCGATCGACCGACATCCGACTCTACTACCGCCGCGCCGACAACGGCGAGGCTGTGCTGTTCGAGAACGTCAACTTCGAATCGCAGACACCGCGGACGCTTGATGGTGTCACGCTCGTCGAGCGCAACTACCTGCCGCGACTGAACGCCTTCAAGTTCGGCCGGCCCAACACCGCCATCAACCTGCTGACCGCCTTCGTACCGCCGGAGTTTTTCAATGGCACGCAAGGCTTCACGGGGGAAACGCCGCTCGACATCTTCAGCGCCATCGCCATGATCAACCTCGTCATGGACCAAGTGTTCAATGTCGATGCGAACATCGACGTCGACGGACTGGGACCACTGCCGAAACAGCGCATGCTGATCGACGCGCACCTGTTCGTCGCACCGGTCGGCGACCCGTTCGTCCTGCTGATGAAAGGCTTTGAAAACCGCGCACTGGTTGTGTCAGAGCAACAGTAACAACGTCACACGATACGTGACTCTTAGCCGTCAGGGCGGTCTTCCTTCGGGGGGATCGCCCTTTTTTTCGGTCTCACACACGACATCGTCAGGGTTCTGTTGGGGTTACGGCGATTTCGCGATTCTTCGCGGATTTGAGTCTCCCCACACCGCACGACGATGCTATAGTTAGAGGTAGTCCAACGTCGTGACTACGGTGTTTGGCAGGGAGCCTAATTGTCCCGAACCGATGCGGAATCCTAGCGGAGGCCGCGAATTCGATGCAGCAATGGCAAGCCCGCATGACGGGAAGTCAGCGCGCTCGAGCGGCCGCCCACGTTATGCTTAGGGTTCTGGCGATTTCCTCCCACCGGCATCCGCGGTTCATCGTTGGACCCTTTTGGGCCTGTCCGTCTGTCGGCAGGCCCTTTCTCTTTCCCACGACCTTTTCACACACGACTCGCCCCCTCCAAGCAAGACCGGACGCTTTTTCGCCGTTATAATATCAGCGTTATGACCAGAATCGTCCTATTCGAAGACGCCGGATTCGCCAACCTGCTGCCCACCGTCTATTGGAGATCCATAGGCGAATTGCAGTGCGGTCGGTTCAACCTCATCCAGCGCGCGCAACGCGACTGGTCCCAACCCGTTGCAGGCGCGTGGACTCGCGACTGGATCGCACCCGTGACCGAGGAACGCCTCGGCATCCCCATCAATGAAGACGCCCAGCCTGGTGACATCTTCGTCAACATGCGCTGGCTTCCCGATGCGCCGGTCGAACCAGCCACCGCACCATTCGTCGGCACCTGCGGCAACAACATCGCCTACGTCGTATGCGACGAGAAACTCGCATCGAAACTTCATCAGGGTGATTTCCTCGACCGCTCGAGCTGGGCCGACCTCGTCGCCCTCGCACCGCACGAACAGGTCGACGGACACATGATCGAATATCCGTGGGATATCGTCAGCAACAGCGCGCGCTTCCTCGAAACCGACACACTGGATCACGTCATCGGCGCGAATGGCCAGGTGCATCCCACCGCCGTGCTCATTGATGAAGCCCTCATCGCCATTGATGAATCCGCAACCGTCGGACCCTACGTCGTCCTCGACGCCTCATCCGGACCCATCACCATCGACCAGGGCGCAAAGATCCAAGCCCACAGCATCATCGAGGGACCGGCACACATCGGCCCCAACAGCATAATCAACCCGCACACGAGAATTCATGGAGGCACGTCGATAGGCCCCGTCTGCAAAATCGGCGGCGAAATCGACGCCTGTCTCTTCCAGGGCTACGCCAACAAACAGCATCACGGGTTCCTCGGACATTCGATCATCGGCGAATGGGTCAACCTCGGCGCCGGCACGATCAACTCCGACCTCAAGAACACCTACGGCTCCGTCCGCGTGCCAGTCAATGGCACCGACGTCGATTCCAACGAGACCTTCTTCGGTGCAGCCATCGCCGACCATGTGAAGACCGGCATCGGCCAGACCATCGGCACCGGCACCGTGATCGGCTTCGCCGCCAACGTCGCTCGCAGCTCTTTGCTGCCGCGTTTCGTCCGCTCCTTCACGTGGATGACCGACGGAAGCGTCGAAGAGGGCGACGCCGACCGCCTCGTCAAAACCGTCGACATCGTGATGAGAAGACGCAATCGCGCCCTCACCGACGCCGAGCGTCAGCTCTTCCAAAAACTGCCCCAGATCGTCGCGTACTTCGAGCCGGACACCTTCCCACACCACACCTCGTGGGAAACCGCCGCCGAAGCACTACCAGTCCCCCAGACCGTCGACCCCATGAGATGATCCGTTCAAGCTTCGACACAACCCATGCCGATCTCACTCGGTAGGAAACCACGGACGCCCCAAATGATCCGAAGCAAGACCGCCCTCACATTCGTCGCCACCATCGCCGCAGCCGTCCTCGTTGGCTGCAACGTCGAGACCTTCCTCAACCAGACCGCCACGTTTGGCGCTCCGGGAAGCGGCGGCACCGCCGGCGCCCCACTGGGCTCCGGTCTTCGCGGCACCTTCAGCGTCAACTTTGAAAACAACACCCCGTTCCGCGCCATCTTCACCACCGGCGTCTTCGACAACACCGACGAACGCACCAGCCCCATCTTCTTCCAATACAGCCCCGACACCCAGATTCAGGGCATCAACAGCTCCGCCACCCTCGAAGCAAACGCCTCCAGCGGACTGGTCACCCTCCCCTGCGCCCGCGTCTTCTCCGTCGGCAGCCGATCACTCATCAGCCTCGTCGCCACCAATCCCGGCGCGCTCGCACCGCTCATCGACGAACCCGCATTGCTCGACGGCGTCGGATTCTCCGACGCAGCCCTCACCTCGCCCGCCGCCGCCATCCCGAACGAAGGATTCGCCGGCGGGTTCGAAGCACTGCTCGGCGTCGACTTCAACTGCGGATCCATCATCAACGCCCGCCTCGAATTCGCCGACGTCGGCGTCAACCGCTTCCAGGTCGAACTCGACGTCATCCCCGCCCGCGGCGATCCATAATCCGCTCGAATTCGATCACCCAACACCCTAAAATCAGAAACTGTCCGGAAACCGCGTAACGAGGTTGGCCCATGTCCGCCGCCACAGCATCTCTTCGCCTGTCCACCTACCTCGATCTCGGCGAGAGCGTCATGAACCTGCATCGCGACGATCCCTACCGACTCAAAGACGCCATGCGCGACGCCGTATCCCTCCTGCGCGCAATCAACGCCCCCTTCGCACTCTTCGGTGCCCACGCCGTCGCCGTCTACCTCACCGAGCACCGCTCCACCGAAGACATCGATTTCGTCGTCGACGCATCAGCCGCCGATGCCTTCCTCGCCCGCGCCGCAGAATTCGGGTTTCAAGACGAATCCGAAGAGACAGACCTTCCCATCCGCCGCATACGACACCATCACGGCGCAAGACTCGACATCATCTTCGACACCACAGGATTCGCAGACCTGAACAACACCACCACGACCACCATCCCAGACATCGGAGAAGTCCCCGTCGCTGCCATCGAAGATATCGCCTACAGCAAACTACGCACCCAGCGAAGTGATTGGCCGCGAGACCCCCAAAAACGCCGCGCCGACTACAACGACCTCGTTGCCCTGCTCAACGAGAACCCCCAACTCGCGACCTCGATCGAGCAACGCGTCGCTCCACCCGTCGCCAAACCAACCCCACGCCAACTCGAAATGATCAAAGCCCTCGCAAACGCCATCAAGGACGCGAACCTCGACAATGCAGTACAAAGCGCAACCAAAGGCGTCATTACAACGATCGCGGTCTTCCTCGCCATCGCCGCCGTCATCACCGCAGCCATCATCCTGCTGTAACCCGAATCCCCTACGCCGACGCGTCCCGCTTCTCGTCCAGCTTTGCCTTCACCTCAGGCCGCAAATCGACGCCCAACTCGTGAAGCTGCTCCGAATCCACCAGTGACGGTGCATCCGTCAGCGGACACACCGCCCGCTGCGTCTTCGGATAGGCGATCACCTCGCGGATGCTCTCCACGCCCGCGATCTTCATCACCCAGCGATCCAAACCGAACGCAATACCACCATGCGGCGGCGCTCCGAACGTCAACGCCTCCATCAGGTGCGTGAACCGCAGCTTCGCCTCCTCCTCGCTGATGTTCAGAAGCTCAAACACCTTCTTCTGAATCTCACGCTTGTGAATACGAACACTGCCCCCCGCCATCTCCTCACCATTGAGCACCAGATCATACGCCTCGCTGCGGACCTTCCCCGGATCACTCTCCATCAGATGCTCATCTTCCGCCATCGGAGCCGTAAACGGATGGTGCATGCTGTTCCAGCGCTTTTCATCCTCGTCCCATTCAACAAGCGGGAAATCCACGACCCACATCACGTCCCACCGATCCTTCGGAATCACATCCGTGATCTCCGCCAGCCGCGTCCGCAGAAAATGCAGGTACTTGCAAACATCGTTGTACGACCCCGGCATGAACACGATCGCATCCCCAGCCTTTGCACCTGTGGCTGCACACAGCTCATCCACCACCGGCTGCATGAACTTCGCCACACCCGTCGTACACTCAACCCCGCCATCCTTCGCCGTGATCTTCGTGATCGGCATACCCCCGCCGCCAATCCCCTTGATCTCCTCTGCCAACCCGTCCGTCACCTTCCGCGTCAGCGTCTCACCACCGGGAACCACGATGCACTTCACGATTCCGCCAGCCTCGATCGCCTTCTGGAAGATCGAAAACTCCGTCTTCTTCGCAATGTCCGTAATATCCTGCAATTCCAGCCCGAACCGCGTGTCAGGCCGATCGATCCCGAACCGATCCATCGCCTCAAAGTAGCTCATCCGCGGCAACGGCAAGGGCAGGTCAATGTCCAGCAGGTTCTTGAAGATCTTCTGCACGCACCGATCCACCGTGTCCATCACCTCATCGCGACGGACAAACGCCATCTCCATATCCAACTGCGTGAACTCAGGCTGACGATTCCCCCGCAGGTCCTCATCGCGGAAACACCGCACGATCTGCGCGTACCGATCAAACCCGGCGATCATGAACAACTGCTTGAAGATTTGAGGCGACTGCGGCAACGCGTAGAAACTGCCCGCCTGAACGCGCGACGGCACCAGGTAGTCGCGCGCACCTTCGGGCGTCGACTTCGTCAGACAAGGCGTCTCGATCTCGACAAAGCTCTCATCATCGAAGAAGTCGCGAATCGTCTTGGCCAGCTTCGCCCGCGTCCGCAGAATCCGCTGCATCTTCGGACGACGCAGATCCAGATAACGATACTTGAGTCGCAACTCCTCGCTGGCCTCCACGTGATCCGACACCTCGAACGGCGGCGGCTCACTCTTCGCCAGCAGATCGACCTCGCGAATCTCGACCTCGATTTCCCCCGTCGGCAGCTTCGGGTTGATGTTCTCACCGCGCGTCGCCACGTCCCCACGAATGGCGATCACATCCTCGTTGCGCAGCGCCCGCGCGATCTCATGCGCCTTCGGATCCGTCTGCGGGTTGAACTTGCACTGCGTGATCCCCTCGTGATCACGAAGATCGATGAACACCATCCCGCCATGATCGCGATACGAATTCACCCAGCCAGCCAACGTCACCGTCGACCCGACATCCTCTTTCCGCAAACTCGCACACCGATGCGTCCGCTTGTTGAACTCAACCGCCACCGCTCAAGCCTCCTTCACAGGCCCACCACCGAGCCATCACACGCTCAAATCACCCCGGAACAGAGGCGTTTTCTACGCCCAAAACCCGTCTAACGCAATCGCACCAACTTATGGGACGCTCCATCACGATCGATACCCAGCTTCCGCTGCTCGCTGGGCGCCCGACATGATCTGTCATACCCTTTTCCCAGCGGTTAATGGCAGACTCCCCCTATGCTCGGAGGATATCCTGAGCTCAATCGACTTTCTCGCAAGATCGCCCCGGGCGTCTATGAGACGGCTGTGGTCAATGCCTTTCGTGCGTCACGGTATCGGCCGCAGCTCCTCGCGCTCCTCGCAATCGCAGTTTTCATATTGTCGACGTGGGTGATGCTCGAATTGTATCCCACCAATTTCACCAGAAACACGATACTCGTTTTGTTCCCCTTTCTTTCAGCCACCGGCTTCTTAATCGGCAGACGAATACTCCAGTCCCGCATTCGTCGTGAAGTCCGGCGACTCATGAACGAACTCGGGCATCCCACCTGCCTCGAATGCGCCTACGACCTCACCGGCAACGAATCAGACCAATGCCCCGAATGCGGCCAACCCTGTACAGTCCCAACCGAACCCCTGTAGCGTCACCCCTTGTGGGTGACGGGAAGGCCCAATCAACGGCGAGCAACCCGATTGGCGAGGCTGTTCGCCACCTCCCCGCCGAACACCGTTGCCCTGCTGCACAACATTTCCATAGAATCAATCAGAACACCCATCGATCACAGAATGACCATGATCCTCGATGACTTCATCAACAAATTGTTCGATCGCTTCCTCGTCCGACGCCTCCCCGAACTCAAACGCCTCCCACCCGAAAGTCGACAGGGAATTCTCCAGCACGCAAGCCAGCGCATCTACTGCACAAGCCCTACCTTCTCCTGGATCAGTGACATCGCAATCTTGCTGTTCTTTTTCGCGCTCGGCGCTATCCCGATGATCTTCGCACTCCGCGGCTGGATGTGGGCAACCATCGCAGCCGCAGTCGTGGTAGCATCGTTCCACGTCTTCGGGCGTGTCAGCCGACGATACCACAACTCCGACCTCGAAACCGAAGTCCGCCGCCTCATCAACAGCCTCAACCGCCCAACCTGCACCGCCTGCGGCTACAACCTCACCGGCAACGAATCCCAAACATGCCCCGAATGCGGCCAACCATGTACAATCCCAACCGAACCCCTGTAGCGTCACCCCTTGTGGGTGACGGGAAGCCCCGATGCCACAACCCAACCCAAAAACACCATCCGGCAAGACGCACATCACCGAATCACATCGGGTTGATACAATCGCCCCCAATACAGCCCTAAGCCGCGCATGGTGGCTGCAACTCATCGGCGGACTCCTTCTCGCCACCGCCCTCTTCCTGCCCGCCTGGCCCATTGGCTCGGGATGGAGAACCGACTTGGCCGTGCTGGAAAGACCACTGGGTCCACCGATCAACTGGCCCAGTCTCATCCATCTCTATTGCGGAGGCGTTGCCCAATATGTGTTCGGCGCGCTGGTAGCCATACCACTCATCATCAGGATTCGAAATCCGCAAGCGTCCCTGACAACGGCGAGCGCCGTATGCGTGTCACTGTCAATACCCGCAATCCTCGACACTGGTTACTTGTGGTCAACATTTGTAGCCACCCATGCGCCGGACATGGGACTATTCGAGTGGACGTGGTGCTTCGTATTCCTCGTCACAGCGGGTTATTCAATCATCTTCGTCTGCAAAGGCAGAAGATTCCTGCAATGCGCCAAATTCGCAGTGGCGATTTACTTCGCTCTTGAACTCGTGGAGCGACTCGTCGGTATCTCGAATGCGTTGGTCGGAAGACACGTCGCCGCATTGGGCGCATCACTCATCGCCATCGGCACCTTCAACGAAATCCGCGCCCGTACCCGCGCAACCATCCCCAAAACCCTCTACCAACTCCTCACCGCCAACCCAAAGTTCATCGACAACGACCCCACCAAATGCTCCTACTGCGGCTACACCGTCGCTCACCTCAAAACCCCGCGCTGCCCCGAATGCGGGCAACCATGTACAATCCCATGAAATGCAACAAACCAATCCCGAGCAACAATTCATTGTCGGCACACCCATGCTACGACAACGCCGAAGCCTGCGTCGTATGCAAATCTTCGGCGCTCTGCTCCTGATGGGCTCGATCGCCATCCCAGCCCTGTGGCACCTCGCCGCAGGCCACCCCGCCGACGCCTTCTTCACAAGCACCATAAAGCCCTACATCACAATGCGACCCGCAATCGTCGGCTTCGTCGCACTGATCGTCATGCTCGTTCTACCAGCCATGCTTGGATTTCTGATCTTCATCGGCTACACCATCGCCCTCCCCGATACAGACTTGCATCGCGAAAGCGCCAAACTGTATGACATGCACCCCAAATTCGCCGCCGCCATACCAATGCTCATCATCTCCACGCTGATACTCGTCGGCCTGCTACAAGCGGTGCCGCTGTTTTCATCCGCAAGAAAATCCGCCACAGGCGCTGCGATCCTCATCGCCGGCTGTCTTCTATTCTCCTGGACCGTCTTGTGGACAGTGAAGTTCTTCTGGAGAAGCCGACAGGGCGAACCCTACCTCCGCACCGTCGCGATGCTCTTCCTCGCAACAGCATATGCGTTTCTTCTCATCACAAAGACGGCCAATGCCGGTGCGCCTGCCGCACTCATCGGCACCATTCTCATCGCCTACGCCACCTTCCGCGAACTACAGATCCGCTCAAACGCCTCAGCCACAAGAACCCTGTGCGCAATCCTTCTTTGCAAGCGATCCACCCTCGAACCCGACCCCACCAGATGCCCCCATTGCGCCTATCCCCTGACCCACCTCTCAACCCCCCGCTGCCCCGAATGCGGCCAACCCTTCGTCCCACTCGATCCCTAGGCCTGTCCCGGCGCGCCGGGATCCCTCGATCCCCCCTCAGTCCCTTAGTCCCTCCGTCCCTCAGTCCCTCGCAATACCAGCCACTCCCCCCCGACGGGTGGCACGTCCCATAAAATCCCACTCCCAGCCCCCGTACACCCCTGATCAAACAAAAATTTTTCCTTCGATCACCCATCACGTTCTTTAGGGTGACGCGGGAAGGACCCGCCAAGCCAAGGAGACCCACGTGGTCCACGCCAAACCCAAACCCGTCATTCCCCTCCTCGACTTCCAACGCGAAGACATCGAGTCCAACGCCCGCTTCCGCTGGTCATGCTGGGCAAGACAAACCGGCAAGTCCTTCACCAAGTCCCTCCGCCGCGTCATCCGTGGCATCAAGCGTCGCCGAAACCAGATCTTCCTCAGTGCAAGCGAACGCCAATCCAAAGAACTCATGCAAAAGGCACGCATGCACTGCCAGGCCCTCGAAATCGCCACCACCTTCGACAACAACCCCATCCTCAAAGGCACGAAGTACAACCAGCTCGAAATCGAACTGCCCAACGGCGTCCGCATCATTGGCCTGCCCGCAAACCCCGAAACCGTACGAGGCTTCACCGGCGACGTCTTCCTCGACGAGTTCGCCATGCACGCCCACGACCGCGACATCTGGGCCGCCATTTTCCCGACCCTTCTCCGCGGAAACGGCGAACTCGACGTCGCATCAACCCCCAAAGGCAAAAACAACGTCTTCTACGACCTCTCCCAGAACGACCGCTTCGAAAAGTCCGTCGTCACCCTCGACGACGCCATCGCCCAATGCCTCAACATCAACGCCGACGACATCCGCGCTTCCATGGGCGACGACGAACTCTACCGCCAGGAATTCAACTGCGAATTCCTCGACGAATCCACCGCCTTCCTCACCCACGACATGATCACCACCTGCCAGGACCCCACCCTCGACAAAACCCCCGACATCACCACGCTCAACGAATTCGAAAACCTCTGCATCGGCGTCGACGTAGGCCGCAAACGCGACCTCACCGTCATCTGGATCATCCAGCGCGAATACGACCACCTCATCACCCGCGCCGTCTACGAACGTCAGAACGAAACCTTCCAGAACCAGTTCGATCTGCTGGCGAGCCTCCTCGACAACAAACACGTCCACCGCCTCGCCATCGACGCCGGCGGCATCGGCATGCAACTCGCCGAATCACTCGTCGACCGAGCAGGCCAACACCGCGTTACCCCCGTCACCTTCACCAACACCATCAAGAACGAGCTCGCCAACAAGCTGCGCATCCACTTCGAAAACCGCTCCATCCGCATCCCCGTCGACCCCGACATCCGCAACGACTTTCACAGCCTCCGACGCACCATCACCACCACAGGTCTCGCCCGCTTCGACGCACAGCGATCCCAAACAGGCCACGCCGACCGCTTCTGGGCCGCCGCCCTCGCCACCAGCGCCGCCGCCCAAAACTTCACCAACACAAATCCCCAGCACCTCACCATCAAACCCCTCGCCTTCGCCAACACCGGAACCTGGTAACCATGGCAAGACACCCGACAACCCCGCCTTCTGTAGCGTCACCCCTTGTGGGTGACGGGAACACCAACAACTGCCAATACCCCAACCAAACCCCGCGCAATACAGGAATCCCCCCCATGACCACCACCCTCATCAACACCACCAGGCGCATCATCAACGCCCTCCGCACCCCGCGCTCCACAACCCGCCCATCCACAGGCCAACTTCTCACCACCCGCCCCGAAGACACCTGGCGCGACTACCCATCCAGTAACCTCACCCCATCCAGACTCTTCGCCATCCTCCGCGAAGCCGACGCAGGCCACCCCGCCGCCGCCATGCAGCTCTACGAAGAGATGGAAGAAAAAGACCCGCACCTTTACGCCGTCGCCAACACACGCCGACTCGCCCTCACCGGACTCGACTGGACCATCACCCCCGACCCGCGCGCCGAAAACCGCGACCTCGCCATGGCCACCGCCAACCACGCACGCAACATCCTCTCCCGCACGTCCGGCTTCGACGACACTCTCCAACACCTCGCCCTCGCCACCGGTCGCAACATCGCCATCGCCGAACTCGTCTGGACCCAAAAGGGCGACCGCCTCGTTCTCTCCGAAACCGTGCCGGTCGACTTCACCCGCATCGTCTTCGACGACACCGACCAACCGCGCATCCTCACCGACGACGCCCGCTTCGACGGCATCGACCTCGCCCCCAACAAATTCATCCTCCACACCCCGCACTGCACCACAGGCCACGCCACCCGCGGCGGACTCCTCCGCGTCACCGCAATGGCCTACCTCGCCAAGAATCTCGCCCTCAAAGACTGGATGATCTTCGCCGAAACCTTCGGCATGCCCGTCCGCATCGCCCGATACGAGCCATCCGCCACGCCCGAGGAAAAACGCGAAATGCTCCACATGCTCGAATCCCTCGGCGCTAACGCAGCCGGCATCTTCTCCCGCGCCGTCGATCTCCAAATCGTCGAAGCCAACCGCGGAAACGCAGGACCACCCTACGAACGACTCCTCGATTTTCTCAATCGCGAAATCTCCAAAGCCTGGCTAGGCCAAACCCTCACCACCGATACCACCGGCGCCAAGGGCTCCCTCTCCGCCACCACCGTCCACGAACAGGTCCGCCAGGACATCCTCACCGACGACATCCGCAAGGAAGCCAACACGATCAAGCGCGACATCCTCACCCCGCTCATCCTTTTCCGCTTCGGCCCCGATGCCCCTGTCCCCAACTTCACGCGCAAGGTCAACCGCGCCCGAACCGCACAACCATTGGCCGACCTCATCGCCACCGCCGTCAACGAACTCGGCGCCCAAATTCCCGCCGACTGGGCACACGATCAGCTAGGCCTCCCCCGCGCCACCACAACCCAGGACACCCTCACCGGCAACGCATCACGTTAACCATTTGTCGCACCACACCTCTTCTGTAGCGTCACCCCTCGTGGGTGACGGGAAAACCAACCAATGACAACCAACAAACAAATCACCCAAACGGAGACACCCGCCATGACCCAAACACCACCCACAACCCCCGCAGGCCACCGCCTCACCCCACTCGACGCGGCCCGCCTGCCCAACACCGACATTCCCACCCGCGTCCGCATCGCACCGTGGGGCGGCGTCGAATCCGTCAACGGCCAATTCACCGTCGACGACGAATCCGCCCTCCTCGTCACACAACAATTCGAATCACACGGCACCGACCTGCCCATCGACTACGAACACCAAACCCTCGGCGGCACCTACGCCTCACCCAATGGCCAAGCCCCCGCCGCAGGTTGGATCAAACGCATCGAGTCCCAGCCAGGCAAAGGCCTGTTCGCCGTCGTCGAATGGACCGATCCCGCCCGCGAACTGCTCGCCAGCAAGCAATACCGCTATCTCTCACCGGTGGCTGTCGTCCGCAAGGAAGACCAGAAGCTCATCGCGCTCCACTCGGTCGCCCTCACCAACAAGCCCGCCATCGTCAACGCCGAACCCATCGTCAACCGCGTACAGGTCACCAACCTCAACGCCCCGACCGACGCCCTCGTCGCCCTGCGCGATCAACTAGGCCTCGACGAATCCGCCGATGACGAAACCATCCTCATCACCGCCAAGCACTGCCTCGACCGTTTTGAAACCGAATCCAAAAAGAAGAACGCAAACGACAAGGTCCAAGCCGCCGTCATCAATGGCCAACTCACCGAAGCCCAACGCGACATCGCCATCGAATTGGCCATGTCCGACGCCGATCTCTTCGACCGCTGGATAGCGACGTCTCCGACCATCATCACCCGCGGCAAAACGACCGCGCCATCCGCCTCAACCGGCGCCCCATCCAACGCGATCGCTTCCCGCGCCCGCGCCGAATTCCGATCAAACCCCATGCTCATGGGGCTCACATCCGAACAGGCCTACGTCGCCTGCGCCATCAACGAATTCAACGAGAAGAAAGGAAACTAACCCATGGCCCTGTCCGCAAACCGTGACGTCGACCACTACGTCGATCAGGAACTTCGCAGCTACCCCGTCAAAGCCGATGCCGTCATCTACAAAGGCGCCTTCGTCGTCATAGAAGAGTCCACCGGCTACGCCAAACCATTCGTCGCCGGCGCCAGCGCAGGCACCACCAACTTCTTTGTCGGCATCGCCTACGAAGAGGCGGACAACACCGGCGGGTCCAACGGCGACATTTCCGTCCGCGTCTTCACCAAGGGCGACTTCGAACACCCCGTCGCCAGCGCCACCATCACGCGCGTCGGCGACAAGGTCTACGCCGTCGCAGATGACACGCTGCTGCTCACCGACTCCAGTGGCCAGAACGTCTTCGTCGGCCGCATCCAAGCCCACATCAGCGGCACCACCTGCATCGTCCGCCTGCACGGTATCGCCGACGCCGACGCAACGTAGGAAAGGGATCAAGGGATCCCGGCGCGCCGGGACAGGCCTAGGGATCGAGGGATCAAGAAAGAAAGGCCCAACCCAAAACCCGATTCTGTTACGTCACCCCTTCTGGGTGACGGGAAGAAAACACAACGCTTCCAGACATCAAGCCAGCATCAGGCAACACCACTTCCACAAGGAGACAACCACACATGGCCATCATCAATACAGGACTCTTAACCAAAGGCCTAAGAAGCGAATTCCTCAACCGCTTCGAAAACGCCCCGAACCTCTATACCGATCTCGCCACACGCATCCCCAGCACCTCCGACAGCGAAACCTATCGCTGGCTTGGCACCGTCCCACGCATGCGCGAATGGGGCAACGGCCGATTGGCCATGGGCATGCGCACCGAATCCTACTCGGTCGAGAACCTCAAATACGAAGCCACCATCGAAGTCGACCGCGATGAAATCGCCGATGACCAAACCGGCCAGATCCGCATCCGCATCGGCGAGATGGCCCAACAAGCCGCCACGCATAAGGACTACCTGCTGGCCCAACTGCTCATCAATGGCGGCAGCACGGGTTTCAACAGCTACGACGGCGTCACCTTTTTCAACGATGCCCACGTCTCCGGCAACAGCGGCAACCAGGACAACGACCTGACCGCCACCGCAGCTGACGCGGACAATCCGACAACGACGGAATTCAAGAACGCCCTCAAGCAGGCCATTGGCCAGATGCTCGCCTTCAAGGATGACAAGGGCGAACCGATGATGATCGGCGCAACAGGCCTCACCTGCGTCGTGCCCCCAACGATGTACTTCACCGCGCTCGAATCGATCAACGCCTCCGTTGTCGACAGCACATCGAATGTGCTCAGCGGAGCGGCCCGCGTCGTGACGATGCCGCACCTGACCGACGCCTCGACGTGGTACCTGCTCAAGACCGACGGCGTCGTCCGACCCTTCATTTTCCAGGACCGCGAACCGGTCGAGTTCGGTGCCCTCACCGAAGACAGCGAGGACGGATTCAAGCGCGAGAAGTTCCTCTACGGCGTCCGCGCCCGCTACAGCATGGCCTACGGCTATTGGCAGTTCGCCATCCGCACCGACTTCACGGTGTAATTCACGGGTAACGAGGGGGGATCTGGCGAGAGAGCAGGGGGCGACCTGTCGTATATTGGGAATCAACAATGAATGTCTCAAATCGAAAACCAACATCTCGGAGAACGCTCATGTTGAACCGTCTCAATTGGCAGGTTGCCCCTGTGCTCTCACTGCTGGTCATCACCGCCGCATGCCACGCATGGCAACCGCCCTTGCCCACCGGCGTCGAACTCACCATCGGCGACGCCACGTGGAATTTCAATGCCCGCAATGGCAAGAATGGCATCGCCGGTGCATACCAAAAAGGTGAGGAATCCAAGTCATTCACACTCGAATTCGATGGTGCCATTGGCGAAGTCATTGGTATTGCGGGCGGCGGATACAACTATCCACCCGAATCCTGGAAGGAAAACACCCGTCGCAGACTCGCGTACATGTGCCTGGCCGTCGCGTCATGGAATCGCGAGAAAACCCATATTGAATACAGAATGCTGTTCGGCAGGGGCGACGAAGACATATTCGAGGACAAGGGATGGATTTATAGCCGTTCCCTGATCACACGCCTGCCGGAGGAGAGTTTCACGGCTATGTCAGCCACGATGCTCGGTGGCGACTCCGCCATGCTGACCCTGAACCGTCTCTCACGTGAAGACCGCAACAATGACACCATCGAAACGCGCGTCTTTGTGAATCACTGTCCGGGAGGACTCAGGGACAACAGAATGATGATGACCATCGTGGCTCAGTACGCCTACGAGCTGAAGGGGAATTCATCCGGCGCCGTGGCCGCAAAGGTCATCCCAACCACACCCTTTCAACCCACACCCCACAAACCCAAGGACCAGCGATGAGCTACATCACCAACAACGATATCGAACTGCGTCTCGGCACGGCGCGCTACGTGCAACTGTCCGACGACACGGGCAGTGGGACAGCCGATGCGAACGTCGTCGCGGAAGCACGTGACGGGGCGCAGGCCGAGGTCGACAGTTACCTCGCGCGGCGCTACGCGGTGCCGATCGATCTGACGACGCATCTCAACGTCTCACCGCTGCTCAAGAGCATCACGCTCGATCTGGTCGAGTATCGACTGCACGCGCGACGTCGCGAGATTCCCGATGACGTCGTGGTTAAGCGCACCGCCGCCGTCGTCTGGTTGCAAAGGGTGGCCAAGGGTGACGTCTCGCTGCCGAGCGTTGCGGAGATCGACATCAACGCAGCCACCGGCATCAACGCCATGACGACAGGCAACGAACGCGTTCTCACGCGCGACGAGCTGGCGGACCACTAAGGCAATTCTAAATGGGTCACGCCGAACAGCACCTCTGAATCGACTCCCCCACCGCTGAAGCGGTGGGCCACCCGACCACTGGGAGAAAAGGATCGTGAGCGAACTGGGCAACATCACGTCGAGCGTCTCCGCGCTGATCAGCGGCATCACGTCTGAAAGCACGCCGGTCTTCAAGACCGTCTTGAGTTTCCCCGACCCTGACCGCAGGGCCGGCGTTGCACAAGTCCGGCGGCATGTGTCGCCGGCCGCGCTGGTGATCTATGCGGGTCGGCTTCGCGCCGACGTTACAGACGCCGTCGCTGGTGTGCCCAGGCTCACGATCCTGATCGCGGCGGAAGAGAATCGCGGCGACGCGCAGGTCGGATCGGTTGGTTTTGACTTGCTCGACAAGGTCACCAGCGCGCTTGACGGTGCGTTGATCGATACGGATCGCAAGCTCTTGCTGCTCGATGAACAGATCGTCGATGCGGACGGCACGCATGCCGTCTTTGAGCAGCGATACCTGATCGATCGCGTGGCTGAGCTGACGCCACCGACGTTCAACGGAGTCGCGTTGGCCGGCAACGACAGCATCGTGAACGTGGTTGTGGGCGATCTTGTTGGCGAGCGTGTCGCGTTCGGATTTCCCGGCATTGCGGGCGAGTTTCGACACGAGCTAGGTCTGCGCGGTCGCACCATCGATTGGACCGGCCAGCTTCGCGCTGCAGACGATGCGGCGATGAACACCGTGGAAACGACGATCGAAAGCGCCGTGATCGACGCGGCTGAGTACACCATGACCGATGCGTGGGGCCGAACATTTGCGGACTGCGTTTGCGAGCGTTTTCAACGCGTCGGCCCGCGGAAGCGACATCCCGTCACGGGCCAAGCGCTGCAGTCGTTTGAACTTCGTTTTGTCCAATTGAATCCGTAGGGTCCATCATGAAAGCTCAGATTGGCAGATCCAGACAGGCGACCGCACTGATCGGCATGCTCGAAACCTCGCCGGGCTCGGGCGTGTTCGCGGCGGATGAACGACTGCGCGTCTCCGACGTATCGATGCGCAGCGATGCGGACATCTCAACGGCGCGATTCGACGTACAACTCGACAACGGGTTCGACACCGCCGCCGCGCGTTCACGCTATCGGCCTGATCTTCGCGTGGCTGTGCGGTTGAACCGCGCGGAGGGTGACGTGTTGTTCGAAGGTTATCCGCCGATTCAGGAAGCGCAATGGCATGGCGGTCCCGGGCGGGCGGACGAATCGTTCGGGTTTACGGCCACCCATGTGTACGAACGGCTGTCGCGCGATCGGTCGAGTTGGATCTATGGGCGACAGATGCGGAATGCAGCCATCGAGGATGGGCTGTCGTCGCAACCGAGTGACCATGCGTCGGCGAGTGTGCATGTCGCGGCGCTGCCATGCGTGTTCAATCTGGATGGTCGACCGAATCGGGCAGCCACGCCCTTGACGGTGACGACGCGCGACGGCGCGACGGTCAGCGTTCCGATCTTCACGCATGATGACGATCCGTCGGCGGTGTCGTGGACGCATGGCGATGCGTTGCGGTATCTGGTCTGGTTTCATGCGCTGCCGTCGGGGCCGGTGGGGATCGGCAACGTGTTTGCCGATCCGGATGCATCGCCGCGATTGGCGTCGCGGTTGGCCGAGACGTGTGACGCGCTGAACTGTGAAGCCACGAACCTGGTGGAGGCGTTTTCATTACTGGCCGCCGATGCAGAAATTCACGTGACGGTGGATACATCCGGGGCGGGTGATGTTGTGCAGTCGGCATTTCGCATATGGGCTGCCGGCGATGGAACGACACGCTCGCTTCACCTGGTGCGCGGCGGAACGCACACCGACGGTGTGCCACGCTTTGACACTTCTGGCCTGACGGCGTCCGACGTGTTTCGGGCGAACGAAGTGGCAGAGGCTGTGATCCGCTGGGATGACGCTCGGATCGTGAACGCGCCGATCGTGCTCGGCGATGTGAAACGGTACGAGATGACCGTGCCGCTGGTGCCCGGTTGGCTGCCGACCGCCGACCTGGACAACGTTTTGCCGGCGAATCGAACGTCGGCCAAGGCGCTCGCGTTGACACCGTCGCAGGCGGCCGTGCTGGGCGAGAAGGCGTCGCTGAGTGCGTGGTTTGCGAACTACCACGCTGATGGCGCCGCGTTCGCCGACAACCGATTCGTCGCACGTCGATGGGTGCTCAACGAGGATGGCCGCTTCGACGGGGCAACGTACAA
The DNA here is from genome assembly GCA_028289375.1 of Phycisphaerae bacterium. GTDB lineage: Bacteria > Planctomycetota > Phycisphaerae > UBA1845 > UBA1845 > OFTM371. Next base: position 10,065 of record JANQQK010000032.1, on the reverse strand, counting down.
CCGCAATGCACCGTTCGAAAACTATCAGCCGTTTGATTTCGCGACCGTGGCTGACAACGAGGTCGTGCGTGCCGGTCAGTGGACGCGTCGACTGCGACCGTTTGAACCGACGATCACCGAGACAGCCGACGGCGCACGTTTTGGCGTGCTGGTCGAGTTGAGTTTCGACAGTGGCGTGAGCTGGCATCGCGCCGGCGGCAACGTTCGCATTCTGCGCGATCCGACCGGCATTCTGCTCGACGTCGACAACCCGACAGGGGTGACGCCGCCCGGTGTTGATCCGGCCGAACAGAACCTATGGTTCGCGATTATCGATCAGGTGATGCGCGTCCGGGTGACGGCGGTCTTCGCCGGCGACGATCGTCTTGTGGGCGAAGTGCGTGCCAACGACGCGAACACGCCGATCTCGCTCATGACCACCGAGATCATCGATCGTCGCGGCACGTATCGGTTCATCACAGGTGACGGCACAACCAACGCCTTGGCGATGATCAATCCCGGCGTCAGCGCGGGTGCGGACGACTCGGCGGCGATGAACCGTTTCGGCCGATCACTCGTTGAGCGACTGCAGGATCGACGTGTCATTGTGGCGCCGACGGTGCCATGGGTCGGCACGCGGTTCAACATCGGCGACGAAATCGAACAGGTTCGCGGACGCGGTGTGTCGCTGGTGACGCGTCGCGACGGCGTGTTGAACGGACCGGTCGTGATCGGCAAGCGCATTCGCGTCGGCGATGGGCGATACGAAACGGAGCTGACGCTGATGCACGATGACGGGGGAATGGTCTGATGCGACGGGTACGGGTCAAGGTCCAACGAACGCGCGCGTTCAACGGCGATGCATCGTTCGAGGTCTTCGGCGATCTCGGAACCGGCACAATCGACTACGATCATCCACTGTCGCCGAGGCCGATCGCGCTCTGGCCTGAAGCGTCGCCGCGGTCCGGCCACGTGCGGGATGGTCATTTGACACTGCGGCATCTGGATGGCGCCTGTGGGGATGGCCACGTCGATGCCGGGCACGTGGCCAGTGATCATCTGCAACCGGCGCTTGACGTCATCTACGACACGCCTGCCTACGTGTTCGGTCGGTTTCAGCACGCCGTGGTCATGCGTGATGCGGCGGGCAACACGTCGTCGCCGACCGTCGCGGCCATCACGATCAACAGCGCGCCAACGGTTCCCCAATGTCTTGCGCGCAACAGTTACAACGCCGTCACCGATCAAATCACGTTTTCATTCGAACCCAGCCGCTTCCAACCGATCAGCGGCAAATAGCGATCAGAAAGAGAGCATCATGTCCGGCAGTTTCACTTATCCCGACGAGGTTTTTCCGTCCGATGCGAGCGTGTTGACGCTCGATGGTGGCGTCGATACGCCAACCGGTTTGCCCTACATCGCGAAGGGCGTCGGCCCGAACAGCACGCCGACGTATGAAGTGCAATACAACCGTCGCCAGCAGCGGCAGAACACGATCCTGGCGGCGATGCGCGAAGGCATGGTCGTACAGGACGGCGCGTTGACGGTCGGCGTGTATCCGATTCGGTACACGCTTGGCGGCGTGCGCAAGTGCTTCGACGGCGCGGTCAATCAGGCAATTCCCGATGACAGCACGCGCGTGGTCTACGTCGACGCGAGCAACACACTGCAGGTGCAGGCTGCGTTTCCTGCGGATCTGACGTCGTTTCTGCCATTGGCCACCGTCACGGCGGCGTCGGGCGTGATGACGGTTGTCGACGAGCGGCCTGCAGTGCTGTTCGACGTATCGCCGGTAGGTGCGTCGGCCAACACTGTGCCGATCACGCCGTCGGTGCACATCTCGGGGAATCTGACGACGGGGGCGGCGAGCGTGGAATGGCCGGCGCCGTTCGATTTCACGCTCGTGAGTGCAATTGGACAGGCGGGGACGGCGCCGGTGGGTGCCAGCCTGATCGTCGACGTCCGCATCAACGGTGCATCCATCTTCGCCAATCAAGGTGAGATGGTTTCCATTTCGTCGGGCCAGAATCAGGACACATCAGCCACGAAGAATGCATCCGTCTCGGCTGGCAGTGTTGTCACGTTTGAAATCGAGCAGGTCGGATCATCGACGGCGGGCGCAGACCTGACGATCGTACTGAATGGTCTGGCAGCCGTCACCATTGGATCGTAGGAGGGAAAGACCATGGCAGTGTTGTCTGCAGAAGAGTTGGCGGAATTGCGGCGGCGTGTTCGCACGTCAGTCGGCAACGTGACCTGGACCAAACCACAGATCAATGCGGCGGTTCAGGCAACCGAGAATTGGTTCGAGGCGAATCGATCGTCGCTCGTGTCGGCCATTGATACGGCGACGAGCCCGCATTCGTTCACCGGTGCGCAGAAGAAAGCGCTGGTGGCGTACTGGATGTTGCAGAAGTTTGCACGGGAGGGGGTTTGATCATGGCAACGCATCGGATTCCGATTCTTGGGGCGATGACCAAGCCCGATGACAGTGGCGAGGTGTGGTTCGAGCCGTTTTCGATTGAAAGCTCGAATGGGCTGTATGACCACCTCGTGATGGTGTTCGACGATCCATCCGGTCGTCGGATGTGTTACGGCAGTTTCGAGGTGCCGCAGGATTTCGCCGGTTCGGGCAAGATCGTGGTTGTGTACACGTCGCCGACGACAGTGGGCAATCGGTTTCGCTTCGAGCTGGAAGTCAGCGGTGTTGGCGGCAGTGACACAGAGTCGCTCGATCAGCTGGCTGCGGTGGTTGCTGCTGCCGTGAACGCTGGGCCGCCAAGTGCGGCATTCGAGCGGATGGAGGCGACAATGGCGATCTCGTCGGTTGCCGCGGGGGATTCGGTGTTGTTCGGTTTGGCGCGGGATGGGGCAGAGTCATCGCCGAATGATGATGACGTGGCCGACAAGGCCTTGGTTCTCGCGGTCCTCTTTGAATACAGCGACACATAATGGCACTCAACTTTGCAACTGTTGACGCCGGCGTGATGCATGGCGACGGCCCGGCGATTGATAACCTGATCCGGCAGACGTTTGTGGCATGGATCAAGCCGTCGTCGCTGGGCAGCAATCGCTACATCTGGTCGAAGTTCAGCGACAAACCGTTCTTTCGCGTGACGGATTCTTCAGGGCGATTGCGTTTGTTCAAGAGTCGACTGTCGTCGGCGCTGGACTACACGACATCGACGACCGTGTCGGCGGGCTCGTGGCAGTTCGTCGCTTTCACGATGGACCTGAACCTGTCGAGCAACATCGCGCACATCTACACGGGCAGCCTGTCGTCACCGCCGAGCGAGGCGAGCTACGCGTCGGCGAATGACGGATCGGGCGCGTTCTATACCGATGCGCTCAACGCGGCGTATGCGGGCAATCGGTCAAACTCGGATCGGTCGCTGCGCGGGTTGATCGGGGCGATCGCGCTGTTCGATCGCGTCTTGTCGATCGGCGAGATGACGGCTTGGTGGATGAGGCCTCGGGTGATGAGCGGCTGCGTGCTGGCAGCCAACTATTTCACGACGACGTCGCTGGCCGATCTGTCGGGGCACGGGTTCAACGGAACGCTGACGGGATTCAACGTGGCCACGCATGCGGACCACGTTCCGCTTGGTCCTGCGTTTGGTGCGGATGGGTGGTGGAGTCGGCAGGTGGGATCGTCGCCGCCGGGTGGGCCGTCGGTTCCGATCATCATGAGATACTACAGAAGCCGGAGGGCTGGTTAGATGAGATTTCTGAGACAGAGCACGGCGCTTGATGTTGTTGTCGGTCCGCTGGTTGATAAGACGGACGGCGTGACGCCGGTGACGGCGGCGACGCTGGGCGGCATCACGGCGGCTGTGATCAAGGGCGACGCGCGGACGGGGCTGACGCTGGCAGCGTCGGGCAACAACCACTTCACGCACATTGCGGACGGGTATTGGGAGTTGAACCTGACGACGTCGGATACGAACACGACGGGGATCTTCCGCGTGACGTTGCGCGATGATGATGGGTTTCTGCCGATGTGGGAGGACTTCATGGTGTTGCCGCAGCAGGTGTTCGACAGCCTGGTGACTGGGACGGATCAGCTCGAGGTTGATGCGGTGCGGATCAGCGGGTCGCCGACGGCGGCGGACAACGTGCAGGCGAACATCGCGAATCTGGATGCGTCGGTGGCGAGCCGATTGGCTGCGTCTGCCGTGCCGGCGAATTTCGACGATCTGGCCATCACGCCGACGACTGGTCTGGTGAGCGTCGGGACGAACAACGACAAGAGCGGGTACTCGATTTCGGGTACGAAGAATACGTTCGACGATTTGAATGACATATCGTCGGCCGGTGTGAATGCGCAGGTCGATCAGGCGCTTGCGGACGTGAACCTCGACAAGCTCGTGAAGAACGCAGCCACGCTGTCGACGGATGTGGCGGACGGTTCGGTGATCGGGCAGATGCTCGATGACGGGTCGGCTACCTATTCGCGGACGACCGATTCGCTGCAGGCGATTCGCGATGCCGGAGGTGGTGGCGGAGGCGGTGGTGCGTCGGCGGCTGAGATTGCCGACGCGGTGCTCGATGAGCCGGTGTCCGATCATCAGTCGGCTGGCTCGCTGGGGGCGGAATTACGGCTTGCGAAGGCGATGCTGGCGAACAAGCGTCGCCATACGGTATCAACCGGCGTCGATGAGGTATTCGACGATGACGGGACGACCGTGTTGCGGACGTTGACACCGAGCGATGGCGGTGATGATCAGATCGTGGTGGACCCGAGTTAGGAGTGTCACGGTATGGCATCGGAATTGTTGAGCAAGTGGCTGACGCACTATGACCCGATTCACCGCGGGTACACACCGCGCGGGATCGCCAACGGTGTGTCGGCCACGCTGGGCTGGTCGTTTCCGCGTGTGGCTGGCGGGTACAACCTGTATCGCACGGGATCGGATCAGCCGGTCGGGGCGGCAGGGGCGAACGCGACGGGCGTGTCGAATTTTTCGTGGCGACCGCATGCGGCCAATACCACGTATGACTATGAACTGCGATCGGTGGGTGGTGGTGGCGTGGAGAGTGCGTCGTCGTCGCCGATATTGGCAGAGTTCTCTGCGGGCGGCGATCTGGTCGGGCCGAGGCCACCATCGCCGATGTCGGTGGACGTGAAGGCTGTCGCCGGTGGTCGGTTTGTCGTGTCGTGGGTGATGGATGATCGTTTTGCCGAGGAGCGGCCAATCGGGTTTCTGATCTATCACGACAGCGGAACCGGCAATGTCAATTTCGCGTTTCCAATCGGGGGCACCACCTACAGGCGCGGTCGCGTGCATTACGCGTTTACGTCGGTGGCGTTTTCGCATGGGTTGCGGATGCGGTGGGGGGTGCGCGCGGTGACGGCGGAGGGCGTGACGGATGAGAATGTGTTGACGGCGCTCGGCGTGGCGGATGCGGAGGCGCCGTCGGCGGTGGATGCGGTTGGGCTTGTGTGTCTGGACGAGGAGTAGGGGTGGGTCATGGCGATTCGATCGTTGGCAGAGTTGCGGGCGGATCAGGCGCGGTTGCTGGAGGCGTATCGGTCGTCGCTGCAGGTGACGGATGATTCGGCGTCGATGGCGACGCGTGATCCAGGCCGCGTTGGTGCGGCGGTGCAGACGGTGGGGAAGGTGACGGCGGTGGTCACGTCGGACGCGACGTATGGGGCGCATCTTGTGTGTCAGCCGCAGGTGTTTGACGGTGTTCCGCCGGTGGCGGTTGACGCGGCGAAGCCGACGGCGGTGGCGTATCCGACGCCGAACCGCGTGGTTGGGGATTACGCGGTTGGGGATTTCGTGCTGCTGACGCCGACGCGTGGGGCGTTGTTGGCGGCGGTGCTGGGGTGATGGAGACGTGATGCATGGCGTAGGGCGCGGAATTGTTCAATGACAATTGGGTTTTGATGTTGCATTCGTCCGGCTGGTCGTGACCTGTCGGACATTTGTATTATGATGATTCCGGTGCATGGTCTACTTCAAGCGACGATGGCCTTGGTGTGCATAGGAGGTTGGGATCATGATCTCTCGGATGAATCTGCGACAGAACGGCTGTGGCTCTTTTGCGTTCGCGGCGCTGGTTGTTCTGGCTGGTGTTGCATGGGGTGAGGAGGGGCGACCGGACGGCGCGACGCCGGGGTCGCGTGGGTCCATGGAGATGCTGGGGCTGGGGTACGCCGAAGTGAACAATCAGGGCACGTTGTCTGTGAAGTGGGACGGGCAACTGGAGGATGGTTTGCTTGTCGTCACCATCGAACCCGGGGAGGAGGACCGCGACTCGCTGCAAGAAAGCGTTCTCACTTCGGAACTGATGTACGGCATGAAGATGGTGAAGCGGATCTCGGCGAAGGGGTCGGCGGAGTTGGCGATTGATGCGTCGATGTTGCCGGATGAGATCGGCCAAGGCCCTTGGAAGGTGACGATATACATCATGGACCGGTTGGACGTGGTGGTGCGCGCGAACAGCTCGATCAAGGGGTGTGGAGAACCGGTGCGCGTGATCAGCCTGAGACCGTCAGATTGTTCGCCGTCTTTTGAGAGAATTTGTGGTGGCAGGCATAGGACATTCAAGGCGATCGCTGTTGAGTGCCGTGATCTGGGTTTGACAAACAAGCAGTGTGCGTTCCCTATTATCGGTGCCCAGAGCATCTCGGCGAAGATGGATCTGGAGATCGGCAAGTCGCGCGACAAGAACTAGCGGAAATGTGATATGGTGGGGCACACGTTTGACTGGATCACTTCGCACTTGCGGACGAAGCTCGACGTCGGGGCAGGTTTGACTCCCGCACTGCCAGGGCGACGAGCCACCCTGTCGATTCGACTACCCCAATCCCGGCGCGCCGGGAATGGGCCACCCAGTAGTGCGGGGTTGGTTTATCGGGGGCCGGTTTGGTTGGCCTGGAAGATGGCGAAGTCGGTGAGGGAGACGTTGCAGTCGTTGTTGAGGTCGCCTATGGGGCGGCCTTTTTCGTTGATGGTGATGCCGAGTGGCGTATCGGGGCATTCGTCGATCAGGTCGGGGGCGAGGTCCTGGTCCTGGTCGGCGATGATGTACACGTTGCCGTTGTTGTCGGACGTTTCGGGGTCTTCTGCGCCGGTGACGGTCGGGACGAGCCTGGCGTCGACGACGTCGCCGGTGCGGACGGCAGCGTTGAAATGGAAATTGAAGGGTTCAGTAACGCACGCGCCGCCGGGACTTGCGCAGTGCAGGCTTCTGTGAAGGCCATTGATGTTGAACGAGCCGCATGGTTGAAAGACGTTTTCACAGTCGCCGTTGAACGGGGAAAGTCGCCAGCGGATGTCGGGGGTGGTGGTGTCGAAGACGCCCTGGGTGGGGAAGCATTGGCAGCCTGATCCGCAGCAGTCGTTGCAGTTGCCGATTTGGGGTTCACAGTTGATAAGCGGTTCGACGGTTGTGCCAATGTCGACGGGGAAGTCGCTTTCGCCGGTGAATTCGAAACGCCAGCGTGCGTTGAACTCGGCACTGATGGTGACGCCGGGGTAATTGGCTGGACCTCCGCCGGGGCCGAAGAGTGGTTCGGCGTTTTGTGCGGAGATGTTGAGGCGGCTTCGGTTCCATCCGCCGTAGGTGACGTCGCCGACGTTCTGCGAATCGTTGAGGTCGGGGATGGCGTTGTCGAAGGCGCGCAGGCGAATGCGGATGTCCTGCACGGGCGCGAGGTCAAGGTCGGGGACAATGGTGGTGAAGGTTCGGGTGGCGCAGGCTTGGTATTCCCATTTGCAAAACAATGGTTCGCGCACGCTGTCGATGTATATGCGGCCACAGCGATCGTCTTCGCACGAGCTGCAACTCTCGTAGAGTGTTGAACCCGGGAAGCCGTTGAGGGTGAGCGAATGGACGGCGAATTGGGGCAATCCGTCGACGGTGGCGATGGTGTCGAGGTTGATGGGCAGGCTGGTGACGTCGTTGACGCGGACGAACCAGTGGATGATGAGGTCGGTTTTGTCGGGGTCGGTGGGGGATGGCTGGAAGGCGATGTTTTTGACGGCGCGGACGTAGGCGAATTCGTTGAATGATCCTCGGTCGTCGGACTTGTCCTCGTCTTCGAGTGCGGTGTCGGTGTGATCGAAGATGACGATGACTTCGTCCTCAAGTTCGGGGATGACGTTGAGCTGCATCGCGGTGGTGAATGTTGGGGAGATGCAGTCGCAACTAGCGGGATCACAATGCATGTCGAAGAGTTGGCCATCGACTTCAATCTGGTTGCAGGGGGGGCCGCAGTCTTCGGTGCAGGTGGACTGGGTCGGGTTCGGGAGGACGATCACGTTGATGTTTTCGATGGCGGCGGGGGTGCCGGCGACGTCGAGGGAGGCGTCTATGGACAGGTCAAGGATTGTGTCGGTGCGTTGGGGGAGTTCGATGCGCCATTCGACGAGGAGATTGTATGTATTGGCATCTTCGTCGATATCGAAACCGACACGTTCGATGCGGCGGTTCCATTGGGATTCGCCGGCGAAGGATGCGGTTGTGATGGTGGCGAGCAGGATGGTGGCGAGCAGGATGGTGGCGAGGCGTGGGGACATGGCTTACCTCCTGAAGTCGCGTGTTTCCTCTGCGAAATAGGGTAGCGAATCAGCGATCATGGTTCAATTGTGTTGAGGCGTGGTCAACCAGTTGGCCATGCTGAGTTGTCGATTCGACTCCCCCAATCCCGGCGCGCCGGGAAAGCGATGGGCCGCCCGATAGAGACTAGAGGTGTTGTAAGTCTTCGGGGGTGTTGATGTTGGTGAGGGAGCGGTCGATGTGCGGGGTGGTGGGGATGGCGGTGTGGGGGTTGTTGCGGATGAGCCTGGTGAGTGAGAGTTCGTTGGTGGCGATAGCGGACTGGACTTTGGGGAGGAGGGATTTGTGGTAGAGGGCGGTGGCTGGGTGGAGGAGAGGGAGCGAGGGATCAAGGGATCGAGGGATTGAGGGAAGGGACGAAGGGACGGAGGGGCTGAGGGACGAAGGGGAAGAGAAGACGGTGATGAGATTGTTGGGATTGGTGGCGCTAATCAGGATGTTGATGGTTTCGGCGGTGAGTAAGGGGAGGTCGCAGGCGAGTAGGAGGGTCCAATCTGTGTGGGCGTTTTGGAGTAGTGCGTTCAAGGCGGAGATGGGGCCTTTGTTGGGGGGGGCGTCGGGGTGTTGGGGGAGGTTGCGGAGTGCGGGCGGGAGGTTGGGGTGATGGCCCAGAAGGAGGATGTTGTTGGTGAGTTGTGTCGCGACGTTGTGGACGTGTTCGATGAAGGTTCTGTTGTTGTGGGTGAGGAGGAGTTTGTCGCGTTGCATGCGTGTGGAGTGACCGCCGACGAGGAGGCCGGCGGTGATGGGATTACAGGGTTGAGGGATCAAGGGATCGAGGCCTAGAAGAGCTCGGTGTCTTTGGTTTGGATCCAGCCGGTGTTGTTGTCGGGGAGTTGGATCTGGACCCAGTTGTCGCGTTGTTCGATGAGGGCGAACTCGACGCCTTCGTGGAGGGGTTGGTCGAACTTGGGGGCGTAGGATTGGCCATTGCCTTTGCGGACGATGACTTCGTTTGCGGTGATGACGCCGTGGGTGAGGCGGTTCTGGTTGGGAATGGAGATGGAGAGAGAGATGGTGAGGGCGAGGGCGAGGGCGCCGGTGATGGCGGCGGGCCAAGTGATGCGGAGCTTGGGGAGGAAGTTCCGGGTGATGAGGATGAGCCAGAAGAGTGTGTAGAGGACGATGGCGATGGTGAGTCGGGTGCTGGCGGGTGTTTCGTAGTGCCAGAAGAATAGGGTTTGTTTGATGGCTTGGGTGCCGGTGGTTTCGAAGCGGTCGCGGGTGAGTGTTCGGGCGAAGTTGAGGTTGGCTTTGGTGCGTTCGTCGGCGGGGTTGATCTTGAGGGCGCGGCGGTAGTTGGCGATGGCTTGTCCGGTACGTCCGAGGCGGAGCTGGGTGTTGGCGAGGTTGTAGTGGAGTGGGGCGTTGGCGTGTCCGTCGTTGATGAGGGATTGGAAGTGTTGTGCGGCGGTGGCGAAATGGGATTGGGCTTGGTCGGGGTTGATCTTGAGGGCGCGGCGGTAGTTGGCGATGGCTTGTCCGGTACGTCCGAGGCGGAGCTGGGTGTTGGCG
>JANQQK010000018.1 GCA_028289375.1 Phycisphaerae bacterium | reverse complement strand
AGAACTTTGCGAATCTCGGCGGCGGTTTGTATGCCGGTCTGTCGGCATCGCCACATGTGGTCGACACCCGGTTCGAGGAGAACTTCGCCAGCGATACCGGTGGGGCTGCGTATGGAGACGGGTCTTCGCTTTGCCTGAATGCGTCGGAATTCGCAGAGAATTGTGCAGCCGATGGCGGCGCGGTGCGGGCTGATGCGTCGCAGACAAACGCCTTCGACTGCATGTTCAGCGACAACGGCGACGCAAACACCGTGAATGGTGGCGCCGTGTATGTGTCAGGTGGTGGTCTTTACTTGTTCAATACCGTGTTTGACCAAAACACCGCTCAGTTTGGGGGCGGCGTGGCCACCGACGGCGGTGCGAGCGTTGCCATCGACTCGTGCGATTTCTTGAACCACACCGGCGTCGAGGATGGTGGGGCGGTGTCGAACGAGGGTTCGGCGACGTGCGACGTGCGGCGATCAACGTTCGATGGCAACGCGGCGAAGAATGGCGGAGCTGTCTTCAACGCGCTGGCCACTGTGCTGACGATCGAAGATTCGACGTTTTCTGATAACCAGGCCTTGGGTGACGTGGGTGGGGGCGTCGGTGGTGGAGCCATTCTGAACACCGGCACCGATAGCGAATTGTCGGTGGACCGGAGCGGGTTCTACGGCAACTCGGCGGTCAGCGATGATGGTGGGGCGATTCGCAACAGCGCGGGCGCGTCATTGGATGTCCTGAACAGCGTGTTCAGTGGCAACACAGCCGATCGCGGTGGCGCCATCGACAACACGTCCATCGCGACAAACCTCCGGATTATCAACGGCACGATCGCAGCGAATACGGCCACGATCGGCGGGGGCGTTGCGAACAACAGTGCGAACCTGAGTGTCTACAATGGAATCGTGTGGGGCAATACACCGGACGCCATCAGCGGATCGTCAACCACGGTGCAGCATTCGTGCGTCGAGGGCGGCTTCTCAGGGCCGGGCAATTCCACGGCGGACCCGCTCTTCGTGGACCTGGACGGTGACGACAACGTCGTCGGCACGGTCGATGACAACTTTGAGCCAACCGATGCAACCTGCATCGATTCGGCCAATGTCAACCTTCTTCCCAATGATATGGACTTCGATTTCCGCGCTCTGCCGCGGTTGGTCGATGACTCCCTGACGTCACCGAACACCGGTGTTGGTGCGTTGACGTATCTCGATCGCGGGGCCATTGAAGTGCTGCGAGGCGACTATGTGAATGGTGTTGCGATTCCGGCGGACATGCCGCCGGACGCGCCGGTGTTGATTGTCCCGTCCGGCCTGTCACCCGATCCGCTGGCGACACCGTTTGTCCTGATTTCCAGCCTGGTTGAAGATCGCGGTTCCCACGCCGACATCGTGCGATCGAGCGAGTCGATCCTCGAAACAGGTTTCGCGTTTCTGCCAGTTCCGGCAACCGATTCTGTCATCGTCAACGCGCCGTTGGATCGTGGTGACTTCCTTATGACGGTCGTGATTCCGACGGACTACGACGTGGCCGCATCGCGGATGGGTGCTTTTAATCATGAGACGGATGACTGGCTGATCGCCGTGGATGACAACGTCGCACCTGATGGTCTGGCCATCGATGACTGCAACGGCAATGGCGTGGCTGACGACTGCGACATCGCGGCGGGCACGTCGGTCGATACAAACGGCAATGGCATCCCCGATGAGTGTGACGACTGCGACGACAACGGCGTGCTCGATTCCGATCAGATCGCCATGAATCCCACGCTCGACCGCAATCGCGACGGCTTGCTCGATGCGTGTGCGCCAGCGGGGGTCTTTCAGGAACTGGCGGATCCGCCGTCAATCGACCTCGCCCTCGTGGAGGGTTTCCACGATCTGGGCATTGGTCAACATGGCGTTGTCTTCGACTCCATGGCAGAGACCGCGTTCGTCTGGGCGAACGTGAACCATGACGGACTGTTTCGGCCTGTCGAGGAGGCGCCGGTCGTCGAGTGTACGCGGGATTGCGATTGCTATCTGTCCGCCGTCGACTTCGCAGACATTCTGGGAACGCCACCGTCAAACCTGCTCGACGTGTGCGACTATCACTACTGCGACAACAACAAGTGCACATCCTGCACGAGGCGATACGGAAACACGTGTGCGTCGTTTGGCGGCTTCGTCCAAACGGCCGACATCCTCTGTGCCGTAGCTGGATTCGGCAACTACTGCGCTTGTCCGAACGCCGACGTGGTCGACACCAGTCAGCCTGGATGTAGCTCCAGTGCCACCAGCGCGAACTGCAAAGGTCCGAGCGGGACACCCCTCTCGACAGCAGATATTCTCGCCATCGTGGCGGCATTCGGCGGTGCAAACCCATTCTCGTGCCCGGTACCCTCGCCATCGTCGTGCGACGACAATCCACCCCCGGACGCAGACGCCTGCGGGTCGGCGGCGCTGTCCGTGGCGTACCCTGCGGACATGCACGTGGTCACCGAGCGTGACTTTGCGGTCAAGGAGTCCGGATCGCCAACGATGACAATGGTGCCGCGTGCGCGACAGGTTCGCGCAGGAGACGACATCGCGGTTGATGTCTTCGTGGCGGGCGTTGAAGACCTGATCGGCTATGAGTTCGGAGCCACGATTGGCGGGATGGAATCCAGTGAACTGACATTGCGTCGCGTTCATGTCGACCATGATCGATCCGACTTTGTTTTTGCGGGTCTGACGAGCTTTCCTGCTACTGACGCGACGCTTGGACGCATCGGCGGTGTGGCCATGAATGCAGCCATCTCCGTAGCGCCAGGCGAATCCCGATATCTCGGCACCTTGACATTTGGCACGCCGACCAGCGCTCGCGGAACAGTCGAAATCGTGGCCATGACCGAGTTCCTGGCGTTGCATACCAGTATCGGCCGCGTTGTTCCGACGGTTGATCCCATTAGCACCTCCGTCGTTGCACGATCCAATGCGAATGCAGCAAGGCCGGTGCGACCCATCGAACAGGTGACACCGGCCTCGCATTGATAGCATTCGTCGGATTGGCTACGGACAGTTGGGCACGAGGTTCATTGTTTCCTTTGTGTGCGAGGCGGTGAACAATGCGAAGTCGGTCAGATCGATGAATTTGTCGCCGTTCAAGTCGGCACAAACGCAGTCTCCTTGAGGCGACGCATCGAAACACATCTGGAAGATGCCGAAGTCGAGCAGGCTCAGCTCGGCATCGCCGTTGAGATCACCGCACGTGAAGTTGCACAGCGACGCTGTGGGCTCAGCCTCGAAGCAGTAGATGCTGCTTAGCGACGCGACAACGTCCGCAGACTGCGTCACTCCGACCAGTGGTTCGCCGATCGTCACGAAGGCGCGGTTGTCGAGTCGTTCGCCCGCTGCCGGGAATGTCGCACAGCCCACTTCCCCGTCTCCGCCGATGAGACTGGGCGACGATCCGAAAGTGGCGGAAGAGTTCACACCCAGGAGTGCGAGCGATCCACCGATCAACAGCAATGTCGTCAGGTACCGTTTTGACATCATGGCATCACCTCCGCTTCACTCGCTGCTGCAACCGAATTGCCGCCGCCGAACGCCAGCGGGGTCGTCGTGTTGCACAATCCGATTTCGGCGCGGCAGTAACCGCCACGGTCGCAGTGGAAGCCCGGCAGCATGCGGACATTCTCGCCAGCATGCAGCACCAGGGCACCCTGACTGTCGACGAATACGTCATCCATCGCAGTCACCGTGTCCGATGCCTGCACGACACGGGCTTCGCCAAGGGCATCGAGTGTCAGGCTGTCGACCGTCTCGGTGCTGTTGCAACCAACCGTGCTGCAGAACGTGGCGACGTGGTCCTCGCCATCGACGAACAAGTTGCCTTCGATGTTGCAGATCATCGGGTTGACGATTTCGGCGGTATCCTCACGACGCACAGTGATGTGGACGTGATCGCCACAGTCGCCGGCACCGGCCGGGACGACCGTCACACAACTTCCGGCGGTCGCCGGTCCATCGTTCCCACAACTCAGTCCCACCTTGCCCTCACGGGCGACTGGCTGACCGGGTGTGACCATGTCGCCGATGGCCAATCCGAATTCCACGGTAGCGCTGTTTTGCTGGATGTGCAGATACTGCGTCGTTTCGCCGTTTGCATGCCGGATCGTGATGGCGTTTGTGCACGATCCGTACGCGAGGTCGCACCCACATTCGCTGCGGTTGTCGTTCAGGCCGATGATCTCCCCACCAGCCATCGCGACGAGCACCGGGTCGCTTGAATCCAACCCCACGAGATCGATGCGGCCGAGTTGTGAGGAAATGGACGCACCGTGGGTCAGGTAGTCGTTTGTGCAGGTGACCATCTCCGGGCTTTGGTAGGGCGAGCGATAAAAGTTGCGCGAAATCGTTCCGCGAACCGTGACACCGCCCGCTGCCTCGGGTCCACCGCCGGCTGACTCAGGTCCACCGCAAGCAAGTGTGACAGCCGCAAATCCACCGACAGAGAGTAAGACGCACGCACTGATTGATAGTCTCGTCATCTTGTGCATGTCGTGCTCCTTATTGATCCGTTCCACCTGCGACCTGCGAACGCAGCACGCTGTTCTCCTGTTCAAGCCGCTTAAGCCGATTGTTGAGCTGAATCACGTACAGCGTCAGTTCCTCGACCTTTTCGATCGTCTTCACTTGCATCTCGCCAAGCTTGACGCCGCTGGATTGAACATCGGCTGCCGGTGGAATGCCCGGCAGGTGTTTGTTGCGGGCGATCTGCTGCTCCAGATCTTCGATGGACAGCAGCGGATAGTCCTCCGCGAACACATAGTCAGGCCAATCCTGTGATAACTGAACCTCGACCTCCTCGCACATCACCTTGCCGTCGATCGCGAGCAGCGTGTCGGCTGGAATGTCGTTCGTGCCGATGCCGACCGATCCGCCGAACTGGGCGAGAATGATATCCTGATTCGAGTTGTTGTTGAGGAAAAGGCCCGTGTCGACGGCGTCGATTTCGTTTCCGTCGATGATGATGTTCTGGCTGCCCGACGTGATCCGCAGTGGTCCGGTCACACCGTTGTTGTCCGGCCCGACGATGTGCAGACGGCTGCTCGGGTTTGTCGTGCCAATGCCCATGTTGCCGTTTTCGTCAACCAGAATTCGGGTCGTTTGATCCGTGCGAATCCGCATGGCATCGTCACCACCATGTGCATTGACTGTCAGTTGGGCCGACGCGCCGGTGATCTCACCCACGATCAGATTGCCGCCGCTGCCAACGCGCAACGATGGATCGTTCGTTCCCGCAGGTCGGACCTCGAACGGAATCTCGCCGACGGCACCGTTGATCTGGAAGCGGGCCGTGGGCGTGCTGGTCCCGACGCCAACCTGGCCATCCTGTCCCACCATGAACCGTGTCGTCCCATCGGTGCGAACGCGGAAGGCATCTTCGCTGTCGGCGTTGACGGTGAGCTTCGCCGACACGCCCGACTCTGCACCGACGAGGACGTCGCCCGCTTCAGTCACACGCAGTGACGGTCTGGTTGTGCCAAACGGACGCACTTCAAGCACATCTTCGCCACTGGTTCCGTTGACCTGCAGTTTGGCGGACGGCACGCTGGTACCGACACCAACCTGCCCATCGCGGGCCACCATCAGCGTCGTCACACCATCGGTACGGACACGCATCGGATCGGCGCCTTCAACACCGTTGACGGTCAACTGCGCGGACGATCCCTCTTCATCACCGACGATCACTTCGCCACTGTCCTTGATGCGGAACGACGGCGCGGTTGTCCCGAATCGACGCACTTCCATGATGTCGTCGGTGCTCGCACCATTGACTTGCAATCGGGCGACCGGCGTACTCGTTCCCACACCCACCTGGCCATCCGGCGCAACGGAGAATTGAGTCACACCATCAATGCGAACGCGGAATGGCTCTTCGCCGGCGGAGTTGACCGTCAGCTTGGCCAATGTACCCGCCGGTTCACCGATCGCGACGCGACCCTGATTGTTGATCAAGAGATCGGTGGTGTCGGTATTCTCGCGCTGAACGGCGAGCGGGGCGGTGCCAGCCGGCGTTTCGATGGACATCGATCCGACGCGCGTGAATCCGTCATCACCGAGAATTGTCACGCGTTCAATGCCGGCTTGATCGAACAGGCGCAAAGCACGATCAGCACCGTCAAACGTCGCGGCCGCCGCACCGATGCCCGCAAACACACTCATCGAACCAGCCGTGGCTGAATCACCGAGTTCAATGTCATCGGTCAACTCTGCATTCTCAACCCGATCGACTCGGTACGCGTGCGGCACCGCACCGAACGGAATGCGCGGCGTGAGCTCATCGCCGAATGGGTCATCATCGTTGTCATCCACGGTCATGCCCATCCACCGCGACGAGCCATCGAACACGGCCGGGTCGATCGAACCGAGGCGAACCGATGTCACGCCGTTCGACGTGATGACATTGACGTTGAGCACGCTGGCGAGCGGTGCCCCCCCGACGGCGGCGTTGTAGATGAAGAAATCGAGTTCATGCGGACCATCCGCGATCGGTTGACCGAATCCATCGGTCAGCCGTGCCTGAAACGTCATTTCACTCGACACCGGATCGAGAATCTCCCCGCAACACCAACCTGACATCGCCAACACCAACCCGACCGGCACAAACCTGCTCGTTGACTGCATAATCCACGACTCCTTGACGACACGCGACTTGTCGCGACGACCACGTTGATCGCCGCTGAATCGAATCCGCCCACGTGCAGGTGCGTAATCGGCCCACGTCTGTCACGCGAAATAAAAAGTTTTTGAGCCGGGGCAGATGTTGCATGGGACGCACGTATCAAGGGTGTCATGATGCACACGCGAACCATGATCAGCGAACGGGAACAACGTCTGGAAACCGCATGGGAAGACGCTGTTGCAGGCGACGAAAACGCCCTCGCAGTCGTGCTTGAGGCGATCGGACCGACCGTACGCAGACGCGTCGGGAACATCCCAAGGCAATGGCGGTCCGTGATCACCATGGATGACATCATGCAGCAAACCTACACGGATGTGTTTCTCTCGTGGCATGATCTGGGCGATCGCGGCATTGACGCATTCACCGGCTGGATGGTCACGCGCGCACGCCGCAACCTGCTCGATGCCATCCGCAAGCTTCGCGCCGTTCGACGCGGCGGCGATCGCCGCCGCGTCAGAACGTGGGACCATGGCCCGTCAGGAGCTTGCCTGCTCGACATGGTCTGCACCACCAGCGCAACGCCAAACCGATTCGCCGAGGGCAGCGAAGCCACCGGCCGACTCAACGAAGCGATCAGACAACTTCCCGAAATCTACGCCACAGTCGTGCGCTTGTACGACCTGGAAGGCATGGCCGCACAACTCATCGCCGACGCGCTCGGCCGAAGCGTTCGCGCGGTGTACATGCTGCGATCCCGCGCTCACGAGCGATTGGCCGAGATCATGGGTTGCTGGTCGCGTTTTCTGAGCAGCTAAGAAGGCATGCCGACCCAGTCGCAGTCGCACGCACACAATGTTTGCAAGCTCATGGGCGAGATGCCCCGGCTGCTTGATCACCAGGATTGGGATACCCGATATTATTCGGACCCTGTACCGATCTGGACCGTGGCGAGTCACGTCAGCAACGCCACCCTCGCCAGCGCCGGCAGTCAGAGCGAGACCAAAACGGCCAATTCGTACCTTCGTACAGCCAGATTCCCCTCTTCACCCATCACTGGTCATCCGCCGATGCAGTGTTAGAATGCCTGCTTGGGGTTCAAAAGAATCAGTTCAATCGTCAAACATGGAGGAGACTGTGATGAGGCGAGCCACGTCGATCATTGCCGGTGTCGTACTTCTTAGCGCTATCGGATGCGTCAACGTCCTGCCACCCGGCAATGACGATCTCGACACCGAACTGCGTGAAATCCTGACCACAAACAACATCCAAGCCGCCGAAGATCCGACCGTCGAACAAGCCAAAGTGACGCTTGGTCAGGCGTTGTTCTTCGACAAGATCCTCAGCGGCAACCAGAACATCTCCTGCTCAACCTGCCACCTGCCTGAGCAGGGCACCGGCGACGGGTTGTCGCTTTCGTTCGGGCAGGGCGGAATCGGTCGAGGCCCCGACCGCGCCGGTCCCACGGATGATGACGACAACGTCATATTCATCCCGCGTAACGCACCGCCAATTTTCAATCGCCCAGACCTGACCGTGATGTTCTGGGATGGACGCGTCGCCGACAATGGTGACGGCACCTTCGTGACACCGGCTGGCGAAGACCTGCTCGATGGACTGGAGAACCTTCTCGCCGCACAGGCCATGTTCCCCGTGACCTCGCGTGACGAAATGCGTGGCGAACCCGGAGACAACGAAGTGGGCGATGTCGACAACAGCGACTTTGTGGGCATCTGGAACGCACTGATCGCCCGCGTGCTCGCCATCGACGAATACGTCGACCTCTTCGCCGAGGCATTTCCCGACATCGCAACCGATGATCTCACGTTCGCCCACGCAGCCAACGCCATCGCCGCATTCGAAATCGATCGATGGACGCTCACCGACGCGCCCTTCGACGACTACCTCCGCGGTGACGACGACGCCCTCAGTGCGTCAGCCAAGCGCGGGGCACTGCTCTTTTACGGCGATGCACGCTGCTCCACCTGCCACGCCGGCTCGGAGATGACCGACGAACGCTTCCACAACGTCGCCATTCCAGCCGTCGGACCCGGAAAGGGCGATGGCGAGGACGGCACGTGGGACTTTGGTCGCGGACGCGAAACCGGAAACGTCAACGACCGCTTCACCTTCAAGACCCCATCGCTCCGCCACGTTGCCGACACCGGCCCATGGATGCACAACGGCGCCATCACGACGCTCGAGGCAGCCGTCCGGCACATGCTCGATCCCGTCGGATCGGCCATGAGCTACGATCCGTCCCTGTTGATCGAGGAGCTTCAGCCGCTCTATCGCGCCGAGCAGATGGACGACATCGTGGCCACCGTAAGTCCGGTGATCGTTGCCCCCGTCGAGCTGTCCGACGGTGAGGTGGCCGACCTTGTCGCGTTCCTCGAATCGCTCAGTTCGCCGAGCATCCCGAATCTGCCGGAGGTGGATCGCCCGGAGAGCGTCCCCAGCGGACTGCCAATGGACGATTAGGCGAAACTCTCGACCGCACCGCGAGTCACAAGGCCCACGTCGCCATCCACGCGACGCGGGCCTTTTCTTGCGCCCAGCCCGACGTCTTGCCCTTGTGTCGGCGTCCACGTCTTGACAACCGGCGCGTCTGACGGAATGGTATCAGCCTGTCGGACCCTCATGGGCCTCGACACCCAAGCTCAGCCGGAGTGGCGGAATTGGCAGACGCGCGGGATTCAAAATCCCGTTCCCGCAAGGGAGTGGGGGTTCAAGTCCCCCCTCCGGCAGTGATCGATAATACCCGCCTTGCAGCTCGCCAGGCGGGCTTTCTTGTGCGCACACGTCGCCATGTCCACCAAAACGTGCACCTGTCCACGGCCTGACATCGGCCAGCAGCCGACCGGTTGACCCGCGTTAGCGATTTTCACTACCATCGAGCGATCGTTTTCCAGTATCCCAGACTTTTAGTCGCATTCGGAGGGTGGATATGCGATTGCAGTGGCTCCCTGCTCGGGGATTGCGCCATCGTGGGTCAGACGGTCTTGGCATCGCGTGTGCGGTTGTGCTGACGTTGACGTTTGCTGCTCCTGCAACTGCTCAGGTGACCTTTGAGTGGGTAATCGTTGGCAACCCATGTAACGCGGAGGATCCGGAGAATTCGGGGGACATCCCGGGCATCGGGTCCGTCACAGGCGTGTACCGGATCGCCAAGTACGAGGTGACCAACGACCAGTATGCCGAGTTCCTCAATGCCGTCGCGGGCGTTGTCGACACGTACGACCTCTACAATGAGAGCATGGGTACCGAGCCACGCGGCGGCATCACGCAGAGCGGCTCATCTCCGAACTTAACATACGCCGTCAAGACCGACATGGGCAACAAGCCGGTGAACTACGTATCGTTCTTCGACGCCATGCGTTTTGTGAACTGGCTGCACAACGGTCAGCTAAGCGGGGCACAAGATGCGAGCACCACCGAAGACGGCGTGTATGCCATCAGCGACGGGCTTTCGGAGACCCGGGCGCCGGATGCCCAGTTCTTCATACCCACGGAAGACGAGTGGTACAAAGCGGCGTACCACCAGCCGGCGGCCGACGGTGGAGACTCGGATGACTATTGGCTTTATCCGACTGCGAGCAACAGCGTGCCTGCAAACGCAACCGCCAACGCCACCGGCGACATCAGCAATCCTGGCGCGAACGTGGCGAACTGGGGGTCTGGCGCCGACTGGAATGGGCAAAACGGCAACGTGACCACGGTTGGCTCGGCCGGCGCCCTCAGCGACAGTTTCTACGGGACCGCTGATCAGGGCGGCAACGTCTGGGAGTGGAATGAGACGGTGGGAGGCAGTTCTTTTCGCGTCCTCCGGGGCAGCTCGTGGGTCAGCGCCGAGGTCAACCTGCGATCGTCGGTCCGGGTCAACTCTTCCCCATCGAGCGAGGGCGGCAGCATCGGATTCCGTGTCGCAATTCCTTCATTCTGCGGCCCCGCCGATTTCGACTGCGATGGCGACGTGGACTTGATGGACTTCGGGGTGTTTCAAGACATGGTCACCGGACCGCGGTAGGGGCCGTCAAAAACACTTCCCTGGTGCCCGGTGGGACCTTGGACTTGCGAGGTCGGGCAGTGGTTGGTGCGTAGACTTCGCCCGTGCCGCCATCGAACGGCTTCGAGCACTGAACATCCATGAACCTGCTTGGCCGTACGCCAGGCAGGTTTTCTTTTGTGCTCTTTGCACATCATGCACCTGCACGAACACCCGGTTGCGGCAACACCAGAGCAACATGGACAACGACAGGCGACTCACTATCATTGCCCCACGTCGTGGGCCGTTGCTTTTTCGAGTGCAGGACGCGACAGAACACAGCTGACAACCACTCGCTGGGGGATTGAGTCCCCAACACCGCCCTCCGGCAGTGATGACGCGACACGCACCCTTCGGACCAGCCGGTCCCATCGGCGAACCCGACAGCGGAGACCCGACGTGAATCAGACGAACGACGACCAGCGTCCATCCACCCCGAACAATCAGACGCCTGCATTGGCCGACGAGCACAGCACGTCCATCGCCGACGTCAAGCAACTGGGCCTCTTCGCCGCCATCGGCAGCCTGAGCTACGTCTTCTGGGTCGTCGGCGGGATGGAGATGATCGAGCGGCTGGCGTACTACGGCGTGAAGGCTGTGGCGGCACTTTACGTCACCGATCCGGCCAAGACCGGCGGACTTGGTCTGACGATGCGCGAATTCGCCTACGTGATGACCACATGGGCGTTCTTTCAATCGCTTGTGCCGATTTTTACGGGTGGGCTTTCTGATCGTTACGGTTACAAGGAGACGATTTTCGTCTCAACGGTCATCAAGATCATCGGGTATCTCATCATGGCCGCTTTCCCAACGTACTATGGATTCTTCGCCGGGGCGATCGTATTGGCGACTGGTACTGCCGTCTTCAAGCCCGGCATCCAGGGCACGCTCGTCAAAGCAACGTCGCGAAAGAACAGCTCGGTCGCGTGGGGCATCTTCTACCAAACGGTGAACATCGGCGGATTCCTCGGCCCGCTTGTGGCGGGATACATGCGCAAGATGGAGTGGCGATACGTCTTCCTCGCATGTGCGGGGATCATTTGCCTCAACTTTCTGATGCTGCTGACATACAAGGAGGTCGGCAAGGAAGAACGCCTTGAGCGTCAGCGCCTTGTGAAACTTGGCCGAGTCCCGCGCACGAATCTCGCGGCCGAGTCCATACGCGAGTTGATCAAGCCACACGTCGGGCTGTATCTGATCATTTTCTCCGGTTTCTGGTTCATGCTTAATTCACTGTGGGATGTGCTCCCCAAGCACATCAATGATTGGGTTCGGACAGAGGACATCATCCAAACGCTGTTCCCAACCGGCAAATCAGAAAACTTCATCGTGAATTTCGTCGTCATCACCAATGAGGAAGGAACAGCCATTCAACCGGAGGGCATGATCAACCTCAACTCTGCGCTAATCATGCTGACGTGTTTTCTCTTCGCTGGCATCAGTGCAAGAATGCGCGCAACAACGAGTATGATCATCGGAACGCTCTTCGCATCCGCGGCGCTTGTCGCATCGGGCCACTCGACGCTTGGCTGGGTCTCGGTCGGCGCTATTGCGCTGTTCAGCGTTGGAGAGATGCTCTCAAGCCCCAAGTTCAGTGAGTTCATCGGCAACTTCGCACCTCACGACAAGAAGGCGATGTATCTTGGATTCTCGCAAATACCGCTGGCTGTCGGGTGGACACTCGAGAGCTTCATCGCGCCAACTCTCTATGCCACGTATGCGTCGAAAGACAAATTCTCACGCGAGTTGCTTGCCCGGGAAGTGGAAAGTGGCGACATCAGCATCCCATCTATCGATACTCTTGAGTCCCTCGCGGATTCAGACCAAGTCCCCCAAACGGCAAGCGAGCTATCCAATATGTTCTCAGACAATCTCAGTGATTTCATCGCTGCGATTCCAAAGGGTGAGGCGTTCGATTGGCTCGTCGCGATCTCTGGACGCGAAGCAAGTGCCGTCCAAGAGTATCTTTACAATACGCACAACGTTGCGATCGTCTGGGACATTATGGCTGTCGTAGGCATATTGACGGCAATCGGGATCTATCTGTACGGCCGAATGGTCCTGCGAATGAGCAAAACGCAAAACTAGTCGGGTCATAAAGGAGCAACTGATGCCAGATCTATCAGAACGGCAATTGCTGCAACGTCACCCGGACAACCCCATCCTCACGTCCGACGCCTTTCCGATGTCGGTCAACACCGTTTTCAACGCGGCCGCCACGAAGCTGCCATCGGGTGAAACGCTGCTGCTCTGTCGCGTTGAAAGTCGCTCGGGCCGATCGCATCTCTGGATCGCCCGGTCTGACGACGGTGTCACCAACTGGCGCGTCGATCCCACACCCGCGATCGAAGCAGGCCATCCCGATCGACCGGAAGAAGAATGGTGCGTCGAGGATGCCCGCATCGTCTTCGCACCCGAATGCGACAAGTATGTCATCACCTACACATCGTTCGACCGCACCGGACCGGCCGTCTCGATCGCCACGACGTCCGACTTCCAGGACTACGAATTCCTCGGCAGGGCGTTGCCACCGGAGAACAAAGACGCCGCCATTCTCCCGCGAAAGTTCGATGGCCAATGGGCGATGATCCACCGACCCGTCCCGCGACAGGGCAACCCAAACATCTGGATCTCCTTCTCGCCGGACCTGGTCCACTGGGGCCAACACCAGCCGATCCTCTTCGCCCGCACCGGACCTTGGTGGGACGCGAACAAGATCGGCCTATCCCCTCCGTTGATCGAGACCACCGACGGCTGGCTGATGATGTACCACGGCGTCAAGAAAACAGTTGCTGGTGAAATGTACCGACTTGGCCTCGCACTGCTCGACCTTGACGATCCCCGAAAATGCCTCCTCCGCAGCAAGCAGTGGATCATGTCACCCGAAGCCCCGTACGAACGCACCGGCGACGTATCCGACGTCGTGTTCCCCTGCGGCTACACGCTGGACGACGACGGTGACGGACTGAATCTCTACTACGGCGCCGCCGATGACACCATGGCCCTCGCCCGCGGCAGCGTGAAAGAGCTGCTCGCCTGGCTGCACGAAAACAGCCTGCCCGGTGACCACGTGTAACGCCCAATTCGAATGCCGCGCTCAAAATTCGGTGGCGACGGATCGACCGAGTCGGCTATGCTGATTCCATGTTCAGCGCACCCACAACACGCGAAATGGACCGGGCCATGCGGCAACGCGACGCTTCGTATGACGGCGTTTTCTTCGTCGCTGTGCACACAACGTCGATCTTCTGTCGACCATCCTGCCCGGCCCGCAAACCAAGATCGGAGAACGTCTCGTTCTTTCGATATTCGCAACAGGCGATTTCGGAAGGATTTCGCCCCTGCAAGAGATGCAAGCCCATGGAAATCGCAGACCAACCACCGGCGTGGATGTTCGAATTGCTTGTCACGCTTGAGTCCGACCCGTCGCGCATCGTTCACGATGACGACTTGAAGTCCCGCGGCCTGGAACCAACCGCCGTACGCCGCGCCTTCAAATCCCTGTATGGACACACGTTTCAGGCTCATCAACGCAACGTGCGCATGGCCAAGGCGCTCTCGCTGCTGAGCGCAGGCGACGATGTCACCACAGTCGCGCAACAAGTCGGGTTCGACTCCGCCAGCGGCTTTCACGATGCGTTTGTCCGCACTTTCGATACCACGCCAAGCCGTGCCGACGAATTGACTTGCATGCTGTTCCGTCCTGTCAGCACCCCGATCGGCACATTGACGATCGCCGCCACGACCGATGGTATCTGCCTGCTCGCGTTTGGCGGACCAGCCACCGCAGCAGCAGACATCGCACGGGTGTCAACATCGCTTTCCTGCCCAGCGTTGCCGGGTAACAACACACATCTGGATGAACTGGTAGCGGAGTTGCACGAGTACTTTGCCGGGGAATTGCAACAGTTCACGATCCCGCTTCTGCTTGGCGGCACCGACTTTCAAAAGGGCGTCTGGGCCGCTTTGCAGGACATCCCGTTCGGTCAGACCTGCTCCTACGAGCAACTCGCACGCTGTGTCGGCCGACCCACGGGTCAACGCGCCGTCGGCCTCGCCAACGGTGCCAATCCGATCGCCGTGGTCATTCCGTGTCACCGCGTCGTTCGCAAGGACGGCTCGATCGGCGGCTATGGCGGAGGGCGATGGCGAAAGATCCACCTGCTCGAACATGAACAGCGGACCCTTCGCGCCGACGGCAACGTCGCCAACTTGACGGAAGGCCAGCTTCGCTTAGCGTTCGCCTGAGCGCGGTCTCGCTTCGAGATCGCCAGCCCAACAGCCTCGGCGCAATCGCGATGGAAGCGGAACCCACAACACCATCGAAAAAGGACGGCTTGCTGCAGAGCGAGGATTGGTGGTCCGTCTGGATCGGCGCTGCACTCATAGGCCTCTCATTGCTCGGCGTTCCCGGAACGCCCGCCAAGATCGCAACGTGGTCGTCCAATCCGATCGGCGCACTGCCCTTGGCGTCTGTGGCGATGACACTTGGCGCCGTCGCACTGCTCACCACACTGGCCGCACGCTGCATGGGCATCAGACCTGGCGCTTTCGTGAAAGGCTTCCTCGCCGTCGCCCTGATCACAACCCTGGCCAAGACCATTGGCGCGCAGGCATCACTGAAGAGCATCGGCCTGGGTTATGCACTCTGGGCACTGACCATTGGCCTCGTCATCGCCAACACCATCGGCACGCCAACGTGGATTCTCCACGGCGCCCGCTCCGAACTGTTCATCAAGGTCGGGCTGGTGATGCTCGGTGCTGAGATCCTCCTGAACCGCATGATGGACCTTGGCGGTCCTGGATTGATGGTCGCCTGGCTCGTCACGCCACTTCTCGTTCTCATCATGTGGCAGATTGGCATACGTCTACTGAACATGCCGTCCAAGTCCCTCGTCATCGTCATTGCCTGCGCGACGTCGGTCTGTGGTGTCAGCGCAGCCATCGCCGCAGCAGCCGCGTCGCGTGCCAAGCGCGAAGAACTCTCGCTCGCCGTGGGCATGACCATGATCTTTACGGTCGGCATGATGGTGGCAATGCCGATTCTCGCGAAAGGCATGGGACTAACCGACGAAGTTGCCGGCGCGTGGATCGGTGGAACCGTCGACTCCACCGGGGCCGTCGTCGCATCCGGCGCCATGCTCGGGGCGAAGGCCGAAAGCGTCGCCGCCATCGTCAAGATGATTCAGAACATCCTCATCGGTTTCATCGCCTTTGTCATCGCAATCTACTGGACCAGCGTCATCGAGCGTGACCCGTCCGGCAACCGGCCGTCGCTGCTTGATATCTGGCGGCGATTCCCCAAATTCGTGCTCGGATTCCTCGGTGCATCGTTGTTCTTCTCATTGGTCGTTGCACCGTGGTTCGGCGAAGATGTCGTGGATGCATGCACAAACCGCACTAAAGCCCTGCGCGGCTGGCTGTTCGCACTCGCCTTCGTGTCAATCGGGTTGGAATCGGATTTCAAACGATTGGCCAGGCAGGTCGTCGGTGGCAAGCCGATCGTGTTGTATTTGATCGGCCAATCGCTCAATATGGTCATGACGCTGGCGGCCGCTTACGTCGCCTTCGCCGACCGCTGACGTGGATGGTTCATTCAGATTTCAAGTGACAGAGAACGATGAAGAAGTATCTGCCGTTCGTACCAGCTGTTTTCGCGAAAGTGCTCGCCATCGTGCTGACGCTCGTGCTGATCGGCTTTGTCGCGTCGTATCTCTACTACGGCGAGCTTACCACGGTCGACATCGTCGGGTCACTCATCAGCGCCCTGATCTTCTCCTACATGGTGCATCTGTGGCTGCTGCCGCCTGAAGAATTCTGACCGCCAATCACTCCGCCGTTGCAGCAGTCAGCTCCCGCTCCACCTCGGCCCGCACCTTTTCGTAATCGAGCAACTCCGCCCCCTTCAGCTCGAACAGCCACGCTGCATCCTGGGCATCTGCCCCAATCTGCGTCAGCATCTCATGCGCCTGATCCTCCGCCATCCGGAAATAACCAGAGCAGATCTGCAACACCCGCTCCATGCTCTCAGACTTCGATTCCTCGCAGAACAGCGTCGCGATCTCGCTGGCCGACGCAACCACCTCCAGAAAATCCTGCCCGACGTCATCGCCCTCGTATGTCTGCGGACGATGATGCACACCGACTGTCTCATGAATGATCGCCGGCAAACCCCAGTGTTTCAGCAGAGTCCTGCCCATTTCCATGTGGTCCAGCGACAGCACCTCTTTCTCGATGTCCTGCAATCGTCGCCCTGACGATGCGTGCTGCTCAAGAACCGTTCGATAAACATCCGGCACGAGGCTCTGCAGAAGCAGCATCCCGATGTCCAGCATCAATCCACAGGCAAACGCCTCACCCGTCAGATTCGGCGTCGCATACTTTGCCAGCGCCTTCGCGCTCACCGCTGTCACCGAGGCCCGTCGCCAGAAATGCGAGAAGTCGAAGAACTCCGATTCCTCGATGTCGTGGGCATTAAGCACCATGAAACCGAGTGCGAACGACTTCACCTGCCGGATACCCATCATCACCATCGCCCGGTCAAGCGAACTGATCTCCTGCCGCATGCCGAACGCCGCCGAGTTGCACAGCTTCAGCAACTTCGCCGACAACGCCGGATCCCGCTCAATCAGCGCCGCGATCTCAGAGATCCGCACATCCTCACGCGACGTCAGAGACAGCAACTCCGCCACGAGCGCAGGCGGACTTGGTAACGAATCAACATCCAACACACGCTGTCGCAGTTCCGTGGACACCATCTCACTCCATCAACAGGTCGACACAACCGATCCGAAATGACCGAACCTAGTCACCATACAATCCCAAGTTGCGCGGCGCGATCCGCGTCCGATAATTGCGTACGTCGCCAGTGTACGACTGCATTGCGATCTCGACGGTCACCGCGGCAAGACCCAATGACGACACTGCCGGCTCAAACGTGACGTCAAACGACGTCACATTCTTGGCCACCACATTCTCCCCAAGGTCCGGGTGCCATTCCATCAGGTCGCCATCCTCAACAAAGTAGATAATCGCGCCAGCCCCATCCTCGTTATCGCTCCCATCACCATCATCGTCAGCGCCGCCAGCCCCATCCATGTCAGCCCCGAAATCCTCGTCGATCAGGCCGTCCCCGTCGTTATCGGTCCCATCCACCGGATCTTCATCGACGCTCCCATCCTCGTCGTCATCCGCCGGATCTCCCTCGTCGACCGCACCATCGCCGTCATCATCGAACCCGGACACCCCGTGGTTCGCATCGGCCGCGCCAGCCGCGTCCTCGTCGAACTGACCATCGTTGTCGTCGTCAAAGCGATAGGCCACCGCCAATATCGGACGTGTCGTGTCGTGCGCATTGGGGATGTAGATCGCCACCGTCTCGCGAAGGTGCTCCTCAATCCGCAGCAGGGTGATCGCCGCGTGACGGTCCATCTCATGCTGTGCCACAACGGCTTCCCGCGCCCGCAGGACCGATACCAGCAGCGTTGACGACACCAGCGAAATCGCAGCCAGCACCACGCTCGCCGCGATCACCTCCACCAACGTAAAGCCAGTCCGCGTCCGTCGGCATCCAAGAAACCAGGTCCGCATAAGCCACTCCACCAATTGCGTCGCTCAGCCAACGACGCCAAATCGTATGTTGATCGTATCGGCAGCCTGACGGTGCGCATGCACCGACCAACAAACCAAGCAGAGGCAGAATTCCCATGTATCTCCATCGACTGCTCATTGGCATTGCAGCCCTGGTCATCACCCTCGCGTTTCCGCAAACCACCCACGCCGACGAGAACTCACCCACGATGATTGTTTTCGGACGTGACACTTATGCCACGCCATACTACGCCACGTGGGACGGATCGAGTTGGTCATCGACAACCACCATGACCAGCGTCGGAAAGGAACCACGCTGGGTCGTCGCAAGAGATTGTCCCACACGTACCGAGATTGCCGCAGCCATCATGAACGACGATGGCGGCGTCTATTTCGCCGCCTACACCAGCGGAAGCTGGGGCACATTCACCAGCGTCAGCAGCGATTCGGTTAATGCGCTGTATCGCAGCTACGACCTTGCCTACGAGCACATTTCCGGCACCGCATTGCTTGTCTACTACAAACCTGGCACTGGCGGCGATGACAACGACGGTTCGCTTGCTTACAGGACGTTCAATGGCTCCACACTCAGCAGTGAAACCACGATGAGTCTGCCCGACGACGACGGCCTCGCTTTCCTAACGCTCTATCCGAATCCGAAGTCTGATGAGATCATGCTGATCGCCGGCATCGACGACGAGGGCGTGATGGCCACCGTCTGGAACGGATCATCGTGGAGTTCGTGGACAACGTTGTCCGAGTCAGACGACACACTCACGACCGAGGCATTCGCCTTCGCGTACGAAACCCAGTCCAATCAGGGCATCGCCGTGTTCGGCGACGAGGATGCGAGCACGCCGCGATATCGAACATGGAACGGTTCGTCCTGGTCCAGTGCGCAGAATCTTCCGAGCGTCGGCGCTTCAGAAAAGTGGATCCGCCTCGCGGCCGACACCGCAAGCGACGAGATCATCTGCGGCATCCTCGACGCAAGCAACGACCTCAACCTCATCGTCTGGAGCGGGTCGGGTTGGGGTTCGGTCACGGAAGTTGAAACAAGCGTCGAATACAAAGACCGCAGACAATTCGACATCGCCTATGAGCGAAACGGCAACAACGCCTTGGTCGCGTATCACCAGTCGAATGAGAACATCTTTCGCTACCGTACCTGGAATGGAGCCAAATGGTCCGCGGAAACCAATGGCGTCAACATGGGCGGAGAGGATCCAGAAGTTATCCAACTTGAAACCGGCTACGGCAAGTCCCCGATCTTCCTGGCGATGAGCGACGACGACCCAGATCTGGAGTTGATCCAATGGAGCGGATCGGCCATGTCCGCGAAGACCCGAATCAACCCCGGACACTTTGGTGGAACACTCAAGTCGCAAGCATTCATGCTCAGCGTCCCGACGCAGCCAAACGGGTCGCTGGTCGCCCACTACAAACTCGATGCCGCATCCAGCCAAACGGTCACCGATAGCTCGACGTTGTCCAACAACGGCACACTGGGAGGCTCAAGCTCAACGGAATCCGTCGATCCCGTACGAAGCTGCGGCGTTGATGGTGGGGCCCTGACGTTTGACGGTTCGAATGACTACGTCGCCGTCCCAAGCTCCGACAGTCTCAAGATCACCCATGGGCTGACCATCGCTGCGTGGATCAGGGGCGACTCGTGGGGAACCGGAATCGACGTCAATCCCATCGTCAGGAAAGGCGATGGAACGCCTGTCAATTATCAACTCTGCGTCAAGGACGGCAGACTCAAACTCTCGCTCGATCAATACGACGCAGACAATGACAACCTCTCGTCAACCATCCTTCAAACCGATCGATGGTATCATGTCGCCGCCACCTGGGACGGAACCAACGTCCACATGTATGTCGATGGCTCGATTGACGAACAATCGCCCCCATACACCCACGCAGGTCCGCTCAGCACCGACGATCGCAGTCTGTACGTTGGCGGCAGGACCTGCTGTGACAGATTCGACGGTATGCTCGACGACGTCCGCGTTTACAACTACGCCCTCGATGCCGACGACATCGCCGCGATCTTCGCCCAACGCGGCAACTTCAATGATGTCTCCGACTGCAGCGGTTACGCCGTCCAGACGACCAGCGACAAACTCTACTATGGTTCCGGCGCGCAATGGGGCGACCTCGACAACGATGGCGATCTGGACGCCGTCATCACCGGCAACACCGCCAAGCTGATGATCAACGATGGTTCCGGCGGATTCGTCTCGTCCACCTTCGGTACCGGCGACGCCCGTCGCCAAGCCGCCCTCGTCGATGTCGACAACGACGGCGATCTCGATGTCTGGGTCGCCACGGTCGGAAACTGGGACTCTGAAACTCTCTACACCAACAATGGCAGCGCCGTGTTCACCAGCGCAAGCGGAGCAGGGTTCACAGACCCGCGGAACAACGAGAATATCATCGCCGGCGATCTTGATCACGATGGCTGGGCAGACGTCGTCATCTTGTCGGGCAACAACAAGAACTGGATCGCCCACAACGACGGCGCATCACCCATCGCCCTCACCGGTACCGATGAATCGTCCTACGGACTGAATGACAGCGGAGACTATGGCAACGGCGACTTCGCCAGTTCCGGTGATGTCAACAACGACGGATATCTGGACTTCTTCTACCACCTCAGCGGTGGGAAGCTCTTCCTATCCGATGGCGATGGCACCTATACCGAGAATCCCGGCAGCATCTCCGTCATCACCGGAAATGGTGTAAAGACCGGATCAGCGTGGGCCGACTTTGACAACGATGGCGATCTCGATCTCTTCGTTGGAAGGACCGACTCTACCAGCCAAGCCAGCTATCTCTGGAAAAACACCGCCGGATCATTCACCAACGTCATCACGACGGCCGGCCTATCGACAACCACCGGCAACCGCAGCGGCTGCTGGGGCGATTACGACAACGACGGCGATCTTGACCTTTACCTCGTCACGTTCGACGACCGCGACAACGCCCTCTACAGCAATGACGGCGACGGCACGTTCACCGTGGTGTCGGGTGTGAGCGCACTGGCTGCCAACGGCAACGCCCATGATTGCGTCTTCGTGGACTATGACAACGACGGCGACCTCGACATCTCCATCACCCAGGAAGACGAGGGCAACTCGCTGCTGCAAAACAACCTCAATAATGGAAACTATCTCAAGGTCCGACTCATCGGCGCTGGAAAGGGTCGAACGCCTGTCTCAGCCAACGGTGTCCGGGTCGACCTCCTCGCCGCCGACGGTACCACCTTTATCGCCAGACGTGATCTCGCCGTTGCCCGCGGATTCGGTGGATCCGAACCGATGTGGATCCACTTTGGTGGTATTACCCCAGCCACCACGTACACGCTCAAGGTTTACTGGAACGATGGCGCCAAGACCTACCCAGTCATCCCGCAGTCGGCATCCACGACCATCGGAAGCAAGACGATCGCCCAGATGATCACGATTCAGGAACCGTCAGGACGCCTGGTGATGAAAAGTCACGGCAACAATCGCGCCACAACCCGCAAAGGCAAGATGCGCACCATGCGGGATGCCGTTGGCTTCGTCGCGCCGACGAAACCAGTCAGCGACATGAGCAATCTGGATCAGAATTGATGTGAATGGGCAATGAAATTCGTGCGACCCGTCATTCCCAGGTCACCCGTGCCGACGTCTGCACACTGATCGCCCCAACCACCCCGGTCGACAGAATGTCGATGTATGCACCGTCGTCGGTCAGCGTCACCGTGTACGTACCCGCCCCCAGACTCACCGACGCATAACCCGTTCGCCACGACTCGTTGTTCTTGAGCATCACCATCGCCCGAGCCAGTCCGGCGTCGGCCAGAAACGTTGCCTGCTCGCGCGTCAACGCCCGATCCTGAACCGTCGTCGAACCGGTCGTCATCGCCAGCGTGCCCGTGATCATCGCCGTCGCCGAGATGGCGAGGATAATGATCACCACGCTCATCGTCCCGCGACGTCGACATGACGATGTACCACCATGACCCCTTGCCTGTCGCATCATTCCTTCCAATCACTCTGAAAGAAGGTAATCGACTGCCCCTCGAGAGCTACGACGATTCGCAGCAACTCCGCATCCGCCACCGCGTCACCGTCGTAATCCGCCAGACTGATCGTCACGGTCCGCGTGGCCGACCCGCCGGGAAGATTCACGCTCGTGTCCGTCGTTCCAACCGACAAACTTGAAAACGGCAACGCCAACAATCGCTCAGATTCGTACACCAGTTCGCAGCGAATCGCCGCTGATCGATAGTTCTGCAACGCCCCCTGCGAGATCGACACAATGCCCGTCGCAATCGGCGTCGTCACCGCGCCCAACACGACCAGCGTCACGATGGCGTCGATCAAACTCATGCCACGATTTCGCCACCGACATCTCACGGATCCGCAAACTCCATCACACCAGAGATCGCCGTCACCACGACGTTCCGCCGATAATCTCCCAACGAAACCGTCACCGTTCCACCAGCATCCGGCGAACCCAGCGTATCGAACACAACCTGATCAGATCCAAACGTCGTGGACAGAATCGCCACGCCGCCAAGTCCAGCCGCCGTGTCAAGATCAACCAGATAGGGCGTTTTCTTCACGGGATGAGCCACCGTCGGATAGGGCGGCGATCCAGTCTCTGAGAAGCAGGTCAGTGAGTTGTCACCCGTCGAAAACAACACGCCATGATTCACACCCGTCGAAATCGCCTCCGCCTGCGCGAACTGCAACGCCGCCATCACCTCGTTCGCACCGGCCTGGAGGACATAGGTCCGCCCGGACGATTCCATCTCCGGCAACGCCACAGCCAATACGACGCCTAGAATGACCAGAACCGTCACAAGCTCGAGAAGTGTAAACCCGCTTCGCCGCGTCATGATGCGCACCGCCGCAACCGTCAATATGCTGAGAGCGCGATCCCGTCCAAATCCGTCGCCGTCGAATTGCAGATAATCTGCCCCGTCACGTAGCTGTACTTCCAGCCCTTCGAGGGTGAACCGTCGGCCGACAACGCCGTCGCCGAACTGGACACCGAGACACCGTTGTTGCCATTCAGCGATCCTGCCGTCACTGATGGCACGCCCATCTTCAGGTAGGGTCCGTACGGATACGACGCACTCTTCGTCGACGAGACCACACCCGCTGCGTTTGAGTACTTGGTCAACTGACCAACGAATGCGCCTTCCGTCCCAAGACCACTTGATCCGTCCGTCGCGCCGGCAGGGTAAACGCCATTGTGCTGGTTGGCATAGAGCTCAATCGCGTTGCGTAACGCAGCCAGATTGCTTCGCACGCTTCGTTCGCTCGTTGTCGTCGTCACGTCGCCCACAGAGGGAAGAGCGATCAGCGCCAAGATGCCGAGTATGATCACAACGACGATCACCTCCATGAGCGTGAATCCGCGTCGACCCGCTGTGCGTGTAACTTTCATCGTGCTAATCCCGCCCAACGGGCACATCGATCGTCTCATTCCCGTCTGCCGCTGTTGATTCATCATCGTTCCTCGGCTCCACCACGACGCCGTCCGGCCCCACCGTCACAACCTCACCGCCCATTGTCTCATCACCGATCCTGACCCACGCCGCGCCCACCAACCCGGCACCGTGACCGCAACTCAGAATCACACTCGTCGGTTTCGTACTGTTTGAGGTCGCATGCCCGTCATCGGTACCAACATGCACCAGCCGAACGCGACGACCGTCGATCGCTTCAATGCGAAAGCCATCCAGTACATCACCCACGCCGTACGCCTGATCCCCAATTTCCGCGAACCAACTTCCAAGCACTTCAAACGTGCTCCGCACGAAGAACGGTGGCGGCGCAATCTCCGCTTCAGAAGGCACGTCGGAAACCGCAGCCGGTTCATCCTCGTCGCCCACTTGGCCATCGATCACACTTTGCAGCACGTCCGATATCAGAAACGGATTGTGACGTGGTCTTGGCCAGTCTCCTGCAACCCGATCCCTCAGCGATCCCTGATCAGGCAGTCGCCAGATGGCGTTGTCAGACGGCATCGACAGTGCATCAATCATCGCCTGCGGATCAACACCATGATCCACGATGACCTCGGCAACGGTCGGTACACTCGCCGCCGCCGCTGGCGCAGGCCCTCCGGAGGAACCCCGCAACCGGTAGATCGCCAACCCGAGGAACACGACCCCCAGCACCGCGATCAGAACAAGTTGTCGCCTGCTCGCACCCATGCTTCGCTCAGAGCGCTCCCTCTTGCGTCTTTGGACGATCGTCCACCCCGGTCAGTACCCGCAGCGTCACCGACGCCGTCATATCCGCCCCCTCCAGGTCCGCCGTAAAACGCAGTGCGTTCATATCTGCCGCCACCATGACGTCCTCGAGTCGATGCACAAAGCACAGCAGTTCCTCGAACGAACCGCGCGCGATGACGGTCATCGGCACCGACATGTACCAGCCTTCAGACCGCTCCGCCCCCGGAGAAATCGATCCCAACTCGACACCACACTCCTCCTGCAAACGCGCAAACTCCTCCAACCGTCCGGCCACACCGCCTACGCCGAACAC
Organism: Phycisphaerae bacterium; assembly: GCA_028289375.1. Taxonomy (GTDB): domain Bacteria; phylum Planctomycetota; class Phycisphaerae; order UBA1845; family UBA1845; genus OFTM371. The sequence goes on along the minus strand of JANQQK010000018.1, from coordinate 24,757 downwards.
CGACGTTTCATAGCCCGTCAACCGCGCCGTCAGCCCATCCGCCTCCGACCGCGCCGCAGCCACGACGGTCTCCATCTGTTCCACTTCCGCCAACGCACGCTGCTGTTCAGCCGCACGCGCCCTCAGTGCCTGAATCTGCGTGACTTTCGGATAATGCCACTGCCAGACCACCATCCCGAGCACCAGGCAGATCGCAACGCCAAACGCAATGTCACCGTCCGTGTACCGCAGGAAGCGTGGTTCGGAAAAACTCATCGCATCAACTCCGTGATCGACGACGGACCGATCCGCCCACCCAACGCAGCCATCACGTCATCCACTTCGGCATCGATCATCACACGCACATCCGTCTCATCAGACTCCGGCAACACCTGACAGGACACCGAAAACGCCACCAACCGCCCCTGCCCCAAAGGCTCCAATCGCGACTCATTGGGCTCCACCTGTGTCACACGCGAACTGCCCGACAGGCGCGATACAAACCGCGAGAACTCGGCGTTGGACAGCGCATACCCTGCAATCCGCAAACGCACCATCGACGTGGGACCTCCCGTGTCACCATCACCGCTGCCCCCAGTCACGCCATCCACACGCTCAAACACGCATTCGCGAAACCACAACCCCTCGCCGCTGAGATTCGCAATCTCCGAAGCCACATCGGCCCAGCGCGACTCAGCCACCACCGCATGCAATGCGTCATGTTTGACACGCACGTGTTCGCGCTGCTGCCGGATCGCTGCGATGTCCAGCTTCGCGCGCTCGAGCGCTGCACCCACGTCCTCCGCCGAGTCGACGACTTGCTGCAACCGTTCAACCCGCGTGCTCAGCGTCCAGTTGGCCGCCAGTGTCCACAGCAATGCTGACCCGGCAATGATTCCCCACAGCCGAGCCCGATCGATCAGGAAGCGACGCCGCTGCAGATCCTTCGGTAGCAGATTGACCCGTTGCACCGTCAGTTCACCCCCGAAATCGCCGTCCCCAGAGCGATTGCAAAACGCTCGGCAGCATCATGTTGCCCCTCATGCTCCACAAGCGTCGCCAACGCCTCATGCATCCGCACCGGCGCCGTCGTCACGCCCAACTTCAACGCATCCTGCAGAAAACGGTCCATTCCACGCAACTGCGAACCGCCACCCACCAGCGCCAACGAGCGTTCACCATGCGCATCCCCGCTCTGCACCCGGTAGGCAAGCGATCGCCCGATCTCCAATGCAAGACCGCGGATCTCCTGCTCAATAGCATCATTGATTACCTGCTGACGCGGGTGCGCGTCGCCGAACTGATCATCCGAATGTTCATGGATGGGCCGGATGCCCCATTCAAGCTTGATCTGCTCCGCCGTCTCCATGTCGATGTCGAGCGCCTGCTTGAGTTTGGCTGTCACGCGACCCCCGCCCCATTTGATGTCGCGACAGAACGTGATGCCCATGTTGTCCATCGCCATCAACATCGACGTCCGATCACCGATGTCCAGCAGCAGCAACTCCGTCGATTCATCAATCTCAACACCGTGCGCCAACGATGTCGCCCCGATCTCGATGCGTGTGCAACACAACCCGGCAGCCTCGATGGACTTCACCAATGACACGATCTTCTCGCGCGACGCCGACACCGCATACGCCTCGAGCTTCGTCTCACCATGCTCGACCGTCTCGCCCGCAATCCAATAATCCACCACGAATTCCGAAGTCAGCTGCCCCCGACGCTCCGCAATCTCCGCCTGGACAAACGAGAACACGTCCACACCTTCATTCAGTGGAACCTTTACAGGCCAGACGTCAATCAGACACGAAGGCGCCGTCACGATCGCACGTCGGCCCTTGAACCCGTGACTCTCGTAGGCAGCTTTCAGGCTCGTCGTCAGTACGTCGTCAAACTGCGGCTCATCCGTCGAACGTGTCCGCCAGACCTGTCGTACCGCCGCGAACGGCAGCCACTGCTTGCGCTCACGCTTCAACTGAGCGAGCTTGATGTCCGACGTACCAACGTCAATGCCAATTGGCGAATAACCTGCCAAACCCCATCACCCCGTTCTTGTCTCTACCGCACCGCACTCGACAACCGAAACAGCGGCAGCACGACCGATAACGCAATCACCCCAACCGCGCCGGCCATCACCACGATCACCGCTGGTTCCAGCAGCGAGATCGCCGTTTTGATCAGCCCTCGCGTTTCCTTATCGTGAAACGCCGCGAGCGATTGCAGAACGTCCGGTGTGTGACCGGTTGTTTCACCCGTTCGGATCATGGGCGCGACCGTTTTTGGGAACAGCTCGCTGTCCAGAAACGCTGCCGTCAGACGCTTTCCATCCACAAGTTGCTGGCGAAGGTCCTTGAAAAACGCCTGATAGAGCGGATTGCGCATGGTCGCCCCTGTCAAACGCGTTACCTCCGTGATCGGAATCCCCGCCCGCCACAATGTCCCCATCAACTCCATCGCCCGCGCCGTATTCGCCGCCCGAACCAGCGGGCCGATAACCGGCATCGCCAGCAATCTCCGCGTGATGGCCGACACCACGGCGACGTTGCGACGCAACCGCCAACCCACCACAATCAGACCAGCGAGCAACGCCGCAATGGCCAATTTGTACGTACTCACGAACGCGCTCAACGCCAGCACCACCTTCGTGATACCCGGCAGCTCTGCCCCAACCTCATCAAATACCTTCACGAATTTCGGAAGCACCCACAGAAACAACACACTCAGTGCGAGCGACGCCACCGACAACAGAATCACCGGATACATCATCGCCCCGACGATCGTTCGCCGCGTCTCATGCGAACGCTCGAGCAGATCGTGCGCCGTGCCCAGCATCTTCGGCAGCGTGCCGCTTGCCTCACCCGCCGCCACGATCCGCGAGACAATCGGGTCAATCACCTCCGGATGCGTCGACAGTGCTTCCGACAGCGATTCGCCACCCTTCACCCGATTCTGCAGGTCTTCCAGAACTGCCTTCAGTTTCGGATTCTCCGACGACTCTGCCGTGATTTGCAGCGCGTCATCCAGGCTTGTCCCCGCGTTGACCATCAACTGCAACTGCGACAGCGTCCACAGCAGCTCGCGCGTCTTCACACGCCGCTTGCCGAGCGAATGAACACCGGCCCCAACCCTGCCGGCCACCAGATTCGGCTTGTCGATCGACAGCACCTGCACGCCGCTCCGCCGCAGCCGCTTGACCGCTTCCTGCGCAGACGTCGCATCAATCTTGCCACGGATCGTCTTGCCGTTGCGCCCGCGTGCCTTGTAGACCATCGTTGCCATCGATGTACCCCGTGATCCTCTCGCGCCTTCAGACACCCGCCATCTGCTGAGTACCGGCCATGCGACAATCATTCAGACGGCTCAACACCTCGTCCTGCGCGATCCGCCCTGCGCTCAGCAGCCGATCGAGCGACTCCTGCATCGTGTACATACCCACATCGCGACCCGCCAGCATCGAATTGCCCATCTGCGCGTAGTCGGCATGACGAATGAGATTCCGCATCGCGGTGTTGATCACCATCAACTCCGTCGCCAGAGCGCGACCATCACCGTTGACAGTCGGCACCAGTTCCTGCGCCAACACACCCAGCAGCGTCCCACTCAACTGCAACCGAATCTGATCCTGCTGACCGGAGCCAAACACATCCACCATCCGCGTGACGCAGCGAATCGTGTCCTGCGCGTGCACGCTCGCCATCACCAGGTGCCCGGTCTCCGCCGCCGTAATCGCCGTCTTGATGCTCTCCTTGTCCTGCAGCTCACCGATCACGATGACATCCGGCGATTGCCGCAGCACATTCTTCAAACCGTCCTGCCAGCTTGGCGTGTCCGCCTCGATCTCACGCTGCTCACAAATCCCGATCCCGTTCTCATGCACATACTCAATCGGATCTTCGATCGTGATCACATGCGCCCGCCGATGTCGCAGCACGTGATGCACCAGCGCCGCCAACGTCGTCGACTTGCCCGCCCCCGCACGACCGCAGACCAAGAGCAGACCATGCTTCTTCAATACCATCGACCCCAACGTATCCGGCAACTGCAGCTCTTCCATCGTGCGAATACGAGGCCAGATTAAGCGAATCGTCGCCGCCAGCGTGTCACGCTGACGATGCACGTTGAACCGCAGCCGTCCGAGCTTCGACAACTGCCGCGAGAAATTCAGCTCCCTGCTCAAATGGCTGTCGTCTCGGCGCTCCGGCGGAAGCAATGAGAGAATCAACTCCTCGCATTCAAACGTATTCAGCGCTGAGTCCACGATTGGACGCCAATCTCCCTCAAGACGCATGAATGGAGGCGCATCCGCGACCAGCACGACGTCCGATGCACCACACGCCTTCGCACGGCCCAGTATCTCAACCGCCGACATCTCCACTACTCCGCCTCCCGCTTCACCTCGTCCACACCCACAACCGAAACCAACTCATGCAGGCTTGTCTGACCGCTGCGCACCAGGTCCTTCCCACCCTCGAACATGCTCACCATCCCGGTCGACTTCGCCAGTTCCGTCAGTTCCGTCACATCCGCGCGCTCACTCACCGCCCGCCGCAAAGCATCATCGAACACCAGAATCTCATGCACCGCTGTCCGACCGCGATACCCACTGCCGAAACAATGCGAACAGCCCGCCCCCCGACGCATGTTCACCAAGTCCGCCGAAGTCATACCACACAACGCCAACAACTCATCCGTCGGCGTGTCCGCTTCAACGCACTTTGGACAATTCGTCCGAATCAAACGTTGGGCAATGACGGCCGTCATCGCCGCGCTCGTCATTGACGGATCAACCCCCACGTTGATCAGCCGTGCGATCGTGCTCACCGCACTGTTCGTGTGCAACGTGCTCAGCACCAGGTGCCCCGTCAGTGCCGCCTGCACCGCCACCGTCGACGTCTCGGTATCGCGAATCTCACCAACCATGATGTAATCCGGATCCTGACGCAGAAACGAACGCAACGCCGACGCAAATGTCAGCCCGGCTGCCTCATTCACCTGCACCTGGTTCACCAGCTCCAGCTCATACTCGACTGGATCCTCAACGCTGCAGATGTTCCGCTCGACCCCGCGCAGCAGGTTCAACAGACAATAGAGTGTCGTCGTCTTACCCGAGCCCGTCGGACCCGTCGCAAGGATCATCCCATTGGGGCGCTCCAGAATCCCCTCGATCTGCCTGATCAGATCCGCCCGCATGCCAAGAGTCTTCAGATCCAGCTTCAGATTGTCACGATCCAGGATACGCAGCGCCAGTTTCTCACCACGCGCCGTCGGCATGCTGGCCGCACGTACGTCGATGTTGCGACCCTCGACGTTCACCATCATCCGACCATCCTGCGGACGACGCTGCTCGCCGATGTCCATCTTCGTCATGACCTTCAGCCGCGATATCAGCGACTTGTGCATCGACAGCTTCGGCGTCATAACCTCCCGAAGTTCACCATCAATACGAAAACGAATGCTCGTGTGCGCGCGTCCCGGCTCCACGTGAACGTCGCTCACACCTTCGCGCACGGCATTGGCCAACATGACGTTCACAAGCTGGACAACCGGGCTTGCCTCGCCGCTCTCGCCGTCCTCATCGAAATCCGCGATAAACGCGCCGTCATCCGCACCAGTCGCTACCACCTGCTGACCATCAGTGGTCTCATCGTCATCGTCAGTCGCCGCCGTCTCCGCGTAATACCGCTGGATCGCCTGCCGCACGTCCGTCTGCGACACCAACACCGGCAAAACCCGCATCCCCGTGATCTGCTCCAACTCATCAATCACGAAGATCGCACGCGGATCATGCATCGCCACCGTCAGCGATTCCTCGACCCGGAACAACGCCAACACGCCGTATCGCTCCGCCTTCTCACGCGGAATTACAGGCACCACCCGCGAATCCACCAATCCGTCAGAGAGATCGGCCCACGGCACGTTCATCTGCGACTGCAGAATCGGAAACACCTGCGACGGCGTCGCCATGCCCAGCCGAATCAGCGTCTCACCCAACGGCAAACCAAGCGACGACTGCGCAGACAACGCCTCGTCAAGTTGCGCCTGCGTCACCACGCCGCTGTCGACAAGCAATCCGCCAATCGATGATGACCGTGTTTCAACCGCCATAGTGCTTGCCCCATTCGACGATCCGATAAAACGTCATCCCGCTTCGCCGCCGCAACTCAAACAATCTCCAGGTCCTTCTCCAGACGCGTGATCCGAAAGACATCACGAATCTTCGGACTCGCTTTCACGATCCGACACGTCCCCCCAAGCGCCGCACACCGACGCGCCGTCGCCAACAACGCCTCAAGCCCGAGACTGTCCACCGACGACACCGCGTGCATGTCGATCGTCAGTGCGAATTTCTCTTGCTCCAGCGCCTGACCCACCATCTCCGTCAGCGCCTCCGCCGACTGCCCGACCAACGCAGCCTTCGGTTCCAGCACATAACGACCATCCCGCTCTGTCGTCGCGATCCGCATGACGATTCCCCGCGTCCCGTCCCATAACCCACACAGCGCACACTCTCCCCACAATCGATTCGACCCCACCGGACCTTCGCTTTAGCTACCCGACCCGCAACCGCGCAGCGCATGCATAAGGGGCGTCCGATAGCCAATCGGACGCCCCTTGCAAGATTACCCCGCGTGGTGATTTACCAGCGGGGTTTTTCATGCGCGTTTCGCAAAGCGGTCACCATCGCGGGCACCTAGTCTTGGACCGATGGAACAAGCCCCGTTGACCACGCTAGGTCGTGATTGTCACGGGCCGTGGTCGTGCGGTCCCTGTATCGAGATTCCATTCAGGCGCTCGCACTCGACGCACACCCGGTAGCTCAGATTCGTGATGGTCGGTTTTCCTTTTGGTTTCCCCCAGTACGAAAGGCCTGTTCCAAGGCAGACAGCCGCTACGACGGCGGCAACGATCAGTGGTTTCAGCTTCATGGATATCTCCCTTCGTCCACAACATACGATTCGGCGGTTTGAGAGACGTGCGGCATGACGGTCCAAGTAAAAAGCAGAGAGGATCTGGCCAGCGGCTGAATGGAATGGGACGACGTGTTGCATGACATACACCCTATCCACCATCTTAACATTTCTTAGTTATCTGTCTTTACGCTCGCTTGTCACCTCATCACACTGATCGTTGTCAAGTCCGCGACGTGAAAGGAGTGACTCGTGAATAGGTTCTTCACCATCGAGAAACTGGCCGCGGAGAAGGAATTAACCGTTCGGCAGATGCGATACTTCTTGAGCAAACACAACATTCCACCAACGTTCCATGAGGGGAATGCCGCGTTCTACCACTGCTTTGTGCTGGAGTTTTACAAAACGGTGGAAGTTGAGGAGCAGGTAGCAAAGGCGCAGCTGCAATTGAGAATCGACAAACAACGCGACGGCGTGCTTGCACGTATTGAGAAAGAGTGGGAGTCGATCAAGCGCGAATCGAAGTGACGATTGTGTCGTGCTTGTCGACAGGGCTTAGGCCCGCACTGGCGCACGTCGGAGTCAGCGTGCGCCAGTCTTTAGAAAACACCCAAGCAAGGAGGCTTGATTATATCGTTGGTAGAACTTTGCAGCATTCGAAACCGCACCACGTCGCGCATGGAAGAAATCAGGGACGCGAAGACCAAAGAGAAACGATCCTACACCGATACCCAAGAAGCGGAGATTCGACGGCTGTCGCAGGACATCGACGACCTTGAGCCGTTGATCCGCGAAGCACAGGCGGAGCATGATGCCGTCGGCAATGCGATCGTGCGCAGCGCACGATTCGCTGACGAGGGAACCGCCGATTGGAACACGCGGCACCGTCTGCAGAAAACGGCGTCGCGGACGACCGAGCCGCGCGAGCATTTGCGCGACTTGCGGACCGGGCAAGTTGTTCCAGTCCTGACTCGCGAGAGTTCTTTCGCCGACGCACTGGGCGAGTTTGACGGCCTGGAGTCCGGCGAAGGTCTGAACACAGACTCATTTGGAAAGCTCGTTCGTGGCATCGCAAAAGTCAATAGGTAAGGCGCTCAGGCCGAAAAGCGGCTCATGACGCAAGGCGTCGGTTCGGGCGGCGGATTCACGATTCATCCCGCGATAGCGTCACTAGTAGCCGCCCTTGCGCGAAACCAAGCGAGGGTCAATGAGGCGCTCGATACGCTGCACCATCGATCCAACAGCACATGGATCCATTATTACCGTGCGGCGGCGTCCCTGAATCGGTGGTGCGTGCGGGCTCGGCTGATGGCAGCAAACTACGCCGCCGACCAAATCACTCCGAAGCGAAAGAAGCCGAAGTCGACGCGCCCAGCGTTAAAGGTCGATGAAGTTGAGAAGCTACTGGACGGCGACCGTCCATGCGTGAAGGTGCGTCCAGAGGTTGCCAAGACGCGGGTCGGTGCCGAACAGCCGCTTCCCTGCGACCTTGCCGACCTATTGTTGTCGGTGAGGCCCGACGACGTTGCAGGCGATGCTCCCGTGTTCCCCACAATCCCGAAGGACAGCACGTTCAGACGCGACTGTGTGGCCGCAGGCATCAACCACAAGCCAGACCACCTTGGTCGGAAGATTGACCGCCACGGGCTGCGTGTGACGTTCTCAACGTGGGTGGGCATGACGAGCGCGTCGGACCGCGAGCAGAGCCTGCTGACGCCACGCACCGCAGGACGTGACGCGCCGGTCGAACATGGTTTTTCGCCAACTCGACCCATAGTGCCGCGTCGAAGAGTTGCCGTCATTGCGGGCATCAAAGCGGGCACCAAATTCTGGCAACGGTAGCGCATCCGCTGTCGACCGTTAACAAAGTGTTAGGGGTGCGCAGTCCGCCTAACGTGTTGCAGTGTCAACAGTTGTCATCAAGCTGGCATTCGTTGGCAAGTAAAAAGGGGCGCCGACTGGTGGCCAATCGGACGCCCCTCGAAAGCTCAGTTTTGACGAGACGATTACAACAGGAACAGGAACGTCGCCAACACAAACACTGGCACCAGAATCACCACGCTCCAGAGCATGTAACCGAAGAAGCTCGGCATCTTCACGCCGGACTGCTCCGCAATGCTCTTGACCATGAAATTCGGACCATTGCCGATGTACGTCATCGCACCCATGAACACCGATCCCAGGCTGATCGCAACCAGCAGTGGCTCGGATATCATCGTACTGCCAAGGTCCACCGTCGCCGCGCCAGCCACAGGGTCCAGCACCTTGGCCGTCTCGAAGAAAACGACGTACGTCGGTGCATTATCGAGGAACGCCGACAACGATCCCGTCGCCCAGAAGAAGTGCCAAGGCTGCGACAAGCCAAGGCTCGCGCCCTTCTCATGCAGAATCGCCACTGGAATCTGCATGCAGATGAAAATACCGATAAACAAAGCAGCCACCTCGAGGATCGCGTGGTAGTTGAATTTGTTCGCCTCGCGCAATCCCGGCGGCGTTGTCTTCAGTGACAGCACCACAAACAGAATCATCAGCATTTCGCGCATCAGTGGGAACGGCGTGAACAACCCGAAGAAACTCTTGCTTGGATCGAGCGTGCCAACACACAACACAACGCCCAGCAGATACACGAAGTTGATCGAGCCTTTTAGCGACAACGGCTCCCGCTGCGTGCGATCGAGCTGAATCGACTTGATCGGCTCCTTCGCAAACGCCCAACTGTCCACCACAAAGTACAACCCCAGCACGATCGCCGTCGTCACCAGCCACGGCACGAACAGCCCCAGAGTCCACAGGAACGGCACACCGCGCAGATAACCCAAAAACAGCGGCGGGTCACCAATCGGTAGCAAACTGCCCCCGATATTGCTCACCAGGAAGATGAAGAAAATCACCGTATGCACGACATGCTTGCGTTCGCTGTTGGTCTGCAGCAGCGGACGAATCAGAAGCATGCTCGCCCCAGTCGTCCCAACGAAACTCGCAATCCCCGCACCAACCGCCAAAAACGCCGCGTTCGTCGTCGGCTTGGCCACAAGGTCACCGCGCAAACAGATACCACCACTGATCACGTACAAACTGAACAAAAGCACGATGAACGGCACATACTCATCAAGAATCGCATGCTTCAGCACGCCCGAGATGCTGCCCGCCCCCTCTGCGAACAGGTAATACAACAACGTCATCGCCCCGAACACCGTCGCCAGCGTCAGACGATTCAGATTGCTCTCCCACCAGTGCGCCGTCTTCGGAATCAAAGGAAGCAGGGCGATTGAAAGCAGCATCGCCGCAAACGGAAGACACGCCCAAAGCGGCGGAACATGATGAGCATGACCACCACCATGGCCATGACCGTGGTCAGCAATGTACGCGCTGTAGACCAGCATTCCGAAGATCGCAACTGCCCCCGCGATCGCTCCCCATGCCAAACCGCTCAGTTTCACTGGTCCGTGATCTCCATGCGGACTACCCACACTGATCGATGCTTCGCTGCTCATCGTCGCCCAATCCTCATTCTGATGCCAACATCATCACCGGACACCGATCCAACTCGAGGCCCGCACACGCGTTGCAACGATATCGTCCAACAATCCCTACTGCTGAGCCTGCATCATCCCACGAAACCACCATACGAATGGCCCGAAAACACTCAACGGTCAAGACGACCGAGAATAGCACCCGAACCGCTACATAACGCTCAATGGCCAACCACGCTCATCACTTACAGGACGGAATTCATAGGTCCAAACCCCAAGATTGTCCATGGATTCCGGGCAATTCTGACTTATCGACCACTCCCGCTTCACGGCGTGTCGCCAACCCCGCCAGCCGCTACCATGCCAAGATGACTGAAAGACCGATCATTCTCTGGTTTCGCAACGACCTGCGACTTGCCGACAACCCCGCGCTCCATTTTGCCAAACAGCGAAAAACCCCGCTCGTACCCCTGTATGTCTGGAGCCCCGAGGAATACGGCGATTGGCCACCCGGCGCCGCGTCCCGTTGGTGGCTGCACCAAGCCCTGCGGTCCCTGCGCGATGATCTTCGCGGCTGCGGGAGTGATCTCATCACCAGGGTTGGCCCTTCCGGCAAGACCATTCTCGACCTCGCAAGCCAAACGAACGCCTCTGCTGTGTTCTTCAACCGCTGCTTCCAACCTGCCCTCCGCGAACGCGATGAGCATGTTACCCGACAACTCGTCGACGCAGGCCTCGAAGTTCAGACCTACAACGGGTCGCTGCTCTTTGATGTCGGCGACGTCCGCACCGGTGCGGGCCATCCCTACAAGGTCTTCACCCCATTCTGGAGAGCCTGCCTCGCCAAGCCGGTCCCACCCCAACCTCTTCCCAAACCGCGCAAACTTCCTGAATTTCCATCATTTCGGGCAGTCGCGTCTCACGAACCTGACCTGCTCGCCAACATGAGCTGGGAAAACAAGCTCGCCGACCACTGGATCCCGACCGAATCGGGTGCCCACGCCAATCTGCGGGAATTCACCCAACACGCGTTGGCCGAATACCACACCGGACGCGATTTGCCTGCCGAGCGCAAGACATCCCGCCTCAGCCCATACCTGCATTTTGGCCAGATCTCGCCCCGTCAGGTCTGGCACGCCGTCAGTCCACACGAACACCCGCCGACGCCGAAGAGCGACGAAACCCCTGCGAAATCACTCTATCAATACCTTGCCGAGATCGGCTGGCGGGAGTTCGCCTACAATCTGCTCCACTTTTTTCCCGAAACCAGAAACCAGCCGCTCAGGCCCGAATTCGCAGATTTCCCATGGGAACGCAACGCAGCCGCGCTCGAACGGTGGCAGCGGGGGATGACCGGATACCCGATGGTCGACGCGGGCATGCGCGAACTCTACGCCACCGGCTGGATGCACAACCGCGTCCGCATGATCGTCGCATCGTTTCTCGTGAAACACCTGCTGATCCCGTGGCAGGACGGCGCGGCGTGGTTCTGGGACACGCTGGTCGACGCGGACCTGGCCAGCAACACCCTGGGATGGCAGTGGACCGCGGGTTGCGGCGCCGATGCTGCACCGTTCTTTCGCATCTTCAACCCGATCACACAGGGCACAAAGTTTGATCCGACAGGAGGTTACGTCAGACGCTGGTGCCCCGAACTCGCCGAACTGCCTGAAAAATGGCTCCATCAGCCATGGGAAGCACCAGCCAACGTGCTTGGTGCTGCTGGCGTGATCCTTGGCGAGAACTATCCCGATCCGATCGTCGATCATCCCGAAGCACGAAAGCGGGCCCTGGACGCCTATCAGACCATCAAGAAGCAGAACTGAATTCGTCCTAAATGCATGCAGAATGCGACGTTAGCGCTTCTTCCGCGCGGACGTCAACTCCGCCAGCATCGCCTTGGTGACGTCCACGGTCGTCGCCCCCTTCGGCGCCTCCGATTCCTCGACGATGGCCGTGACATTCGCTTCCTGCTTGATGGCGAACACCTTCAGCCCCATCCGTTCCATGATGTTGTCGAGCGGGGCATTGCCAGCCAACTGCTGATGGGCCAACTTCTGCATCTCACCACCACGCCGCGAGAGCGCCTCGGCTCGCTCCTTGTCACCGTCGGCCAGCGCGGCGTCGCGTTCGGCCTTTAGCTCGCGGAGATGTTCGGCGTGCATGGTCGAGTTGTAGTAGGCGACGACGATGTCGGCACGCCGAAACGTCCCGACCCGCTTGCCGCCGGTATCGCTGCAACAGGACTTCTGACCTGACGACTGACAACCTGCCGCTGATAGCAAGGACACCATTGCGATCGTCGCGAACGTATTGAACGTCTTCATGCGCATTCCCTTTTTCAAACAGAATCTCAGTATCACAAGAGCGGCCCATCCAATCCGACACACATCGTAAGTGTGCCATCAAAACCGGCAACATGCACGCAACTATCGGTCCACGTTGACACTTTGCGACACCCATGCGCGATATGCCACAACGCCGCCGCCATGTACGTGCCTGACGGCGTCATCTTTGAACCCATGCTCGTGAATCGCAGTGTTTTCGCGTTCATGGCGCTTCGACATTTGTGGCATGGCCCTTGCAGTGTATTCGCCATCAACGGACGGTGCTGGGAGAACCATCATGGTGCAGCCAAATATCAGGATGATCGACGGGAACGACGCTGTTGCTTCGGTGGCGTATCGCCTCAACGAAGTCATTGCCATCTACCCGATTACACCTTCGTCGGGCATGGGCGAAGTGTCCGACGAGTGGGCGACACGCGGACAGCCGAATATCTTCGGCAATGTCCCATCGGTCACAGAGATGCAATCGGAAGGCGGAGCCGCCGGCGCGGTTCACGGGGCGTTGCAGGCTGGTGCTCTTTCGACAACGTTCACGGCGTCGCAGGGCCTGCTGCTGATGATCCCGAACATGTACAAGATCGCCGGGGAACTGACGCCTTTCACGATGCACGTGACGGCCCGGACCCTCGCCACACACGCCTTGTCCATCTTCGGGGACCATTCCGATGTGATGGCCTGTCGACAGACAGGATTCGCCATGCTTGCGTCGAGTTGCGTGCAGGAAGCCCACGACTTCGCGTGCATTGCCCAGGCGGCGAGTCTTGAATCGCGCATTCCGTTCCAGCACTTCTTCGACGGATTCCGCACGTCGCACGAAATCAACAAGATCGCGATGCTGTCGGATGATGATCTCCGCAACATGATCAAGGATGAGCACATCGCCGCCCATCGCAAGCGTGCCCTGACGCCCGATGCTCCCGTGATCCGCGGAACGGCACAGAACCCGGACGCCTACTTCCAGGCCCGCGAGGCCTGCAACACATTCTACAACGCCTGCCCAGGCATCGTGCAATCGGTGATGGATCGCTTCAACGAACAAACAGGGCGAGCCTACCGGTTGTTCGACTACGTCGGCCATCCGGAAGCGGAGCGCGTGGTTGTGCTAATGGGCTCGGGTGCGGAGACGGTGGCAGAGACCGTCAAACATCTCGCCAATGAGGGCGAGAAGGTCGGTGTTGTCAGTGTCCGTTTGTATCGGCCGTTTGCGGTTGAGCAGTTTCTCGCTGCGGTGCCGCAAAGTACGAAGTCAATCGCAGTACTCGATCGCACAAAGGAACCTGGCAGCGTCGGCGAACCGCTGTTTCTCGATGTCGTCTCCGCTTTCCAATCGGCTGGGCGCAACGGATCAACGCCACGCGTGATCGGCGGTCGCTACGGGCTGTCGAGCAAGGAATTCACACCGGCGATGGTGAAGGCGGTATACGACGAATTGTCTGCCGACAAACCGAAGCCACGATTCACGGTTGGCATCGAGGATGACGTTACCCATCTCTCGCTACGCGTGGACGAGTCGTTTGACATCGAATCGGACGAGGTGTTCCGTGGCGTTTTCTATGGTCTCGGAGCGGACGGCACGGTCGGAGCCAACAAGAATTCGATCAAGATCATCGGCGAGGAAACGGAAAACCACGCGCAAGGCTACTTCGTCTACGACTCGAAGAAGAGTGGGGCGATGACCATCTCACATTTGCGTTTCGGCCCGGATCCCATCCACGCCCCGTATCTGATTCGCAAAGCCGACTTCGTTGCCTGCCACCAATTCACGTTCCTCGACAAACTTGACGTGCTCGACGTTGCAAGCGATGGGGCGATCGTGCTGTTGAACTCGCCATTCGGTCCTGACAAGGTATGGGATGAACTTCCGCACGAGGTACAGGAGCAGATCGTTGAATGCAAGCTCAAACTCTACGTGATCGATGCAAACAAAGTCGCCCATGATTCCGGTATGGGCGGTCGCATCAACACCATCATGCAGACCTGCTTCTTCGCAATCAGCGACATCCTGCCCAAGGACGCCGCCATCGAGAAGATCAAGGAAGCGATCACCAAGACCTACGCCAAGAAGGGCGATGAAGTCGTGCGGCGCAATTGTGCCGCAGTGGATGCTGCAGTGAATCACCTCTTCAAGGTTGAGACGCCCGAGAAGGTCAGCACCCAACGCCGACGCCAACCCATCATCGCCGCCGATGCTCCGGACCTCGTGCAAAAGCTGACGGGTGTCATGCTTGCCGGCAAGGGCGATCTCCTGCCGGTCAGCGCATTTCCCGTGGACGGCACGTGGCCAACCGCGACAACACAGTACGAGAAGCGCAACATCGCCACCGAAGTGCCCATCTGGGACAACGGCGTGTGCATCCAGTGCAACAAGTGCGCCCTGGTTTGCCCGCATGCCGCCATCCGAGCGAAAGTCTATGAGCCATCAGCCCTCGAAAGTGCTCCCGACGGGTTCCCGCACGTTCCATACCGTGCCAAGGAATTCAAGGGGATGGAGTTCACGATTCAGGTTGCTCCGGAAGACTGCACCGGCTGCCGATTGTGTGTCAACGTGTGCCCCGCGAAGGACAAAGCCAATCCGCGGCACAAGGCCATCAACATGACACCACACGCAGACGTGCTTGAGCGCGAACGCGAGCGGTACGACTTCTTCCTCGATCTTCCCGAACTCGATCGCAGCCGCGTCGAACGTATCGATGTGAAGGGATCACAGTTCTTCCAGCCGCTGTTCGAATACTCCGGAGCCTGTGCCGGTTGCGGTGAGACACCCTACGTCAAGCTGATGACCCAGCTGTTCGGCGATCGACTTCTGATTTCCAACGCCACCGGCTGTTCCTCGATTTACGGCGGCAACCTGCCATCGACACCATACGCCCGGAACGCCGACGGCAGGGGGCCGACATGGTCGAACTCCCTCTTCGAGGACAACGCCGAATTCGGATTCGGATTCCGATTGGCCGTCGATGCGCATGAGGATCAATGTCGCAACCTGCTTGAGCGATTGGCGCCGACGATCGGCGAAAAGCTGGTGATGGAGATTCTCGAAGCCGATCAATCGACCGAGCTTGGCATCAATCAGCAGCGCGAGCGGGTCGTCGCCCTGCGGAAGTCGCTTGCGAACGTCGACAACCCCGACGCAAAGAGACTGATGCTGCTTGCGGACTACCTCGTCAAGAAGAGCGTCTGGCTGCTGGGCGGCGACGGCTGGGCTTACGACATCGGGTATGGCGGACTCGATCATGTGTTGTCGCAGCAGCGCAACGTCAACGTGCTCGTGCTCGACACCGAAGTGTACTCCAACACCGGCGGACAGGCGTCCAAGGCAACGCCGCTCGGTGCAGCGGCCAAGTTCGCCGCCGCGGGCAAGGGCGTGGACAAGAAAGATCTTGGCCTGATGGCGATGAACTACGGCCACGTGTACGTCGCGAGCGTCGCCTTCGGTGCGAAAGACAACCACACGGTCAAGGCTTTTATGGAAGCGGAAGCGCACGAAGGCCCGTCGCTGATCATCGCGTACAGCCACTGCATCGCACATGGGTACGATCTGGCGTTCGGGACGGATCAACAGAAGCGGGCCGTCGACAGTGGTATCTGGCCGCTCTACCGCTACGACCCACAGCGACTGTCGCTGGGCGACGCGCCGCTGATGATTGATGCGCCGGCTGGTCGCATCCCGGTCAGTGATTACATGCGAAACGAGACACGTTTCCGCATGGTCGAACGGATTGACCCGCAGCGATTCAAACGCCTCGCAGCACAGGCACAACAGGCGGCCACGCGACGCATCAGCGTCTATCAACACTTGGCAGCCATGCGGATGCCCAATGGCAATGGATCGACGCACGAGGAATAAACGAGGTGAGCCATGGATATGACGTCTTCTTACGCAGGTCTGACACTGAATCACCCGTTTATGGTCGGAGCATCGCCGCTGTCGGATACCGTTGAGTCCGTCAAGGCTGCGGTCGCGGGTGGCGCATCGGCCGTGGTTATGCGATCACTCTTCGAAGAGCAGGTGACCGCCGAGACGATGGCGACGCATGACGCGCGCGATTTCTACGCAGATACGTTCGCAGAAGCGGCAAGCGTGCTGCCGGAACACGATGCGTTCGTGCTCGGACCGGAGCAATATCTCGATCACGTTGCGCTCATCAAGCAGGCCATCGACGTTCCTGTTATTGCATCGCTGAATGGATCCACCGCGCGCGGTTGGGTCGAATTCGCTCAGGCGATCGAACGGACCGGTGCGGACGCCATCGAGATCAACCCGTATCAGGTCATCACCGATCTGGATCGTTCATCGGCCGATGTCGAACGCAACATCGTCGACATGGTGCGGGCCATCCACGACGCCGTCGGCATCCCGCTGGCGATCAAGATCAGTCCGATGTACACCGCGTTACCGAACATGGCCAAGCGACTCGTCGAAGCCGGCGCTGCGGGGATCGTGCTGTTCAACCGCTACTTTGAACCGGACATCGAACTCGAGGAGCTTGCCGTGTCGCGGCAATTGAAGCTCTCGACGGCGTCCGAGCTGCCGTTGCGTTTGCGCTGGCTGGCGATTCTATCGGAGAGGGTAAAGGCGTCGCTGGCGGTATCCGGCGGTGTTCACTCCGCAGCCGACGCGGTCAAGGCGATCATGTGTGGCGCGGAAGCGGTGCAGTTGGTCTCCGCGGTGCTCAACCATGGCGAAGCAACCATCACCGAAATCCGTGAATCGGTCGAAGGGTGGCTGTCGGAAAACGAGTATCAGTCGTTGGCGCAGTTGCGCGGCAGCATGAATCTGTTGCGATGCCCGAATCCAAACGACTACCTCCGGGCCAACTACATCTACATGCTGCAAACCTGGCAGCCGGGATAGGCGGCGAACGTCGATTTGCGACTACATCGAACTGGCATCGGTCATTGTGTCGTCGACACCGACCGCGTCCGCCAGCAATTCGACAGTGAGACTCTGGACGAACACATTCGTCCCCGCGAGAAACGCGTCGCGAATCTCCGTCCCGATCTGTTCGTAGCACGAGCCACTGAACAGCGTTGGGCCGGACATGGAAATGAGCAGAAGCATGCGTTTGAGCCTGGTCACGTTTGGTTCTCCAAGATTGATCACGCTGCAAGTCACCACGCGAATTGTACGGCATCCGGGCCGTCAGTGACACCATCCTGCAAGCCCTTTTAGAATCTGAACTTGTACATCAGGTAGATGAAGTCGGGATCTTCGCTTGCGCCAGTCTGCCGGATGAAGTTGTTGTTCCAGATGTGCGAGTAGCCCAGCAGGATCGACTGATGGGTGTCGATTTGCCAAGCCACCGTGATGTCCAGCTCATTGGCGACATCGCTGCCCGATTTGCCCGATGGATCACGACGAATGGGAACGCCGCCGGCGTTGTAAAGCGCGTCCGATTCTTCGTACAGCCAGAATGTATGCCACGCGATGTGGGCCTTGACGTTCTCAGCCGGTTTCATCGTCAGGTTGATGTTCTGGGCGATGATGTTCTGCCGCGCCACCAGGTCGAGATAGCCCAGGTAGGCATGGGCCAGCGGGAAAAGCTGATAAAACGTCCCGTGCTTGCCGTCGGTCGGATCATCATCGCCGGTCGCAAGATCAAAGCCCACCCCCAGTCGCGGCGACCACGGCAGATGATCGAACGTCACACCCGAGTCAAGCGACCATGACCACGCCTGGATCGTGTCGCCCGCCCAACGCCCCCATTGGCCGGTCAATTCCGTGTCGTAATCCCATGGCCCGGTTCTTCCCCAGAAGCGAGCCCCAAGCGTGTAGAGCGAAATGTCGCCGGCATTGCTGTTCGCGTTTACAAAGTCGCCACGATCACGAAGCGCGAAAAAATACCCGTCGATGCCATGGTTCGGAATACCGGTGTACGTGCTGTAGATGCCATACAGGTGCATCTCTTCGCGGTACTCATCGGGTTTGCGGTTCTGGTTTTCTCCGATATTGACGGCGATCGGATCGAAAGGCCGCACGTAGAAAACGTCGAAGCCGAAATCCGGTGCTTCATAAAACAGCTTCACCCCGTCGAAGCGTCGCCGCGTGTTGCCCCAATCGAGCGGACTGATGAGCCGTTGTGCGCCATACTGCAGTTCCTGCCGCCCGATGCGCAGCGTTAGCGGCACATCCTCGCCAAGGATGCGCAGGTCGAGAAAGCCCTGATGAATGTCGAAGCGGTTTTCCTCGATCGGAATCAGCGGAATATCGTTGTCTTCGATCTCTGCATTGACACCTTGAACGAACACACGCGCAACGTCACGATACTTCAAATCAAAGTGCAGAAAAACGCGGTGCTCGAGACTCGTATCCTGTGTGACCGCTCGCGCACCAAAGGCAGTGTTGGTAAAGGAGTTGACGCGGAAGCGGAATTCGCCGCCAACAGAAAGGGTGAAGTCTTCATCGAGATGGATGTTCTTGATCGGATCAAAAATGTCAGGCTCGTACGTTTCCTCAGCGCCGTCGAGATAGGAAAAGTCATCTTCGTAACGGAGGTTGTTGTATGTCGGCTTGGCCAACTTGACCGACACCTGCTGCGACGCCGCATCGGCAGCGCTTTCATCGGTCGACTGTGCATGGCAGGGCAATACGGCAATCGCAAATACCGACGGCACAAACCATGACCGCCGCCCCACGGACTTCACAAGCCGTTGAAACACATCGTGTGCCTGGTCCATTGCCATCAGCTATAACGGTCATGGCCGAAGCGACGCAAGAAAATTCACAAACTCTATTTCTATGGATTTCCTTCAGCCAGCGCCGAGAGCAGTTGATCGGCCACGCGGTCGACTTCGGCTGGTGACGCACTGCCGATTGTCTGATAGGCAACCATCGTGGGGGCCTCGCCGGTGAATCCTCCTGCGGCGACGGCTGCGGCGATCTCGTGGTGGGCGTCGCGCAGTGGCGTCCCGTTCACGACGTTTTGCTCCATGCGCAGGGTCGCATCGATGAAGCCGTGTTCGCAGGCCGCCTCGCACCGCTCGCGATCGAAATCGAGTGCCCCGACGAATTCGGTTGTCATGGCGAGCAGGTCGCGGAGCTTCACGACCGTATCGTGGACGATCGGCTTGATGCATTGCAGGTCACGGTTGTACCCGCTGGGCAAGCCCTGCATCAGTGCGAATGCCTGCGGATGCGCAGCGGCGATCAGCTTCGCATGACCACGAAGAAGTTCCATCGCATCCGGGTTCGTCTTGTTCGGCATCATCGATGAGCCGGTCCCGAAAGCGGGGGGGTACTGCGTCCATGCAAAGGGTGTCTGTGAAAACGCGATCACGTCCGTCGCAAGAGACTGCAGATGCAAAGCCGTCATGGCGCACTGATGGAGCAACTCAAGACACTCGTCGCGCGTCGAGGTCGAATCCAGGGCGTTCGGACTCGGCGATTCAAAGCCCAGCAGCGTCGCCTGCATCTTGCGGTCGATCGGAACGGATGAACCAGCCACCGCGCCAGCACCCAGCGGACAGAACCGACGCCACTGTTGACACAACGCCGTCAGCGAATCACGAACGCGTCCAAACGACGCGGCGTATCGCAGCGACCAGAAGCCAACGCTGCCCGGTGCGGCGAACTGACAATGCGTCTGCAACGGGAATGCGATGTCCGACCACGCCTTCGCTTGTTCACAGCACACGCGGATCAAACCAGCCAGGTCCGTCACCAGTGCATCACCGGACGCGATGACGTACATCTTCAGCAAGGTCGCGACCTGGTCATTACGCGATCGGGCTGTGTGAATCTTGCGCCCCGGTTCGCCCACCTGTTCCACGAGCGCCGATTCCACCCACGTATGAATGTCCTCAGCCGGTGATTCCGGGCAGGGCGTGTCGACGTGCTGCTCCCGCAAAAGACGCAGGCCGTCAGTGACGGCCTGCAACTCCTGGTCGGTGTAGATGTTCGCAGCACAAAGAGTCTGTGCGTGCGCTTCCTGCAGCTTCAGCTCAAACGGCAGAAGAAACCAATCCTCCTTCAACGTGTTGTTGTTCGGAGCAAACGTCGGATGAAGCGGGGACTGCTGCTTCCACAGGGTTTTCATGGTTCGCCTCGACGAAGGGCTTGCCGATTGCACTGCGCCAGCCAAGGTTGATAAAGCCGGCCGCATCGGCATGCGTGTAATCACTGGCCTCAAAGGTCGCGGCCGATTCCTGGAAGATGGCGTCGGATGCGACGATCTGTGCAGCATAAGGCGTCGGTGCCAATTGCACCACGATCGTGCCGTTCAACTTGCCCATGATCGCCTTCGCCGCCGCTTCCAACATGATCGACTGGTCGCTGAAGCACTCGCCGTTGTATACCAAATTGCCGTACTGCTGACCGAGATGCACATACTGATCGTAAGCAGCCTTCGCCAGGCAACTGCTCGCCAAGGCATCCATCGCAACGTAGAGCAGCTTGGCCGCCGGATTGATGTAGATCCCACGCGACTTGATGCCCGTCATGCGGTTCTCGACGATCAGATCCCACGCCCAGTCGGCGTGACGGTAGTTGCGATTGAACAGGGCGACGATGTTCTGAAGCGACATCACAACGCCATCGACCGCCTTCGGAATGCCGTTCTCAATCGTGATCTCGACCGACTGCGGCGGATTCTCCGGGCCACCCTGCGCGAAACGATCCGCCACGGCGGTCATCACCTTCGGAACGTCAACGATCTTGTTCGGCTGCTCGAGCACGCCGCCTTCAACACTGATGTGCCACAGGTTTTCATCGAGGCTGTAGTCCTTTTCGACAACGAACTTCTCCTCGTAACCCTTCTCGTGAAGGTAGTTGATCAGGTCGATGCGGCCTTCGAAATTCCACACGCGCCACGGTGCCAGCACCGGATACTGCGGTGCCAGCGCGCCGTACGCGTACTCAAAACGAATCTGGTCATTGCCTTTACCGGTCGCACCATGCACCAGCGTTGCACCACCAAGTTCCTGAGCACGCTTCACTTGTTCCATTGCGATGAACGGACGGGCGATCGCTGTTCCAAGACGGTATTTGCCTTCATACGTGGCCGACAGGCCGACAACCGTCGGCACAAGCGACTCGAACATCGCCGGCTTGGCGTCGCGGATGACAGCCGTGGTGGCGCCGTATCGGATGGCTTTGTCGCAGGCGGCTTGCAGGTCTTCATCCTGACCCACATCGACGAGGATTGCGTGAACCTCAAAACCCTGCTCACAAAGCCAAACGACAATCGCGGACGTATCCAGCCCGCCCGAATAAGCCAGCACACACTTCTTCGCGTCAGACATGACTGTCTCCAA
This sequence comes from Phycisphaerae bacterium, assembly GCA_028289375.1. Taxonomy (GTDB): domain Bacteria; phylum Planctomycetota; class Phycisphaerae; order UBA1845; family UBA1845; genus OFTM371. The sequence goes on along the minus strand of JANQQK010000018.1, from coordinate 2,794 downwards.
ACCAATGTCTCATTCTGCGGATCGCCACGGCTTGTGACCGGCGATCCTTCGTTGCGACAAAAACCGTATCATCTCCGCCGATCGTTCCGACGATGGCGGGTTCCTTCAAAGACTCGATCGCGATGGCAACCGGTTGAGCCTGACCAATGGCCGTCCGAATCACAACCAGGTGCGGACCGCACGGCGTGATCGACTTCACGACGCCCGGCGACACGATCGGATTCTCGCTGACATCCTGCTCCGGCTCGATGACGTACATGCCTGCGACCTTGCGGGCACCAAGCTCAGCCAAGTCACGACTCAGGGTCGACTGGTTGACCTGAACGCCTTTCCCATTGAGGTAGGCGAGCAATTCGGCCTGGTTGCGGACCGAGCCGTTGCTCAAAACCTTGCGTACCTCGTCGAGACGTTGTTCCTTGGTGCTCATCATCCTTGGTATCGTACATACTATGCCCAACTTTGCAACATATTATGCCAATAAAACCCCAAGACAGCCAATTACCCCTAAGCCGCACATTTACAGACACTTAAGAACCTCAATGCGTCAATCCCCGACAAGAAACGACCAAATCAAAGCTCCGTAAGGCAGCAAATATGCGTCCAAACTGTGCATTATCCACGTTTTCGGACGTTGACCACGCATCAACTACAATCAGATGGACGGGCAGCATGCCGCGCGTAAGATGGCGTTCACATCGACATCAGGAGTGGAACAACCAATCAAGCCACACGCACAACGCGTGAAGGAGAATGAAATGGCATCGGGCAACGGGCACAACGGCGCGAACACGGAACGGGAACAGATCGCAAGGAGCGCGACGCAGCCACTGCCGAATTCCCGCAAAATCTATGTCGAGGGCACCCTCCACCCGGACATTCGCGTGCCCATGCGTGAAATCACGCTTTCGCCCACGACCACGGGTTTCAACGGCTCGTCAGAATCCACACCGAACGCGCCGGTCACCGTTTATGACACCTCCGGTCCCTACACCGATCCCAATGCTGATATCAACCTTCGAGCTGGTCTCAACCCTGTCCGGGCCGAATGGATCGCCGCCCGCGCCGACGTCGAAAGCTACGACGGGCGCACCGTCCAACCCGAGGACAATGGCTACAAGACCGGGGAAAAACTGGCTGGCGTTGAGCGTTTTCCTGACGAGTCGCGACGACCCGTCCTGCGGGCCAGAACCGGGGCGAACGTGACGCAGATGCACTACGCGCGGAAGGGCATCGTCACGCCCGAGATGGAGTACATCGCCATCCGCGAGAACCAGCGACGCGAGACGATCGAAGCCGCCATCGCCGAGCAGCATCCGGGCCAATCGTTCGGGGCAGCCATCCCGAAGGAGATTACGCCGGAATTCGTGCGGGATGAGGTGGCACGCGGCAGGGCGATCATCCCGGCCAACATCAACCATCCTGAGACCGAACCGATGATTATCGGACGCAACTTCCTCGTGAAGATCAACGCCAACATCGGCAACTCGGCTGTCACCTCCTCGATTGAGGAGGAAGTGGAGAAAATGACGTGGGCGACGCGGTGGGGGGCGGACACGGTCATGGACCTGTCGACCGGAAAGAACATCCATGAGACACGGGAGTGGATCCTGCGGAATTCACCGGTACCGATCGGAACCGTGCCAATTTACCAGGCTCTCGAAAAGGTGGACGGCAAGGCTCAAGAGCTGACGTGGGAGCTGTTCCGCGACACGCTGATCGAGCAGGCTGAGCAGGGCGTCGACTACTTCACGATCCACGCCGGTGTGCTGCTGCGCTACGTGCCGCTCACAGCCAATCGCGTGACGGGCATCGTGTCGCGTGGCGGATCGATCATGGCGAAGTGGTGCCTGGCCCATCATCAGGAGAGCTTCCTCTACACGCATTTCGAAGAGATTTGCGAGATTATGAAGACCTACGACGTGTCGTTCTCGCTGGGTGATGGCTTGCGACCGGGGTCGATCGCGGATGCGAATGATGCGGCGCAGTTTGGCGAGCTGGAGACGCTCGGTGAATTGACACAGATCGCGTGGAAGCATGATGTGCAGGTCATGATCGAAGGCCCTGGCCATATTCCGATGCACATGATTCATGAGAACATGACCAAGCAGTTGGAATGTTGTGATGAGGCTCCGTTCTATACATTGGGGCCGCTGACGACGGATGTTGCTCCGGGATACGACCACATCACCAGCGGCATCGGGGCGGCGATGATTGGCTGGTATGGATGCGCAATGTTGTGCTATGTCACGCCGAAGGAGCACCTGGGCCTGCCCAATAAGAAGGACGTGAAGGACGGCGTGATCACCTACAAGATCGCCGCCCACGCAGCCGACCTCGCCAAGGGCCATCCCGGCGCCCAGGCCCGCGACAATGCGTTGAGCAAAGCCCGGTTCGAGTTCCGCTGGGAGGACCAGTTCAATCTGTCGCTCGATCCGGAGACAGCCCGCGAATTCCACGATGAGACCTTGCCGCAGGACTCAGCCAAGGTGGCCCACTTCTGCTCGATGTGTGGCCCGAATTTCTGCTCGATGAAGATCACGCAGGAAGTCCGCGACTTCGCCGCCAAACAGGGCGTCGCCGAGCAGGAAGCGATCCAAATCGGCATGGAAGAGAAGTCTAAGGAATTCCGCGATTCGGGCTCGGAGATCTATCAGTAAGTATCCCATTATGCGTTGACTTCTTAGAACATTAGCGTGTAGAAGCGGTTTCATAACCCCTGACGTAAAGTGGTTTTCGCGCATTTGCGCTGTAGCTGAAGATCGGTTTTACTTGGCGATCGAAAGGAGTCTTTTCG
>JANQQK010000008.1 GCA_028289375.1 Phycisphaerae bacterium | reverse complement strand
TGTCAACGATACGGGGCATTCGGGGATGGCCAGCGGTGGGATGGGGGATGTTCTGACGGGTGTGGTTGCGGGGCTGATGGGTCAGGGGATGGGTGCGTTTGAGGCGGCGGTGCTGGGCGTGTGGCTGCATGGCAGGGCGGGGGAGTTGGCTGGTGATCACGTGGGGCGGGTGTCGGTGATGGCGACGGATGTGGTTGAAAAACTCGGGGCGGCAACTAGCACGCGCATGACCACGCCAGCCAGCTAGCTCGTTTCGCCACTTCGGTCACCATCATAGTACTTGACGATTTTCTTGAGCTGATTGGTATGGGCAAACAGATCATTGATCCCCTGGATTTCGTGGCGGGTCTCATTCTTCTGCTCGTCGAATACGCCGATATACTTCTTGCTTCGATTGAACCAGAGACGACAAACCGGTTTTCTGTTGTTGTCGTCGAGCAGTATTCCACAGTAGCTCATCGTGTCCCGCATGAAAATGCGCGCTGGGTCGACTTGATCGCGCAGGATCGCCTTGACAGTAAAGAACCCCTCCAGTTCCTCGGACGTTGTCTCCACGTCGCGACTCTCCGGCTCTTTCTCGGGTGTTGACTGTTCATCGGACTTGTCGGCGTCGTCGTCTCGCGCATCTGTGCGATCGAGCGCCGACTGCAATCGCAGCTTGATCCTACCATTGATAAAGTCGTGAAATGCACGCTTGACGATCTGAGTGAACTGGTCCTTTGCGGCTTGAGTCAGTCTGCCGGAGTATACTCTGGACGCGAACAGGCGAACGAACTCTTCCGACGGATTCACCCATTCTTCCTGAAGAAGCCTCAACACCCCTTTGGTGTACTTCAATTCGCTTGCAGTTGAAAGAATCGCCTCCAGGTCGAATGACTGCTTTGCGAATCGCTTGATTTCCTCGATCGCGTGGTCATCGAGTTGGGTAACGTCAAACTCAAGAAATGGCCGCTCATCCATCTTGTTGGGTTCTTCGAGGTCGGAATAAAATCGATACTGAATGCCATTCGTCAGTACGCCAAACCTCGCAGCGGTGACAGAAAAGTATCGATACAGTTGTGATGCATGTTGGCCGTCCAGTTTTGATGTCGCAGATTTGCACTCGAAGAGCATTATCGGTTGACCATCGTTCATGACGGCGTAGTCGACTTTTTCGCCCTTCTTTGTTCCGACGTCCGCAGTGAATTCCGGAAGGACCTCTGTTGGGTTGAAGACGTCATAACCCAGGAAACTAATGAATGGCATGACCAACGCGGTCTTGGTCGCCTCTTCCGTTTCGAGGTGAGGCAATTGGCTGGGGATCCTCGAAGCCATTTCGCGCATTTTGTCAATCAGATCCACGATGGCACTCCTGTTAAATCGAATTGCCATAGATTTTGCGACCAATAGTTGATTGGGGCAAGCGCAGAAAACTAGAATTGGCGCTGAGCGGGGTCCCGATTCGACGCCCTCAATCCCGGCGCGTCGGGAAAGCGATGGCCCACCCTGTGGGGTGGTGGTCGTGATGCCTACCGCTTGGCCATGCGGCCGACGAGACCTTGGGCGCTGGTCTTGATGCCTTTGACCTGGCTGGCGAGGGCTTCGCGGGAGGGGGCGTATTGCATGGCCGTGTCGTAGTAGATCTTTTCGTTTTCGATCAGTTCGGCCAACGAGTGAGTGAAGCTGCGCATGCCTTCCTCGGTGGACTGGGCGATGATGGCAGGGAGGTCTTCGTCTTCGCCGCGGCGGATCTTGTCGCGGACGATGGAGTTGCTCAGGAGCACTTCCGTGGCAGGGACGCGCGAACCCTCCTCGATGCCGGGGACGAGTCGTTGGCACATGATGCCCGAGAGGCTGTTGGCGAGTGATGAGCGGATGAAGTCGTGGTCCTCGTGGGGGAAGAACTCGAGGATGCGGGCGAATGTCTGAGCGGCGTCGGAGCAGTGGATCGAGCCCATGACGAGGTGGCCTGTTTCGGCGGACTGGATGGCGGCGAGCATGGTCTCCTTGTCGCGCATCTCGCCGATGAAGATGACATCGGGGTCCTGGCGGACGATGTAGCGGAGGGCTTCGCCGTAGTCGGGGATGTCGATGCCGATCTCGCGCTGGCTGATGATGGCGTGCTTGGGGTGGAAGACGAATTCGACGGGGTCTTCGACGGTGATGATGTGGACGGGGCGCGTCTCGTTGACGTGCTGGAGCATGGCGGCGAGCGTGCTGGACTTGCCCGATCCGGTGACGCCGGAGATGAGGATCAGCCCGTCGTGGGTCTTGTGCATGGCGTCCTTGTAGACGGGGGGCAGTTGCAGCGTTTCGAACGATGGGATCTGGCTTTGAACGCGGCGGATGGCGGCGTGCATTTCGGTGGTGGCGCGGAAGACGTTGATGCGGTAGCGGTCGCCGGACGTGCCCTTGTGGGAGAAGTCGAGGTCGCCGTGGGCGTCATATTCGTCCTTGCGTGATTCGGGGATGAGATCCCTGAACATCTCGCGGACGTATTGCGACGTGGGGATCGGCGGGAGTTCGGCGTTGCGCAGGTGACCGCCGATGCGGTAGGCGGGTGGGTATCCGACTTTGAGGTGGAGATCGGAAGCGCCAAAGCGGGTCATGCCGGCCAGCAGGTTGTCGATCATTTCTCTTGGCGTCATGGGATCACTCCACCTTCTTGCTATGTGATTGGTGTCATTTTGCCAACGCAATAATGAGCACGCCGGCGGCCATCACCACGGCGACGACGATACCGACGAGCATGAGTGCTGTGAACTTCTTATTCTGATCCTGAAGCACGGCGATCAGGTCGTTGTCGCGCTTGACGCTGGCGGCCTGCAGGTTTTGCAGCGTCTCGGTGGCGGATGCGGATGCGTTGCCGAAGGTGGTGACGGTCTGATGGAGGGTTTCCATGGAATCGGCCACGCGTTCCTGAACGGCATTTGATGTCTCAAACTGCTGGCGGACGGCTTCGAGCGATTCGCGGTGCGATTCGGCGATTTGGGGCAGTTGTTCGGCCGTGTTGGTCCATGCGTCGGCGATGGTGTCGAGTGAGCCGAGGCGATCGTGGATGCTGTCGAGGGTGTCGAGTCTGCTGTCGATCTTTCCAAGGTGGTCGAGCTGGGTGCGTATGGCGTCGATGGCGTCACTGTGGGTGTCTTGTTTTGCGATGTCGTCGAGGCGCGTCGAAATGGCGCTGAGCACCTGTTGCTGGTTGTCGATCTGATCGGGCAGACGGGACAGGTTGGAAATCGTGTCGGACAACTCGCGGACGGCGGTCACCATGCGCTCGGTGCCTTCGTTCTGATTCTGAAAGTGACTGTTCAGGTTGTCGACGAGGCCGACGAGTTTCTCATAGCCCTGTTCGAGTTTTTCGAGACCATTCGGGCGGGATGGCATGCGGGTGACGGGTGACGAGCCGTTTCCCGGGCCGAATTTGGTGATGCGCAGGTCGTCCTTTTGTGGTTTCTTGGTGTTGCTCTTGGTCGGATTGGCGGATCGTTTCGGGGCCGGTTTGTTGTCTGGATCGGCTTTGAACCAGTCGGTGACGCGTGACCAGAATGATTGAGTTGGCATGGATTCCCTTCCCCTTTTTCCCAATTGCTGACAACATCTTTCCCGCTTGGATTAAATCGTATCTATGGCCGGAATGAGCGTCAACGCGGGGCGGGGCGGGCTGAGATGCGAGCTCGGTCAGGAGATGGTTCAGGCGTGAACATCGATGCCGAGCAGCGGGGGAAGTTCGTCGGCGTGGTCGATGATCTGGTCGGGGCTGGCCGCCTGAAGATGATCGCGATCACGGAGGCCCCACGTCACGGCGAGGCTGGGCATGCCGGCGTTCTGGGCGGTTTGAATGTCGACGTCGGAGTCACCGACGAACAGGATGGTCTCGGGTTCGCGTTTCATGGCATCGGACAATTCGAGTGCGGCGGTTGGATCGGGTTTGCGCGGGACATCGGGACGGTGTCCGAGGATGCCGACGAAAGGCCAACGGGCGAGGTAGTGGTCGCAAATGGGAAGGGTGTATTCGTGTGGTTTGTTGGACAGGACCGCCATGGGCAGGTTGTGTCGTTGCAGGGCGGTGAGCATGTCGGCGATGCCGGGATAAAGTCGAGTGCGCTCGAGCATACAGGCGGCGTAGTAGGGGCGGTATCCGTTGACAAGTTTGGTGATGAGCTCGTTGTCTTCGGTATTGGCGGCCATGGCGAGCAGTTCGGACAGGCCGGCGCCGACGAGCGGACGCATCTGCGCATCGGTCAGCGTGCCGAAGCCATACTCGGTGAGGACGCGGTTGGCGGCGGCGGTGACGTCGGCGAGGGTGTCAAGCAGTGTCCCGTCGAGGTCGAAGATGATGCCGTTCACGCGTGAGAAGGAACCGGTCGGCACGTTAATGGCCTTGTAAATCGGGTGAAGATGGAAACATTGCAGCCAATCACACTGGGGGCTGCCCGAACGGCGGGATTGTACGGCGGCGGCGCTGGTAAGTCGAAGAGTGTTACCCTATGATCCCCCATCTCAATGGCGAAAAGGCGACCACGAATCGGACTCTGGATGATCGGTGCGTGCGGCGGTATCGGGAGCACCGTCGCACTCGGCGTGGCTGCGCTGAAGCGCAAGCTGACGTCGCCGGTGGGTCTGGTGTCCGGGCTGCCGGAGTTTGACAGGCTTGGGCTTGTCGATCCGGGCGATCTTGTGATCGGTGGGCATGAGGTGCGCGAAGCGTCGCTTGTGGAGGCCATTCGCGGTATGCATCTCGAATCGCAGATCATCTCGGCGGAGGTGATCAAGGCGTGCACGCCGGCGTTGCGTTCGATGCAGAAGAACATTGTGCCGGGCATCGCTTACGGTGTTCTGCCGGCGGTCGTCAAGCGCGGGGCGATGACGCGGGTGCGGAAGGTATCGTCGGCGGAGGCGGCGGTGGCGGTTGTGAGGGATGATCTCGCGAGCTTTCGCAGGAAGAACAAGCTCGACCATGTGATCGTCGTCAACATCTCGGCGACGGAACCGCCGATGAAGCGACATGCGGCGCATGCGTCGTATGCCAAGTTGTCGAAGGCGATGAGCAAGGCTGGCGGATCGGTCTTGCCGAACAGTGCGCTGTATGCGTTGGGGGCGTTTTCGGCGGATTGTTCCTACGTGAACTTCACGCCATCGGTGGGAATGGATGTGCCGGCGGTTGAGGAGTTCGCGGCTGACCGTGATGTGGTCTACATGGGGCGTGACGGCAAGACTGGGGAAACGCTGCTCAAGTCGGTGTTGGCGCCGATGTTCGCGATGCGGAACCTGCGGTTGATGAGTTGGGTCGGGCACAACGTGCTCGGCAACTCGGATGGTGCAAACCTGGCCGACCCGGCGGTCAAGGTGTCGAAGATCAAATCGAAGGATCAGCTTGTGCGGCGGATCGTCGGGTATTCGCCGCAGACACACACGTCGATCGAGTATGTGCCATCACTGCAGGACTGGAAGGTCGCGTGGGACTTCATCCACTTCGAGGGATTCCTCGAAACCAAGATGAACATGCAGTTCGTCTGGACGGGGAGTGATTCGATATTGGCTGCGCCGCTCGTGATTGATCTGGCACGGTTCGCGGCGTGGGAGTATCAGTCGGGTCGTCGGGGGCGGATGGATCATCTGGCATGCTTCTTCAAGGACCCCGATGGCTCGCGTGAGCACAACCTGTTTACGCAATGGACACGATTGATGGAGCACGTTCAGAAATTCGGGGGTGATGGGTGAGACGGGACCACCGTTCCAACGCGTATCTGACGTGCACGATGGCTGAAGCAGGGACGCCGGTTGCCGAGATCGGTTACACCCGCGTGGAACCGACAGAACGCGTGGATTCGCCGGCGAAGGGGCGGGCCCTTGATGTTGGTCACCGTCTCAGTGTGTCGGATCCTGATGGGGCTGGACGTGACGCGTTGGATATGCTGACACCTCTTGTGAACCAGTCATGACGCGGGCGCGAGCCTGGTTGCAGTTGTTTCGGCTGCCGAATCTTTTCACGGCGGCGGCGGATCCGTTGGCTGGGTTTCTCTTCGTTGGTCTGGGTTTTGAACTTCTGGACGTTCTTGGACTGCTGGTCGGTGCGTCGGTCTTGTTCTACGCAGCGGGGGTGGCGTTGAACGATGTGCTCGATGCGGCCAAGGACGCGCGCGAGCGTCCGCATCGACCCATTCCGTCCGGCGCGGTGTCGCGTGGGGCGGCGCTGGTGGCGACGATCGTGCTGTTCGCCGTGGGGTTGTGGATGTGCGCGCGCGCTGGGCCAATCGCATTGCAGGTCGGGGCATTGCTCGTGTTGGCCATTGTGCTGTACGACGTGTTCCTGAAAAAGACGGTGGTGGCGCCGGGCGTGATGGGGATGTGTCGGGCGTTGAACCTGCTCTTGGGTATGAGTTGTGTCGTGCCGCTGGGGACGGTGCCGAATGTCTTCGTGGCGTTGGTGATGTGGGTTTATGTGACGGGGCTGACCGCATTCGCCCGAAATGAGGCGGCGGAAAGTTCGCGGTGGAAACTGCGGTGGTCATCGCGGGCGATCATGGCGGCGGTGTTGAGTCTTGCGCTGTTGTGGTCGATTCTGCCGGACGGGCATTGGGCGTACCTGTTGCTCGTGGGGTTGCTGCTGGGACAGGTTCGGGTGATGGCGCGTCGGGCGGTGACGACGTGTGCGCCGGCCGACGTTCAGCGTGCCGTCAAGTCGTTCGTGTTGATGATTATCGTGTTGGACGCGTGCATCGTCTTCGCGGCGGCCGGGCCATTGAAGGCGGGGTTGGTGCTTTGCCTGCTGGTGCCGACGATTGTGCTCGGCAAGCGTCTGGCGATGACGTGATTCACACTTCGTGGATGCCGAACGAGAACTGACCGGCACCACCGCCGCCAAGCATGGTCGTCTTCAATTCCAATTGTTGTTCGTAGTCTTTAGCGACGGTGCGGATGGCATCGTGCGTTTCGGCATTGTCATCGATCATAACCACGACGATCCCGCCGCAACCGTAACCGGAGAATCGTGCTCCGTGGATGCCGGTGCTGCCGCGTAAGTCCTGCAGACTCTTCACAAGCCGTTCCGCCTGCACACACACGAGACCGCAGCGCTGCGTGTAGCTCCAGTGGGAGTTGCACATGAGATCGCCCGCATCGAAAAGTGCCTCACGGTCATTGGCGTTGGCGGCCTTTTGCATCGCCTCGGCGAATCGGCGTGTGCGATCGCCGTCGTAGACGTGGTGCTCAGCGCGTGAGCGAATCTTGTAGGTGGCGTTCGCGTCGACTTCGGTCTGATCATCTTCAATCCCGGCGAAGCGTTCGAGGAAAACCGAACCGCGCAACTTGCCGGGGATGCGACCGCTGAATTCCTCGCGAAACAGTTCTGTGTTGATCGTGGCGAGTGGTTGCAGCGGGAGATGTTCGGAATGCCCACGGTCGCGAAGGGACTGCTCGATGAAGCGTCGTCCCATGTAGGCGGCGGTGCGGGCTTCGCGGTATTTGTCGACGAGTTTGGGATTTCGGACGCCTGCGTCGATGCCGATGATGGCCACGCCGTCGGGCAGCGGAACGTGTCGCACCGCGTCGACCCGCTTGGCGTCGATTCCCATGATCATGCCGGGGTGACAAAGATTGGCAACGGCCGGCAGGGCAAGTCCGCCGGGCATGTTGAACATGTCGCTCTCAGCGCGGGCGGCGAGCATGGCGAATTCGGCCGCGTCGCCGTGCAATCCCCACAAATGCGCCAACGCAGCCATTGTCGCAACCGCAAGCGGGGCGCGATAGGCCGGGTCGTTCAGGATCGGCATGTCGCCGTCGATCACAATGCTCGCGCCGCTGACATCGTTGTTGATCTTGGAGGTCGCTTGCATGGCGTGCAGAACGCCGACGATCGGCGTGGCCCACATGCGTGTCACATCGTCAAGCGTTGCGACAAACGCCTGCGTCGACGGCGTGTCGTTCAGTTCGCGATGAAGACCAAACTGGATATGCGGTGCGCCTGCGTCGGTTGCAGAATGTTCCTGCTGCAGGCAGTGGACGACAAACGCATCGTCGGTGCGACGTCGCAACGTCACATGAACACGCGGCGAGACACCCATGCCAAGCACAAGCCCACCCATGTAATCGGTAATGCCGCCCATGACGTCAATCACGCCCGGGGCGGACGTGACGATGCGTGAGCCTTCACAGGCTGCATCTGTCGCGAGAACGGCGTCAGCGCGTTCGATGATCTTGTCGATCACGTCGGCGGGCAGCGTCTGCGGCCCACTCTGCGTCGGTGGTTCGGTACTGGCCATTGCGGAAGCGTTGCTCTCTTGCCAAGCGTTCTGTGTCGTGCCCACCCGCTCAACTAGTCGTCGTGATCGACGTCTGAGTCGTCGGAACATACCGCGTGCAATACGCTTTCCTCGACAAACAACGGTGTTTGCCTTGTTACGCCGAGCGCAATGGCGTCGGAAGGTCTGGAATCAACCGGAATCAGGTCCCCGTTTCGGCGAATCATCAGCGTCGCGTAGAACGTATGATCCCGCAAATCGCTGATCACGATCTTCTCCAGATCGCCGTCAAGTCCCTCGATGATTCGTGCCATCAAGTCATGGGTGAGGGGTCGTGGTGTTTCTATGCCTTTGACACGCCGATCAATGGCCACAGCTTCCGTCAAGCCGATCAGAATCGGAAAATGACGGTTTCCATTGCGCTCTCGCAGAACAATGATCTGTGAATCTGCCGTCTCTCGGATGATCACACGCGCCAGATCCACCTGAACGAGCATCGTTCGGTCACTCCCGTTATCGGACAATCTCAAGCTACTTATCGGCCGAACCAATGTCAAGATGATCGGTCGAAAGGCGCGTCGAACTCAACTACGTTCTCGTTGCATGCCTTGTAATCGCGCTAACTCACGCTCGGACATCGTGATACTGTTCGCTTCCTCTGGAAAGCCGCCACTCTGGACATCCTCTATATAGCCGCAAAACGCGGTACGAAGTGCGTCATTTAAATTCGTGTAAACTTTCACACTCCGCGGCGGATGCCCCGCGCCAAACCCGAGGATATCGTGCATCACCAACACCTGCCCGTCGCAGTGTGGTCCGGAGACGCACCCGATGACGGGCAACTCGGTCTGCTCTGCAACCATCCGGGCCACCGTGTGCGGGACAGCTTCAAGGAGAAGACTGCACGCGCCCGCCTCCTCCATCATCCGCGCATCCTCGAGGAGTCGGCAGGCAGCTTCCGCCGTCGTCGCCTGCGCCTTGTACCCGCCCAGTTGATGCACGGACTGGGGTCGAAGCCCCAGATGGGCCATCACGGGAATCGTTGCCCGCGACATGGCAGCCACCGTGTCGACCAGACGGCGGTCCACCTCCACCTTGACGCAGTCACAACCAGCGCCTGCCATGAACCGCCCGGCGTTGTCGATCGCCCTTTCGATCGAGGCCTGATAGCTCAGGTAGGGCATGTCGCCGACCAGAAACGCACTCGGCGCTCCACGGCGAACCGCGGCTGCGATGGTCACCATGTGATCGATCGAAGCCGGTAGTGTCGTGTCGTGTCCCAGGCACACTTCCGCGTACGTATCGCCCACGAGGATGGCGTCGATGTGCGCATCTTCCATCACACGTGCTGTCGAATAGTCGTAGCACGTCAGCATCGTGATCTTCTGCCGCTCGCGTTTGAGCGCACAGAGTTTGGCGAGTGTTACCTTGGCCCGGCGACTCATGATCCCGATAGGATAGTTCGCCCGTAGCGGCTGGGCAAATGACGATGTGAATTGACGCTCTTCGGACGTCCATGATACCATACGCCCAGCGAGGATTCCATTCCCAACGGGCCAATTGGGAGCCATCAGTGCGCCGTTCAGACGATACGCTCGAAAAACTGTCACGTCAGGTTGACGCCATGATGGACGAGTTGATGGGCAACAGTCTGTACCGGTTGGTGTCATCCGACGCGTGGGAACCCCAGATTAACATTTACGAGACGCCGGGTTGTTACTGGATCTGCGTCGATCTCCCGGGCATGCAACCCCGCGACATTGATGTCACCACGGAAGAGAATCGGCTGATCATCGGTGGCGTGCGCGAGCGTCCCGATCCGCCCGACGGCGGTGAAACGCAGAGCATTCACGTCATGGAGATCGACTCCGGCCGATTTGAACGCGTCATTGAATTGCCTGTCAGCGTCGATCGTGAGGCGATCGGCGCGACATACAAGGGTGGATTCCTCTGGATCAAGCTCCCGCGAACGCCATAACCGTCAGCAAAGCGAAGTGAATGATCGAAAAGAACACCCCCGACCAACTCGAACGCTCGCAGGTCGTGCCCGACGGCGACGATGAATCCGGCGGCGATGTGATCGTCAGGAAGGACTCGGACGGGGCGCCGGGTCCGAAGGGTCCGGCCATCCCGGATGAATTGCCGATTCTGCCGCTGAGATCGTCGGTCGTCTTTCCGGGCACGGTGATGCCCGTCAAGATTGTCCGCGAGAAGGTGCAGCGCGTGCTGGATTCGGCGCTGTCCGGTTCGCGCATCGTCTGCGCCGTGCCGCAGCGCCAACCGGAAACAGAGGATCCCACCCTCGACGATCTCTACCGGGTCGGCACCGCATGTGTGATTCTCAAGCTCATCCGTCTCGACGATGGCGGCGAGACGATCATCGTCCATGGTCTCAAGCGAGTTGGCCTCGTGTCCATCTCGCAGGATACGCCGTTCCTGGTGGCAAGGGTCCAGCCGCGCGATGACGCATTCGAAGAATCTTCCCAACTTGATGCGCTGGTCCACGCCGTGCGCGAGGCCGCCGAGAAAGTCATCGAGTTGTCGCCCGACGTACCGGATGAGGCGTCTCAGATTCTCGAGGGTATCGAATCACCTGCGGGGTTGGCGGATTTCCTGGCGGCCAATCTCTCGCTGCAGTTGATCGAAAAACAGGAATTGCTCGAAACCTTCGAGATCGAGGATCGTCTCCGCAAGGTGCTCGAAGCCATGAACCGCCAGCTCCAGGTGTTGGAGATTTCGGCGGAAATCCAATCGCAGGTCCGCGAGCAGATGGACCACTCGCAGCGTGAGTACTATCTGCGTGAGCAACTCAAAGCCATCCAGCAGGAACTTGGCGAAAGCGACGCACGATCGAGCGAAGCCGACAAGTTCCGCGAGTTGATCGCCGAAGCGAAAATGCCCGAACAGGTCGAGGAGGAAGCGAACAAAGCCCTCGAACGTCTGGAGACGATTCCGCAGGCATCGCCCGAATACAGCAACGCGATCGATTATCTGAATTGGCTTTGCTCGTTGCCATGGTCGGTGAGCACGACGGATCGCCTCGACATCAAACGGGCCGCCAAAATTCTCGACGCCGACCACTACGGACTCGACAAGGTCAAGAAGCGTATTCTGGAATTCCTCGCCGTTCGCAAGCTCAAGCCCGACGGCAAGGGGCCGATTCTGTGCTTTTCCGGTCCGCCGGGCGTCGGCAAGACGTCGCTGGGCAAGAGCATCGCGCGAGCGCTGGATCGCAACTTCGCACGCATCGCGCTGGGCGGTGTGCACGACGAAGCCGACATTCGCGGTCATCGCCGAACGTACATCGGGGCGTTGCCGGGGCGCATCATTCAGGAATTGAAGAAAGCCGGTTCAAACAACCCGGTCTTCATGCTCGACGAAGTGGACAAGATCGGGAAGGACTTCCGTGGCGATCCGGCGTCGGCGCTGTTGGAGGTGCTCGATCCTGCCCAGAATTCCACGTTCGCCGATCATTACCTCGAAGTGCCGTTCGATTTGTCGCGAGTCTTGTTCATCGCGACGGCCAACTACATGGAAGCGATCCCCGGTCCACTGCTCGACCGCATGGAGGTCATCCGTCTGCCGGGCTACACCCACAAGGAAAAGCTGCAGATCGCCAAGCGTTACCTCGTCCCGCGTCAATTGGATGAGAATGGCCTGAAGAAGTCGCAGTTGGTCTTTGAGGACAAGATTCTCCAGACGATCATCGCCGGTTACACGCGTGAAGCCGGCGTTCGCGAACTGGAACGCAAGATCGGGGCCGTGTGTCGCGCTCGGGCAGCGAGCATTGTGGCTGGCAGAAAGCGCGCGGCGAAGGTCTCGATGAAGGCACTCGAGAATGATGTTGGCAAGCCGATCTTCGAGTCGGAGGTCGCCGCCAAGGAGGCCGTACCGGGTGTTGTAACGGGATTGGCCTTCACGCCAGTGGGGGGCGAAATTCTCTTCGTCGAAGCGACGCGTATGCTTGGCGGCGGCGGCGGGTTGCATCTGACCGGTCAGATCGGCGACGTGATGCGCGAAAGTGCACAAGCTGCCTTTTCCATCGCACGCAACAAGGTCGAGGAGTGGGGCGTTGATCCGCGCGTGCTGCGGGAAAGCGATTTCCACATCCACGTGCCCGCCGGCGCCGTTCCGAAGGATGGTCCGTCGGCTGGTGTGGCCATGGTCGCGTGTTTGGCGTCATTGCTGACCGACAAACCGGTCGACCCCGCCACGGGCATGACCGGCGAAATCACGTTGCGTGGGCAGGTATTGCCGATCGGCGGCGTTCGTGAGAAGGTGCTGGCTGCCCACCGTGCGGGGTTGAACCGTGTCATCCTGCCGCAGCGCAATCTGCGCGATCTCGACGACGTGCCCGAGGATGTTCGCAAGCAAATCGATTTCGTGGCGGTCAAGAACATCGACGCTCTGCTCAAAGCGCTGCTCTCCGACGGATCGTCGAAGAAATCGAAACGCAAGTCGACCCGCAAGAAGTCCGCCAGGAAATCCGGCAAGAAGAAGCGTTGACCCGCCGTGTCGTCCGTTCCACCCATCAACGCCTCCGGCACCAGTCTGCTGGCCATGTCGCCCGACGAACTACGCGATCGACTCGTCACCGCTGGCCATCCGAAATTCCGCGCCGCACAAGTCCTCGATTGGATGTATCGCAAACACGCGATCGAATTCGCCGGCATGACCAATCTCCCCGCCGCCATGCGCGAGCAACTTGCCACCGATCATGTGCTGTACGAGTCGACAATTGTCCGCCACGCCACTTCCAGCGATGGAACCGAAAAACTGCTTCTTCAATGGTCCGACGGCGCGACGAGCGAGTGCGTGTTGATTCCCGACGGTGACCGCTGCACAGCCTGCATCTCCTCACAGGTCGGCTGCCCGGTCAAATGCGTCTTTTGCGCGAGTGGCCTCGATGGACTCCAACGCCAACTCACCGCCGCCCAGATCGTCGAACAGGCCATGCGCGTCAGCAACATCTGCGCATCAAGCCAGCGTCGCCTGTCCAACATTGTCTTCATGGGATTGGGCGAACCACTGCACAACTACGATGCCACCGTCGCCGCCGCGCGTACGATCAACGCCGACTGGGGCATGAACATCGGCGCCCGCAAGATCACCATCAGCACCGTCGGCCTGCCCAAGCAGATCAAACGCCTCGCCGACGAATCGATGCAGATCACGCTCGCCATTTCGTTGCACGCCCCGAACGACGATCTTCGCAAGGAGATCATTCCCTGGGCCGAGGGCGTGGACATCGCCGCGCTCGTCGACGCCGCGACATACTATTTCGATCGCACCGGACGCGAGATCACGCTCGAGTACATCCTGCTGGCCGACCTGAACGACCAACCGGCACACGCCCGCGAACTGGCCAAGGTCGCCAGGAAGATGCGCAGCAATATCAACCTGATCCGGTACCATCCGATCGATGGCTTGCCGTACGGCCGACCGTCCGCGGAGTCGTCGCACCGGTTTCAGGAAATTCTCCGCGAGAAAGGCGTCAACACGCACATCCGCAAGAGTCGCGGCATGGACATCGACGCCGCCTGCGGCCAACTTCGCCGTCGTCACGGTCAAACGTAGAAAGGACGTTCATGCAACCACTCGAACCTGGCATCTGTTCATGGTCGCTTGACCGGCACGATCCCGTCGCCGCCATTCAGCAGGCCCGAAGTGAACTGGACCTTGGCGTCGTTCATGTTGGCTTCTTTGGCAAGGTGCCTCCCGCCTCCGAGATCAGCGCTGCCGCTTCGTCAGCCAACGTCGAGCTGTCCGCGACATTCGTCGCCTTCGATGGCGAAGACTATTCATCCATCGCCAACGTCGCCGCCACCGTCGGATTCAACCCGTACGACAGGGTCGAAGCGCGATTCGGCCTGCTTCAGCAGGCGATCGACGTCACGGCTGCGTTGAACGTCAAGCAACTCGCCATGCACGTCGGCACGGTGACAGTCGCACCGGAGAAACTCCGCGACCGACTCCAGCAGGCGGCCGACATGCTCGCCGAGAAGGACATCACGCTGCTGGCGGAGACCGGCCCCGAATCCGCTGACGACCTTGCCGCCTTCATCGCGTCTCTCGACCGACCGAACGTCGCGGTCAACTTCGATCCCGGCAACCTCATCATGTACGGCACCGGCGATCCGGTCGCCGCCGTCAGAACCCTGGGCAAGAGCATCCGCCACGTCCATCTCAAGGACGCCTCCGCCTCCGCCAACCCCGGCGTCGATTGGGGCACGCCCGTGCCGCTCGGCACCGGCGACGCATCCCTCCCCCGCGTCATCAGCAAGCTCCGCGCCCGAGGCTACGACGGCCCGCTCATTCTCGAACGCACCGCCCGCGACGGTGACCTGACCCCGCTCAAGGAAGACCTCGATTACCTGCGATCCATGTTCGCCTGAAATGCGCC
The DNA here is from genome assembly GCA_028289375.1 of Phycisphaerae bacterium. Lineage (GTDB taxonomy): Bacteria > Planctomycetota > Phycisphaerae > UBA1845 > UBA1845 > OFTM371. Next base: position 150,199 of record JANQQK010000008.1, on the reverse strand, counting down.
GCGTCGTCATCAACGCGGATGGACGTGCTCCGCTGCCAGCAACGCTGCCCCGACCACCCCGGCGTACTGCCCCAATGCGCACAACTCGACCCGCATCGAATCCGACACCAGCGTACTGCCCGACTCCGCCGCGATCTGACCCGCCGTCCGCACCAGCGACGGAAGAACCTGCACCACGCCGCCGCCAGCCACGAGAATGTCGAGCGCGTACAGGTGAGCCAGATCGATAAGGCCAAAGGAAAGTGACCGGGCAACCCCGTTCACAAAGTCGATCGCCGACGGCTCGCCATCCTGAAACGCCGACTCGACATGGCTGATCCCGTCCTCAAAGCCCGCCTTCTCTGCCGCTTCATTCAACGCGACGCCGCTGACGATGGCTTCAAGGCAGCCGCGCGTCCCGCAACTGCACAGCGGCGCGTCAGCATCCGTATCGCATATCAGATGACCGATGTGACCGGCGGTGTTGTGCGCATGTCGCATGATTTCGCCGCCCAGAATCACCGTACCACCGACACCTGTCCCGATCGTCAGATAGCCGAACCGCTTCTGCTGACGATCACGTGCACAGAACTCCCCCCAACCCGCCGACACCGCGTCGCTGTCCAGAAACGTCTTCAAACCCGTCCGCTCGACGAGCCTGTCCTGAAGCGGCAGCCCCTCTATGAATGGCAGATTCACCGCACGCACGACGGCCGTCCGCGCTGGTTCCAGAATCCCCGGTACGCCGACCCCGATCGCCTCGGGATTCGGGTAGGAATCCGTCTCACCCAGCAGCAGGTGGTACGTCGCGTCAAGCCACGTCACCAAATCCTCGCCGAAGTTGCCCGCAGGCGTGGCGTCATCGCGATCGGCCAACACCCGACCGAGGTCATCCACGATCGCCATCCGCGTCCGCGTCCCACCAATATCGACGCCGACATATGTCCGCCGCTGCGGCTCACTCATGACACGCCCCTTGACATCTCGCCCGGCAACACGCCTACTCGCCACGCAAGCGTCCCCGTGCAACGAAGGAACGTCATGGCCTTTGCCGATCTGTTGGTTCTGATCATCTACTTTGCCGCCATTCTCGGTGTGGGCATGTGGGCCGGCCGACGCGAGTCGAGCGCGCATGATTACTTTCTCGGTGGCAGGCGTCAACCGTGGATCGTCGTCGGCTTGTCGATTCTTGCAACCGAGTTGAGCGCCATCACGTTCATCGGCGTGCCGGCCAAGTCGTTCGCCGGGGACTGCCACTATCTGCAATTCTATGTCGGTGCGTTCGTCGGCAAGATGGTCGTCGTCTGGCTGCTGCTGCCCGCGTTCTATCGCGGCAACGTGACGACCATTTACGAATACCTCGGGCAGCGTTTCGGTCCCGCCACGCGAACGACGGCGTCGATCCTGTTCTTCATCTCACGCATCATCGGCAGCGGTTTGCGATTGTTGGCCGCGTCAATCGCCATCAGCGTCGTATTCGGATGGAACCTGCACGTCGTCATCTGTATCGCCGCCGCCGTCGCCATGGCGTATACCACCTTCGGCGGCATCAAGGCCATCATCTGGACCGACGCGTTGCAGGCCTTAATCTTCATCGCCGGCGCGGCCGGCGCGTTAATCTATCTCGCCACGTCCATCCCCGGCGGTGTTGACCATGCCATCGAGACTGCCCAGTCCGCCGCCAAGTTCAACGTCTTCAACTTCAACACCAACCTCGCCGACGACACCAACCTCCTCGTCATCTTCGTCCACACGCTATTTCTCAACGCAGCCGTCTTCGGCGGTGATCAGGACATGACCCACCGCATGCTCACCTGCAGGGACATCCGCAGCGGACAGCGATCGCTCACCTTCAACGCCGTCATCGGCCTGCCCGTCGTCGTGTTGTTCCTGCTCGTCGGCGTCATGATTTACGCGTATGACCAGTATCATGCGACCAACATCGCAGGCGCCGTCGCCAAGAACGATCACATCTTCCCCCACGTCATCGCCAACATGATCCCGTCAGGATGGGGACTGCGCGGCCTGCTCATCGCCGCCGTCTTCGCGGCAGCCATGTCCAGCCTCGATTCCGCCCTCGGTGCATTGTCCTCCACGGCCGTTGTCGACTTCTACAAGCCTTACGTCGCAGCCGATCGTTCCGAACGCCACTACCTGAACGTCGGCAGGGTCTTCACGTTTGCCTTCGGCGTGCTGCTCACCATCATGGCCATCTTGCTCGCGGGTCAGGACGACCTGCTCTACGAAGCGTTCGAATGGGCAAGTCTGATCTTCGGCAGTTTGCTCGGTGTGCTGCTGCTCGGCGTGTTGACCAAACGGCGAGGTCACGACTGGCTTAACGTCGCAGCCATGCTCTCGGCGGTCGGGATTCTGGTTGGTTTCAAGATCGCGCAGGAACGCGACGCGACCGTCATCATCTGGCCATGGTGGATCGTCATCGGCACCGGTTGGACGTTCGCGATTGGCCTACTCACCACCACCCGCCAACGCATCGGCGACCCGCCCGCCGAAACGGTTGAGCAGTGACTCGGCCTTCTCGCAGTCGACACGCTTGAGCACCATCACGATCGCGGTTTTGACCCGACCGTCTGCGTTGTCCAACACCTCCGCGGCCTCGTCGCGCGAAATCCCCGTCACCTCGCACAGCACGCGCATCCCGCGATCGCGCAGCTTTGCGCACGCCTTCGCGTTCATGTCCACCATCAGATGCCCATGCACCTTGCCGATCCCCACCATGCTCAACGTCGTGATCATGTTCAGCACGAGCTTGGTGGCTGTCCCCGCTTTCAGACGCGTGCTGCCGGTGATGACTTCCGGTCCCGTCAACACGCGAATCGACACGTCGGCGTCATCCGCAGCCTGTTCGACCGGCACGCAGGCGAAGAACACCGTCTTCGCACCGCGCGACCTGGCATGTGAGATGGCACCATGCACGAACGGCGTCGTACCGCCCGTGGTGATGCCCATCACGATGTCGTTGGCCCCGATTGCAAGATCATCCAACGCTGCCACCGCCCCGGCTCGGTCATCCTCCGCCCCCTCGATGCTGCGTCGCAAAGCCTCATTCCCACCGGCGATGATCCCCTGCACCATGCGCGGATCACTTCGAAACGTTGGCGGACACTCCGACGCATCCAGCACGCCGAGTCGCCCGCTCGTTCCTGCGCCAACGTAGACCAACCGTCCGCCGGCACGAAACGCACCGACGACCAACTCGATCGCCTGGCAGATCGATTCCTTCGCCTCCGCCACCGCGGTCGCCACCGTCGCATCCTCGGCCGACATCACGTCGAACGCGTCCGCCACCGACATGCGATCGATCGCAGCCGATTGCGCGTTCGTTTGCTCGGTCAGGAGATGTCCACGATCCGTCATGATGTTCCGCCGATTCGCTCGATCTGCATGTTCGTAAAATAGTGGTGCAGAATCGCACGATAGTCGAATCCCGACAACGCCATCCCCAACGCCCCGATCTGACACAAACCGGCCCCATGTCCCCAACCCGCCCCGATCAGCTCGATCCGAGTTGGCCAACCCTCCGCGTCACGCGCCACCCGAATGTCGAACGCGCTGCTGTACAGAAACGACGCACTCAGCGCGTCGCGAATGGCGTATTGATCCTCTATGGTCTCTGTTCGGCGCCCGCCGTCGTCGGCAACATAGTCAACCGTCATCGCCGTTGCCCGTCCGCTCACGCCCCGTCGTGTCACGGCCAGATCCCGAATGCGTGACGCGCTCAACCGTCGCTTGCGATTTAGAATTGCGCACAGTTCATCGGCGGTATAACTGACACGCCAGCGAAAATGCCCACCGCCGTCATCGATGCGGCCCAGATAGCGTGGCAGGTCGGCATCGGGCACGACATTCGGACTGCACCAGGCACGACATCGCTTCAACCACGAACCGCCAACGTAGTCCACCACGGCGTCCGCAGCCAATGGAAAAAAACGAGCAACGCCGTCATCGGCAGGACCATCCGCCACCGCATACTGTCCCGGCTTGTCATGGCCCCACACGTGCACCGGAGCTTCAACAATCCCGCCGCATGATTTGGAATAGTTCGCATCGACCACCACGCCGCTGTCATGCACCATGACCTCGCCGGCGGTCTCATCCGCCGCGCGCCGCGCTGCATCCGTGACACTGGCGATGCCCTGAAATCGCTGGCAGCAGTCGTCGTTGCAGAAATCGATGCCAAGGTCCGCGTGCTTACGTTCGGTTGCGGCGATCATCCATGAACGCGCCGTCACACACTGGGCCTTGAGAAATTCCAGTGGGCATTCGCCACTCATTTCCGACGTCAGCACGCCAGCCAGGTACGTTTCCAGCGGCAGTTCGTTGACGAGCATCAACGCGTCGTCGCGAACCGTGACCTCGATCGTGCCCGGCAGCGTGATGTTGATCGCCTGCTCCCAATGAAAACCGCGACCGGCCCGGACGTTTTCAACAACGAGCTGCGGCTGCTCCGGCGTCGTCACTGGTTCAATGCTCAGCTTCGCCACGCGCCGATCGCCGTCGTCGATCGTCTCTCCTTCAGCATGCAACGTCCACGTTGTCTTGTCGGACCGTTCGCCATTGACGCGGAGCATGTCGGCCAGCGATCGCACGCGCAGCTCGCGTCGCGCGTCTTCGGGCAGGACGATGCCGATTCGCACAGTCTTCATGCACGCAATCCCTGACAAGTTGATGCTGGAACGTCAATGCACAAGCCGCTACCCTGCAGCCATGCACTTCTCGACCCGCCGCATTACCGCCCACACGACCTATCCGTTTCACATTGCGCGCCCCGGCGCCAGTGTCGACGGCAGCGTCGTCCGCCGCATCGTCGTCAGCGTGGAGCATGACGGCATCGTCGGCATGGGCGAGGCGGCTCCGTCGCCATACTACAACCAATCGCTCGAAGCGGTCGAGGATGTTGTCTCGCAACTGGCAACCAAGCCAGCGCTTGTTGGCGATGACCCGTTCCTGATCCGCGCGATTGTCGATCGGCTGCTCGAACAGTTCGGCCAGCATCGATCCGCGATCGCCGCCATTGACGCTGCGCTGCATGACTGGGTGGGCAGGAAACTCGGGCAACCGGTGTGGCGAATGCTCGGGCTTGATCCGTCGGTGACGAAGCCAACGTCGATGACGATCGGCATCGGATCGCCGGACGAGATGACCGAGCGGATTCTGGCGGCGTCGGCGTTTCGATCGCTCAAAATCAAGGTCGGAAGCGATCACGACGCGGAGACGCTGTCGTTGGTTGGCCGCCACGCACCGCACGCACGCGTTCGGGCGGATGCCAACGCCGGTTGGGATCCGGGGCAAGCGCTCGATCGCATCAACGCGCTTCGGGAATTCCCGATTGATCTGATCGAACAACCCATTCCGGCTGGGCGCTCTGATGAGCTGGAACGTCTGCACGAATCGTCGCCGCTGCCGATCTTCGCCGACGAGGACTGTGTCGTGCCCGAGGACATCCTTGAACTGGCGGGCAAAGTGACGGGTGTGAACATCAAGCTGGCCAAGTGCGGCGGCATCTGTGAGGCGGTGCGGATGATCCACCTTGCCCGCGCCCATGGACTGCAGGTCATGCTTGGCTGCATGGCCGAGACGAGTCTGGGTGTTGCAGCGGCGATGCAAATCGCGTCGATGGCCGACGTGGTCGACCTCGATGGTCACCTGCTGTTGGCGGATGATCCGTTCAGCGGGCTTGTGCTCGACGGCGATCGGGTGCTGCCGTCGGATCGACCGGGACTTGGCGTGGTGGAGGTGATGCGGTGATGCGCTGTCTGCTGGCGACGGTCTGTCTCTCGACGGGCATCATCGGGAGTTGCTCGACACCGGATCGGACGCAGCCAACCGCACCGTTGGCGGCGGAGAATGCGATTGTCGTGTGCGGCGAGGCCTTTCCGGTTGATGCACCCGTGCTCCGCTGGGATCAGCGCGGCGGGTACGACGGATACCTCGAAACCGGTTTCTTCGATCGGCGGCGAACGTTGCCGAGTCGGCCAGCCAATGGCTGCGATACGCCGGAGCGGTACGGCGTTCGGGCATGTCTGTTGGATGAGAATTCGCGCGGAACGGAGGCGGAACGCATTCGGCGTGCGGTGGATCAGGTGGTGATCCACTACGACGCAGCCGGGACGAGCAATCGCTGTTTTCAGATACTGCATGACATTCGGGGTCTGAGCTCCCATTTTCTGATCGACCGCGACGGGACGATCTACCAGACGCTCGACATCCGGGAGCGTGCCCGGCATGCGGGGTCGGCCAATGACCGCTCGGTGGGGATCGAGATCGCCAACGTCGGTGCGTACGAAACGCGAGAAGGCCTCTTGAAAGCCACGGCGGATGCGGGACTTGAACCGACGAATCGCATGCTTTCCGGCGTGATGCAGCGCAAGAAGCTGTACCAGTTCCCCTACACCGATGCGCAGTACGCGTCCCTGACAGCGCTGATTCAGGCACTGCGACAGGCGTTGCCGGGCATCAAGCCCGAATTCCCGCGCGATCGACGTGAACGGGTCGAACGCAACGTCCTGTCCGCGAAGCGGTTGGCCACTTTTCAGGGGGTTCTCGGACATCACCACATTACCGACCACAAGGTCGATCCAGGCCCTGCGTTTGAATGGGGCCGGGTCAGGCTCCGATAATCCTGCGAACCCGCCTTTTCGTTTCGTTTTTCTTCAGAACCCTCCGCGTGCGGCGGTACCATCCCATGAACGAGTTTCTTCGTGGGGATTGGGTCATGAATGCGATGATGCGATGGACAGGCCGTTTGGCCGTGATGGTTTTGGCAACGCTGACGGTGTCCGGTTGCGGCGGGACGGGGCAGATTCCGATTGGCGGGGTCGGGCTGTCGGTGTTGTGCCCGAATGTCACTGGCAATGAAGCGTTGGCGTGGGATTACTACAATGGGCAGGTCATTTCGTTTCCGAACGGGCGACCGCCGGTTCCGACGGGTGGCGTGTATGGCCACCCCGATTTCCCGCTGCTTGGATTCACCTACCCAGCCAACTGGACGCCGCTCGAGGTTCGCGACGCCGCGACACAGGGCGTGACGGTGGTGCGTAATGACAATCAAGCGTTGTGGCGACTGGTGTTCACGACGGTGCCCGGCGTACCGGACGTGCGTCAAATTCGCGACACAGAAATTCAACAGGTCTTGAATTTCTACGGCTTCAACGGGACGGCAGACCAGATTGCGACGGTGTGCCTGCGCGAGGGCACGGCTGAGCAGGCACCGGGAACTGGGATCGTGACGACGGCGTCGAACATCATGCTGCGTTCACCGGGGCATACGATGATTGTGGCGATTCAGGTGACACCGTTTCCAGCCGGACTGGGCAGGTCGAGCGTGACGATTCGTGCGATGGCTGCCCCGACGCAGGAATTCGGTAATCGTGCATTCGACTCGTTCATCGCGATCGATTGGCAGATGCTCGTTGGCGACGATGTCAGCAGTGACCGCGATCTGGATGGCTGGCTGGATCAGTTTGATCGCGCCCCAGACGACCCGCGCGTGCACTGATAGCACTGCAGAACACAGCAATTCTCATCACTCGTCGACGATGTCACATTGTGGCACTGGCGTTTCCACGGATTGATTTCACAATGCTTGGCTGCCCAGTGTGGTGCGTCAGGAATTTCCCTGAATTAACCCCTTTTTAGCGCGCAACACAACAAGCATTCATCCGGGACGGATAGACTTCGCCCAACTCGATGAGGCTCATGACTGAAGCCGATCGAGCGGTGGAAAGAAGCGGACTTGGGGGATCGAAGCGGGGGAAAGCAAGTGATTTTCGCCCTCGTCTCTTGAGTTGACGCGGGGGAAAGAGGCTCCTCCCGGGGTGAGGAGGGGAGGAAACAGTAAAAGGGGGCATCCACTCCTGACCCAGCTCGGCTGTAGCACCCAGCCGGCTGGGTTTCTTTTTGCGCGCTGTTCGTATCCACGGACCGTTGACTTGATGCGATGTGCGAATCAGTTTCCGATGGCTTCGTGGAGCACGCGGCCTGTCGACTCGAGGGGCGGTTCGATGCCGAGCAGTGCGGCAAGGGTGACGGCGATGTCGGCGGGGTCGGCGGGTTGGAAATAGCGGCCTGATTTGACGCCCGGTCCGGCGATGAAGATGGGCACGTGGCGGTCGTGGGTAAGGGCGTTGTTGTGGCCGGCGTAGTTGGAACCTGCCTTTTCGCAGCCTGGTTTGATCTGCACGTAGAGATGGCCGCTGCGGACGGGGTGGTAGGCGCGCCATGCGAGCAGGCGGTGGTGGTCATTGGTTGACGGGGCTGGCCCGGCGAGGTCGACCGATGAGAAAGCGTCCTGCACGAAGTCGCGACTGCGGAGGAACGCGACGGCGGTGGCGAGAACGGCTTTGCGGTCGCCGGCAGTCATCTGGTCGATGGCCTGGTCGAGGTAGATCCACGGGATGTTGCGTGCGCGGGTGTAGGATCGGCTGTCTGGCAGGCTGCCGTGCTTTTCGACGAGATGGTCGTTGAGATCTGTGAGAAGCTGGTCTGCGTCGAAGCGTTTGACGTCGGGCGTGATGTGCGCGGCGGTCTCGGGCGGGGTCGTGACGCCATGGTCGCCGGTGAGGGCGACATGGTAGTGACCGGGGCCGACCTGCTCATCGAGCATGTTGAGCAGGGTGGCGAGATGACGGTCGGTGCGGACGGTGAGGTCCATGATCTCGGGACTGTTGGGGCCGAAGACGTGACCGGCGACGTCGTTTGCGGAGAATCCTACGAAGAGCAGATCGGTGGCGTTGCCTTGTCCGATTTTTTCGTTCTCGAGCACGCGCCTGGTCATTTCGAGGGCGATGTCGTTGCCGAATGGCGAGGCGTAGAGGGCGAAGTAGAACTGTCGATCAGGCGGTGCGTTGGTTGGGAGGAAACGGTAGGGCAGTGACGTGGTTGCGGCGACCTTGAATGGCGGTTCGGTGCGGGTGCGTTTCAGGCAGCGGTCGTAGGCATCGTGGGGGAGGAGGTGGTCCCAAGTGGCGCCGACGAAACGGTCGCACCATCGTTTGCGATTGAAGGACGCGACGTAGGGCGGCAGTTGATCCATGTAGTAGGTGCTGGATCGGAACTCCCCGGTGTAGGGATTCCACCAGAACGCGGCGTCGGGGCGGCGACCGCCGAGGAAGATGGCGGCGCGGTCTTTCAGTGCTACGGAGAAGACGCGTGAGCGTGTGTCAGCCAGTTTCAGTTCGTCGCCGAGGGCACGTCCGATGATCGCGCGAGGTGACTTGCCGCGAACATAATCGGGGACATCCAACCCAAGAATCGAACACGACGGATCATCGACAGCGTGGCGTTGCTTGGACTTGGCGGGATCGGGTGGCCAGCGGTTGCCGACGATGCCGTGCTGACGCGGATGTTTGCCGGTGGAGATGGTGGCGTGACCGGGGCCTGTGGCGGATGAGCCTTGGCGGAAGTATGCGTTTGGCCAGAAACCGCCTTCGCGCATGAGTCGTTTGAAACCGTCGTTGCCGAAATGGTCTTCATAGCGCGTGACCAGATCGCAGCGAAGCTGATCGATGACGACGACGACGCATAGTTTGGGTTTTTCTGACGCATGTGTTTCGCACGTTTGGCCAGCTGCGGCGAGAAACAGACATGCTAGCAGTGGTATTTGAAGGATTCGTGTCATGGAACTGTGGAAGCCCTTCGATTGTGCGTTGCTCATGGCGGTCAATGGTCAAATGGAGGCGAAGTCCTTGGCGGATTCGTCCCAGCCGGGCGCGCTTCGGATGGCGTCGATGACGTGTTCGGGATGTTCGACGACGCTCCACATGTCGGCGTGTCGCGGGTCCATGAACTTCTGCTCGATGGACATGTCGAGCATCTGGATGAGTGGGTCGTAGTAGCGATTGAAGTTCATGATGACGATCGGTTTCATGAACAAGCCCAGGCGCTTCCATGTGATGGCTTCGAGGAGTTCCTCGAAGGTGCCGGTTCCGCCGGGCAGGGCGATGGCGGCGTCGACGTCTTCAATCATGGCCAGCTTGCGTTCGTGCATGTTGTCGACCATGCGCAGTTCGGTGATGTCGGGATGGCCTGGCTCTATGTCGTGCATGAATTGCGGGAGGATGCCGATCACCTTGCCACCGGCTTCGAGGGCACCATCGGCGACCGCGCCCATGGAACCATCGCGACCGCCGCCGTAGACGACGCTGATTCCGGCTGATCCGAGCGCGTGGCCCAGGTTGCGTGCGGATTCGCGGTAGATGGGGTCGGCTTGCGTGCTGGAGGCACAGTAAACGCAGACGCTGTGAACTTTGTTGTTGCTCATCGGTGGATCTCCTGAATGAGAGGTGGACTGTACGCGATCGGGTTCGTGGCGAAAAGGGATGGGGTGTAACGAGGTGTCAGTCGGCGGGGCGGGTAAAAGTTGAGACATCACCGGCGGCGACCGAGAGGTAGTCGTCGACGGCCATGATCACCGAATCTGTGAGTGAACCTGCGTTGAAGGCGATGCGGTCGTTCTGGGTGATGGACGCATCGATGAGCAGGGGAAAAGGCAGGATCGGCTCACCGAAGGGGGGAACCGATCCTGGCACGAGACCCGTCATGTCCATCAGTTCTTCCGCCGAGGCGAAGCGGATCTTCCGGGCGTTGAACCGTTTCTTCACCGTGGCTGAATCGAATCTGAGCGCTGCACTGAGCACGAACAGTCGGAACTGATCGTCGATTTTGACGAGAAGCGCCTTGCCGCCGATTTCGACGGGTTCGCCCCGGACGCGGGCCGACTCTTCGGACGTCCGCGTTGGTTCGTGCGTGAGGCATCGGTATTCGATGCCACGTTCGTCGAGCATCGTACGGATCTTAATGAGCGTCTCGCTGGGCATGGCGGGCAGTTTAGCGTCTGCGTCCGCCGATGGGCAGAGCGCTCACGGTGTCGGATTGGTGCGAATGTCCTCGAAGATGCTCAGGTCCTGCGTGTCGACAGCGCCGTTGCGGTTGATGTCGGCGCACGTGCATGCTTCGGTGAAGGCACCGGCGCACTGCTGGAACGTTGCGAAGTCAGCGAAATCGGTGTCGCCATCGCCGTCGCAATCGCCGGGTCGATCGGGGAGCACGACGAGACCGCCCCAGCGGAACGACTCCAGCTCCATGCTGGTTTCAAAGATTGCTTGGCCGGTTGTGGTGTTGATGGTGTAGATATTGGACTCGGCACCGACGATGGCCCAGAGCTTGTCCTCCTGGTCGAACGCGAGTGCCATTTGATCAGATTCGCTGATCCCGAGCAGCCCGATGGGTGTGAGTCGCCCGGTTCCGAGGTTCACGCTGAAGAACCTGCCTGTAAAGACATTGTCTGCGGCGTAGACCCGTCCATCGCTGCTGATGGCGATGCTGTCCGCATACGTGTCCGGGTCTTCTCCGACGAGCGTGGCCTGACCCGTTTCGGGATCAATGCGGTAGATCCACGTGTGGGAGATATCGAATAACTCGGCGCCGTTCAGGTTGTACAGCCTGTTGATGGTGGGATGGTAGGCGAGTCCGCCGTCGACGCCGAAGCGCGGGCCGGTGGTTCCGAGGTTCGTGCCTGGGATCTGTGTGATATCCCAGAAGTCGTCGATGAAGCCGTCGAGTGCGAGTATGCGCCCGTCGGGCAGCATGGCGGTGCCTTCGATGTTGTCGGCGCCGGCGATTCCGAGTCGCCACATGGCGCCGTCTTCCAAGTGAATCATGTAGATGCTGTCATCGCCGCCGAAGATCGATGACTGGAACGTGAGTGCGAACTTGTCATCGGCGATGGCGGCTGTGGTGGTGAAGAGAATCAGTCCGATAAGGCGGTTGTGTTCAAAGCGTTTCATCCGGTGAACTCCCATGCATCGAGTCATTGGTTTCTTGTGATACAATCCCATGTGCAGGACGTGTTGACGCCCGGCATTGGGGAGAGCGGGAAGGGCGGTGTGGACACGACAGCGATTCGAAAGTGATGCTCAATTGAACGATGCTGAAAGAGACCAAACGTACCACGCGCTGCGGAAGATGGCGCGCAAGTTGATGGCCGGTGAACGGGTGGGCCATACGCTTCAGACGACGGCGCTTGTGCATGAGGCGTACATGAAGCTGGTCGATCAGCAGGAAGAGCTTGGCAGTGATCGTGCGGCGACGCTGCGGATGGCGGCGACGGTGATGCGGCATATTCTGGTCGACCATGCGCGGGCCAGGAAGGCATTGCGTCGCGGAGGGAATCGGTCGCGGTCGCCGCTCGATGACGCTGTCGCGTGGTACGAAGAAAAATCGGGGGATTTGCTGTCGCTTCATGAAGCTCTTTTGCGCTTACAGGAGCGAGACGAACAACTCGCTGCTGTGGTTGAGCTTCGCTATTTTGCCGGACTTTCGGAAGTGGATGCCGCCGATGTGCTCGGCGTGTCGTCGCGGACGGTTCAGCGGGCATGGCGGGCTGCGCGGGAGTGGTTGTACAACGACCTGAATCCAAGCGAGCAGAAGTGATGGCTGAACAAGAACAGAATGCACATCGCGTTGATACGGACTCACCGGTTCCTGACCAATTCATGAGTCCGCCGACAGCGGACATGGTGGGGCAGGCGTTGGCGGATGCGGCCAATGAGATTCCGGTTGGTCAGCGATTTGGTCCCTATCGCGTGACGGGTTTTGTGGCGTCGGGCGGGATGGGGGCGGTCTATCGAGCTGTGCGGGATGACGGGCAGTTCGACAAGCAAGTCGCGGTCAAAATCCTGCATCGTCCTTTTGCAAAGCCTGGCGAGACGGACGTCGTTGCGCGCGAGCAGCAGATTTTGGCGAAGCTCGAGCATCAGGGAATCGCGCGTCTTCTCGATGCCGGTGTCACGGATTTCGGATTCGCGTATCTGATCATGGAGTTTGTGGATGGTCTGCCGATTCATGAGTACTGCCGGCGGCGGGGGATGTCGTTGCGTGATCGGTGTCACCTGTTTTTGAAAGTGTGCGAAGCAGTGCAATACGCGCATCAGCGAATGGTGCTGCATCGTGACTTGAAGCCGGCGAACATCCTCGTGACGGCGGATGGTCAGCCGAAGGTTGTTGATTTCGGTATCGCGAAACTGGTCGACGATGCGGCTGGCGATGCGCTGACGGTGACGCTGGCCCACGCGGGGACACCGCGGTACGCCGCGCCGGAGATCTTCCGCGGGCAGGCGGCGACGACCGTGACCGATGTCTACGCGCTGGGCGTGATACTGTACGAAATGCTGGCAGACACGTTGCCGTATGACCTGTCGCGATTGAGTGCGGCCGAGGCTGAGCGCGTGGTCTGCGATGTGGACCCGCGTCCACCAAGCGAATCGACGAAGCACGCGCTGCATCGTTCGACACTCAAGGGCGATCTCGACACGATCGTGCTTCATGCGATGCACAAGGATCCGACGCGGCGGTATGCGTCGGTGGAGCAATTGGCCGACGACATCGATCGGCATCTGAATCACTATCCGGTGCGGGCGCGGCCTGATTCTGCCGTTTATCGCGCACAGCGGTTTGTCAAACGGCGCAAAGTGCTGGTGGTACTGTTGGTGCTCGTGTTTGCGGCGCCGCTTGCGGGGATTGCGATCTCGACGGTTGGCTACGTGGCTGCCAGGCGATCGGCGCATCGGGCGGCGGTTGAGGCTGAGCGTGCGCAAGAGGTGACCGATTTTCTCGCGCTGACGTTGGCAGAGGTTGACCCACTCAATGCACGAAGTCGTGAAGTGACGCTTCCGGAGATTCTGGCGTCGGCGAGTGCGCGGATCGCGACTGATTTTGACGATGATCCGGTCGTACACGCCACGCTGGCGCGCACGATTGGTCATTCTTTCAGGCGACTTGGCATGTACCCCGAAGCGCGCAAGCACCTGGAACGATCGGTCGAGTTGCTGCGAGATGTTCGCGAATCGTCGCCGGCTGTCTTGATCGATTCGCTTGAGGCGTTGGCGGGGTTGTACGAAGCGGACTCGAATTCGCAGGAGGCGTACGATCTATTCGTCGAGGCGCTCGCGCTCAGGGAGAAAATCGGCGATGCGGACATCGTGGCCACGCTTACGAAACTGGCACGGACGGCGTCGAGTCTGAATCGGATCGAAGACGCCATCACTCATCAACGCGAGGCCATTGCTTTGCTTCGGAAACATGAAAATCCGGACGCGTCGACGCTCGCCAACGCCTTGCATGGGTTGGCCGACCTTGAGGCGCAACGCGGAAAGACCGACGTGGCTGAGGGGCTGCATCGCGACGCGTTGGACATGGAGAAGAAGCAGCTGGGCGAAACCCACGCCCAAACTGCTGCCGGACATCACAAGTACGCGCGGTTGCTGATTCGTGCCGGTCGATTCGAGGAGGCTGATGCGGAATTGAAGCGGTCGGTCAGTATTCTGGCGACGACCGTTCCCGAACAGCCGACGCGACAGATCAACCCGCTGCTCGATCAGGCGTATGTGCACGGGAAGTTGGAACGGCTCGAGTCAGCCGACGCACTCTATCAACGGGCGTTGGCGCTGAGCGATCCACTGCCCGCAGATCACTGGCTATTCGCGATCGTTCGTCATCGCTACATCGGTTTTCTGATTAAGCAGGATCGTCACGGCGAGGCGTTGCCGCTGGCGGAATCGGTGGCGAGCGCGTTGTCGGCGATGCTTGGCGAGGATCACGCCAACACGATCACATCGCGAGAACGCGTCAATCAGATCAAGAAGATAATCGATCCGATAGAGCAGACAGATGACTGATCAGTTGTCCGCGTCGGGATCGTCCTGCCAGACACGCTCGGATATGAAGTGCAGCGCGATCGCCATCCCCTTGCGGTAGGGCAGGGTGAGGAAGACGACGACAATGGCTGCGACCGCCACGAAGAGGCGACCCATCATGATGCTTGGCGGTTTGAGCAGGAGCATGGCGATGATGATGACACCGGTCAGCCCTGCTGTTGTCACGTACATGAATGCCCACGTGTCGCCGTCACGCGATTCGTATTCCAATCCGCAGGATGTACATGTGCCCTCAAGGGTGTACCACGATTTGAACATTCTGCCCACGCCGCAACGCGGGCAACGCCGACACAACCCCCGCCAGATCACGCGTCGCCACGTCTGGGGCGACGTATCATGGTGCTGTTGGGCATGATCGTCGCCGTTCACGGTATCGACCTCCGTCACTTGCCAAAGTAAAGCAACTGGAACATGGCGAAATCGCGACGGTCGACGTCGCCGTCGGCGTCGTAGTCGACCAGCGTGCAGCCATCCGCGATGGCGTCGGCATCTGGTCCGGTGTGACAGCCAAGGAAGCGTTCGAAGTCTGCGGTGGTGACCGCCCCGTCGCCGTCGATGTCGGAGGTTGCTGTTGGCCTGAGTCCGATGAGGGCTATGTCATCGATGTTCCAACCGGGATAGGTGACAGACGTGTCGGTCCGGCCCATGCCCCATCGAAGTGAAACGGTGGGCTGATCGTCGGCGATGTTGGAGACGTCGATGACGTGCTCGAACCAGTCGCTGTCACTGATCGACGTCGGAACCGGGTTTTCCCACACGGTTGTCCAACTCGATCCGTCGGTTGAAATCTCGACGTAGGCGTGGTCCCACTGGGCACGCTCCACGCCAAGCCAGCGTTGATACGTCAACTGCACGTCGAACACGCCACGCAGGTCCATCGGGTCGGTCGTCAGGTAAAGCGTGCTGGACATGTTGTTGGGATAGTCGCCCAACAGGTTGTATCCGAAGACGTTCTTGCCGGTGTAGCCACTCGTCGGATCGCCCGAATGCGAGCCAAGACCACGCGGAACGCCGTATTCCCATTGGCCACTGCGCGCCCAGCCTGGATCGGTGCTGAGGTCGAAAGAGTGCACGGCCTGCGGTCCGCCGACGCGCACCGTCACCTCGGCGACGTTGGAATCGCCACCGTCGGGTGGGTCGTCACCGTCGTTGACAACGAAGCCAAAGGCGTCAAATCCCGTGAAGCCGCCGACCGGGACGTACTCGACCTGCTGGATGCCAGCCGGCAGGGCGTATGGCAGATCGCCGTCCCGGATGACGTGTTGATTGGCAGGGTCGATGAGTGACTGGTCGGGCAGCGAGACGATGGTGTATGTCAGTTCCCCCGTGTCACTGCCAACGTCAGCGCCCTCGAGCACGATCGTGATCGCCTGATTCAGCGCGGTTTCGGCCGACGTCGGGAATGCCACTGGCGGCAGTGGCCCGCATCCGCCGTATGCAGTCAGGTCGGATGGCAGGAAGTCCGCGTCGAGTCCGTTGCCCGCCGACAAGCCAGCCAGTCCATCGCTGATCTGGACATCGAGATAGGCGATGCGAATGGTGCCGTCGAAGAACATCTCGATCTGGAAGGTGACGGTGTCGTCATCGCCGAAGCTGAATTCGTCGACCTCGTCAAACGTGACCACCACGCGGTCGGATAGCTGCTGCCAGGAAATGGTCCCGCCGTTTTGAGGGGCAAGGTCATCGAAAAGTCCTGAGATGCGCGGCAGCGAGAAATGGTCGGATGCGTTCTCGGTGCGATCGTCGTCGCCCTCGCCAAACGTCACATATCCATTGCTGCCCACGTAGATCGTGTCGTATGACTGGCCATAGAGGGAGACGGTTGCACCGTCTGCGAGTGGCAACGCCACGTAATCGTCGTCGCCCAGCGTCAACTCGGTCGCATCGACCGGATCGACGGGCAGTTGCAGGATCGGTGTCGAGCAGGCGGAGTAGAAATCCACCGGATCGTTGGGTTCGAAGATCATCAGAATGAAGCCGAGATCGTTGTCGTCGTCGTCGAATCGCTCGGTGAAGTAGTCCGGGATTTCCGGTGTGGTGAAGGAGAGGCAAGCACCTTCGCCGGTGGTTGTCATGTTTCCGGGCAGGTCGGTGGCGTCGATGGTGTAGTGATAGGTCGTGTTGTCCTGCAGGCCTGTGATCCGCAGCATGTGGTCGGTGCGCAGGCCGCCACGGGTGACCGACTCGGTCAGGGCGTTGCATGACAAACCGTATCGGATGGTGGCGTTGGCGGGTTCGTCGGTGACAAAGGTGATCAGGGCGTCACGCGGATTGACCTCCGCAGCCTGGATGTCTGAGATCATCGGTCCGACGCAGTCGATGTCGGCCGTGTCGGTGACGACGATTTGGGTTCCGCCCGCGCCGTCGTCGGCGTCGATGTAGGTGAGCGTCACCACATCTCCGTGCTGGACCGACAATCCGCCGACCGGGGCGTCACCGAGGGGCAGGGTGGCTTGGAAAGCGGCGGATTCGGGGATCGTTTCCGTCAGGACGACGTCAAACCCCGTTGGATTGTTCGTCGACGACACCCGCACGGTGACCGACTCGATGGTGTCATCGCTGGTGTTCAGGTCGCAGTCCACCACGCGCAGCAACGCCGTCGATTCGCACGGATAGGCGGACGCGTCGAGCACGGCAATGCCTGCACTCGAACAGTTCACCAGCAGCGGAGATGCCACCAGTCCGAACGCCTGCGGACCGAACGGGACGTTGAATCCGCGAACCTCGATCTGCCACGAACCAGCTTGGGGATTCTGGACGAACACCTGTTCGATGTTGTTTATGTGGTCGGCTTCGGTTCGGACGGCCGCGTTGCCGGGTTGGTCGGGATCGAGTGTCCACGGGAATTGCTGCGTGCCGGATGGGTCCAGTACGACGAGATCGAGATCGTTGACCAACGCCGGGTCGACGTTGGGGGTGCCGGGCACGTCGTCCCATGCGAGCGTCACCTTCATCGCGTCGGCGCCCTCGGGAACGATGACGACGGCGTTGAAGCTGCTGCCCTGATCGACACTGTCTTCAAGGAAGTTGCCCGAGCGGAGTTGATCGACAGCCGCGACCGCGCGCACCGAACCGTAGCCGCTCTGATAATCAGGCCCGTCGGTCATGATGTCTTCAGCCGTGTGCGTGAGTATCGCCTTGATCGTGGCGTTGAGCGGGTCCGGCTCGTCGGGATGGAGGCGGCGGAAGTCCTCGAGCATCAACGCGATGATGCCGGTCACGGTCGGGGCGGCCATCGAAGTGCCGCACTTGGCGTCGTATCCGCCGTCGCTGTCGCAGGACGTTACGCCCTCGTCGTTGCCGATTTCGCATCCAGGTCCGGAGACGTCGGGCTTGAGTCGGCCATCATCGGCTGGTCCCCAGCTTGTGAAGTCGGCGGGCAGGTCGGTGTCCGAGTCGAGGGCGCCGACCGTGATGTGGTTCTTGGCACATGCCGGCGGTGGGGTCGAATGGTATCCGCCGGGACTGGTCGATGTGCAACCGAAGGCGCCGCGTTCGTTGCCATTGGCCCAGACGATCCGCATGCGTGGTCCGAGAGCGCCGGTGACAACCGAGTCGATCAATTCCGATGTGATGCCGTAATCGCCGGTGATCTCGCAGGGGAAACCGTTAAGCCGCACGTTCGTGCCGATCGAATTGTTGGACAAGACGGCGCCGTACAGGTTCATGGCGTCGTCGTAGTCGTTTTCGAGGTCGCCGGGATTGGAGTAGAGGAAGATGTCCTCGCCGTCGAACTCGAATCCGTAGGACTCCATCGTGACACCTGGTGCCATGCCACGCCACAAACCACCGCTGCCCGTGCCGTCGCCGCCAACCGTGCCCGCCACGTGCGTCGAGTGGCTGCGGATGGCGTCGTCGTCGCGGCCGGTGAGTCGGCCTCCGAAATCGACGTGATCGGCGAATGCCCGACCCGAGTCGTAAATCAGTACCGTGACCCCCGCCCCGTCGAGGCCGTAGGGCTGTTCCTGGAGCGTATCGACACCGGTGAGGGATCGGTTGCTGTCGTTGAGTTCGTCGAAGTGCGGCAGTGGCGGCTCGATGTATTGGATGACGTCCTCGCCGGCCAGTTGCTTCACGCGCTGCAGTGGCATCTCCACAAGAAGGGTCTGCACGGTTTCGACGCGGTCGAGCACGACGCCGCCATGACGCGCGACGGTCTGCTCGCCGACATCCCGCAGGGACACGTTGTCGAAGAAGCGAACGAGCATGGCCACGGTCAGGTTTTTGGTGCGCTCGTCGGCAGGTTGATCGATCGAACCATCTTTGGAGATGACCGACCATTCGGGCACCGCATCGGCGGCGAGCATCGGGTGGAGTTTCCAGTCGCGTTGAATCGTGACGGCGTCGATCAGCCGACCGTCTGCAATGAGTCGATCCGCGTCGAGGCGCGCGGTGGTGACGTTCGCGAAATAGGCGCCGTCGCCAAGATAGGACAGCACATTGACGCCGGCGTTGCGATAGATCGTTTGGTCAGCCCGGCTGATCGGCGCGTTGAAGCGAACGACGATGTGTTTCTGCGTCGCCGTGTCGGACCGAAGTTCGGCGAGCGCAGAGCGCAGGGTATCGCCTTGCTTGTCTTCAAGTGTCACTTTGCCGGACCGCCAGCGGACGTCGCCGGCATGGGTCGATGTGGAAAGGCACAGGACCGGCAACACGACGGCCCACGTATATATTCTGTTCTTGATGATCTGCATTCGTATTCCAGCCTCTTCTGTCACGTAAAGTGCGAGTATATCGACTCTGCTGCACGGTGGGACCGTTATTCCCGAAATCCATCTGCCCGAATCCGGTCAGACTTGAACGATTGCGCTGGCGCCAAGCGAGTCTGTGGGGTGCATCGTTGACATGAACGTCTGCCGTCACATACGGTCCGGGTCGATGCGTGTGTGCGGACTCGATTGTGGAACAGAATCAGGGGAGCGTCATGGCGACGAGTGATGTGATAAACGAACGGGTAGGGGAATTGGATCCGTCGCGGCGGGTGCTGTTGGGACCGGGGCCTAGCGATGTTTCGGATCGGGTGTTGCGGGCGATGGCAATGCCGACGATCGGGCATCTGGATCCTGAATACCTGGTGATCATGAACGAGACGTGCGATCTGCTGCGCGCGGTATTTCAGACGGAGAACGAGCTGACGCTGGCGGTGTCGGGAACGGGCAGCGCGGGGATGGAGGCGTGCGTCTGCAACCTGATCGAGCCGGGCGACGAGATGATCGTCTGCATCAACGGCGTGTTCGGTGGGCGGATGCAGGACGTGGCGGAGCGCTGCGGGGCGGTGGTGCACACGATGGAAGTGCCGTGGGGCGAGATTTTCGAGCCGAGCGCGATCGCCGACATGCTGGCGAAGCATCCGAAGACCAAGGCCGTCGGATTCGTAAACGCGGAGACGTCGACAGGGGCGTATCAGCCGATTCCCGAGATCAGCAAGGTGGTGCATGATGCGGGCGCGTTGGTGCTGGTGGATGCGGTGACGTCCTTGGCGGGGATGGATCTGCGGATCGACGAATGGGGTGTCGATGCGTGTTACAGCGGGACGCAGAAGTGCCTGTCATGTCCGCCGGGATTGGCGCCGGTGACGTTTTCACCCGCAGCGGCGAAGGTCATCGACGAGCGTCGCAGCAAGGTGCAAAGCTGGTACCTCGACATGACGATGGTGCGACGCTACTGGGGCGATGAACGGTTCTACCACCACACCGCGCCCATCAACATGACCTATGCCCTGCGGGAGGCGTTGCGGATCGTGGTGGAGGAGGGGCTGGCGGATCGTGTGGCCCGACATGCGTTGAATCATCGCGCGTTGCGGGCGGGTCTCGAGGCGATGGGGTTGCGATACATTCCCGAAAGTTCGCTGACGACGCTGAATGCGATTTCGATTCCGGATGCCGTTGAGGACGCGGTTGTGCGTGGGCGGCTGTTGAAAGAATTCGGCATCGAGATCGGCGGTGGTTTGGGACCATTCAAGGGCAAGGCGTGGCGGATCGGCTTGATGGGGACAGCCAGCACGGAACGGAACGTGATTCTGGTATTGTCGGCATTGTCGTCGGTGCTGGGGTCGATCGGGGCGAAGGTGGATACGGATGCGGCGTTGCCGGCGGCGATGGGGGTGTTTGGGGCGGGTTGACCCGATCCTCCTTGGTTCAGGCATCCCTTGAATGGTGAATCAGTTGCCGGCGAACGCTTGTCGATGGAATCACCAATTCCGCGTGAATCAGCGCAGTGACTTGGCGGCGACGAGGCAGATCCAGCCGTAGAGGGATTGCGTGACGCCGATTTTGACGTAAAGCGGGAGCGATGCGTCGGCGGGCATGCCGCCGAAGTTTATGGCAGCCCAGATGCCCGCAACGGTGAGGATGCTGGCGAGGATGATGAGTCCGCCGGCGATCGAGTGCATGCGGAGCGTTCCGCGACTGCCGAACAGCAGGGTGAGCAGCCCGGTTAATCCCAGCCAATATCCGGTCAGGCGGTTGGACCAGACCCAGACTTCGCGACCGACGTTGAGCGTTGCGATTTTCTGTTTGACCAGGGCGTGCTGTTTCTTGATTTCTTCGATTTCTTTGGCGGTTGGTTTTTTGCGTTTTGGTGCACCACCGAAGAGGCCGGCGACGGCATCGTTGTCGCCGACGGTGCCCGTGGCGGCGCTGAGTGAACCCATGCCGATGCGCACGCCGAGCCAATCGGCCACGTCCTGCCATTCGCCGGAACCGGATTGAAATTCGGTGATGCCGATCAGTTTTGTGATGCTGATGTTGACCCCGCTGGTATCAGCGATGGTGCCGTCGAGGGTGTCGATCCAACTTGCGGCGATGATGACGGAGATGACGCCGAGCAGTCGGATGCGCGAACCGGTGCTTCTGGCTCGTGGGGAGCTGTAGACGGTGACGATCTCGATGCCCTGTGCCCGTGTGCTCATGCGTCCTCTTTTGTTATCGCTGTATACACGGATCGTCCAGTCCGGTTGAGGGCAGTTTGGTGACTATTGGGATGCTCCGTTCGTTCCGGGCCAATCGCGTGGCCCGACGCTGACGAGAAATTCGGGGCCTTGGAAGGGGAATTCTGCCAACGTGTCGGCGATGGTGTCGGCGGTGACGGATTGGACGGCATCGAGCCGCTCATCGACCGTGCGGGGTGCACCGCGGTAGTCGACATCGTCCATGATCTGCACGAGACGGTGGTAGGGTGATTCGCCCTCAACGGCGAGGGTGGTCCGGCGACGGTTCTTGACGCGTTGGACTTCCTTGTCTTCGACCTTGGATTCGCAGAGTTTCTTTGCTTCTGCGCGGAGTGCGTCGGTGAGTTCTTCGATGTTGGCCGGGTCGGTTTGTCCGTACAGGATGACGAGGCCTGAATCGCTGAGGTCCATGTGGTAGGCGCCGGCGGAGGGTGACAGGCCTGTCTGGATGATGTTCCAGTAGTAGCGCGAGTTGCTGCCGCCGAGGATCGACGTGGCGGCTTCGAGGGATTCGTGCTTCGGGTGGTTGCCGGACACGCCCTTGAAGCACAACGCGACGATCTGCTGATTGAACCGTTCGACGACGAGGTTGGCGACGCCGGTGCGCGGGGTTGGAACGTCGCGCTGGTGGTCGTCGTTGGATGATTGCCAGTCGGCTGTCAGTCGATTGGCTGTCGCGATGATGTCGTCGGGATCCACGTTACCGGCGACGACAAGGGTCATGTTGTCGGCGGCGTATCGACGCTGGTGGTAGGCGGCCAGGTCGTCGCGCGACAGGTCGGTGACGGTTGTGTCGTATCCCAGGATCGGCCAGGCGAGTGGATGTCCCTCGAAGACGCGTTCGAGCAGAAAGTCGAACGTGACGTGGTCCAAGGAGTCCTTGGCCATCGCGATTTCCTCGAGGATGACGTTCTTTTCCATGTCGAATTCGTCGGTCGGCAGGGCGGGACGCATCATGTCGGCGATGAGTTCGATCTGCTGGTTGATGTTCTCTTTGGGAACCCAGCCGTAGTAGAACGTGCGATCTTCGCTGGTGAAGGCGTTGTAGACGCTGCCGAGTTTGTCGAAGTCGACGGTGATCTCACGCCAGTCGCGATTCGATGTGCCCTTGAAGCACATGTGCTCGAGGAAGTGGGAAACGCCGGCTTTTTCGGGTGTTTCGTCGCGAGCGCCGGTGCGTGCGAGGAATCCGGCGGCGGCGGAGTTCACGTCGGGCATGCGTTCAATGACGATGCGCAGGCCGTTGTCGAGTGTGTGCAACGTGTATGGACTGCTCACTGGGCACCTCCGTTCGCGCCGTTGGATGCCAGTTCCGAACCTTCGAGTTGTCGGGGGCCGAGGGTGACGACGCTGAGGGCGTTCCGCGGGTGTTCGTCGAGATAGCGTTTGATGTCGGCGCTGGTGACGGCCTGAATTCTCGCGATTTTGTCCGATTGCGGGACGTGCTTTCCATGGTGGAACATGTCGTCGGCGAGTTGGCGACAGCGGGCGCGGGTGGCGTCGCCTTGTGTTTCGATCTTGGCGACGAGTCCGGTCTTGGCGCGGTCGAGTTCGTCCTCGGTGAGGTCTTCGCTGAGCCGATCAACTTCCCGCATCAGGGTATTGTAGGTCGTGTCGCAACGTTCGGGGGTCGTCGAAGCGCCGATGAAGATCATGCCATGGCCTCGCGGGTATTCGCCCCATGCGGAAACCCAGTAGACCAATCCCTGCTTTTCGCGCACTTCGGTGAAGAGTCGCGAACTCATGCCACCGGAGAGAATCGCGAGCATCACCCGCTGCACGTAGAAATCGGCATGACTGACCGGAACGGCGGGGAAGGCGATGGCGATCTGCTGCTGTTCGAGTTCTTTCTGGTGGTGGATGCGCTTGGTGGTGAACTGCACGTCGTAGCCGTCGCGACCTTGCTTGTCGGTGTTGCCGAAATCGGCGAACTGTTCCTCGAGGATGGCTTCGAGCTTGGCGGCAGTGATGTTGCCTGCGGCGGCGACCTGCATCCTGCCGGAGCAATAGAGGTTTTTCCAGTGGCTGACGACGTCGTCGCGGGTCATGGCGGCGATGGTCTGCGGTTCGCCGAGGCTGTGGCGTCCGAGTCGGTCACCGTAGGCCTGCTGACCGATGAACTTGTCGGCCAATCCCTGGGCGTCGTCGAGAAAGGCGTTGTATTCCTGTTTGGTCAGGTCGATGGCGACGTCGACCTTGTCGGTTGGAAATGTCGGCGTGCGCAGGTATTCGGCTTCCAGGGCAATGGCCTCTTCGATGTACTCGGGAAGGGCGAGGCAGGAATAACTGGTGGCTTCGCGACCGATGGCGCCGCTGTCGGCAGCGCCGATCGCGTCGAAGGCGTCGGACATGGCGCGGGCGTCGCGTTTCTCGGTTCCCAGATCGATGGTTTCCTGCACCAACCGACCGACGCCGAGTTTGTCCGATGGCTCGTCAGCGGTGCCGGAGAGAAAGCGTATCTGCGTGGCGACGGCGTGCCGGGTGGGCAGTTCGACGCACATCATTTCGATTCCGTTCGACAGTGTCTTGTGCGTGACGTTTGACATCATGTCCCTTGTGTTAATGTTCGACCGGTGTGCCCAGATGCTGGGAGACATCCGCGAGCTTTTCATTGAGCAGATCGGCGGAATTGGCTTCGAGGTTCAAGCGCAGCAGCGGTTCGGTGTTCGACTTGCGGACGTTGAACCACCAGTCCTTGTACTGCACGGTGACACCGTCGAGATCGTCGATCTGCGCGTCGGCATAGAGCGTGTGCAGCTTTTGGATGGCGCCGTCCTTGTCGGCGGTCTCGAAGTTGCGTTCGCCGCTGGCGTGGAAGCGTGTGAGCGGATCGATCAGTTCGCTGAGCGGCTGACCCGATTCGGTCAGGACGTTGAGCACGTGTACCAAAGCGAGCATGCCCGAGTCGCAGTAGTAATTGTCCTTGAAGTAGAAATGACCGGAAAGCTCGCCGCCAAAGACGGCGTCGCGATCCTTCATCTCTTTCTTCATGAAAGCGTGGCCAACGCGCTGCCGACACGGCGTGCCACCGGCTTGTTCGATTTCCTCTGCGACGACGCGGCTGGAGCGCAGGTCGTAGACGATCGTGGCGCTCGGATATTTTCGCAGGAAGTAACGGGAGAGCAGGGCGGTGAGGATGTCGCAGCGGACGATGTCGGCGTTTTCGTCGACGAGCATGCAGCGGTCGGCGTCACCGTCGAAGCAGACTCCCATGTCGGCGTCGGTCTTGCGGACGAGTTCGCGGACCTGATCAAGGTTGGCATCGACCAGCGGGTTCGGATCATGGTTGAATTCGCCGTTCGTCTCCATGTTGATGCATTCAAGTTCGAGGTTCGGCACGCCGTCGAAGATCTTCGGCACCCATGGGCCGGCCATGCCATTGCTGCCGTCGATGGCGAGCTTGAGCGGGCGGACGGAATTCATGTAGCCAAGAATGAATTCGCGGTAGGGGTCGGTGAGATCGTGAGACGACAAGTCGCCGGTCTGACCGGTCGTGTGTTGGCCGATGTTTTCGGCGATGTGCCGGATTTCACCCAATCCTGTGTCCTCGCCGATGGGAGCGCCGCGATAGCCGCAAATCTTGAAACCGTTGTATTGGGCGGGGTTGTGGCTGGCGGTGGTCTGAATACCGCCAATGGTGTCAAAGTGGTTCACAGCGAAGTAAAGCTGCGAGGTGTCGATCATGCCAACGTCGATCACCGGCGTGCTCGTTGCACGAATGCCGTCGATCAACGCGTCGGCCATCGACGGACTGCTCTTGCGCATGTCGCGTCCGACGACGATGGTCATTTTGCCGGTGTCGGTGCGATGGGCTGCTGGGGCGATTTGGCGAAAATAGAGCGCGGTTGCGTGGCCCACGCGCCAGGCGACCTCCTCGTTCAGCGGATCGGGGTAGACGCCGCGCACATCGTAAGCTTTGAAGACTTTTTGAATGCGTTCCTTGTCCTCTGCCAGGGTGTTGGTTTGCGTGGACATGTCGCTCCTTCCATCCTTTTCGTCATCGTTGAACTGGCAGCCGGGGCAATGCGGGTAGTTGGCCCGTCGTCTGCCCACGCAGACCGCGTCTGATATCTTCACGTCGACGTTGTCGGGGCAAAATCTGTAGTATTCGTTGATCGATTGCACGGTTCGTGGCTTTTCCGCATCCCTTCACGCTTACGGACGGATGGTATCACAAAGCGTTGCAGGCCACTACCGCTGAACCAGCCGGACTGTGGGGATGTCTGATCACGTGTTGTGCGGCGAATCGCGAATTGACGGCTGCGGAGCGACTGGATTAGACTTCGGATTGATGATGCGGTCCGCGGCGCGGCGGCGGCATCCACGATGGCGGACGCAACGTCCCTCCTTGATGAAGGTGTCATGCTCACAACAGCTGTGATTTCGGCGTGTGCGGTGTTCGGGCAATTTAACGAGGTGTCCAAGTATGAGCGACGCCCCGACAACATCGAACCGGTCAACTGGCATGTGGTCGACCCGAATGTCGCCACACCGTGGCTGCAGGGTGAGATGCAGACCGCCGAGAAGGACCGAGATCGCGACTATGCGAAGGCGTTGCTCAAGCGCCTTGAATCGGTCGAGCTTCCGATTCAGAAGGAACTGTCGCTGAAGGACGCGATTCGGCGCGCTCTGGAGAACAGCTACGCCATTCGTGTGCAAAGCTATCTGCCAGCGATCAGCACCACGGCGGTGGTGCAGGCTGAGGCGATTTTCGACGCCGTGTATTTCATGAACCTGTCGAAAGACGTCCGCGACGTGCCGAGCGCTTCGCAGCTTGCACCGACGGAATTCGACATCTTTGTGCTGCAGGGCGGCGTGGGCAAACGGCTGGCGACCGGTGCGACGGTGCAGACGACCCTCCAGATTCAGCGTCAGTTTATCGACCTGCAGTTCCAGTTGCTCAATCCCGAATACACGAGTGCCTTCACGGCCAGCATCACGCAGCCATTGCTCCGCGGTGCCGGTCTTGATCGCAACCTCGCGCCGATCCGGATCGCGCAGAAGCGGCTGGACATCAGCCGGCAGTCGTTTCAGCGGCAGGTTCGCGAGATTCTGTTCAATGTCGAGCAGCGGTACTGGGAGTTGGTGGGTGCTCGTCGGCAAGTTTCCATCACGGCCCGGCTGGTGAGCGATTTCGAGAAGATTTACGACTACCTTTACAAGCGTCGGGATTTCGACGTCTACATGATCCAGCTTTCCCAGACTCAGGCGGACCTGCAAACGGAGCTAGCCAACTTCTATCGGGTTCTGAACGACGTTCGTGATTCGGAGGATCGTCTGCTGGCCCTGCTCAATGATCCCGAGCTGAATCTCTCCGAGGATATCGAGATCATCACGACTGATTTCCCGTCCGCCGTCGAACTGAAGATTGATCGACTCGCCGAAGTGCAGACCGCCCTCGATCGTCGCAGTGAGCTACTCGAAGCACGCTGGGCGATCGACGTCGCGCGACTCGAACTTGGTGTGGCCAAGAACGATGCGCTGCCGCAGTTGGATCTCGGTTTCACCTACACGGTGGATGGTCTGGGGTCGAATTTCGACGATGCGTTCGATCAGGTGACCCAATCGGACTTTATGCAGTACCTGGTCACATTGCGGTTTGAAGTGCCGGTTGGCAATCGCTCTCGCAAAGCCGAAGTGCGACGAAGTGAGCTTGAACATGCCCAGGCCATCGCGTCGCTGAAACTGCAGATCGAAGACGTGATTCGTGAGGTTAATTTCGCGGCCAGGGCGATCGACACGTCTTATCTTCAAATTGAACCGAGTCTCCAGTCGGCCGAAGCCAACGCAGATCAGGTTGCGGCCATCATCGCGCGAGCCGAGCGAAAGGATTTCCTGACGTTGAATCAGGAATTGGGTGCAAGACGTTCGCTGGCCCTCTCGCGGCGTGGACTTTTGGAAGCGTTGATCACGTACCAGGTGGCCGTCGCCGCCCTTGAACGTGCGAAGGATACCCTCCTCGACTACAACAACGTACAGATCACGCCCATCGCCGAGTGATCGTCCGTCACAGCGCTGATTGACACCGTCTGTTGGGGCGGATAGTGTCGCATCTCTGCAATTTTTGCTTGTCCGCATTGAACGTGAGGTAAGGGAGTGTAGTCATGTATCGGCATCAGGGTCGATTGATGGCGGCTGTGTGCGTGGTGGCGATGGCGGGGGCGTTGTTTGCGCAGGAGACCGTCTCGGAGACGCCCGAACCGACCGTCAAGCGCTACGTCGGCGAAATCACCGGTAACGATGTGTACGTTCGCAGCGGGCCCAGCACGAACCACTACCCGGTGACAAAGCTTGATGCCGGCACGAAAGTTCAGGTGCACCGCGTGGTCAACGGCTGGTGTGAAATCGATCCACCACTCGGCTGCTTCAGCCTCGTCCATCGCAATTTTGTGGACGTAGGTGCCGAGGGCACACCGGGCGTGATCAATGGCCAAAAGGTCCTGGTGCGGGCGGGGTCGTCGCTGACCGCGGATTTGTACGCTCGCCAGCTAAAGCTCAATCGCGGCGACGAGGTGCAGGTGCTCGGATCGCACAATGATGACTACCTGCGCATCGTCCCACCGACCGGAGCGCATCTGTACGTCAGCGAGAAACTCGTTGCCCACGTGGCGGATGGCAATCTGGATATGACCATCGCCGCCCTGACCGGCGATCCCGAACCTGCCAAACCGAATCCGTCGCCGACATCGCAAACGTCGCCGGCATCGCAACCCAAACAGAATGCGGCCAATCCGAAGACAGCGGACCGCACCGTCAAGCAGCCAGGTGGGACGTCATCCGCATCGCGCGACGGCGGACGTAAATCTGAGGATGTCAGCGGTCATACGGGCCTGTCGGTGATGGAGGCGTCGCTGAAGGAGGAGATCGAAAAGCCGGTCGAGCACCGCGACTACGATCGCCTTATCGAGGGTTTCAAACGCATTGCAGACAAGGACACGAGCGATCAGGCTCGTGCGGTCGCCAAGTCACGCATCATGCAGCTTGAGCACGCGGCCGCAGCCCAGAAGTCGCTTCTGGAACTGCGGGCGATGGGCGAAGATCTTTCGTCCGACCGGAACGAAGCCATGCGTGAGCGAACGCTGATCAAGCCGCCGCCCCGTCCCATCGGTCGCGGATTCGATGCCGTCGGGGAACTGCGCGTGAGCATGCTGTATGGCACCGCGTCAAGCCCGAAGCGGTTCCGTCTTGTCTCCACCGGTGAGAAACCCCGCACGATCGGTTACGTGGAGATTCCAGACGCGCTATCATTGGACATGCAGGAGTACCTCGGCAGGAAGGTCGGCGTGCGAGCGCGGGACAAGCGACTGCAGACCGGCGATGTCGATCCGGTCGTGATCTATGTTGCTCAGGAACTGGTGGTTCTCGATTCAAACGAGCCGTAGGAGGTTTGTGAACAAATGCAACGATTGACCCGATCGATCAAGAGGCTGACCGCTGTCGCCACCGTCGGAACCATCTTTCAGATGAACGGATGCACGGTCGATTCGACGGCATTGCTTTCTGAATTCCTGACGTTGTTCGTGAATTTCGCGATCAACAACTTTGTCAACGCACAGCTCAACGTAACACCGTTCTGAGCTGTTGGATGCGTGATGCATCGCTCAACATGCCGTTGAGGGTTTGATACGCCCCAACGTTTCGCCCGAGCGTCCATGTCCAACGCGATCTATTCCCATGCTGCAGTCATTGGTGCCGGGGCGATGGGCACACTCTGCTCGATGCTGCTGGCTGAGCGTGGCGTGAACGTCACGCTGTGGGCACGCGACGCCGCCCTCGCCGACGAGATCCAGAATAACCGCGAAAACCGGCGCTACCTGTCCGGACACCAGCTTCACGATCGTGTCACCGCAACGAGCGACATCGAACAGGCGTTGGCCTCGCCCGACGTGGTCATCAGCGCCATCCCCTGCCAATTCATGCGTGAAACCTGGATGGGCATCGTCGACCGAAACAACGCTCGGTGGCCGATTGTCAGTGTTTCCAAGGGCATTGAAGTTGGCACGCTGCTTCGCCCGACACAGATCATCGCCGATGTTGTGGGCGACGCCTTCCCGGTCATGACCCTGTCGGGACCGTGCATCGCGGGTGAAATTGCTGCCGGTTTGCCAACGGCTGCGGTGGTTGCGTCCGCCGAAGGTGCGGCAGCTGAACGATTGCAGGCGACGATCTCATCTCCCTTGTTCCGCGTCTACACCAATGACGACGTCGTGGGCGTTGAATTGGGTGGAGCCGTCAAGAACGTCATCGCCATCGCAGCGGGTATCAACGATGGCATGAACATGGGCTGCAACGCCAAAGCTGGCTTGGTGACCCGCGGCATCGTCGAAATCACCCGCCTCGGTGTCGCTCTTGGTGCACGGGCGGAGACGTTTGCCGGATTGGCCGGCGTCGGCGATTTGATGACCACCTGCATGTCGTTGGCGAGTCGCAACCACGCAGCAGGCGTCAAGATCGGACAAGGCCAATGCATCGACGATGTCATCGCCACGTCGCACGGTGTCATCGAGGGGATCGAGTCCACGCGGAGTGTCTTGCAGTTGGCCAAACGATTTGGTGTGGAAATGCCCATCACGCGGGCGATCTACAGCGTGCTCTTCGAGGAACAGTCGCCCACGTCGGCCATCCACGATCTCATGACGCGGCAACTCAAGTCCGAATAGTCTCAATTGTGAGACTTCTGCAGAGAAGATTCTTGCCGCACCGATGCGCCAATTGCGACAATACACGTCCCGTCAGCAAGTTCGCGGAGAAAGACGCGTTGGCCAAACCAGTGGAGATGAACGCATCATGAAGACCGAACGGTCGGGCGCCATTCTGATTCTGTTCGCGGCCATCAATTTCGTTTCACCTGCCGATGCGCACCCGGGCGACGGAATTGTGATGAGACGCGATGGGACGATCTACTTCACGGACGTTGCGCGGGAAACGATCTGGAAGTTGTCACCAGACGGCGTTCTGTCGGAGCTTCGGCAAAACTCGTGGACCCACGGCCTGTTCCTGGCAAGTGACGGAACGCTCTACTACGAACGTGAAGTGCAGCGCGGTGAAGCGTGGCCTTGCTCGCTGTGGAAGATGACCCCCGAAGGTGAACATGTCCGTCTCATCGAACCCCAGCTGGATCGCATGAAGTTCGCCGGAGCGCCGTTCGTGATTGATTCCAAAGGCCACGTCTTGTTCAGCCACACCCCGCGCGGACCCAAGCGTGGATACATTCTGAATCGGTCCCCATCCGGGGATGTCCGCGTGGTCGCCGGGAAGGGAAGCGGCGAGTTGTTTGGGGACGGTCCCGTCGACAAATCCACACTGCGCATGGTGACCAGCATGACGATGGGACCTGACGGAGTCGTCTACCTCACGGACCGCGATCGCGTCCGCCGGCTCAACCGGGATGGGCAGGTGTCCACGGTGTCACCCAAATTGCTGGACGAAAGGTTGTCCGACCCACCGCAGAGATTCGGACCGCCGACCACGATCAATCGCCTTTACGGTCTTACGGTCTCGGAAGACGGGCACATTTACGTCGCCTATCACTCCGGTCGGCGGGTTCTCCGCATCGGCCCGGATCGGAACGTCAAGGAAGTCTATCGAACCACCCGGCCTTGGTCGCCTGTTGGCGTCGTTCTTCACGATGGCGATCTGTTCGTTCTCGAAGCAGGAAGCAAGTCTCGAGGCCCACGTATCACACAAGTTGATCTCGCCACCGGCAAGTCGACGACGGTTGTTGTCGTGGAGCGTTAACCCCACGCGTCGCCTCTGCAAAGTCATTCCCAAGACATCGTGGCCAGAGTCATCACGCGTTTCGATTTTGTATTGCCAACCCGACCAATCGGGCGATATACAGCTTGTCTTGCGGGCAACAGGCCGACGAGGCATGATGTCTATGTGCTCTGTTGCTGCACGCGGAGAAGGGTCGGATCGGACGTGCCTGAAACCACGGTGTCAGAATAGTCATGCCGACGCGCTTAACCAAATCCCGACAGGCGACGTCTCGAAAACGTCGTGGAGAACCCGAGTGGGTTTGTTCCAGCGATGAGGAACTGCTCAACCTTCGTCTTTGCGACCTTGGTGTGAAGCTCGAGGGCACGATGGTCGAGCATCGCATCGACCGTATTCGTGTCGACCTCGAACGCAAGAACCTGTGCTTTCGTCCACACTTCTGGATCAGCGAAGAGTGGTTCTCACCCGATGGCGTTCCCGGCGTGGCCATTCCGTTCTACCTGGCCCATCCGCGGCTGATCCGCCTCGAACGTGCCCAGATGCTTGACGTCGAAGGCGGAACCAAGGAGAGCTGCCTGCGACTGCTGCGTCACGAAGTGGGCCACGCGTTCGACAACGCCTACCGATTTCATCGAAAGAAACGCTATCGCGAGCTGTTTGGCCGGGCATCCAAGCGGTATCCCGACTACTACCTGCCGCGTCCCTACAGCAAGAAATACGTCCTGCATCTCGACATGTGGTACGCCCAGAGTCACCCGTCCGAAGACTTCGCCGAGACGTTCGCCGTCTGGCTGAACCCGCGCTCGATGTGGCGACGTCGCTACCAGGGTTGGCCTGCACTCAAGAAACTGCTCTACGTCGATGAACTGATGGCCGAGATTCAGGATCAGAAACCGCCCGTCCGAAACCGTCAGCATGTCGACACCCTGCGTACCAACAAGACCAGACTGCGCGATCACTACAAGCGCAAGCGAGCATGGTATGGCGAGGAATATCCGGACTTCTATGACCGAGATCTCAGACGCCTCTTCTCCGATAAACTTAAGAAGGGTGAATTCGCGTCCACGTTTCTCAAACGCGTCAAACCGGAGATACGCCGACTCGTGTCCAAGTGGACCGGCGAACACCAGTACACCATCGACCAGGTGCTCTCGGGGATGATCAATCGCTCGCGTGAGCTCAAGCTCCGCATGGACCGATCGGACGATCAAGCCAAGCTCGAAGCCGTCATCCTCCTCACGCTGCAAACCGTCAACTACCTGCACTCAGGCAGACACAGGGTGATGGTATGAGATCGCTGCGGGTACTGGTGTTGATGATCGAGGACTTCGTCCCGCCGCCCGACGCGGATGGCATGAAGCATGAGGATATCGCCCCATGCAAGACCGAGTACGACGTCATGACCGCGCTTCAGCATCTCGGCCATGATGCGAAGGCGCTGGGCGTCTCGGATGAACTCGGCGAAATCCGCGACGGTCTGCAGGAATTCAAACCGCACATCGTCTTCAATCTCCTCGAGGAGTTTCGCGGTTTCGGGGCGTATGTCCCGTTTGTGCTCGGCTACCTCGAACTGATCGGCAAGAAGTACACCGGCTGCAATCCCTACGGCATGATGCTCGCAGCCAACAAGGTGATGGCCAAGAAGATCCTGCGTCACCACCGCATTCCCGCGCCCGAGTTCGTGGTCTATCCGCGCGGACGCCGGGTCCGCCGATCGCCGCGACTCAAGTACCCCATGATCGTCAAATCCGCGACCGAGCACGGATCGGTCGGCATCTCGCAGGCCTCCGTGGTGCACGACGACGAAAAGCTCATCGACCGCGTGGCCTTCATGCACGAGCAGATGGAATCCGACGCGCTCGTTGAGGAATTCATCGACGGCCGCGAGCTGTACGTCGGCGTCATGGGCAATCGCCGACTTCAGACCTTCCCCGTCTGGGAGATCGACTTTGGCGGATTGTCAGCCGGTGCACCGCGAATCGCCACAGAGCGCGTCAAATGGAACCTGAAGTACCAGGAGCGCGCCAAGATCAAGACCAGCAAAGCAAAGAACCTGCCCGACGGCGTCGAGGAATACGCCGCCCGACTCGCCAAACGCACCTACCGCGTCCTGAACCAGACCGGTTATGGCCGGATGGATTTCCGACTGTCGGAAGAGGGAAAGATCTACCTGCTCGAGTCGAATCCAAATCCCGACATGGCCTACGACGAGGATTTCGCCGAGTCTGCCAACGCCGTTGGCATCCCGTATGAAGATCTGATCCAGAAGATTCTGCGGCAGGGACTGAACTACAAGACCGGCAGACCCGCCAACACGACCGCATGACGTCCCCGGTTGTTCAAGGCCGATTTCTGAATCCAGCCCGCCCACAAGTGCGAATCCTGAACGACACGAGCGTGTCACGCGCCGAATGGGCCACCGGTCTACTATGATTCTCGTCGTTCAGCCACAATGGAGCCCCGGACATGACGCACATTCGCCACACCGCCATCATCCTCGCACTCACCACCGCAACGGTCCTCGCCGCCGACTGGCAGCGATTCCGCGGTCCAAGCGGTTCAGGACACGCTGACGATGCATCGATCCCCGTCGAATGGTCCTCCGCAAAGAACCTGAAATGGCGAACCGCACTGCCTGGCATGGGGGCATCGTCACCCGTCGTCAGCGGGGACCGCGTCTACCTGACGGCCTACACCGGCTACGGTCTGGACATGGCCAACCCCGGCGATCCGAAGAAACTCGTCCGCCATCTGCTTGCCTTCGACCGTGAATCGGGCAAGGAACTCTGGCGGGCATCGGTACCGTCGACCGCCGACGAGGACCGCTATCAGGGATTCATCACCCAGCATGGCTACGCCAGCAGCACACCCGTCACGGACGGTCAACACGTCTACGCGATTCTTGGCAAGTCGGGGATGTACGCCTACGACAAAGACGGGAAAAAGCTGTGGCACGCCGAGCTGGGGCAGAAATCGGACCCCGCCAGATGGGGCGACGGCTCCAGCCCGATCATCGTTGGCGACGTGATCGTCGTGGACGCCGGCGTACTTGGGAATCACTTCGTCGGCATCGACAAGAAAACGGGCAAACAGCGCTGGTCGGTGAAGGACCCGTCCTACACGAACTCATGGTCCACCCCGACAGATGTGCACGTCGACGGAAAACCACAAGTGCTCGTCCACGTGCCCTTCAAGGTCATGGGCCTCGACCCGGCAAATGGTGATATCATCTGGTCGGCCACGTCGCCGTTGGATGACGCAAGCTGCGGAAGCATCGTCACGAAGAACAACGTCGCCTTCCTCATGGGCAGCAGGGCAGGGCACGGAATGGCTGTTCGATATGACGGAAAAGGCGATGTGACCGAATCGCACGCGGTCTGGAACAAGCGCATGCGTTCGGGCATTTGCACGCCGGTGATCGTCGGCGACAGGATGTACTGGTCGACGGGCGGAATATTCCAGGCAGCCCGTTTGTCCGACGGCGAGAACGTCTACAAGGAACGACTCCCGCGTCTCGGCGGGCCAACCGGCGGATTCCCAAACGCCGACTACTCCTCGCCCGTCGCGGTCGGCAACCGGATCATTCAGTTTACCCGAAACGGTGAAAGCTACGTCATCGAAGCCGCCGACACGTTCAAGCTTGTCGCGCACAACCCGGCCTTTGACGGCGACAAGGGCGCGTTCAGTTCATCGCCTGCTGTCAGCGACGGAGAGTTGTTCATCCGTTCGGACAACTACCTCTACTGCATCGCGGCCGAAAACAGGTCGGGCGAATCCTAAGCGATCATCACTTAGCGTCGCGATTTCTTCTTCTTGCCGGCCTTCTTCTTGGCGGTCGTCTTCTTTGAATTCTTTGCAGTCTTCTTCTTGGATTTCTTGGCCGTCGCCTTTTTCGACTTGGCTTTCTTGGCGGTCTTCTTCTTGGCCGACTTCGCCTTCTTGGTGGTCTTTTTCTTCGCGGACTTGGCCGCCTTGGACTTGCTCGCCTTCTTGGCTTTGGCTTTTTTCTTCGTTGCCTTCTTGGCGGTTGCTTTCTTCGCGGACTTCGCGGCACCGTTCTTCTTGACGCGCGAAGCGGACGCTGTCGATTTGCGACCCGTCTTCTGCACGTCCTTCTCGCGAACCACCGCTTGTGCCGCAGCCAACCGTGCGACAGGCACACGGAACGGACTGCACGACACGTAGTCCAGCCCGACGTTGTGGAAGAAGTCCACGCTCTCTGGGTCGCCGCCATGCTCACCGCACACGCCGAGCTTGAATTTCTTGTCGACCTCGCGCGCCTTGCTTGCCGCCCAGTCGACCAGCATCCCGACACCACCAACATCAATCGTGCTGAACGGGTCTTCCTTGAAGATGCCATGCTTGGCCTCGTCGACATAGTCCGGCAGGAAACGACCCGCGTCATCACGCGAGAGGCCCATCGTCGTCTGCGTCAGGTCGTTGGTGCCGAAGCTGATGAACTGACACACGCTCGCGATATCATCGCCACGCAACGCAGCACGCGGTGTCTCGACCATCGTCCCGACCATATAGTCGAGCTTCACGCCCGCATCATCGAGAATCGCGTCCGCCACCGCACGCGTCTGCTCAACAAGAATCTGCAGCTCGCGCGGATCAATCGTCAGCGGAATCATGATCTCCGGCAGGACGGTCACGCCTTCCCGCGCGGCCTGAACCGCCGCCTCGATGATCGCGCTGACCTGCATGTCGAGAATCTCCGGATACGTGATCGCCAACCGGCAACCACGATGCCCCAGCATCGGATTCGACTCGTGCAATTGCCGCGTCCGATCACGAATCTGATCGACCGTCAGACCCGTGTAGTTGGCCAAGCGCTCGATGCCCTCGTCATCATGCGGCAGGAACTCATGCAGCGGCGGGTCGACAAGACGGATCGTCACCGGCTTGCCGTTCATCGCCTCGAATATCCCGAAGAAATCCTGCTTCTGGAACGGCTGCAACTTGTCGAGCGCCCGTACGCGTGCCTCCACGTCGTCCGCGACAATCATCTCCTGCATCGCCAGACGCCGCTCCTCGGTATCGAAGAACATGTGCTCCGTCCGGCAAAGTCCGATGCCTTCCGCACCCATGCTCACCGCGTTGGCAGCGTCGGCCGGCGTGTCTGCATTCGTTCGCACTTTCAAACGGCGAATCTCATCGGCCCACTCGAGAATCGTGCCGTATTCGTTCGGTGCACCGGGCCGATCGAGCGGCAGTTCGCCTTCGTAAACATGTCCGGTCGATCCATCCAGCGTGATCGGATCGCCTTCGTTGAACTGA
Organism: Phycisphaerae bacterium; assembly: GCA_028289375.1. Lineage (GTDB taxonomy): Bacteria > Planctomycetota > Phycisphaerae > UBA1845 > UBA1845 > OFTM371. Next base: position 113,542 of record JANQQK010000008.1, on the reverse strand, counting down.
TGTCCGTTGACCCGTAGCGTTTTGGCCGACTCGTCGATCCGAAGTGCATCACACCCCACGATGCAGCATTTGCCCCAGCCACGTGCCACGACGGCAGCGTGCGACGTCTTGCCGCCCGTCGCCGTTAGAATGCCAGCAGCAACGTGCATGCCGCCAACGTCTTCGGGTGATGTTTCGTTGCGGACAAGAATGACCTGGTGATTTTCCGCGGCCAAACGTTCGGCATCGGCAGCGTGAAACACGACCGTCCCCGATGCCGCCCCGGGCACCGCATTGATTCCGGTCCCCAGCCGACGCTCGTCCAACTCCGAAACCGAAACACTCGGATCGATCACCGGCGAGAACAGCTTCTCGATGTCGCTCGCCTTGATCCGCATCACCGCCTGACGCTTGCTGATCACCGGCTTGGTCGCCAGCTTGCCGTACTTGGCCGGCAGGTACTTCGCCTTCATCAGCCGCTTCGTTTCCTCGTCGGTCAGCAGCGGCAGCGTCGCCTGCTCCACCGCAATGCGGAACGCCGCCCCCGGCGACCGCTTGCCCGTGCGACACTGCAGCATGTACAGCTTGCCACGCTCCACGGTGAACTCCAGATCCTGCATGTCGCCGTAGTGCAGCTCAAGCATCGCCCGCACCGCCAGCAACTGATCCCATGCGGTCGGCAGACGATGCGACATTTCGTGGATCTTCAGCGGCGTGCGAATACCCGCCACCACGTCCTCACCCTGTGCGTTGATGAGGAACTCGCCGTAAAATTCGTTCTCACCCGTGCTCGGGTCTCGTGTGAAACAGACGCCCGTCCCCGAGTCGTCCCCCATGTTGCCGAACACCATTTGGCAGATGTTGACACCCGTTCCATGCACGCCGGTGATCTTCTCGACGCGACGATAGGTGACCGCCTTCTCGGCGTTCCAACTCTCGAACACCGCGTTGATCGATCCGCGAAGCTGCTCCATCGGTTCCTGCGGGAACGGCTCGTTCACTTCGTCGGCGTACAACTGCTTGAAACGTTCAACGACGTCCTCAAGTTCGGCCTCATTGACGTCGGTATCGTTCACCTTCGCATCGGGGGCAATGCCAAGACGCCCGCGTGTCCGCTCATCCTTGACCTGATCGAATGCGTGATCGAATTTCAGACGATCAACGCCTTTCGCGGTCGCCCCGTACATCATGATCAGCCGTCGATACGCATCGAGCGCGAATCGCCGATTTCCACTGACTTTCGCCAGCCCCTCAACACTCACATCGTTCAGACCGAGGTTGAGAATCGTCTCCATCATGCCCGGCATCGACACCGCCGCACCCGAACGCACCGACACCAGCAGCGGATCGTTTGCGTCACCGAGTTTCTTCTTGCACGCTTTCTCCAGCTTCTTCAGGTTCTTGACGATTTCCTCCTCGAAACCGCCAGGCCACTTATGATGATGCCGGTAGTAGTCTTCGCACGTTTCGGTTGTGATGGTAAAGCCACCCGGAACAGGCAGACCGATGTTGGTCATCTCAGCCAACCCGGCTCCCTTGCCGCCAAGCAGCGCCTTCTGATCGCCGCGACCTTCCGCCTTGCCATTACCAAAGAAGTAGACCCGTTTTGTCGCCGAGGCCATCGTCATCGTCCTTTCCTGCCAGCTCAGAACTGGGGCGTGATACCTGTGTCTCCGGGGATTCGCTGCGATGATAAAAGTCGGGTTTTGACGTGTCAATCAATTGTACACTCTGGTGGACCTGCGACGTCTGCCGGGCATATGCTTGCGTGGGTGCGTTGCATCGCGGTAAACTTGAAGTCAGCAGCGTGCGCCGCAGGCCGGACACGAACAACCTCAGAACCTCCCGACCCGTGCCCACGACGCCGGGCGTCGGGCCAGCAAAGCGATCGAGCGGACAACCGTGGCAAGAAGCAAGTACAAACTCGGCGAGATCCTCCTCAAAGACGGGGTCATCACCGCCGAACAGCTCGAAACAGCCCTCAATTACGCAAGAGACCACCACAAACGCATTGGCGAAGCCCTCGTCGAGCTGGACTTCACGGACGACGACAACGTCTATCGCGCCCTCGCCAGCCAGTTCGGCATGGATTACGTCGAACTCGACAGCGAATCGGTCGGCCAGGAACTGCTCGAATTGCTCCCAGAGGACGTCATTCGCCAGCATCAAGTCGTCCCACTCGGTGAAGAGGGAGGTCGCCTTAAAGTCGTCATCACCGATCCGCTCGATCTCGAAACGCTCGACCTGCTCCGCTTCCGCCTGAACAAGGAACTCATCCCCGCCCTCGCACCGGCCAACCGCGTCAAGGACTTCATCGAGAAATTCGTCAACCCCATGACGGAAGAGATGTCCAAGACGATGGCCAGCATCGACCACGATGCGCCCGACATCGAGGAAAACGAAGCCCTCAAGCTCGCCGACGACAGCGAAGAGGACGCCCCGATTGTTCGCCTCATCAATTTGATCATCGTCGAGGGCGTGACATCCAGCGCCAGTGACATCCACATCGAACCGATGGGCAACCGCGTCCGCGTTCGCTACCGCATCGACGGTGTCTGCCACGTGCGCGACGACATCCCCAAGAACATGCAGTCAGCCGTCACCACCCGCATGAAGATCATCTCGGGTATGGACATCGCCGAGAAGCGCATCCCGCAGGATGGCCGTATCAAGATGAAAATCGGCAGCGGCTTTATCGACTTCCGTGTATCCGCCTGCCCAAGCTACCACGGCGAGAGCATCGTCCTGCGTATTCTCCGGCCTGAGAACGTGACCGTCGGTATTACAGCCCTCGGTTTCGAAGAGCATGATTTCAAGAAGTTCCAGAAGATCATTCGACGTCCGAATGGCATTTTCCTCGTCACAGGGCCAACCGGTTCCGGCAAAACGACCACGCTCTATTCCGCGCTGCAGGATCTGAACCGACCCGACAAGAAGATCATCACCGCCGAAGACCCGGTCGAGTACAACATCCCCGGCATCAACCAGTGTCAGGTCCGCGAGGACATCGGGCTCGACTTCGCACGCATCCTCCGCTCCATGCTGCGACAGGCACCCAACATCATCCTTGTCGGTGAGATTCGTGACAAAGAGGTCGGCGAGGTCGCCATTCAGGCCGCCCTCACCGGTCACCTTGTGTTCAGCACGCTGCACACCAACGACGCGCCGTCGGCCATCACGCGCTTGATCGACATGGGCATCAAGCCGTTCCTCGTCGCCAGTTCGATCCAGGCAATCATGGCCCAGCGACTGGTCCGCACGATCTGCAAGGAGTGCAAGGTTGAGGATCCCAAGCCCGACAAGTTCAAAATGCGCATGATCGGCTTCACCGACGATGAGTGGACCGGAAAAACGTTCTACAAAGGCGCCGGATGCGGTCGTTGCGGTGGCAGCGGATACAAAGGACGACAGGGCATCTTCGAGATGCTGCAGATGAACAACGAATTGCGCGAACTGGCGTTCAATCGTGCGCCAACCAGCGAATTGCGCCGCGCCGCCCGAGCCACCGGCATGTACACACTCGCCGATGATGGCAAGTTGAAAGTCCTCAAGGGCATCACCACTGCCGAAGAAGTCGCACGCATCACCCAGGCAGAGGGCGTCGTTGAAGCGGAAACCGAGGCCGAGTAACCGTGAACAATGAGCAGCACCAACGAAATCGATAACGCAAACAGGAACCGACTGAATGGCCACGCTTCATATTGATCGTCTCCTCGAAACCGTCATCAAGCAGGGCGGATCCGATTTGCACCTCACCGTCGGTACGCCGCCGGTCATTCGCATGAGTGGTCGCATGCGACCGCTCGAAACCAAGGTGCTCACGCCCGACGACACCACCGCCCTGATGAAGTCGATCACGCCTGAACGAAATCAGCAGGAAATCCAGGAAGAGGGCGGAACCGACTTTGGTTTCGCATTCGGTGAGCATGGCCGATTCCGCGTGTCCGTCTTTCGCCAGAAAGGGCATCTTGCCCTAGTGCTGCGACTGATTCCGTCGCGCCTGCTGTCGTTTGAAGACATTGGACTGCCCAAGATTGTTGCGTCGCTCTGCAGACGTCCGCGTGGTTTGTTCCTCGTCACCGGGCCGACCGGTTCCGGCAAGACGACAACGCTTGCGTCGATGCTCAATTTCATCAACATGACCCTCGATCGCCACATCGTGACGGTCGAAGACCCGATCGAGTACTACCACATTCACAAGCGGTCCCTGATCAACCAGCGTGAGGTTGGCACGGACGTTCCCAGTTTCTCCGAGGCGTTGCGACGCGTGCTGCGTCAGGACCCGGACGTGATTCTCGTCGGTGAGTTGCGCGACCTCGAGACCATCGAAGCCGCCATCACCGCCGCAGAAACAGGCCACCTCGTCTTCGGCACCCTGCACACCACAGGCTGTCAGGGCACGGTCAACCGACTCATCGACGCCTTCCCGACCAACCAGCAGGACCAGATCCGCGTGCAGTTGTCGGTCACGCTGATCTCCGTGCTTTCCCAGGCCCTCTGCCCAAGGCAGCCCAAGGGCATGGTCGCCGCCTACGAATTCATGGTCGTCACCCCGGCCATCGCAAACCTCATTCGCGAGAACAAGACCTACCGCATCGACTCCAGCATCCAGACGGGCAAGAAGTTCGGCATGCGTCTGCTGGACGAGCACCTGTGGGAACTGTTCAGCAAGAACCTCATCAGCGCCGAAGAGTGCGTCGACAAATCACGACGCCCAGGTGAAATGCAGGACAAAATCGACAAATACCAGCGAGGCCTCGACATCGGTGAATTTGGCACCGGCGACGACGGCGACGACGATGAACCCAAGGTCCCAAGAGCAAACAGCTAAAACCGCAAACGAAACAGCGCACGCACCATGAGCACCGCCCTAGGAAGCATGAAGATCCCACCCATCGAACAACTAAGAGGCCGTCAGATAGGCCGTGTCCTCATCAAGATGGGCCTGCTCAAACGCAAGGACGTCCAGGACGCCCTTGCGATCCAAAAACAGCGAGGTGGGCCCATCGGCGCCATCCTCGTCGAAGCAGGCCACATCACGGATGATCAACTCAATCTCGCCCTCGCCTGCCAGGTCGGCATGGAGCCGGTCAGTCTCGACAGCATTGAGATCCCACAAGAGGTCATCGATCGCGTGCCGGCTCAGATGGCCAACACGTACAAGATCATCCCCTTCGATTACGATCCAAACGCCAACGTACTCTCGGTCGCGATGTGCAGCCCGGACAACTTCCGCGCCACAGACGACCTCAACACCCTCATGGGGTTCGAGGTCAAAGCCGCCATCAGCGACTCCGAATCGCTCCAAAAAGCCCTCGACAAGTACTACCCCGAAGGCGCCATGGAGACGATCACCGGCATCATCGACGAAATCGAGTCCGACACCGATCTCGCCGCATTCGCTGACCGCGGCGAATCCGTCGACCTCGACGAACTCAAAGGCCTCGCCGACGCCAACCCCGTCAAGCGTCTGCTCAACCTCGTCCTGCTCCAGGCCATCAAGGACAAAGCCAGTGACATCCACTTCGAGCCATTCGAAGACGAATTCAAGATGCGCTACCGCATCGACGGTGTTCTCTACGACATGATCCCGCCGCCCAAGTACATCGCGATGGCCATCGCGTCTCGTGTGAAGGTCATGTCCCACCTCGACATCGCCGAACGACGTCTTCCACAGGATGGTCGCATCGAGCTGTCTGTCGGCGGCAACCCGGTCGACCTTCGTGTCGCCGTGCTGCCCACCATGTTCGGCGAGAGCGTCGTCATGCGTGTGCTCGACCGCTCCAATGTCCAGCTCGACCTCGACAAGATCGGCCTGCGCGAAGACGACCAGCACGTCTTCAACCAGCTCATCCGCAAGCCCAACGGCATCGTCGTGGTCACCGGACCCACCGGCTCGGGTAAAACGACCACACTCTACGCCGCCCTGAACACCCTGAATTCCCCGGATACCAAGATTCTCACGGCCGAGGACCCGGTCGAGTACGACATCGATGGCCTTGTACAAGTTCAAGTGAGAACGGAAGTTGGCCTGACATTCGCCAAGGCACTTCGCAGTTTCCTCCGTCAGGACCCCGACGTGATCCTCGTGGGTGAGGTTCGTGACCTTGAAACCGCCCAGATCGCCGTCCAGGCTGCTTTGACCGGACACCTGGTTTTCTCGACCTTGCATACGAACGATGCCCCGTCTTCCATTGCGCGCTTGCTGGATCTGGGGCTGGAGTCGTTCCTGGTGACCGCCACCATCGAAGCCATCGTGGCTCAGAGGCTCGTGCGGCGTATTTGCAAGAACTGCCGCCAACCCTTCGAGCCAACCGAAGAGCTTCTGATGGAGCTGAACCTCACCCCGGACGACATTGGCGACCGAACCCTTTACTATGGAAAGGGTTGCGACTTCTGCAACAACACCGGCTACCGAGGCCGAACCGCGTTGTTCGAGATCATGGTCATGGACGATACGCTGCGGGATCTGATCATGCGTCGCGCTTCCACCAACGTGCTGCGCGCCGAAGCCATGAAACGCGGGATGCGAACCCTGCGCGAATCGGGCCTGCGGGCGATCTATGACGGCGTCACGACGATCGAGGAAGTGGTCAAGGAGACGATTACGGAGGATTAGGCGTCGCGCAGTTCGCGACGAGATTCCCCGACGAGGATCAGGTTATGCCGAAATTCGTATACGAAGCGATGAACCAGGCCGGCCAGGAGGTCAAGGACGAGATCGAAGCACCGTCCAGCAAGGACGCTCTCGCCAAGATCCGAAGCCTCGGCTATTTCCCAACCCGCATCCGCGAAAAGGGCGGTAAGAAAGCAGCCGCCGGCGGTGGGGCCGTCGCCAAGAAGAAAAAAGGCGGCGCAATCACCATATCGATTGGTGGTGTGAAGACGAAAGTCATCACGCAGTTCACCCGCCAGCTGTCGACGCTTCAGGACGCAGGGTTGCCCATCCTCCGCAGCATCCAGATTCTCGCCGATCAGCAGAAACCCGGTGTGATGAAAAACACGCTCCACCAGGTCGCCGACGATGTCGAAGGTGGTGCAACGCTCTCCGAAGCGTTCGCCAAGCATCCCAAAGCCTTCAACCGACTCTACGTGAACATGATCGCCGCCGGCGAAACGGGCGGTGTGTTGGACGTTATCTGCCAGCGATTGGCCGAGTTCATGGAAAAGTCCGAGCGCCTCAAACGCAAGGTCATCGGTGCCATGATCTACCCGATCGTGGTCATTGCGTTCGCCGCCGGTATCGTCACGGGCATCATGATCGTCGTGGTGCCGAAGTTTAAGGAAATTTTTGCCGACTTCGGAACCAAGCTGCCCGGCGTGACCGAAATGCTGATCGGTTTCTCCAGTTGGGTCGTTGGCGGAACGCCACCCGGGTGGGCGGTCATGCTCCTCTCGCCGATTGCGTTTCTGGTTTTCTTCAAACTGCTGCGCAAGAGCAAGGGCGGGCGCTACGTCTCCGACGTCGCGATCAACCGTATTCCCGTGCTCGGCGGCATCGTCAGCAAGACGGGCGTTGCCCGTTTCACCCGAACGCTGGGCACACTGATCAACGCAGGCGTTCCCATTCTCGAAGCCATCAACATCACCAAGGAAACCGCCGGCAGCGAAGTGATCGCCCGTGCACTGGAGAACGTGCACGACTCGATCCGCGAGGGCGACACATTCGCCGATCCGCTGCGCGCGTCGAAAGTGGTCGATGGTATCGTCACGAACATGATCGAGGTTGGCGAGGAAACCGGTGACCTCGACAAGATGCTCATCAAGGTGGCCGACAACTACGACGATGAGGTCGAAACGCTTGTCGGTTCATTGGTGGCCTTGCTCGAACCGGTGATGGTCGTCATCCTTGGTGGTATCGTGGGTTTCATTGTTATCGCATTGTTCCTGCCGATGGTGACGCTGATTCAGTCTGTCTCGTCGGGTGCATGATCGCCGAAGTCGCATGGGAGGTATCGGGATGAATCGAATGCAGAGAACCGGACGCCGCGGATTCACCCTCGTGGAACTGCTGGTGACCATTTCGATCATCGCGCTGCTGATCACCATCGCCGTGCCGGCCATGCGCGGTGCACGGCGATCCGCCAAGAACGCCGCCGGGGCAGCATCGATCAAGTCGATTACCGAGGGTCTGGAGAATTTCAAAGCCGACAACCCCAAGCAGAACCGGCGTACCAACGGCTACCCCTCCTCCGCATACCGTGAGGATCCCGCGACACTGGGCCAGCAGAGCATGTACGGTGCCCATTGGCTTGTACGCTACATGCTCGGCCGTGATCTGAATGGCTACATCCCGCGGCGCAATGTTCCCGAGACGGCGGAATACATGGGTGGGCCGGTCAATGGCGAAGAACTGCGATGGTACGGACTCGACCCTGCGAACGTGACGGATCGCGTCGACGGGCTGCCACTTTATGTTTCAACCAACAATGTGAAAATCACGCCGACCAACGAGCTTCGGGGACAGGCGCCAAACGTAAACAATGATATTTTTCGCGGATGGGATTTCAATGATGGGAACGATCCGGCTTCCACGTTGCCGGTCTTCGTCGATCCGTTCGGCTTTCCCATTCTTTATTACGCGTCGTCAAGCTTCCCGCGGACGATTTCCGGAGCCAATGCGAATCTCCCGGACAATGCGGCCGCTTGTGCAGCAAATTGGGTGGGAAACAACGTGGAGGAGAGTCTCACCTACATCCACGCTGACAATGAGGGGTTTACCGGTTCTATTGAGAATGGCAATTTCGCGGGATGGCGATTCAAGGCGACGGCTGGACATCAGATTCAGCAGATCTGCCCTGATAATCTCGATGGTCTGGAAGCCAACGATACCTGGGCCAGCTTCATTTACAACCGTGACATCGCACAGCAATCCAACGCCCGTACGATCAGGCCAGTCAACCCCGATACTTTCATTCTCGTAAGCCCCGGCGACGACGGGCTATATGGAACAGAAGATGACATCAAGAACTTCGATTAGTTTGATGTGGAAGTTTAACTCCCCGACCCGGCATGCGTTCACGATCGTCGAGTTGATGGTCGCCGTCGGCATCATCATCGTCCTGATCGGTGTGCTTGTGCCAACCTTTCAGGCAGTCAGTACCAACGCGAAGCGCGTAGCGACAGACGCTCGTTTCGCATCGATCTCGCAAGGGCTTGAGAGCTACAACAATGAAAAGGCGCTGGGTGGCGCTTACCCCCCATCACGTTCGGACAAGCAGAAGCTGGGGAATCTCCAAGACTACTACATCGTTAATCCGTTCGATGCAAATTCGCTGGTTGAAGTTCCCGTGATGGGAGCCAATCTGCTCGCCTTTGGCTTGGTCGGCGCTGACCGTCTGGGCACCGCCGGATTCCGCGATCTCGGGGGAGATCCTGGCTGGTGGGACAATCTCACCGCTGACGATCAGGGGCAAACGCCAGGTCTATACGCGATTGACCAAGCAGGCACCCAACAAAGCTTTGAACCAATTCATCCCAGATATCCGTCAGTTGGTGGTTCATTCGTCGATCAGGCCACGCAGCAAAGTGTGCAGAACCTGCAGGATCTTCTAAACAATGGAACGATCGACGAGAACGCGCTGCCCAACCTCGTGCCGATGCAAGCCATGCCCTTCTTCACAGACTCATGGGGACGGCCGATCCTCTATTACAGGGCCTCACGAGGTGCTCGCTTGATGGTGAGTGAAAGGGGAACCGGAAACATTGGCATTTACGACCAACGCGACAATTTTCAATTCACAGGTACGTCGGACCTAGGCAGCATAGGAGGTATGGACTTCGGGCCTCCTCTGGTCAACGGCTTCCGCAGTCGTATCGCACAGATGGACCTATCCACGCCGGTAAACGTCACGGGGACAGGCGGAATCGATGTTGCAACGGATGAGAGATTCGATGATTCCTTTGCGCGTTTCATCTTGGATCGTGGTATCACCAACCGAAATGCACCAGTCAATCGCAAGTCGTACTTGCTCATAAGTGCGGGCCAAGATGCCGTCTACGGAACACAAGATGATGTGACCAACTGGGATCGCGAAGACTAGTGTGGTCAATGGAAATCACTCGTGTAAGACGAATCCGAACACATTACTGTGACAAGACGCACAAGTGAGCCAGAACATGTGGAAACCGCGTCGCAACGCCTTCACCCTCATTGAACTCGTCATCGTCATCGCCATCGTGGCATTGCTTATCTCTGTTCTCGTCCGCGTCGGTGGGAGCGCCATCACCAGCAGCCGAGTCAACGAAACCCGCGCCGTGATGGAGACCCTCAACCTCGCCATCGAGCAATTCGCCAGCGAATCGACATTTGGCAAGATATCGTACAGTGCAGGCGGTGACCAAGTCCGGATCTACGACGAACGCTTCGGTTCCAATCCGCCCGACGAATTGGAAGGCTTCGATCAAGGATTCGGCATCCCCGGAAGGGTAGGCGTACCAGCGACGGACCGATTCCTCGTCACGGAACCAGCGACCCTCACCCTGCTCAATGTGACCAACGTTTCCGAAGTCCAAAACGCAGACATCAAAGCCATGGTCCTCGCCATCAGGCTCTACAGCGACGCAGCCTCATCCATCCTCGACAAAATCCCGGGTCGATACCAACGCGTGGCTGGGGATGAGTTCCTCGACCGCGATGGCATGAATACCGGTGGTATGCCCGACCCCGACGACGTCGTCCTAACCTACTACGTCGATACCTGGGGCACGCCGCTTCAGTACTTCGCCGTTCGCGATAAGTTCGCCGACCCGCTGGATCCCGCTACCTTTTTCAATTCACCGGACAATCTCGCCGCCGCTTCTGCCGCAAATACCAACGATCGCCTCATCGCCTCCACCTACCTCGTCCAGCAGAATCGCGCCCAACCGCTCCTCGTCTCCTACGGGCCGGACGGACAGGATCAATTTTCAACCGATTTCCGGATCGCCAGCGGCAACGAACCGCCCGATCTCATCCAGGATTTCGCGGGAAATGATGACACGACAGCTAGTGTCATCAACAATCCACTGAACGCCGACAACGTTTATCTGGACCAAACGCTCAACGAGCGCATCTATCAGCCAGGCACGAACTGACATGACCCGCAAACGAAGGCCACACCAAACCGCACGCCGGACGCGCCCGGCCTTCACCCTCGTCGAGTTGGTCGTCAGCGTCGGCGTCATTGTCATCCTCGTCGGCATCACCGTTCCTGCCGTCCAACGCATGACCGCCGACAACAGCCGCGCCGAACTCGAAAACGCCATGACAGGCCTGCTCCGTTCCGCACGCATGCAAGCACTCAACAACGCCGAAAGAGGCCTCTTCTTCTACCTCGACAACGACGTCCAGAAATGCGTCATCATCGAAGCCCACCCACGCGAACGGAACGATGGCGACACAAGCGTCCAGCCGGTTTTCTACTCCGCCTCCGAAGCCGCCTACGCCGATCGATTCCGCATCCTGCCCGACACCATCACGACCATCTCCCCACCATTCCGCGTCGCCCCGCTGGACATCATCCAACTGGAAGATCCGAATGATCCGGATTCGTTCCTCTGGGATGATGAAGAAGTGCGCACGACGGTGAGCGAAATGTTCGATCCCGATGGCACGGAAGACTACGTCGTTGACCGAGACGGTGCCCAAAACCACCGCAATTTCTTCACCATGCTCTTCTCCAAGGATGGCCGACTCCAGGTCGGACGCGATGTCTACATTGAGGATCAATGGCCCAACAGCATCGCCTTCGGATTCGCAGACGTTGAAGCCGGTATCGTCACCGGTCTGCCGTTGGCCCAAGTCAGTGTGAAACAACTGCAAGACACTCCAGCGATGCCAGACCACGATGCGCCGATTGATCCCGCCGATCCATCTGGTGGCGAGGTCACAAGACTCGTCGTCGCTGACGACGGTAGCAACCGGGTCGCCCTGAATTTCCCAAGCGTCGCCGGCGCATTGCTCTACGACGAGTCGATCTTCGCCGAGATTCCCGTGAATGAAGATACGGGCAGCTTCTTCGACGAACAGCGTCGCGACATCTTCATCCGCACAGGCCGACCCCTCTACGTCGTCCCCCAGACCGGCGCCGTCATCACAGGCCCCCTCGGCGAAAACGAAACCCCCGAACCATGATCAATCCAACCGATCAACAGGCTGTTTTCGTCCCCCAAACCCGACGACCGTCGGCCCCTCTCGATCCCTCTCCCGGCGCGCCGGGACCTCGATCCCGTAATCCCCCGCGACGCAAAGCGTCGCGCCGCGCTTTCTCCATGGCCGAACTCATGATCGCCATCGTCATCCTCGGCATCGGACTGCTGATGGCCGCCGTCATGTTCCCCGTCGCCTGGACCCGCGCCCGCGAACTCGCCGAATTCACCAGCCAATCCACCGCCGCCAACTCCGCCGAAACGACATTACGATTGCTCACGAAGGTGCAATCGCCGACCGACGCGACACCAGCCGGAATGACGAGCTTTCTTGGTGACTACGCTCCGATGGGCGTCACCGCGATTACATCCAGTCGGTTCGTCCAACCGCTCCACATGGAAAATGCGTATGCGGACCGCGGCGTCGTCACAGGGGGTGACAATTTTGATACGTGGGGTGAGTTGCATCTGAAGGACTTCGATCCGATGAGTACTGCCGCGCAGGCAGATCAAGTGCGGATTGTGAATCCCATTTTGAATCAGTGGTTAACAAACTCCACGATGCCGTTGAATCCGCCGCCACCTCAAGTCGCATTTCATGAGCGATTCCTGCCGCCGCTGCCCGCACGCCCCGATGTCAATGGTCCACCGGACAATCAGTGGGACGCCCGACTGGCGTCGCGCCGTTTTGCGTGGTCGGCACTTCACCGACTGCAGAATTTCGCTGAGGTGACAAGCCCAACGGCTCCGCGTGTTATGACGTTCTATGTTTTCACGCTCAGGTTGTCTGGGAGCGGGCAGCGCTTTGCAAGACAGGATGATCAGGACTTGCCCCCAACACCGAACACGATGACCGCGGCGCCAAGAGCACTGGCAGCGAGCGAGGACATGCAACTTCCGGTCCCGTGGCTCGTAAGTCTACAGGTGTTGGGGAACTGGGATCCTGTGACCGGTGTGCCAAATGCGGACCCACGGGGTGTGCCTTCAGATGCGATCGCGAATCCCGAGTTGCTTACAGGCGGTGAATTGATTGCAAGGATGATTCAGCCTGGCTCGGTCCTCGTTGAGCGTATTACAGGCAGTATTTTCACAGCCAAGAGGACCGAGTTCATAGGGGACGGGAACAACTATGATCAACAAGCACGAATCACGCTGGATCGCGAAGTCCTCGCGTCAGAGTTTTGGAACGGCAACATGTTGATACTCGGCGCCCCAGGTTCGCCAGCAAGCGACCAACGGGAATTCTGGGTCTTCCCGCCGCCGGTCGATCGCGGCGCCACCGAAGACGACGAGTTCCCGTTCTTCGACGGCCAACAACCCGTCGTCGGCATCGAAGTCCGCCAGATGGTCTTTACACCGTAGGGGAAGGGATGAAGGGATCAAGGGATCAAGAGTGGCCCAGCCGATGGTGCGTCGCCGTCCATGATTCCAATCGGCGGTGCACGCCCGAAGCAGAGACGCATGAAACGAATCAAACAGAACAAGAATCTGCCATTGCGTCATGACCCCCCGACATCGTGCGGTCTCGATCCTTCTCCCGGCGCGCCGGGACCTCGATCCCTCGATCCCTCGCGACGTGCAGCGTCGCGTGCCTTCTCCCTCGTCGAACTCGTCGTCGCCATCGGCATCCTCGCCGTCATGATCGCACTCACCGGACAGATCTTCTCCATCTCCATCGACTCCACCGGCGAAGCCACCGCCATCATCGACATCAACCAGTCCGTCCGCATGCTCGAGGAAACCCTCCGCGAGGACCTCGCCGGCGTCGACCCAGAACGATCCATGCTCGTCATCTGGTCACAGCCCATCAACGCCTACTGGACCCGCGCCCAACAGGAAATCGACCCCGCAAGCGGCAATCCCACACAAGGGTACATCCACAACCCCGACCCCGAACGGGAAGACAACGACATGACGACGGGCGCCATCGCTGGCATCGCGGGAAGCCCACCACCGTTCCGCCTCGAAGACCCCCGCGCCGACATCCTTATGTTTTTCACCGCCCGCCGCACCCGCAGCAGCAACTACCCCCAGGTCTTCGCCGACCAGGCCCAGGTCGTCTACGGCCACGCCGAACTCGGCGAGATTGACCCGACTGACCCCAACGGAGCGCTAACGGTCGCCAACGCTTATCCCGACTTCGTCACCAACCCCACAGACTACTTTCCCGTTCCGGCCCAAGACTGGCACCTCGCCCGGCGAAGCATCGCGCTCGTCGAGTCGCCGGTCGCAGCGTTGCAAGCCGTAATCGAAGGCAACGCGAACCCGATTCCGGACTGGCTCGCGCCGCCCATCTCGCTTGACGATGACGAAGCCGACGATCTGATCAATGGCGAGATTGACTTCATTTCCAGTGTTGACCCGGGATTTGATTTCAACGTGAATATTGTTGAGGAACCTGCCAACATCTCGCTTATCGCGATTCAAGCATGGATGGCCCGAAGTCGTCTCGATTTGGACCCGCCCGGTCGATACGCAGATCGACTTGGTCATTTCTTTCTCAACAACTGCGCGAGTTTCAAGGTCGAGTGGGCTTTGGAAGATCCTGCGATCGCCGGAAATGCCCAAGTAGTTTGGGTAGACCCGGGCGACATCGCAGGTTCAGTGGTCATGCAGTTGAGCGGCGAGCCATTCGAATTGATGCCGGGAGAGGTTCCGCTTGATCTTTTCGAGGCTGGCGGCGCGTTCGACCCCACTGCAGCAAATGCGAATTTGCACCAGTTCGACAATTCGACCCCGATTTTCCCCCGTGCCCTCCGCATCACGGTCGACCTCTTCGACGACAACGATCGGTTTGAGCGGCCTGTGCGGCATGTAATGATTCTGCCGGTTGGCGACCCCTGATCTTCGCCAGCCGACCCAGTTCGCCACGACGCCCACCGCAACAACACGCATCGGCCCGGCCAATGGCGAAACGGTCACCGATCCGAGCAGGATCGATGCCAATACGTCCGAAAATCCGCGTTCTCAGTTGCGAAATCGCTGGTTCGCGGCCATTTACCGTTGGAAGACATCTGGTTCCCCCTACAATGCCGACGGTAAAGAGAAACCGAGCCTAACCGACGGCTCAACAGCGGTTTAGAGGCGATGAAACGAGACTTGAACAATTCAAACCCAACAGATTCTGCCACGCGAGCGCGGCAGAATGGCAGGGACTCAGGGACTCAGGGACCGAGGGACGAAGGAATTCGGGCCCGTCTCGGTGGAACCTGCGGCGGCAAGCGGGCTGCGACCGTCATGGTCATGGTGGTGGCCATGCTGTCGATGCTGTTCGTGGTCGGGACGGCCTTTCTGGCGACGGTGTCGTTCGAGGGTTCGGCCATCGAGGGTGCCAAGCGTCAGAAAACCCAGGACCGCGTGGTCGACACGATTTCCCGCGAGATTCGTCAGGCCTTGAAAGACAGCATGCTCGGCAGCGACGGCTTGCCGTTCAACCAGGACACCGCGTCGGCCATCGGCATCGACAGCTACGGCGAAATCCCCGGCGTGCATCCGCTGATCGCCAGCTTTGAACCGTATGATCCGGATGGATTCGACATGGGTACGGAGAACGCGCAGTTCTTCGCGACGAGCGATCTGAAGGCGACGCTTGGTGATTCCGCAATCGATACGTCGTTTGAAATTGACGTGCCATTGGCCACGGTCAATCCAGATGAGATGTCGGAAGGTGACTCGTCGGCAGCGATATTCAGACGTGACGCCGATGGCGACGGGGTTTGGGACTCATATACCTACAAACTGAGTGAAACGCGCTATCCCAAGAGCGTTCGTGGCGACTTGGCCGAGAGGCTTCGTGACCCTGATTTCGTAGCCGGCCCCGGTCAATCGGACGACGATCTCTATTACAGCATCCGCGTGGTCCCGCACGGCGCGATGGTGAATCTCAATTACGCGCACAATACGCTCTTGGGAGCCGTGTTCAGTGAAATGGTGGTGCCGGACAACATTTCCCTCTCCAGCGACCCTTACGCCCCGGAGAGTGAGGAGCCTGTTCTGCGCAATCGTTTCATGCTGCCGCCGCGTGAACTGCCGTTGAGCAGCCTGCAGAGTCGTCCCATCGACACGCTCGACGTAGGCGATATCGCCGAAGCGCTTTATGCAAGGTTTCTCGACGGCGGCGTCAGCGACACCTTCCTCACTGGCGGCATGGATGGTTCCAATCCGCGCTGGTGGCTGTACAACACCGCCGACGCGGATAGTCCGTCTGGCGAAGTCCGCGACGATTGGCTCAAGAAGTTCGATGCGTCGAATTACGGCGCGGGCACGCCAGCCGATCTCGAGTATGACTTTCGACATGTGCTGACGACCGTCAGCTACGACGATCAGTTGATGCGGATGCCGACAGATCCGATGGCTCAGCAGGATCGGCTGCAGCAGTTGATCGCCAATGGTCATGCTGTCGAATTCTCGATCGATGATTACCCGGAAAACCGCGCTAACCAGGCTGCGCCGCTTCCGCCGTTGAATGGTCGATTGAAGGTCAGCCTGCCTTATCTTCAGAATGTGGTTTTGAAGTCTGCTGGCTCAACGTTTTTTACGGATGATAATTCGGGTGAGTACGATGACGATCCACTTGGGGTATTGTCGGATACCGGCTTGCCGCAGGAGATTCGTGACCGCTTTATCCGCACGATTCAGGATGGTTTCCTGATGATGCTGCATTCGGTAGATAACAATGGCGCCGTCCTCGGATCCGAGAAGGGTCGAATCGCTGCCACGTTAACAGCGAATTTGATTGACTTTGCAGATAGCGATGATGTGCCGACGCGTGTCGAATTGAGAAACCCGTTGAGCGGTATTGGCGGAGGGCCCGTTGTTTACGGCTTGGAACGTCAGCCGTTCATTACGGAGTTGTATTATCAACATGCCGATCCGCCGATCTGTAGCATTGAGTTGTTCAATCCCTACGAAGAATCAATTGACCTTTCGGATTTCAAACTCATTGATCTTCGGGCAGACAACACCGGCTATGGTGTGATCGATCTGAACCTGAGTGGCAGTATTGCTGGTCGAACATTCAGCGAGATTGATAGTGCTTCGGCGCCAGAAGGTGATGAGTGGGCGTTGAGTGAAAATTCAGTAGTTCAGTTGATCCGTAATGTGCCGAACGTCGACATCGCGGGTAGTACTGATGTTGTTTGCGATGTGTTCGCTGTGAGTCATGCGGAAACCTCTAGTCCGAACTTTGGGAGTACGAATGATGGCGAAGAGAATTCGCTTCAGCGGATGACGGGTCCGGTGACGTCTCCAGACGACAATGTGTGGACTTGCGTCGTTCCGCGTGCTCGCGAGTTCAGTGGTCCGGGGACGCTTGGGGCTGCAAATACAAACGCATTCATTGCAGATCTCCTTCCGGTTGAAATCCAGTTCGCCAATACCGGTGATCTGACAACTGCATTCCCGACAACGGGCATGCTGTTGCTGTTGAGCCAGTTCGCCAATGACACGGGTACACCATTCAACAGTAACCTGCTGAGTGGTTTCAATGTGATTGACAACGGTCGCATGCCTGTATTCGATCAAACGAAGCTCGCTGCGATCCCGGATAATCCGACAACGCTCAGTATCCCGTGGGGCCAGCTTGTCTTCGACTATTTCACGGCATTGCCACTTCAGCATTCTCGAGCCGACGAGGTCGAGGTCGACATGACGCCCAAAATCGACATGAACGGCCTGCGCGTCCATGGCCGTGTTGACATCAATTCGGCTCCCTGGACGGTGCTTTCCGGGTTGCCCTATGTCCCCATGATTGATATTCCGTTGGCGTTTCGACCGAAGATTTCCCAATCGATTTATGGAGGCAGCCCACCACAGCCGGATGTTTCGGGAAGCCTTGGGCCATTTATTGCCCGATCAATCGTGGCCTATCGCGAGTCGCGTCAGATCGTGGATCCGTCTGGCGATGCCTCTCCGGATTTCGAAACAGAGCAGCGGCTTCGGTACGATGCCACGAATCTTCCTACGGGGTTCTTGACTGTGGGTGAATTGGCCAATGTGCGTGTGAATGATGATCCGATGGCAACCGGAAACTCTGGAACAGGTGACTTCTGGAGCATCGATTCCGGCGTTATCGATGGATCTGCGAATTTCACCGGCTACAACGGACCAGACTATGTCCAGGCTGTGGCCGTCCTCGTCGCGCTCGGCGATTGGGTCACGACGCGGTCGGACGTCTTCACGGTCTATGGAACCCTGCGTGGTGCAGGGCAGAAGGAAGCCGTCGATCAACGGGCCATCCGGTTCCAGGAGACGGTCGATCGGCTGCCAAGTGTGCTCAACCCGCGGAAGCTGCCGAAGTTCATCGGCCGACGCGTCGTCGGGTCCTATGCTCAGGTTGGGGATGAGTAGCGCGGGCGTTGCCCGCGAGGGACAGAGGGATCCCCGCGCGCCGGGAGGCGAAGGGACAAAGGGAGGGATCGAGGGAAGGGGGATCAAGGGATCAAGAGAGGCCCGCTTTTGCGGGCCTTTTTCATGCGCGGACGTAACAGAGTCCTGGAAAAATCCCGTCGGCCGAAAACCGGGGCTGCGATCAGTTCTTGACGACGGTCAGCGGGATCGAACCATCTGATCTTGGCAGCGGGTCGGGCGGGGCGATGTTGACGGCCGCGTTGGACAGTTCGACCTCGCCACGTTCGACGCGGGCGGCGAAATCGAGACACTCCTCGTACAACGCGTCCATCATCTCAGCTTCGGTCACCGTTCGCGTCTGCTCGCCCTGCACGTAGATGATCCCGCGGCCCTTGCCGGCGAAGATGGCCACGTCGGCACCCTCCGCTTCACCCGGACCATTCACCACGCAGCCCATGACCGCCACCTTGACCGGCGTCTTGATCGTGGCCAGCTTCTGCCGCACGTCGGCCACCAGTTGGATCAGGTCGATCTCGATCCGCCCGCACGTCGGGCAGGCGATCAACTCAGGCTCCACGCGATTTCGCAGCCCCAGCGAGCAGAGCAATTCCTTGGCGTCCTCAACCTCGTAAACCGGGTCGGCTGCGTACGAAATGCGCACCGTGTCGCCGATGCCCTCAGCCAGCAGCGTGCCCAGCGAGGCGATCGAGCGAATGCGACCGGTTTCCGGCGGACCGGCATGGGTCAGACCGAGGTGCAAGGGCAGGTCGAAACGCTCCGAGGCAGCCCGGTAGGCGTCGATGACGATGGTCGGGTCGATGCTCTTGAGCGACAGGCAGACGTCGCGGAAGTCATTTTCGTCGAAGATGCGCAGGTAATCCTCGAGCGTGTGGATCATAAGTTGGACGAGTCGCTCGCGTGGGTTCTCGGACAATTGCTGCTGCTGAGCTGCCCGAAGATCCTTGTCCTGACGCTCGACGACACTGCCCTCGTTGACGCCGACACGGATCGGGGTGCCATGATCCTTGCATGCGGCGATCACGCGATCGACCTGCTTGCGGTCCTTGATGTTGCCGGGGTTGAGACGAATCTTGTGGATGCCGGCGTCGATGGCTTCCAATGCACGCTCAAAGTGGTAGTGCACGTCCGCCACGATCGGAATTGGCGACTGTTCGAGAATGGCTGGAAGGGCGTCGGTGTCCTCCTTCTTGGGAACCGCCACGCGGACGACGTCGCAGCCGGCTTCGGCGAGGTTGCGGATTTGCTCGACGGTCTTGTCGATCTCGTAGGTGTAGGTGCTGGTCATCGACTGGATGGCCACGGGTGCATCGCCGCCGATGAGCACGCCGCCAACGTTGATTTGATGCGTTTTCCGACGCGGTGTCATGCTGGTTTTCCGCTACTGGTGGGTGTCCATTCCTCGATTTCGCCGTCATTAGAAGGATAGGCACTTGGGGTGTCAAACGTCCGGGGGGTTGTCCGGCTCGGTTCGCCCAAATAGTACGATCCACTCATCGACGGGGATCTGTTCGGGGCGACGGGCCAGGTCGTGGTCATTGGCGATTTTGGTGCAAGTGTCGGCGTCCGCGAGCTTTGCGATGTTGTGGCGAAGTGTCTTGCGGCGGTGCGTGAAGCATCGCCGGACGAATTCGACGAACGATTGAAGACGGTTCAGCGACCCAAGCGGGTTGGCGACGACATCGGCGCGAATCATGACCGAGTCGATCTTCGGCGGTGGCCAGAAAACGTGCGGCGGCAGGTGGGCGAGGATGTCGATCCGGCAGGTGGCCTGAAGGGCGATGCTGACAGGGCCAAAGTCGCGCGTGCCCGGCGTGGCGACCAGTCGTTGGCCGACCTCCTTCTGAACGGTGAAGCAGAATCGGGAAAACCCGAGTGGATCGAGCAGCAGATCGACCAGCAGGGGGGTGGCGATGTTGTAGGGCAGGTTGGCGACGAGGATGCGTTGACCGTTGGCCGCCGCGGCGGCGTCTGACAGGGCGGTCCGGACGTCGGGTTGGATGGTGTGCTTGTTGGCGAGGGCGTCGGTATTGAGCAGGGTGAGGTTGTCGGCGTCGGCGAGGCGATTGGCCACGATGGCGTGGAGCGGTGGGTCGATCTCGACACAAACGACGCGGGCGGCCAATTGGACGAGATGCTCGGTCAACGCCCCCGTGCCGCAACCGACTTCCAACACAATATCGTTGGCGGCGATTTCCGCCGAGTCGATCAGCCGTCGCATCAGATTTCCGTCGATCAGGAAATTCTGACCGTGGCGTCGATTGGGACGATGGCCGGCCGAGCGAAGGATCGCGGCAACCTCGGTTTTCGTTTGGATGTGCCGGGTCATGGGGTGCCATTATCGGTCCGTCGGGCCGCCTGTCGATCGTGGCTGGGTGCAGGCCGGCGATGCGGTTATAGTACCCGCGGTCCAACCTCGGGCGTTGGGCGGATCGAGGTGACGGCACGTCAAGAGTGAGCGAAGAGCGATGGAATCGTACGAAGTTCTGCGTCAGGCGGCTGACGGCATCGGCGTGAAGGCGTTGGCGGCGGAGCTGCGGCTTTCGTCGGCCATGGTGTACAAGTGGTGTCAGGAGTCCAACCGCGACGATCCCGATGCCAGCGGTGCCCGCAATCCGCTCGACCGGTTGGCAGACATCGTCCGCGTCACGGGCAGCACCGACGTGGTCAACTGGCTTTGCCACCAGGCGGGCGGTTTCTTCGTGGAGAATCCCGATCTGCCCGGAGAGTCGTTGAATCTCGAAATGCTCACCGAGACGCAGAAGCTCGTGGAGGAATTCAGCCGGTTGCTCTCCACCGTGACGCGCTCCATCGAGGATGACGGATTCATCGAGAAGGACGAATCAAAGCACATTCGTCAATCCTGGGAGCAGTTGAAATCGTCTGCGGAGAAATTTTCGGTGGCGTGCGAGCAGGGTGTGTACAGTGCGAATTCCAATAGCAGGCAGGAGCCGTGAGGAGTCTGTCGGCAGGAAAGTGACAGGCAGAACGGGTGTTCCAGATGCCCGTCCGACCACGTCAGCGAAGCATCGTTCCGCCACGCGTGATCACACCGAAATCTGGTGCGGCGTTCGCATGTTGCGTCGCCCAAACCGCCATTGATCCGCATCCGATCGCCAGGAACAACAGTACGAACACCACCCGTCGATTCATCACTGAATCCCCATCATCGCCTTCAAAACCCGAATTGCTCAAGTTGGCCGAAGAGGTGTTAACGCCTTCCGACGCTTTTGCATCGGCGGGATTCGGATTGGGATTTCAGCAAAAATGGGGAGAGCGCAGATTTTCGTGAAGCGGGCGTTCGACGTCGGCTAGCGCGACGCAATCGCGCGCTGCATCGCGTCGGACCATTGCTGAACCTGTTCCATGGAGAATCCGCCGGTAATGTGAGCTTCGCGGCCGACGGCCGAGCTGATTTTCGGAACGCTTGCGGGTTCCCCGTTGATCGTGATCGCGATGTAGCGACCCAAATTGGCACTCGTCTGGCCAACGATGTGATCGCCTGCAACTTCCGAAAACGTCACGTGCAACGCAGGCCGCCCGTTGCGAAGCGTGATGGCCTTTGTGTCCACGACATCCCGTTCGTCGGCGATCGCTTTGGGCATGGCGTAGTACGAGCGATTGCGGAATTTGATTGGCTGCGTGAAGGTGGTGTCCTGAGCTTCTGATGCGATGAGAAACCGCAGGGTCACCGGTTTTTCCCGTGGTTGCTGCTGCTGCGGTTGGGTCTGCTGTTTGATTTCGACGACGTCCGATTCCTGCGACGTCGCACATCCACCCAACAACATCAACATCGTCGTCGCCAACCACGTGACGCCTAGAACATACGTCGAATGTGCACGCATCGATTCATCCCGATTCGCGAAGAAATTGATAGTTCAGAACTCCAGATTAACCGTGACACACCTCCGACGCCAATCCATCGCCGGGTTGTTTTGAGATACGTTCAAATCGGTCGCGTCGAGCATGATCGGTTCGGTTGACAGTGGTATGAAGCGTCGCTAGTTTGCAAACTGGCCGCTGCGACGTCAGCCAGAGGAGACGACTTCCATGCGAGCGATGAAACGGAAAGTTCAACGTGGCATTCTCAGTGTGTGTGCCGGAGCGATGGCACTGCAATTTGGCGGGTGCAGACTGGACCTGAGCGAGATCACGGTGGCGTCTGCCGCAACCGTGGACATCCGCGATGTTCTGGTCGGCCTGATCCGTGAAGCCATCATCACCCCGATTGACATCTTCGTCACCGAAGGGGTCAACACCGCGTTCGACGCAATCGACGATCGCGACGACAACTAGACAAACGCAGTTCCTTTGAGTCGCATCGGCGTGGCGTGCGCCGGTGTGGCAGGTTGGCGGGTGGAATGAAAACGCTACAAATCATGTGCTGTGCGGGTGTTCTGCTGATGGGCACTGCCCGCGCCGATGTCGTCACCACAGCCGACGGCAGCCGTCTTGTCGGCAAGGTCGTTCGACTTCACGATGGCCGACTCGTTCTTGAGACGAGCATTGCCGGAACGATCGAGCTTGATGCGCTCCAGATCACCGGCATGGAGATCGAGGGCAACGTCAATCTCGAATTCGAGTCGGGCGATCGTCTCGTCGGTACCGTTGGCATCACACCGAAGGAAAACGCCTCCATGATCAAAACCGCCATCGGTGAGATCGAAGTCGACACCGACAAGGTGACGTCGATCTGGCCGCAGGGCGAGGAAAGCCCCGAAGTGATCATGGTTCGCAAGCAGGCGGAAGATGCCCGCGCCGCCTACGAGAAGGAAATGGACGAACGCATCGCCGCGCTGACACCGAAGTGGTCGGCTGCTTTGGAAGCGGGAATCCTCGCGACCGAAGGTAACACCGATCGCCTCGAAGCACGCGGACGGTTCGATCTCAAACGCAAGACGGACGAAGACCTGCTGCATTTCTATCTGGCCGCCGATTTTGGTGAACAATTCGACGTGCGGACTGAGAATGAGTATCGCGGTGGTATTCGTTACGATCTCGACGTCACCGAAAGGCTCTCATGGTTCGCCCGTACCGAACTGGAGTTTGACGAGTTTGAGGATCTCGACCTTCGTGTCACAGCCGCGACGGGTCTGGGGTATTGGTTGATCAAGGAAGAGGGCCACGAGTTGAAGCCCCGCGCAGGTCTGGGTTACCGGCATGAGTCGTTTGATGACGGTAACTCACGCGACGACGCCATTATCGAGCTTGGCTTTGATTATCGACTCGACATTGCGACGTGGGCACAGTTCACGCATACCACCACGTGGAATCCCGCATGGGATGACTTCGCTGATTACCGCTTGTTCCTCGATACAGCCATGCTCGTGCCGCTCAAGGACGAGCGTTTCAGCCTGAAATTCGGTATCCGCAACGAGTACAACTCGCGACCGGTGCAGGGCAACGATCGGCTGGACAACACCTACTACGCGAACCTCGTGTTCAAGTTCCTCGACAGCTAACCGTGTCTTACGGTGTGTTCCGGAAGACCGTGACCGTATCGAAGAGACCGCCGTCCAACGTCGTGACCATCAGGTCAGGCCGACGGTCGTCGGTCAGGTTGGCCACCTCGATGTCGAACAACCCCACGATCTCCGCCAACGTCGATCTCACGAATCCATCACGGCTGTTGGTGTAAAGTTGCAGCACGCCCAACTCGTTGCTCAGCGCCGCAATCTCGGTGAATCCATCCTGATTGAAGTCGCCCGCCACAACGCGGCTGTTCTGCCCGACCCCGAACGCCGGATCGATCGTGTTACGCGTCCATGGAGCCTGCGGGTTGGCCGGCGGATCGAACAACAGGATCAACCCGCTTGATGCGTCTGCCGTGGCGACCACCAGTTCCAACGCCGCATCATCATCAAACTGCCCCAACGCGATGTCGTTCGGACCGTCGACCGGTGCGATCAGAAACGGCGCGAAAGATGGCAGTGTTGCCTGCCCGATCGGTGCGAATTGCTTGTACCAGCGAACTTCGCCTGTCGAGCGACTGACCACGATCAGATCCGTCAGCCCGTCCGCATCCACGTCGTGTGCCAGCATCGCGGTGATTGTGCCCGGATCGGCATCAATGGAGATCGGCGCGTCGAATGTGCCCCCAAGGTTGACCAGGTACAACAGACTTGCCACGGTTCCGACCCCGCCGTTCGTGCCGACGACCAGGTCGGATCGGCCACTTCCCGATAGCGGCGCCGCCGTGATCACCGATGGTCCGGCGATGTTCGATTCGGTGAGCGCCTCGAATGACCACGGTCCGGTTGGCGTCCCCGGATTGCGAAACAGCACGACGCGCCCGGCTGAGTTCGTTCCGGATGCTCTGCTGAATTGCTCGATGGCCACAATGTCGCCGTCACCGTCCAGATCGACATCGATGATCACCATGTCGGCGGCCACCAGAGTGCCATCACCTGACACGTTGACCCGCGTGAAGCTCTGGCCGTCGCCGCCGTTGACATACAGAATCACCGCATCGAGCAATGACGAAGCCACGACGATGTCGACATCGCCGTCGACATCCACGTCGCCCATGCGCACGGATTGACCACGCAGGATCGTGTCGTCGATCGTCTGTCGCGCAAAGTCGATCAGAATCGAACCGTCCGGGGCGCCATCGTTGACATCGTCAGTATCGTCCCCGTCCATGGGCATATCGCCATCCATGTCGTCGCCGACGTTCATGCCATCGTCGGGCATCTCGTCGGTCGGCGGCATGCCGTCATCAGGCGGTGCGGGTGTCATCGGCACGCACGCAGCCAATCCAAGGAGCATGGTCGCCACGAGGGAGAAGCGAAACGTCACGGTGAAGCCTGAATTTTGTCGCATCATCATACTCTGACGGTAGGATCAAACGGGTGACCGATCAAGCACGGGCGGCATCCAGTGTACGCTGCGCACGCCGAAGCAACACGTACTGCACCACCGCAAGCAGCGCCGCGATCAGCCAGAAGCCATTCGTCCGCAAGGCTGGTATCACAATGGCCAGCACGCTCATGGCGAACAGCAAGAGCACCGCAGCGGCCAGTAGCGTTGCCGCCGACGGCGAGCCTGCCCGCATCGCCACCACCCCCTCTGCCAGCAACGGACCGCCCGCCGGCGAATAGAGCACCATCCCGCACAATAACCCCTGCATCACACGCCACCACACATGCGCGCCGGGGTCGCTCGATTGCAGCACCGGACCAAGCAACTCGAGCATGACAATCGGCAGGCCCCACATCAGCGACATCACGAACGCCTGCCGCCGTTGCTGCAACGCGACAGACAACGTCGTCACCGTTGGTTTGTCTGCTTTGTTGATCTTGTTTTCGTCTGTTGGCATCCGCTGATATTCTAGAGTCAATGACGCATCGTCGGCAGAGGCGTGCGTGAACATTCACACGCGTCTATGATACCGTAGATGAAGATCGCCCTCGCACAAATCAACCCCGTCGTTGGTGACATCGGTGGCAACGAAAAGAAAATCTGCGACGCCATCGCGGAAGCTGCGCGACACAAGGCAGACCTGGTCGTCCTGCCGGAACTGTCGATCGTGGGCTATCCGCCAAAGGACATGCTGCTCAAACGCACGCTGATCGAACGCAATCTCGACGCCCTCCGAAATATCGCCCACGCCTCGACCAACGTCGCCGTCATCGTCGGCCACGTCGCGCTCAACGACGCCGCCCTCGGAAAGGGTATCTACAACGCTGCTTCCGTTTGCACAGGCGGCCAAGTCGTGCACACCTACGCCAAGCGACTCCTGCCGACCTACGACGTGTTCGACGAATCGCGTTACTTCGATGCGGGTACAACACCTGGCGTCTGCAGCGTCGCGCTGCGCGGCCGCGCGGTCCGACTCGGACTGACAATCTGCGAGGACATCTGGACCGATGATCTCTACTTCTCAAGGCGACTGTACGATGTCGACCCGGTGGCGGACCTGGCCGCCGCAAACGTCGACCTGCTCGTCAACGTCGGAGCATCACCGTTCGCTCTTGCCAAACCGCAGCGACGGATGCAACTCTTCCACGCCAAAGCGACACAGGCTGTCACCCCGATGGTCTTCGTCAATCAGGTCGGCGGCAATGACGACCTCATCTTCGACGGCGCCAGCGGTGCCTTCGCTGCCGATGGCCACCTGCTCGCCCAGGCGCGATCATTTGATGAGGACTTTCTGATTGTCGATCTCGAAGCAAGGGAATCGCGCATCGACGAACTGCCCGCCGACGAAACCGCGCTCTACGAAGCCCTCGTCCTCGGCACACGCGACTATGTCCACAAGTGTGGATTCTCGCAGGTCGTGATCGGCGTCTCTGGCGGCATCGACTCAGCCGTCACCGCGGCCATCGCCGTTGCCGCCCTCGGACGCGACAACGTCCACTGCGTCGCCATGCCCTCCAGATTCAGCAGTCGCCACAGCCTCGAAGACGCCCAGGCGTTGGCCGACGCGCTCGGCACCGACTACCGCGTCATCCCGATCGAAGACATCCACGCCGCCACCGAAGGCGTGCTCCAGACCCACTTCGCCGATACCACAGCCGACGTCACCGAGGAGAACATCCAGGCCCGGGCACGCGGATCAGTCCTGATGGCGTTGTCCAACAAGTTCAATTGGCTGCTGCTCACGACCGGCAACAAGAGCGAACTGGCCGTCGGCTACTGCACGATGTACGGCGACATGTGCGGCGGATTGGCCGTCCTGAGCGACGTTCCCAAAACGCTCGTCTTCCAGTTGGCCCGCTACGTCAACGAACGTGCCGACACCGAACTGATCCCCGAGCGCACGATCACCAAACCGCCATCGGCAGAGCTGCGCGAAAACCAGCGCGACAGCGACAGCCTGCCCGAATACGACGTGCTCGACGCCATCCTCGAACGCTACGTCGAAAAACAGCAATGCGTGGAACAGATCACCGCCGCCGGGTTCGACGAACCGATCGTTCGCGATGTGATCCGCAAGGTCGACCGCAACGAATACAAACGCAAACAAGCTGCCACGGGTCTCAAGGTCACATCCCGCGCATTCGGCAGCGGCTGGCGCATGCCCATCGCCGCGAGGTACCCATGAACCGGTCGCAGCTGGTCGTGATTACTGATCATCAGACCGAACTGAGAGAAGTGACGATTCCAACGCCGCCAGGAAGCGTCGGTGTTGCCGTACGAACGCAATGCAAACAGGGATCGTTATCAGCACGATGCCGATGAACGCGTATTCGTAGGCATACACACGCGAATTTCCGCACCAGCTTCCGATATCGTCAACGCCGAAGTCAATCGACCGTATGAACTTGGAAATCACCGGCAATCGTGTGTACGGCAATCGTATTCGCGTATTGATGTATTGCCATACCAGGGATGCCACGATCGGGATGGCAAGAACCGAAGGCACAGTTGAGACAGCCAGTGCGCAAAACTGTCGCCCAATTTTTCTTCCGCAGCCGAGTCGCCAAAGTCGGAATGAGTACCAGCAGTGGAGCACGATCGCCATCAGGACTTGAGCGATCACCGCCCAAGTGAAGTGCCGGACAAGTGCGAACCCGTCTACTTGCAGCGCTACACCGTTTCGTCCCGCGTCAAACCGAGTGATAAAGTTCACAGCGCTGCGGTTCGACGAGCCGAAACTGGCGGCCAGGTGAGTCACGACGATGTGGCCGATCACGAAGAACAAACCGCAACACACGATCCCAGGAGCAAGACCAAACGTACGGTCTTCGGCACTGAGTTTTCTCGGAACGAAGAGACGTTGCCAAAGGCGAAAGACGCTCAGGTACGAAGCAAATGCCGCATCGGGATCGGGCTCATGCACGACATACGCGAATCCGCACTCCGGACAATGGCCGCGAACGGGCAACAGTTTCAGGCAGTAAGAACATCTCAGGCAACGTGCGTCGACTGTCGAGATCACGTCGGTCGCCGAGCCGCAATCGACACTTTCCCCCTCATCAAAGCGAAAGTCTTGGCTCATCAGAACTTATCCGAGAAATCAGATTTGTTTCACAGTAGCTGCAACCACTGTTTTCATTGATCGTACGCTCGCGACAGCCAGTCAGATTGACCGCGCATTCAATTGACGTACGATTCACTCGAAACCGAATTTTGAACCCATGGCAACGCGGCAACACGCGACGGAAATCAACGTGTCCGACCCTTCATTCGTCCACCTTCATCTCCACACCCACTACAGCCTCCTCGACGGCGCCACGCGCATCAAGCCGATGATCAAGAAGGCCAAAGATATGAACATGCCCGCCGTCGCCATCACCGACCACGGCAACATGTTCGGCGCCGTCGAGTTCTACGCCGCCGCCGTCGACGCAGGCGTCAAACCCATCATCGGCTGCGAAACCTACATGGCCCCCGGTGACCGCCGCGACAAACAAGCCTCCCGCATGAAGGAGGCCAGCTACCACCTCCTCCTGCTCGCCCAAAACCTCGAAGGCTACCACAACCTCCTCAAGCTCTGCAGCATCGGATACGTCGAGGGCTTCTACTACAAACCACGCATCGACAAGGAAACCCTCCGCGAACACTCCGCCGGCCTCATTTGCACGAGCACCTGCCTCGGCGCCGAAATCCCGCAAGCCTTGATGAACCACAACCGCAAGGTCGCCAACGAAGTCGCAGAGACCTACCTCGACATCTTCGGCCCCGACCGCTTCTTCATCGAGCTGCAGGACCACGGCATCGAGGAACAACGCAGCATCAATCCCGAACTCCTCGACATGGCCGACCGCTTCGGCGTCGCCGCCATCGCCACCAACGACATCCACTACCTCGAAAAAGACGACGCCAACGCCCACGATGTCCTCTGCTGCATCTCCACGCGCAAGCTGCAGTCCGACGAAGACCGCCTCAAGTTCCCGTCCAACGAGTTCTACTTCAAATCGCCCGAAGAGATGGCCAAGCTCTTCCCCAATCGTCTCGACGCATTGGCCAACACCGTCCGCATCGCCGACATGTGCGACCTCGAGCTGGACTTCAAAACGCGTCACTCCCCCGTCTACAAGCTCCCCGAAGGCAAGACCGAAGACCAATCCCTCCGCGATCTCGTCTACGACGGTGCCCGCCGCAAGTACGGCGAAATCACCGACGACATCACCGAGCGCATCGACTACGAACTCGGCGTCATCTCAAACAAGGGCTTCAGCGGCTACTTCCTCATCGTCTGGGACTTCATGAACTACGCTCGCTCCAACGGCATCCCTTGCGGCGCCCGCGGCAGCGGTTGCAGCTCCGTTGTCAGCTACTGTCTCGACATCTCCGCACCCGACCCGCTTCGCTACGGATTGTACTTCGAACGATTCATGGACCCCGACCGCGACGAGATGCCCGACATCGACGTCGACATCTGTCAGTTGCACCGCGCCGACGTCATCGACTACGTCCGCCAGAAGTATGGCCACGTCGCCCAGATCATCACCTTTGGAACACTCAAAGCCCGACAAGCCGTCAAGGACGTCTCCCGCGTCCTCGGCCTCGGTTTCGCCGAAGCCACCGAACTGACCAACCTCATCCCCAATGAATTGAAGATGACGATCGAGAAAGCCCTCGACGTCGAACCCGAACTCAAGACCCGCTACGAGAACGACCCCAGTGTCAAACAGATTGTCGACATCGCCAAGCGTCTCGAAGGTCTCGCCCGACACGCCGGCGTCCACGCCGCCGGTATCGTCGTAGCCGACTCCCCGCTCGACAACTTCCTCCCCCTCTACAAACCACCGAGCGATCCGCAAATCGTTACACAATTCGACGGACCAACCGTCGAACGCGTTGGCCTGCTCAAGTTCGACTTCCTCGGCCTGCGAACGCTCACCACCCTCGAACGCGCCCGCCAACTCGCCCAAAAGTCCACCGGCAAGAAGATCGACGTCGACAACCTCGACCTCACCGACCAGAAGGTCTACTCGCTCTTCGCACGCGGTGACACGAAAGGCATCTTCCAGTTTGAATCCGGCGGCATGCGCGACGTCCTGCTCCGCATGAAACCCAACCGCATCGAAGACCTCATCGCCGCCAATGCTTTGTTCCGCCCAGGCCCCATGCAGTACATCGATGCCTACGTCTCCCGAAAGCACGGCGAAGCATGGACCACGCCGCACCCCATCATGACCGAAGTCCTCGACGAGACCTACGGCATCATGGTCTACCAGGAACAGGTCTCGCGCATGGTCAACCGTCTTGGCAAGATCGAACTCAAACGCGCCTTCCGACTCGCCAAAGCCATCAGCAAGAAAAAAGAAGCCATGATCGAAGCCGAGCGCGAACCCTTCCTCAAAGGTTGCGAGGAAAACGGCGTGTCGCGCGAGGTCGGCAACGAAGTCTTCGAAGACATCCTCAAGTTCGGCAGCTACGCCTTCAACAAAGCCCACTCCACTGGATACGCACTCGTCGCCTACCAGACCGCGTGGATGAAGGTCTACCACCCCGTCGAATTCATGGCCGCCGTCATGACCTTCGAAATGTCAAGCACCGACAAGATCGTCGAATACATGGACGAATGCCGCCGCCTCGGCATCCAGGTACTCCCGCCCGACGTCAACAGCTCCGGCAACGAGTTCACCGTCGACACCGTCGAACGTGAAGGCAATAAACAGAAGGTCATCCGTTTTGGCCTCGGCGCCATCAAAGGTGTCGGGGAAAAGGCAGTCAACGCCGTCTGCAACGCACGCGAAGAGGGCGGCGACTTCGCCAACATCTACGAATTCTGCGAACGCGTCGACCTGTCCGCCTGCAACCGTTCCGTTGTCGAGTCGCTCATTTGCTGCGGCGCCTTCGACACGACCGGCGCAATGCGAAAAGCGCTTTACACCGTCCTCGACGCCGCCATCGAGAACGGCTCCAAAAAACAACGCGACAAGCTCGCCGGCCAGATGGGCCTGTTCGACGGCGGCGACGAGTCGGAGCAAACGACCGACCTCGGCCTGCCCAATGAGGAGTGGTCCGAATCCGAAATGCTCGCACGTGAGAAGGCCGCGCTCGGACTCTTCGTCACCAAGCATCCGCTCGCAGGCGCCGCGGAAATGATTGACGCCATCGCCACCGCCACCACAGCCGACCTGCAAGCCTACGCCGACGGCAACAAGATCATCCTCGGCGGCATGGTCTCATCGATGCGCACGGTCATGACCAAACAACAGAAGAAAATGGGCATCGTCAATTTCGAGGACACGCGCGGCTCCGTCGAAGTCATCGTCTTCCCGAATGACCTGCCCAAATTCCGCCACCTCCTCACGCCAGATAGCATCATTTTCGTCCGAGGCGATGTCGACAAACGTCGCGAGGAACCATCTGTCCGCGTCACGGAAATCATCCCCGCCGCCGACGCACCGCGCACGCTCTGTGGCGACATCGTTCTCACCGTGCCAAACCCTGACACCGCCACGCTCAACAAGCTCAGGGAAATCTTCCGCACACATCCCGGCGAAACACCGGTCTACATCAACCTCCGCTCCGAAGGCGGATTCAACATCGCCCTCCGCTGCGGCGGCGCCCTGAGAGTTGCATTCTCCGCACCCTTCGCCGCCGCGATTGCCGACCTCATCGGCGCGCCCAACGTCGTCGTCCGCAGCCAATCCCTTCGCGCCATTCCATGGGCAAAGTGGTCCCACGACGTCGCCGAAGAACCGGTCGAATCCCACGCCGCCGTTGCATGAATTCGCGCGCAGAAGTCGCCACACGCCACGCCCGAAGATGTTCTCGGTTCAGTGTCGCGAGTGTCTCGCCGTCGCCGCCTGTGAGTGCTTCCGTAACCCATTGGAAAACAACTCTTTATGGCGTGTCGATTTTCGCACGGATCGGCCCTGCAAATACCCGCCCGCCACCTCGCCCGACGGGTTGATTTAGTCGAAACACTTGGCATATAGTGCGCGCACGATCACCGATCGTCGTCCGCTTTTCGGACCACCTTCCGCCGCCGGTCGTTCCGGCAGGTCGGCATTGCGAACGTCAAGATTGAGAAGGCTACTTCATGAACGCACAGGCACCCCCCATCGAGATGACCGGCAAACAGCACATCGATATGGTCGAAACGTTCGCCGCGCCAAACTACCACCCGCTCCCCATCGTCGTCAGCAAAGCCAACGGCGTCTGGGTCGAGGATGCCGATGGACACAAGTACATGGACATGCTCGCCGCCTACTCCGCCGTTAACTTCGGCCACGGACACGAAGGCATTCTCAACGCCGCCCGCGAGCAGCTCGAAAAGGTCACGCTCACCAGCCGCGCGTTCCACAATGACCAGCTCGGTCCATTCGCACATGAGTTGGCCGAGCTTTGCGGCATGGAAGCGATCCTCCCGATGAACACCGGCGCCGAGGGCGTCGAAACCGCCATCAAGACCGCCCGCCGCTGGGGATACACCAAGAAGGGCGTCCCCGCCGACACCGCCAAGATCATCGTCTGCCACAACAACTTCCACGGCCGAACCACCACCATCGTCAGCTTCAGCAACGATCCTGATTGCCGTGAGAACTTCGGCCCCTTCACGCCGGGTTTCGAGTCCATCCCCTACGGCGACATCGACGCACTACGCAACGCCATCGACGACCACACCGTCGCCTTCCTCGTCGAACCGATCCAGGGCGAAGCCGGCATCATCGTGCCACCCGAAGGATTCCTCACCCAGGTCCGCGAGGTCTGCACCGAGAAGAACATCCTCTTCATCGCCGACGAAATTCAGTCAGGCCTCGGACGCACCGGTCACACCTTCGCCTGCGACCATGAAAACGTAAAACCCGACATCTACATCCTCGGCAAAGCCCTCGGAGGCGGCGTCATGCCCGTCTCCGCCATCGTCTCAAGTCGCGAGATTCTCAGCGTCTTCACGCCGGGTTCGCACGGCAGCACCTTCGGTGGTAACCCGCTCGCCTGCGCCATTGCCCGCAAGGTCGTCGAGATTCTCAAGACCGATTGCTACCAGAAAAACTCGCGTGACCTCGGCGAGCACATGTTCAACCGCCTCAACGCCATCAAGAGCAAGCACGTTGAGGACGTGCACGGTCGCGGCCTGTGGGCCGGCATCGACGTACCCAAGTCCTCCGGCACTGCCCGCGACTTCTGCTACAAGCTCCGCGAAGAAGGCATCCTCTGCAAAGACACCCACGAACAGTGCATCCGCATCGCACCGCCGCTGAGCATCAACAAGGAAGAACTCGACTGGGCCATGGACCGCTTCGAAAAAGTTCTCAGCGAGTAGCGACGGTCCCGCAACGTCGCTCGGTGATCCTATAGCGCCACCCCATGTGGGTGGCGAGGAGACATGGTGACATTGTGCGCTACAAGACACTCTTTCGCACACTTTTGAAGCTTGTTGGAGTGTGGCTCGCAGTAAACGGCATTCTTGGATTGTTCTATACAGGTACCCACACGATTCTGCGTGCTGTTTCGGAATCCGGGTGGTCAGAACAGATGGCCCATTGGTCTATCTCAAATGGTGCTTGGTACGCGTGCCGTTTGGCGATCGGTCTCTACTTGTTCTTCGGTGGAGAGTGGATTGCAGGGTTGGCGATTCCGGGCAACCGGCCGTATTGCCACGAGTGCGGATACGACTTATCACAAGCAGAAGCATCACGCTGCCCCGAATGCGGCACAAGATTCCGTCAAGAAGATCTGAGTCCGGCCAAGACAACGGGCAACGAAGATCAAAACCTATAGGAGCCACAACGATGTCAGACCTCAAAGGCAGACACTTCCTCTCAATGCTCGATTTCTCATCCGACGAGATCGCCAAAGTCCTCAAGACCGCCGCCAAGGTCAAGAAAGACCCCAAAAAGTACCGCGACGAACTCGAAGGCAAGACCCTCGCGATGATCTTCCAGAAACCATCGCTCCGCACCCGCGTCTCCTTCGAAACAGGCATGACCCAGCTCGGCGGCCACGCCATCTATCTCGCCCCGACCGACATTAGCCTCGGCAAACGCGAAACCACCGAGGACATCTCGCTTGTCCTCTCACGCTATGTCGACATCATCATGGCCCGCGTCTTTGGCCACGACATCGTCGTCGACCTCGCCAAGCACGCCGGCGTCCCGGTCATCAATGGCCTGTCCGACTACGAGCACCCGTGTCAGATCCTCGCCGACTTCCAGACCATCATCGAACGCAAGTACAAACTCGAAGGCCTCAACTTCTGCTACATCGGCGACGGCAACAACGTCGCCCACTCGCTCATGTTCGGCGCCGCCCGCGTCGGCATGAACGCCGTCATCCTCACCCCATCCGGCTACGAACCCGACGCGAATGTGCTCAAGGAATCATCCGAAATCGCCGCCACCAACGGCGCCACCATCACCGTCTCCAACGACATCGAAGCCTCTGCAAACGCCGACGTCCTCTACACCGACGTCTGGGCATCCATGGGCCAGGAATCCGAAGCCGACTCCCGCAAGTCCGTCTTCGAGAAGTACCGCATCGATGCCGACACGATGAAACGCGCCAAACCCGACGCCATCATCCTCCACTGTCTCCCCGCCCACTACGGCGACGAGATCGACTACGAAACATCGCGACTGCCCAACAGCGCCATCTTCGACCAGGCCGAAAACCGCATGCACGCCCAAAAGGCGCTCATGGTCGAACTGCTCAAGTGATCTACCGTCGAACGCCGGCGCTGCTATACTTCCCGATTCTCCGCTGACCCACCGGGCCGGTTCGGACAGCGATCACAACCAGGCGGGCTGACAGCTCCATCGCCCGCGGCAAGACAGAAGGGGATACCATGGCCGACCGACATCTCATCGTCACCGCCCTTGGCGGCAACGCCATTTCCCGACCCGACGAGGAAGGCACCGTCGAACAGCAGTTCGCCAACTCGCGCATCACGGCGCACCAGTTGCATGACCTTATCGATATGGGTTACGACATCGTCATCACCCATGGAAACGGTCCGCAAATCGGCAACGCGCTCATCCGAAATCGCACGGCCGCCACAGTCAACAACACAAAGCCGCTCCCAATGCCATCTGTCGCGGCCAGCGTTTCGGGTGGCATGGGCTACATGATCGCCCAGACAATGATGAATGAGATCTATGCGCGAGGATCCACGCGCATAGTCACAAGCATTGTCACCACCGTCATCGTCGATCGAACGGACCCGACGTTCGAGGTGCCGACCAAGCCCATCGGCGGACTGATGACCGTCGAACAGGCAAAACAGGCAATGGGTGCCGAGGACTGGACCGTCAAGCAGGTCAGACCGGGCATGTTCCGACGATTGGTACCGTCGCCACGCCCCGTCGAAATTATCGAAACCGACGCAATCAAGACCCTGGTCGGCGCAGGCCACCTCGTCGTCGCGTGCGGTGGCGGGGGGGTACCGGTCGTACGCAACGCACAGCACGAACTTGAAGGCATTCACGCCGTCGTCGACAAGGACCTCGCAAGCGCACTGCTCGCCGTGTCTCTCGATGCATCCATGCTCATGATTCTTTCGAATGTCGACCACGTTTCCATCGACTTCGGTACCCCGACCCAGCAAGACATCGAGCACATGACGCTCAATCAGGCCATTCAGTGGCTTGAAGAGGGGCAGTTCCCCGCCGGCTCGATGGGGCCCAAGGTCCAGGGGGCGATCTATTTTCTTCAACACGCCACCAGTCCCGACGCCGAAGTCCGCATCGGTCCGCTTCACCACGCCGCCGACGTCTGCCGCGGCGTCATCGGCACGCGCATCACGAAGGAATAGCACGCCGTCCCCGTCGACGTGCAACCAACGCACCCAACCGCTATACTCGCTGTCGCGAGCCGGAAGATTCGTCAGAGTTACGAAAACGGAGAACCCCCATGATCGCAACGCTGCTTGCGTGCACGATCCCCGTGCTCGCCGCCATCCCACAGGACGCGCTCGACGTCCAGGCCAAGATTCGCGCCAAAAAGCTCGAGAAAGGTGAGTCTTACGAAATCGTCGTCAAAGCCAAGCTCGATCGCGGATTGAAAGCAGACGGCGCCGGCATGCCGAACCCCATCCTGCAAGTCGACGTCCCGTCCTGCATCAAACTCGACGGCAAGGTCCTCACCGACCATCGCGAACTCGCCAAGAACGAGTTCTTGCACGCACCGTACGAAGTGATGATGGACAAGAACGTCCTCACGATCCCGTTCACACTCGTCGACGAACCCGGCCGTGACGACGTCATCGGCATCAGCGTCGCCGCCTACGTCAACAGCAAGGATGGCAGCGAAAAGTCCTTCATCCGTCGCCGAGTCCATCTGCCCGTCGCACCCAAGTCCAAATCGGAATTCGCCGACGCAGCCGACTCCTCATGGGGCACCGACCACAACTATCTCCAGATTGGCGACAACGCCGCAGACTTCACGCTTCCCAAAGCAGACGGCACAAAGGTCAGCCTCGCCGACTTCAAAGGCAAGCACGTCATCGTCACCACCTACCGCGCCCATTGGTGACCATTCTGCGCAACGCAACTGGTTCAGTTGCACGAAAGCTACAACGAGATGAAAGACCGCGGCATCCACGTCATCGCCATTGCCCAGGAAGACAAGGACCTGCGAAAGCATGGCCAAATCCTGCGCAAGCTCTCCGATGACCGCGCGTTCGACGTCGTGGCCGACCTCAACCGCGAAGCCACCGAACGTTACCATCGCACGACGGCTTACTACATCGATCCCGAGGGCGTCGTCCGCCAGGTCTTCCCGATGATCATCCACGCTCGCCCCTCATGGGACGCCATCATCGCCGAATTCGACCGCCTCAACGCCAAGTAAAGCATAGGCGTTGTTGATCCACGACGAAAAAAGGCTGCCCCAACGGGGCAGCCTTATTTTGATCCTTTGTTGCGTCGCCCCTGGTGGGTGACCAGATGGCAAGATTGTTACGCAGGCACATACCCCCGCGACCGAAACACCAGCGTCCCCGCCACCGCCAGCAACAGCGTCAGCATCACCGTACCCCATTGCGACACCGTCGGAATGCCCGCCTCGCAAGTGTCCGGCACACCATTCATCGGCGCCACATCCGCTTCAGAGCCATCAAGGATTTCGCATGCGTCTTCAGTGGTATTCGTGTTGCAGTCATTGAATGGCCCGAACTCCGGCACGATTCGGAATACCTCACCGCCGCGATCCACGATGTAGATCTCGCCGTAAGCGTCCGTACCGAAACTCGTGATCGATGAGATGGAGAAACCCGGCGGATCCAGTTCGTTTTGGATCTGCGTATAGCTCGTCAGGCCGCCGCCAGGAAGCGTGGTTCGCCAGATCCGATTCGAGCAGACATCCGCGAAAAAGTATGTGCCCTGCAGCTCCCGGATCGCGCATCCGCGATACACTTCTCCGCCCGTAATCGAACAGCCGAGGCTGTGGTTGTACACGCGCAGTGGATCAACCAGCGACCCATCGCCACAAGCACAGCCTGCCGCCCCGGTGCAACCATTATCCGACGCACACTCGTTGCCCTCTCGACAATCCCACCCATAGTTTTCGCCACCCGTGCTCGACGCAGGCTGAAAGTTGATCTCCTCGATCTGAAATTGCCCGACATCCGCGATGTAGAAGTCGCCCGTCTCGCGATCAAATGCACATCGCCATGGATTCCGCAACCCATACGCCCAGATCTCATCATCGCCCGTCACACCGACAAACGGATTGTCCGGCGGATTCGTGTAACCACCGCCCGTGCCCACGTCGATTCGCAGTATCTTGCCAAGCAGCTCGTTCGTGATGTCCTGCGACCGCTCATTCGGGCCACACCCCGACCCGCCGTCACCGGTCGCGATGTACAGATAGCCATCGTTGGGACCGAACCCGATCCACCCGCCGTTGTGATTGCCGAACGAGGGATGGGGTATCGTCAGCAGAATATTGGCCGAGCCGGCGTCCGCCACGTTCGGGTTTCCGGTCAGGCCGTACTCTGCGACGACGAGGTTTCCGTTGCTCGCTGGGAACGGGCTATCAACATAGAAAACGTAAAACAACCCATTGGATTGATGATCCGGGTGAAACGCCAACCCAAGAAGTCCTTCCTCATTCCCCGAGTCGCGCACAATCCCGGTGATGTCGAGGAACGGAGTCCCAATCAGCGTATCGGTCGTCAGATCGAGAATGCGGATCCGCCCCGGCTGCTCCACCACAAACGCGCGATCGAAGTCACCCGGCACGTGCGTCACGAACAACGGATCGTCCAGCCCATTCGCCACGCGCACTGTCGTCAAGGCCGGCAACCCGCCGCCAGCGAAAACGCCGCTGGCTGACACCGTCAACGCCAACACAACCACCGTCCCACACATGCGCCAATTCATCGTTTCCACTCCTGATGCATCCTTGAGATTGTCGCGACCACTCCCCGTGTCGCTGCCTGCCCCAAGGCCATAAGTGTAGCGAAAGTGTGCGCAGTTCACCAACAAAACTCACCGCTCAACCGCAGGCTGACCTCGCTTGACATGCAGTCGTACCGGAAAGAGCCGCTGAAAATCCCAATCCTCGTAGGCAACTTCGAGCATCGTTCGCACGCTCGGCGTGACCTTGCCGTTGAACACCTCGTTGCCCTTCCACGTCACCGAGATATCCTGACCGAAGTCAATCAGCCCCTCATGAAGCACAATGTCGATGCTCTTGCACTTGCGCGTGGTCACACGAATCGTCTGACCGTCAATCTCGCCACCGACATACGCCAGCCGCGTCTTCATCGTCCGCAGCGCAGCCGCCGAGTAATCCTCATCGCCCTTCAGACGCACGACGAAATGCTTGCCCGCCCACGGTGGCCCCTGGTACTCCGCCTGCCGCAGCCAGCACATTCGCCCCTGCGACGGATATCGGAACCAGTGGTCGAAATTCCGGACCGCATGCGGACGACGCCTTTGCAGGACATCAAAAAACTTCTCCGGCGGCGGTTTGACCCCATGGTGCCCGACACCCTTCAGTTCAACCATGTCCAGCCCGATATCAAGTCGCTTCGACACGCCGCGCACGTGCAAGTTGGACCCGTGGATGCCTTTGCCGACCTGGTCCACCTTGCCCGTCGCATCATGAATGTCGCCGTCGCCCCACACGACGAGCATCGGCAGGTGACGCACGTTCGGCAACATCAGCTCCGCTGCCTCCCAACCCAACTGCGTCATCAGCGAACCAGCCAACGGCACAACCCCGGCGAATTGATCGGTGTGCAGCACCGCCGCCAAGAACGACGTGTGCCCGCCCATCGAGTAACCACTCACGTACACGCGGTCGGAATCAACGTGATACAACTGCTTGAGTCGGCGCAGAAGCAGCACAGGGTCGCCCGATTCCGCCAGCGTCGACCCGACCCACCAGCCTTTGTAGTCCGTCGGTGCAGCCACGATGTACTCGTGCATCCGCGCACCAAGCAGTGCAAGCGCGAACCGGATGTACCCCTCCCCACGACCACCCTGACCATGCAACGCCAGCAAGAGTGGATAGGCCTTGCCCGGGTCGTAGTCATGTGGAACGTGGACGTGCACCGTTGTGCTGTGCCCGCGCGGCGTTTCGAGTTCGAACGAAGACATGCCCGCTGGTTTGGCGTCCCACAACGGCAGCGTCGCCAACAGATCGCCAACGACCGGCAAGGTGGCATCCTTGCGCAGTTCGATCGCGTTGAGCAAATGGGTTCGTTCCTTGGCATCGGGATTCCGGAAGTAAGCCGTCAGCAGGTCCGATAGCGGCGTCTCCGCCATCACCGGCGTATGAACGACCACACCAATCCAACACATCGCGAGAACGATACTTCGCGTTGTCATGAGACCATCACCATGGTTGCGCCAGGAACGAACCGCAGTGTAGTTGCACAGACGACGTCCACGCAAATGGCTCGCCGCGGTTATCAGACGGTGTTTCACCCACAGCGGCAACTTTTCACCAGCCCAATAACGCCCAACGTCCGTGCAGGTTATCAAAATCGATTTCCATGGAACGCGTTGATCTGCGGGATACTATTCCGCATCACCACGCAAGTGCGCGGAGGGTTCAGGAGGAAGGAAGAAGAAGATGTTCGCAAAAGGTATTTCATTTCTGCTCGCCGTCGGCATGTTGACCTTCGGCGCGACCCAGTCGGCCAACGCCGACATCGCCGTTCTGTTCAACACCAATCCCACCCTGGAAGGCAGCATCACCAGCACGTCGGCTACGACGGCGGATATGGTGATTTCCGATACAGGCCTGTCCACGGTGGAGATCATCTCGCAGGAAGTCGGAGGCCCGCTGCTCGATTTCGCGATGATCAGCAACGCCAACATGGACGGTCTCGACTTCGACCTCGAGCTTGATCTCGACCTCGTGCGGAACACGTCCGGTAACTGGACAGCCACCGGTTCCTTCATGCTGACCGACACCGACACGTCGACGCCGGCGTTTCTTGCTGACTTCACCAGCACATCGGTGAGCATGGCTGCCGGCAGCACGACGCTCGAGGTTCAGGGCGTGATGTCGGGCAGCAGCCCGATTCTGGTCAATCGCCCGACGGGTGGCCCGGACTGGACGTATGACGGCGAGTTCTCGTCGGTCACGGTCGACAACGCCGCGCAGTACGACGGCGGCTCGCTCTTTGCCCTGCAGTTCAATACCGGCGCATCATCGCTGGACGCACTGCTCGGCGTGGATGGAACTTATTCGGGCGGCAAGATCGAAGGCACCGTGGTTCCCGAGCCGGCGGCTGCCCTGATGGGCCTGATGGGTCTGAGTTTCACGTCCTACGTTCGCCGTCGACGCGACTAAGAACGACTTCGGAATCCTACCTGCCTGTGCAAAGCCCTCCGCGTCCTGCGGAGGGCTTTTTTTGAATGCTGTCAGCGGTACTGGAGCAACCCGCTGCGGGTCTGCGAGATATAGGGCAACGCACCGCCATCGATGCGAATCTCAAGATCGTCCGCACCGCCCGGATTCCGAAGGATGACCTCAAGGACCGTGCCGTTCGGATTGGCGATCGGCAGCGTGATGTCACGTTCGATCAGTTCATCGCCGCCGGTGATGTCACCGACGATTTCGTCAAACAGGTGGTTGCCTGGCTGACGTGCGTCGCGAACGATGACCTGCGTCGGTTCACCGCCGGCTGCTTCCACCGAAATGCGGAACTGTGTCTCGCCATCCTGCATGTAGGCGTAGAGTTGGGGCTCATCGATGAAAATGCCTTTCCACGTGTTCACACGCGGGTTGTCGCCAGTGCGCTGATAACTGCCCGGGTGCGAGGCGTTGTTGATGCGAAATGCGTGAACAAATGAGGCGTTGACCACCAACGTGTGAATGCCGGTTGTTGTCACAGCGTGATCGACATGTCCGATCTGTGCTTCCGCCAATGCTCCTGAGGCGACCTGTTGGCCTTCGGGATCGAGCAGAATCCACCAACCGTCACCGAAGTCGCTGCTGCCGATACGCCTGAATTCGACATCCATCGCAATCGTTTCACCGACGGATGCGTCGAGCAGATAGGCCGTTTCCTTGCGGATCCACATGCCGGTCTGCACGGCGGGCCCCGGTTCGAGTTGCATCAGTGTTGGATCGGTTTCGTACGGCTCCTGTTCGAAACAGGCGGGCGCGAAGGGTGCGGCGTCCAGTGGACTGACGTGGTTCGGATTGGCTTCGAACCGCTCGAGTT
The DNA here is from genome assembly GCA_028289375.1 of Phycisphaerae bacterium. Classification (GTDB taxonomy): domain Bacteria; phylum Planctomycetota; class Phycisphaerae; order UBA1845; family UBA1845; genus OFTM371. The sequence continues at coordinate 71,535 of JANQQK010000008.1, read as the reverse complement.
CGTCGTTGGCGAACCCGATGGCCGCGTAGTATTCGTCGGCGTCGTGGCAGAGTTCGCCAGGGTGTTCAAAGCTGGAGGTGCGGTTCAGCCAGACACCTTCGGTTTCGACTGCGGCAGTGTAGAAATGGTCCTGCAGGTTCGTCGGCGGGAAGAAGCGGAACCACAGCCCCGGCACGAGGTCTGCGTGAATGTTCTGCGCTTCGATGAACGCCTGCATGGCGGGAACCGCATCGTTGTAGCCGTCGAAGAACTGCTGCTGAGACAGCTCGACGAATGGTTTGCGCTTGCTGCCAAGTCCCTGGGAGATGCCACGGTAGTGCGTCAGCTCGCGAACGAGTGCCGTGCCGCCGATGGTGATGCACGGATTGATTGCGTGAACCGCTTCGCGGGTGGCGGCGGCGAGTTCGCGAATCGCGTTTTGCTCGAAGTCCTCATAGTCGTCGTCGAGTCCGTTGGCGACCAGGAACGGATGGCGAGCGGCTGCATCGATGGGAACGGCGCCCGTAATGCCCTGGGCTGCAACAAACGAGGCGAAGCACTGGTCGCAGTAGCATGGCGTGTCCCAGCGACGGACTTCCGACGCATAAAGCTCGACATCGAAAAGGATGCCACCGACCACGTCGTTCAGATGCGGAACCGGTTCGTCGTAGTTGGGATTGAAGCCGGCGAGATCAACAAGATGCAGCATGCGTTTCGTGACGGCGCGACGCCAGAATACGACATCGGTCGGGCAGGGTGTGTTGGCCAGGGTTTGTCCGTCACTGTTGACGTACGGTTCGAGGTAGGGCGTCAAGCCTGTGTCGTTGGCGGCGTAGAAATTGAAGATGGGCCAGAGTTTGGCGTCGGTGTCGCGGAGGTAGGCGGCCCACTTTTCTAGGCGGAGGCGGGTGGACCAGTGGATGGGGTCGTCGAAGAGGTTGAGCTTGATGATGAAGTCCTTCACGCCGCGATCAAGCAGTTCGGGCAGGACTCCGTTTCCGTTGGCGTCGACGAGATCGTCGATGTCTTCGTTGGCCCAGATGGCGCGCATGTTGCGTGGGCTGCCGACGGTAACGGTGACGGTTGCTTCGGTTGAAACGCCGGTGTTGTTGAAGGCGACGAAGTTGAAACGGTCGACGCCGCGGAAGCCGGGATCTGGCAGGTACATGACGCGGCCCGTCGTCGGGGAGACTGTGGTTGGCGTGGAGACCTGACCGTTGCAGGGATCGACGTCGATGCGAAACTGCTCGGCGGGGCCGCCGACGGGGCTTGTGCGGAGCAGAATGGGAATGGGCGTGCCGACGCTTGTGATGAACTCGGCATCAACGACGACGGGCGCCTCGCTTGATTCGGGCATGTCATCGTCATCATCGTCGCTGTCCGATGGGTCGTCGTTGTCGTTCGTCTGGTCGTCAGCGTCCGTGAGCTCATCACCTTCTTCAAACGTGACGTCGAGTGACGCGGGATCGAATGCGGACTCGATCGTGATGCGCGTTTCGTCGAGGGCAACGGCGGTCGCCGTACGTGCGGTGAATTCAAACACGAGCACAACGGAGGATTCGTCAATCTGCGGCGCGGTAAAGGTTGCACGCTCGGCATCGCCGTCGCGCACGGTGACGGTTGGACCTGCTACCTGGGTCCACGCGTAACGAACGTTGCCGCCGGACAGCCGGCTGATACTGCCTTCCAGGATGACATCACTGCCGGGTGCGACGGTTTGGTCCGGCCCGGCGTCTGCTGCGAGATCGCCGACCGCTTCGATCAGTGGTGTCACGTGGATCGTGACCTGGTCGGTATCGCTGCGTTGGCCATCACTGATGGTGAGGGCGAAGGTGATGCCGAACGGCGTATCGGTGAGGGGAGCCTGGAAGGACGGGTTTGTTGTGTCGACGCTCGACAAGTTGACAGGCGGTCCGGCGATCTGGTTCCACGTGTAGGTAAGCGGGGCGCGGTCCGGGCCTTGGGAGCGTGAACCGTTGATTGTCACGAAGGCACCTTCACGGACCGTGATGTCGGAACCGGCGTCGGCGACGACTTTGTCGGATGCGGCGACGGCGATGCCGAGCGAACTGACGAGTATCTGCTGTGCGAATGTTTCGATCTCCGTACCGCAGCGTCGAACGACGGCGAGATCGGCAGGACCATCGGTGTTGACGGTCAGCGTGGCGAGGCAGCTATCGGACGTTTCGATGGAGCCCGAAACGGTGGGGTTGATCATCCAGTTGCAGATGCAATCGTTGTTGGCGTTGTTGCTGAGGAAGGTTGCGTTGGCTTGTGGTCGGACATCGATGACGAGTCTGTCGCCGACGCGGAGATCGTTCAGATCGAGAAAGCCGCCCGCTGCTTGGGCGATGAAGGGGGCGAGTGGGTTTTCGGACGATGCGGCGTCGGTGGTTTCAGCGGAGGCAGACTGTGGACCCTGACCGCAGCCTGCGATCAAACAGAGCATCCCTGTGAGCGCTGTCGCGCTCATGACGGTGATCCATCGCACGGTAGGTGATTCCTCCGCCTTGGTGGTTTGCTTCTCTCCCGCGTCGCCTTTGAGGGCTTGCTGGTCAGCAGATGGCGACGCCCATTGTGTTGCCGGTGCCTGGCCGGGCGGCGGACCGATCAACACCCCATAAAGGTACAATGTGGCTGGTGGCGGCGGTCAGAAAAGTGGTGGGGAATCTCTGAGCGCTTGGCCTAACTTGTGGCTGATCATGACATTGGGCTGGAAGAAAATTTGGGCGCGTTTTCAGGGGGTTCAGTGACGCCGGAAGGGATTGCAGCGATGCCTGAACGGACGGGGCAACGGTGTTACGGGCGTCATTCGATCGCGGGCTTATCGGGCGATGTTGCGGAGGATTTCGCAGCCTTTTCGGAGGATGTCGTCGTTGACGGCGTAGCTGATGCGGAAGTGGGTGTCCTGATCGGAGAAGGCGCTGCCGGGGACGGTGAGGACGTTGTGTTTGATGGCTTTTTCGACGAAGGCGGTGCCGGTGTCGAATCCGTCTGGGGCTTTGCAGAAGATGAAGAAACCGCCGCCGGGTGGGGCGAAGTCGAAGGCGTCTTTGAGGATGTCGGCGGCGAGGTCGCGCTTGGCGCGGTAGTTGCGGACGTTGTGGCTGATGTCGCAGTCGAAGGCTTCGATGCAGCCGACCTGAGCGGGTTGGGGTGCGCAGACGAAGGTGAACTGCTGGAGCTTGGCCATCTGCTGGATGACGGCGGCGGGACCGGCTGCGTAGGCCATGCGCCATCCGGTGACGGCGTAGGACTTGCCGTAGCCGCGGAGGAGGAGCGTGCGGTCGGGGATGAAGGAGACGGGACTGGTGGGGCGACCGTCGAAGCTGAGTTCGTCGTAGATTTCGTCGGAGACGACGAGAAGATCGTGTTTTACCGCCAATTCGCACATGGCTTCGATTTCGTCGGGTTTGTGGACGACGCCAGCGGGATTCGACGGGGAGTTGAGCAGGAGGATCCTTGTGCGGTCGGTGATGGCGGATTCGATGGCGTCTTTTCTGAGTTTGAAGTCGCCGTAGATGCTGACGGGGACGGGTTTGCCGCCGGCGAGGCGTGTGAGGTGTGGATAGGAGACGAAGTAGGGGTCGGCGAAGATGACCTCGTCGCCGGGATTGAGGCAGCACATCATCGTGAGGGTGAGGGCACCGGAGATGCCGCAGGTGACGAAGATGGTCGGATCCCAGCCGTCGAATTCGGTGCTGAGTTTGGCTGCGATTTTTTCACGGAGGGCGGGCAGGCCGTAGGTGACAGTGTAGTTGTTCTTGTCGTTCTTGATGGCGTCGATGGCGGCGTTCTTGATGGGGTCGGGGACGGGGAAATCGGGTTGGCCCATGGATAGGTCGATGGGGTTTTCCATGGTGGCGGCGAGGTCGAAGATCTTGCGGATGCCGGATGAGCCGATGGCGGTGATGCGGTCGGAAATGAATTGTTCGCCGGTAAACATGGTGCGCTCCGTGGAAGTCGTGAAATCGGGTGTCTGATGTCAAAAAAAACGCCGCTGCAATGAGCAGCGGCGCTGACGTATCGTGTTGCGTTGAACCGCTGCCGCGATCCGACGGATTATTCCTTCTCTTCGGCGGCTTCTTCCTTCTTCTTCTTGCTGGACTTCTTGCCGACGGAGGGCTTGCGATGGCCGACCTTGGGCATGCCGAATGGAGAGGAATTTTCCTCGTCCCACTTGCCCTCATCCTGGAGCTTGAGGACGCGTTCGGCCCGGGTGAGCACATTGCGGTGCCTGGAGAGGGCCGACTTGCTTTTCAGGGATTTGTCCAATGACATCTTGCGTCACTCCTTACCAATTCTGGCCGGTGGCTTTCTTCTTGTAGCCTTCGAGGTTGTATCTGCCGCCGGCTTTTCTGAACTCTTTGCCCAAACTCGCGATCCGCTTGTGGAACTTGTCACACCAGCGTTTCTGATCGGGGTCGCTGCAGTTGAACCCCTTGGTCGCGACGAGACGATACCCGTATTTGCCGCTGGCATCAAGGATCACGGATTCGATGCTGTTTTCGGCGAGGAAATCGCGGGCGTGGCGGGCGTCGTTGAGATCGGCAGTGAGGAAGTCCTGGACGACGATGTAGGTGTGGTCGCGGACCCAGATTTTGTCGGATTTAGCATTGTTGTCTGCAGATTTGGCGTTCGTCTGAGATGGTTTGGGGTTCTTGACCGGACTGGTACCGAGTCTGGAGAGGACGTCGGGGTTTGGGAGGCTTTTGCGGGCGGACTCGATTTCGTCGGCGGTGGACTTCTTGACGTAGGCCATGCCCGCCTGGAATCCGCGCTGGTGACCTGCCTCGTCGCCTCGGGTCTTGCCGAGTTCGTAGGCGGCGATGAGGGCTGCTCCGGCGGCGAAGAGCACGATGGCGGCGAGGACGCTGGAGAAGGTCAGGACGACGCGTGGGCCGTCGATGCGGAAGATCGGGGGGGACTTGCGGGTCTTGGCTGGTTGGGATGGTGGGGCGGTGGTGGTGTCGGCCGGTTTGGGGGTGGCTGTTGTAACAGTTGGGGCCGACGGGGGGTTGGCTTCGTTACCGAACCACTCGGGGACGTTTGTGTCCGGCTGTTTTTTGGGCGTGGACTGGGTCTTGTTGATGACTTCGATGAGGGTCGGGTTTTTTCTCGACTTGGCCATGGGGTGCATCCATTCTCCCGCGCCTTGGGCTGTGAAAAGAGGATACCCGAAACGGTTTTGAGGGCAAGGATGGGGTCGGAATTCAGTATTCGGGGGGCGTTGCGGGCTGTTGGGGTGGGGGAGTGGAGGCGTTGGAAGGCGGCCAAGTCCGTGAAGCTGACCTGGCCGGCGTAGTCGAGACATGAGTATGCGGCTTCGCAGATAGTTCGGATAAATCGGCCACGGGATTGGGGTGTGGGATTGTACTCGCCCCGGCAAATGCTTCCCGCCGCCACTTACTTGGTCCTGTGCGCTTAGACAACATCGTTGGATCTGGTTGGCTAGCGATAGTACTTAGTACGACTTGATTGAAAGGATGTAAGCCAATATACTCCACAAGTCAATCGGTAAACTGCTCTCCCCAGAATGAACGTATCCAACTACTATTCTGGGTTATGCGGAACCAAATCAATAGGGGAGTGCTAATGTCATCGCCATTCAAATCGGATGCTGAGCATCGTGCAAAGGAAGCTGAGAACTACCCTCAACTCTTCGGTGCCATCAACCTCACCAATATTCGGCAGAACATCGAAGAGGTCTTAAAGCTTATCGGGCGCGATGGCATTTTTCGAGAGTACACACTGCATGACATAAACCACATTAATCTAGTGCTCAGTCTCGTTGACAAGCTCATCCCAGATCCAACAAAGAAGTTGATGAGAACGGGCGATTGGCTCATGATTGTGCTCTCATGCTACTTTCATGACCTTGGTATGCTCGTCACCAAGGACGAATTCGACAGCAGAGAGAATTGCATTGAATTCGCCGAATTTAAGAAAACGGTCTTTGCGGACACCAAGGGTGTGGATTACGATGACGCCCTTCGTAATCTAAATCAAATTGATCGGGAAGAATTCTTATATCAAGAGTTTGTTCGCGATAATCATGCAAGAAGGATTCACGACTGGATCACAGGAATTGAAAGCACACGATACGGAGATGCCAGTGCCGCCGTCGATGCGATCAATGGGCTTCTCGCGGGGATGAACGATGTAGTGCGAGACGATCTTGCAAAGATATGCTTAAGTCACCACGAAGATGATTTGTTTGACTTAGGGAAATATCGAATCAATCGCGTATACGGCGATGACGATGCCGGACAGGCGAATCTTCATTATGCCGCGATCATTCTTCGAACTGCGGATGTCTTGCAAATCCAGCGCGGCCGTGTGCCTTCCGTGTTGTACAAGCTGATTGACCCGAGTAACCCCAAGAGCCAGGAAGAGTGGGCGAAACAAAGCGGAGTGCGGGCAGTAAAGCCCGTGCTGGTGGCCACGAATGGCGAAACAGGAAAAATAGAAGTGCACGCATCTTTTGAAGAGGAGACGGCATACTTCGGCTTAATAGCATACCTTCAGCAGTACGCAAGTAAGGAAATCAAGAGGTGCTACGAATGGTCAGAATTGGCTATGCGTCAAGGTTCCTCTTTCCACTTCCCGTGGAACGAGATTGATCATTCTCAAGTTGAGCCTCGTGGATTTGAGGGTAGGACCTATCGGTTTGAATTAGATCAAGGCAGAATACTGAAGTTATTAACTGGGCATACCCTATATAATGATTCGCGTGTCGCCGTAAGAGAGGTTCTTCAGAATGCTATTGATGCGGTTCGCTTTCAATCATTCCTACATGAATCTGAGCCAATGGGTAGTGTCGCCGTAGTATGGGACTCGTCTCAAAGGAGATTGGTCGTGCGTGACAGCGGAACTGGCATGACTCAGGAGATGATTGAAAAATTTCTACTGAATGTTGGTGCGAGTTACTATCAAAGCGACTTAGTTCGAAAGAAGCATTCTGGGTTTTCGCCAATTAGCCGTTTTGGTATTGGAATTTTATCATATTTTATGATTGCCGACGGCGTGGAAATCGTGACGAATCACCCTGACGATAAGTATGCGAGGCGGCTCACACTTCCTTCTGTTGTAAATGACTATCTTGTGAAGAAGATCGATAAGGGATCTCCTGAACTAAATGAAATCGGTGCACACGGCACTGAAGTGAGGCTTCAGGTGCGCCGCTCCGCGGAAATTGGCAATGTTGAGGATCTTGTACGACACTATGTTGTGATCCCCGGGTGTAGTGTGACTTGTAAGACAGATGACGACGAGGCGGTTCCGATTGGGTTCGCGAGTACTGGGGAGGCGCTGTCCTATTATTTTACGAAATCAAGTGAAGGAAAGCTTCCTAAAGAGTGGTGTGAAAAAACATTTCGCACAGATGGAGTCGATTTATCGTATATTGTAAGGCGCTCGTCATTTGCCGATGTTTGGGACTTTGAGACGCGATCAGTGTATCATGATCAAGTGAAGTCTGAGTTGGATCTCGAGCCCGGAGTATGCGTCGAGGGAATTCGTGTGCGTTCTGGTGCCGCCGGATATGATGGTCGGCGGGGCGTGCCGTGGGTTCTTGCGAATTTTATGGGTAGCGACACGCCGCGAACAAATGTCGCTCGGTCGGATGTAGAGCAGTCTCCGGAGTTGGCAAGGGGCATGCACACGATCTACGTCGGTATACTCGGTCACGCAGAAAACGAAATGAACAGAATGCGCGCGAACGGCGTCGGTCTTTCTGAGGCAGCATGGGAGGGTGAGTTTCTCATACATTCTGGACTCGAAAAAGGCAAGCTGTCGCATCACACAGAGTTCAAACGGGCGGTCAGTAGTCTTGGATTGTGCGTAATCGAGGATGGTGTCAACAGCAGGTGCGAGTCTGTAATGCAGTTGCAGGATAGAGCACACGTTTGGACCGTAGACGGAAGAGTGATTGACAGCATCGAGAATATCTCGGGTGCGCTTGGGATCGATATGCCAGCGGGTAGGTTGGTTCAGTCATTGGGAGTCGTGGTGGATCCACCCTTGCCGATGCCTCGGCTCGTTGGTCGAAGCTGGCGTGGCCTCGAAAGGCGAGAGATTCAGAGTGTGCGTGTGATTAAGGACGAGAGAAGTCATCGACTCGACGTTGATTGGACTACAGAGGCGATTCGTGGCTGGATATGCTTAGATGAGAAACTAGTGAAGAGGATTCAGGATCAGAGGGGTTATAGGCAAACTGGAGAGAGAGATTTTCGTATCGCCACGACTGCTGAGGTGGGAATCGGTTGCGATGACTATGACATCCTTTGTTGGCGAAATAGGATCTTGCTATTCTTATTAAGTAGCGGGCTACTCGCGCTTTATCGGGCGTTGCCGGATGAACGGCAGTTCGGAGAATGGTTGGGAAGACTGTTGAACGAAGGAGGTATCGAGGAATCGCAGATGCCTTTGCTCCGGAGCCAATTGCTGGCGGCTGGCGTTGAGAATCCGGATGAGATAGCTTCTGCGCTGTCATTTGGCTTTGATCGACGATTTGGTGCGAGCTCTACGTCAGGCAGGGCAGGTCGTTTCTTTTCGATATGGTAGTCGTGTTTGTGGTATTGTGTGAATGGCTTGAGTGGTTTGCGTTGTGATAATGTATTATGTATTCGTGGCCCAGTTATGGGGATGCAGTAAGAGATGTAGGTTATTGTGGATTGGATTTGTGTTGAGGCGTGGACGCGTTGGCGCTTGTGGCACCATGATAAGGCGCTACTAGGTTGCTCTATTCGTCAAATGTCGCATGCGCATTGGAGGCAGTGGGGAGTGTGCAGGCGAGGTCGTGGCTGTAGGTGCTGTCGCGGTTGTAGTCGATGTTGGCGTCGATCTTCTCTGGACTACTGCTGATGTGATCGTGGCGGTTCGACGGGGCCGGTATTCGGAGTGTCGTGAGCGGTACATGATGTGGCGACAGCTCTTCCGGAACGTCCATCCAAGAAATCGTCGGAATTTGGAATTTCCGTGTCCTGTTGGAAGATTGGATTACGCCAAGATATGTGGCGGGTCTTTAGTGGTCATTTTCCAAGAGGAGATGCGTGATGCTGAAACGGACGGTTGGATCGTGGTTGGTGATTCTGGGTGTGGCTGTGGTATGTGGTGCGATGATGATGTCGCCGGTGGCGGCGGAGCCTGCGGCGCCGGTGGTGGAGGAGTCGTCGGATGCGCGGTTCTTCCCGTTGCCGATTGTGCCGCCGGGTGCATGCGCGCTGCCAAACGGTGACTGCGTGGTGACGCTGGATACGATCTGTCGTTTGCGGGGTGGGAAGTTCCAGGGGCCTCAGACGACGTGTGATTAATGTGATTGGCTCGTCGGCTGGACGATTTGTCGTTCGGTCGCTTTGATGGGCAATTCGTGTGATTGCCCCCGATACGCCACGGTTCTCCTGCGGGAGCTGTGGCGTTTTTTTGTTGTGTGGAAGTTACATCGTTGCGTATTGTGAGTGGGTATAGTGGGGAGGATGGGTTGTGATGTGATGGTCGGTTTGCCATTGAATGGGTGATTCGGTGTTTCGACGGTTGACGACAGTGCTTTCGATTCTGGTGGCGATGTCGCTGTTTGTGGTCTGGTGGGTGAATCGGACGCATTCGTGGTACCGGATCTATGATGTTGTTTCGCTTGAGGGTGAGCGGTTTCCGCTGCGTGTCACGGCGCGGATATCGGATCGACGTGTGAGGGTCTTTGTTGGTGGCCTTCCGGCTGGGTCGCGATTTGTTGAAGGAGATGGGCGAAATCTGGGGGCGTTGATCGGTGGACGTGGTGGGACGAGTGGGAAAATGCCAATCGTTGGTCCCCCTGCCAATCCCATTCCGCCGGGGAGAGGGATATGTGGACTTTCGCTGATGAACCAGAATGCGCCACGTGGCAAATGGGTTCCGCCTGGCGCGAAACCGGCTAAGAAGGCGTGGTATGTTCGCTTTGTTGATGTACGGGGATCGAAGTCGACGAAACTGGGTTCGGCGTCTGTGGTGGTCGACGGGGTCGCGGGACGAATCGAGCGGCGATACCGGGGGTTCAGTGTGGCGACTTCGTATCCGGTGTTGGGGTTTGCGTCGTTGAGTTGGATTTTTCTGATGATGCTTGTTGGGCCTGTGCGGAAGGTCCTGCGGTGGGTGCGTGGGCGGTGCGTGCGGTGTGGGTATGATCTGCGGGGATCGGGGCGTGGGTGTCCGGAGTGTGGGGCGGGGTTTGTGGGGTGAGGCTTGGGTTCGGCGAGGGGGGGCAGGTTCTCCCGGCGCGCTGGGCTTAAGCTGGTCCACATGTTGCTGCAGGTGATTGAAGACGGCAGGGTGCGATCTTCCCTGCGTCTTGCAGATTGCACGTATTGTTGCCTGATCATACGGGTTGGGCGGCGAGACTTGGTTTTGCCTGCTCGCCACCCACAAGGGGTGGCGCTACAGAATGCGGGAGACGTCAGGTTCTCCCGGCGCGCTGGGCTTGAGCTGGTCTACATGTTGCTGCCGGTGATTGAAGACGGCACGGTGCAATCTTCCCTGCGTCTTGCAGTTTGTACGTATTGTTGCCTGATCATACGGGTTGGGCGGCGAGACTTGGTTTTGCCTTCTCGCCACCCACGAGGGGTGGCGCTACAGAATGCGGGAGACGTCAGGTCCTCCCGGCGCGCCGGGATTGACCAGACCTACATGTTGCTGGCGCAGGAGAGACAGTGGGGGGTGTGGGGGATGGCTTCGAGGCGGAGGTGGGGGATGGGGAGTTGGCAGGCGAGGCAGTCGCCGTAGGAGCCGTCGATTATGCGGTCGAGGGCGGCGTCGATCTGTTGGAGTTCCTTCTTGATGCGGCGGTTGGCTGCTTGGGAGATGGACTGGTGCTGGATGGCGTCCATGCGTGAGAGGCGGCCGACGCGCTGCTGGTCGAGTTCCATGCCCTTGGCGGATTCGGTGGAGCCTCTGAGGGTTTCGAGGTATTCGTCGCGCTGTTCGATGAGGAGTTGGCGGAATTTGGTGAGGTCTTCTTCGGTCATTGGCGGACACCTCGCAATGCGTATGGAACGTCGCTTGTGAACCGGTGGTTCACTTTCATGTTAACGTCGGCTGTTGGTCTCGCCACCTGCGAGCGGTGGTGCTACAGAGATTGACGATTGTCTGGCTGGGTGTGGGATGCGTTATTCGCGCGCTTCCTGCTCGTCAATTCGACTCCCCCACCGCTGAGGCGATGGTCCACCCTTGTGATGCGTTCTATTTCGGGCAGGGTTGGTCGGGGCCGGTGAATTCTGATTGGAACTCTCGGAAGTCATCGAGATCGACGTCGCAGTCGCGGTCGGCGTCGAAGCGGGTGGTGCAGATGCCGTTGGTGCAGGCGTAGCCGGGTGGGCATGGGTTGTTGCATGCGCCGCAGTGCTCTTCGTCGGATTGGGTAGAAACGCATTTTCCGTCGCATCCGGTTTGGCCTTCGGGGCAGTTGAGTTCGCATGTCTGGAACGAGCAGCGGTGGCCTTGTGGGCATGGGTTGTTGCATGCGCCGCAATTCTGTTCGTCTGTGAAGAGATTGACGCAGAGGTTGCCGCATCGCGTCAGCGGCAGTGGGCAGATGAGTTCGCAGTTTCCGCCGACGCAGGTTTGTCCTGTTGGGCAGGGATTTCCGCATTGGCCACAATTGAGGCGATCGGTGTTTGTGTTGGTGCAGAAGGTCTGGAAGGTGATGTCGGTCGTGCATGCGGTGTAACCTTCGAGGCATACGACTCGGCAGTTTCCGTCGACGCATGTTTCGCCAGGGTCGCAACTGTTGAAGCATGCGCCGCAGTTGAGTTCGTCAGTGTTGGTGTTGGCACAGTATTCGAATGCGCCGATGAAGTTGCAGGTGGTTTGGGATTCGGTGCATGTGATGCGGCAGTTGCCGTCGACACAGATTTCACCGGGATCGCATGCAACAGCACATCCGCCGCAGTTTTCGCGGTCATCGGAGAGATCAACGCAGTTTCCGCCACAGTTTGCGAGACCTTCTGCGCAAGTTGTGGCGCAGAGGTTGAGGGAGCAGACTGTTCCACTGGGACATGAGACGCCGCAACCACCGCAGTTGAACCGATCCGACCTGAGATTGACGCAGTTACCGCCGCAGTTGGCGAGTCCTTCGGCGCAGGTTGTGGCACACAATCCCAACGAACAAACCTGACCGGAGTCACACCGGTTGTCGCACACGCCGCAGTTGAAGCGATCGGTTCGGGTGTTGGTGCAGACACCGTTGCACACGTCGATGCACTCGCCGGGGCAGCCGAGGTCGTCGGCGCGGACGATGCTGGGGATTGAGACGGAGGCGAGAATCAGGGCGTAGACGGTCATTGATCGCATGGGCTGCGGCCTTTCGGGTTCGTTGATTTCATGTTGTGGGTGGTCCAGCGTGACAGGCCATTACCCCTTGAGGCCTACGCTGGACAACTGCGACGCATTGTAGCCGGTTGGGATTGGGGATGCCAATTGTGGTCGGTGCCGTTATCGGACGGGCGATGTGCACGAGTTTGGCGGCACACAAAGAGCGCGAGGCGTTCGGTCCTTGTGATGAACCGAACGCCTCGCGTGCTTGTGGCTGTTTGTCGCGGTCAGGCCTGTTGCTGGCGCGGTGGTGTTTTCTGCGTTCCGTTGCCGGATGCGTCCTGGGTTGCGAGTAGGGCGTGCATGATCTGGTCGCCGACCTGGGACATGCCGTCGGGAGAGTAGGGGAGCATCATGACGGTGGCTTTGTTGTTGGCTCCGACGGCGGTGACGGTGTCGTAGTGTTGGGTGAGGAGGACCATTTTGGTGGCTTCCTCGGGGCTGATGCCCGCTTCTGAGCAGGCTTCGACGGATTCCTTGAGACCGTTGGCGATGGCGAGACGTTGTCTTGCGATACCGACACCCTGCAGTTCCTTGGCGCGTGCTTCTGCTTCCGCTTCGGCGATGGTGCGGATTTTCTTGGCTTCTGCTTCGTTGCGGGCTGCTTCCTTCAAGCGGGCGCTGGCGTTCACGTGGTTCATGGCTTCCTTGACCTTTTGGTCGGGTTGGATGTCGTTGACCAGTGATTGCAGGATGGTGTAGCCAAACTCCTCCATGATGTCCTGAAGTCGTTCCTTGACGGCGAGGGCGATCTTGTCCTTTTCGGAGAAGACGTTGTCCACCTTCATCTCGGGGACGAGGGCGCGGACGGTGTCGAAGACGTAGGAGCTGATCTGCTGTTCGGGATTGGAGAGTTTGTAGAAGGCGAGTTTGACGGCATCTGCGTTCTCATCGATGTAGAACTGCACGGCGATGAGGAGGTCGACGAAGACATCGTCTGCGGTTTTGGATTCGACGTTGATCTCGAGTTCGCGGACGCGGTGTGTGACGCGGCCTGAGATGGTGTCGATGATGGGCACCTTGAAGTGGAGACCTGGGCCGCAGATCTGCTTGAACTTTCCGAGTCTTTCGACGATTGCGCGGGTCTGCTGCTTCACGGTGAAGAGGCCTGTGAAGACGATGATGAGGAAGAAGACTCCAATGACGCAGAGCAGTGCGATCATACCGGGTGACATGGCGGGCACTCCTTTCTTCCGCTACCGGGCGGATGGTTCATCGAATGGTGCGAAGTCTGCGGATACGAGCGATACCGTGATGCCTTCAGGGGCGGATGGTATGTCGTAGGACGCGACTTCTGTTGTTGTCGGCTCGTCGGTTTCGAGTCGTTTCATTTCGGAGTCGACGCTGAAGATTTCGGTTTTCTTATCATCGAACCCCCGGATGCGGAGGATGACGTTGCGAAGGGGATAACCTGTGTTGTGGATGACCACGCCGATGTTCTCGGTCCCGAGGAGGCGTTGGCCGCCCCATGCGGATTCGGTCCGGTAATGGAGATTTGTGGCGTCGGCGACTGGTTCGTGGTTCTCGGGTGTCGGTGACGGGTGCGGATGTGCGATGGTTCCGGGGGCAAGGGTGTTGTTGACGCCCGGTGTGAGTGACAGGCCGCACATGGCGCAGAATTTGGCATCTGGTCGAGCGAGGCTGTCGCAGCGTGGGCAAAGACGGATTGTTGGTGGGGTCGGGGTGGTCATGTCGTCTTCATTGTACTTTTCGGCGGGTCCGGGGCCAGTATAGAGGGGGATGTTGTTTATAGCGGGCGTGTGGAGATGGAATGTGCCTGAATTCGATCGCGTGTGTGGAAGCCGCGATCCGCCTTCCCGCCACCCACAAGGGGTGGCGCTACAGGAGATGGCGGGATCGCTGCTGTGGATTTGACGCGGTCAGTGCCAACCGCGCCCCGTTGTCACTCGAACAAATCCTGCAGTTTGGCGAAGTCTGCGAAGTCGACGTCGTTGTCGGTGTCGAAGTCGAAGACATCGCAGTCGGTCTCGACGTAGGCCTGTCCCGGTGCGGATTGGCATGTCAGGAAGGCGGCGTAGTCCGGGGCGTTGACGATGGCGTTTCCGTCGTAATCGCCGGAAGCGGGGATGTGGACGTCGAAAGCCCAGAGATGGGTCTCCTTGTCGCTGACGAACACCTTGTCGCGGCCATTGAAGGGGTAGACCCCCCATGCGCCGACGAAACCCTGCGGTGTGGAGGGGGCGGTGGAGGTGTCGTATTGGCCGACGAGTTTGAGCGACTTCGTTTCGGGGACGATGTCGAAGACCATGAGGCCTGCGGAGTACCAGGAGACGTAGAGTCTTCGGCCGACGATGTAGGTGTTGTGTGTGCTGACGGATTCTGAGATGGGGATGGCGTAGGTGAAGACGTGGGTGATGTGGGTGCCGTGGTTGTTGTCTTCGACTTCGTAGAGCTTGATGGGGCCTCCGTTGTTGCGTTCCTCGCCGGTGACGATCCATCTTCCGTCTTCGGTGGCCCATGCGGCGTGGGTGTTGTCTCCGAGGGCCCAGTTGAGGCGGAAGGGGGGTTCGAACTGCGGGAAGCGGACGTCGTAGACCCAGACGCCGCCATCCCAGGCGCTGCAGTATGCGCGGCCATTGATGATGGAGACGTCGTGAACGAAGAAGTTGCCGATGTTTTCTACGGTCCACTTGGCTTCGGTGATGACGGCGGGTGGGTTGTCGGGGTCGTAATCGGTGAGGTCGATGACGACCATGGTCGGGGTGAAGCTGTTGACCATGTAGAGGTAGCCGTTGTCGTAGAACGTGTTGTGGACGTTGTTGTAGCCGACGATCTGGATGCCGGTGAGGTATTGGGGGTTTGCAGGATCGCGGACGTCGACGATCTGGACGCCGTCAAAACCGCCGCGGTCGAGCGCGACGAACATGAGGTCGTCGCCGACTTTGACGTCGACGGCGAGGGCGTCATCGTTGGGCGGGTTGACGACGTAGGTGGTGACATACTGCGGATTCAACGGGTCATTGACGTCGACGATGTCCACCGAGGCGCCGAGACGGTTGCCCAGATAGACATAGCCGCGATCGTCGGCCCAGAGATCGGCGGTGAGGTGATCTTCGGGCTGGTCGTCCCAATGGCTGACAAGTTCGATCTCGTTGGCGAATCCTTCCTCAGCTGGTTCGACGGGATCTTCCCATTCTTCGCTGGTGAGCATGGCTTTGTAGGATGCGCCGCATGTGGCGAAGTCGTTGGCGTCTGAAGGAGCGAGGAAGAGCCAGTAGGTTCCGGGCTGGACGGGTTCTGAGATGATGGCGTGTCGGATTTCGCCGACGCCGCGCGCTTCGCGCGAGCCGAGCAGGGGAGGTCCGAGGTCGCAGGGGATGTCGCCTTTGATGATGGCGGCGTCGACGGGGAAGTGGGCTTCGACGGTCCAGGTGATGATCATGGGGTGGTCGATGTCGATTCGGTACCAGTCGGAATCGCGGAAGGCATCCTGTCCCTTGAAGACGCCGGTGCGGCCGCAGACGACCTGGTCAAACTCGATATCTGAGAAGGCTTCGACAACGCCGTCGCAGCCACCATTGAACATGTCGATGTAGCTGCTGTTGCAGATGGGTTCACCTTCCATCATGTCGCATTCGCCGAGTGGGTTTTCGGGTGGACCCGGGTCGGGGGCGGGCAGGTCCATGGGGTGGGCGGTGATGATGGGGGCGATCGTAAGTAGCACGATGATCGTCAACGCGTGTCGCATCGAGAAGCACCAGTGGGACATGGCGTGTCACTCCTGTTGGCCGACGGCTCGCCGGAACAGCGGATTTCAGCGGAACTGAGGTTAGCAACTTCGCCGGTTCGATGCAAAGGATATTGGGAGATGGGGTGTTGGGTGGTGATTGGCGCCGCTGCGATAACGTTCCGAAATTCACTAACGGGATCAATTGACTGGCGGCGTTCGAATTCGTGCAAACTTGTCAATAGCATCGATCAGACCCGTGTGGAGGCTTCGGGTCTGGTCGGATTCGTCATTTCCATCGCAGTGAAAATTTAGAGGGAGTGTGAACAGATGGTGTCACGCTGTGCGCCTGCGCTGAGCGCGGGGAGGGAACCGTTGCGCGCCGGCAACGGGATGGTGTTGTTCTGCGTGTTTTCGTTTGCGTTGTTGTTGTATGGGGGGACGGCTGCCCGTGCGATTCAGTGGCAGGATCGTGGGGCGTACGTGTTGCGGGTGGTAACAAACGAGCCGGAGAATACGTACGGGTTGGCGTTGGTGCATCCGCTGCATTTTCATCTTTGCCGGATTGCGGACTCGCTTGGGTTGGTGCCGTCTCCGCATGCGGTGGCGTTGGTGAGTTCCGTGTTCGGGGCGGTGACGGTGGGGCTTGTGTTTGCGTGCGTTTGTGCGTTGACGGGGTCGCGGAAGGCCGGTGTGTATGCCGGGTTCACGTTGTCGGTGGCGCACACGTTCTGGCAGATGTCGGCGATCGCAGAGGTGTACACGGTATCGACGGCGCTGTTGGCGTTGGAGATTCTCTGCGTGGTGTTCTATGGCAGAACGGGCGCGGTCAAGTGGTTGTGGTGGGGGATGCTGGTGAACGGACTGGGGGTGTCGAATCATGTTCAGGCGCTGTTGTCGTTGCCGGTATTGGGCAGCGTGTTGCTGGTGGATGGCTGGCGGCGGGAGGCGTTGTTTCGGGTCGTGGCGGTGGGGGTTGGGCTATGGATTGTGGGGGCGGGTCTATATGGTGGCTATGTGATACATGCTTTGCTGCGTGGCGACCCGTTTTGGAGAACGATGTCGGCGGCGTTGTTCGGCAATGGCTATGCCGATGAAGTGTTGAATGTGTCATTGTCTGCGCGGGTTGCGGTGGTGTCGGTCGGGTTCGTGCTGTTCTGTTTTCCGAACTCAATGTTGCCGGCGGCGATCATGGGCGTGATGCAACGGTCGATTGTGCCCCGGGTGACGAATCGGTACCTGCTGGGGGCGATGGTGATGCATGCGGGGTTTGCCTGTCGTTATCCCGTGGCGGATCAGTATACGTTTTTCCTGCCGACGTATGTACTGATTGCGGTATTGGGGGGTGTTGGGTTTGCGTTGCTGATGCGGGGGCCGGACGTTCGTCGTCGGCGATTGTTGGTGCTGATGTTTCTGATGACGGCCATTACGCCGGTGTACTACGCCGTCATGCCGATGCTGACGAGGCGGATGGGGGTGTTGGATGGTATCGCACGGAACAAGCCGTATCGCGATGACTACGTTTACCTGTTCGTGCCATGGGCGTTTGTGGAGCGGTCGGCTGATCGGATGAGTCTCGAGGCGTCGTTCATGGCTGGGGATGATGGCGTGATCGTTTACGAGGACACGATGGCGAGTTTTGCGATTGCATATCGCCTGCATGCGGACAGGAAGTCGGGGGTGGATGTGGTGGCGCGTCCGGACGGGTGCGAGATTGATGGGTACGCGGCGTGCGGGCGAAACGTTGTTCTGGTGCCGCGTGACCGAGACTTGCCGGCGACCGATCCGGGCGACAACGTGTGGGATCGATGGGGGGATTTGTATGTTCTGCGTTGATGGTGAATCGTCATGCTTCCACGTCAGGACCGGACAGTTGCTATTGTCTGGCAGTGGGCGACTTGATGCAGTGGTTGCGGTGACGTCATCATGCTTGCGTTCATGAAATGCAGGCGCTGCAACAAGGCGGGTGGATTATGGCGTCCATTTTGTCGGTCGGGTGTGCTCGGCCGTGATCCAGACGGCGTCGTTCGAACGGGGGTTATAGACCTGGATCAGGTTGCCGTCGCGGCCGAGGACGAACAGCACAGTGAAACGTGGGATTTCCCAGATCGACGCGGTGCCGCCGGGTTTTTGGAAGTATTCGACCTGACGGGTTGCTGTGATCCATTCGCCGTCGCGGGGCGGGATGAAGTTGAGGCGGTCGTCTGCTTTCAGGTAGGTGATGTTGTGGACGGAAACATTGATGCCGGAGAAGTGGCTGATGAAGTAGCGGAAGTCCTCGTCTGAGCCGAACTGGCGTTTGTGCTTCTTGAAGAGGGGGTTGAGGCGGGCTTGGCCTATGTGGGTGTCGATGCGGTTGCGTTTGGGATCGTTGAGGAAGTCGCGCATGGCGTCGTTGAGTTGGTCGTGGATCTTGTCGCCGGTGTATGCGTGGTTGCGCAGCCTCGGTGATGTGCGGTTGGCGTCGCAGAGGGCGGCGTGGGCGCGGGGTTCGATGAATTCGCCGAGGGTGATGAGGGTGCGGAATTCCGGGAACGTGGACATGGAGTCCTGCGTGATGAAGCCCGGGTAGAACCGCGGCTGTGTGTACATCCGCCGCTCTGATTCAGCCGGTTCGATCTCTCTTGCGCGCGGAACCATTCTGTAGTCAGTATGGAAATGGTATCCCTCGAAATACTCCTCCATGACCGTTCTGATGATGCTGGCGTTGTACAGGTTGATGTAAAGGGCGAGGCGTTCGTCGCGTTCGAGGGATCTGGGGTCAATGCTGCGGATGTGATCGAAGTAGTCGTAGAACTCGCGCCAGTGGTTGGCGCGGATGTTGAGGTAGTCGACGCGGTCGCCGTGGACGTTTTCCTTGAGGATTTTGTCGAACGCAGCGTGGTCGACGGTCGGGGGATCGGCGAATGCAATCTGTAGGGGAAGCGCTGTCAGCAGGCAGGCTGAACGGATGAGATGTGGGATACGCATGGGCCACGTCTCCTTTGGCTGCGACAGAACGATGATATTGGATTTGCCGTCGCGACGAAAGTGAAAACGTGTTTGTTACATTGTGTCGTTGAGTTTCCAGGAATAATCCTGAAACGTGACGGTGTAACTGCTGACGTCCTTGTCGGTGTATTGGTTGACGTACTTGGCGAGGCCTTTCTTGTCGCCGAAATCGACGGCGTACCATTCGAAGATTTTGCTGAGTGTGAGCGTGCGTGACTTCATGTCGATCGTGTTTCGCGACGCGTCGTTGACGAACGCTCGCATGAGGTGCGTTAGGGTGGCGTCTAGCGTTGCGCTGGTGAATGCGCGATTGTGAATCGGTGGGCAGGAGGCGGCGGCGCAGTTGAGGGCGGCGTGGATGCGGGGGTCTTTAAAGGTGGGGCGGATGATTTTGTTTTCGAGGTGATTGAGGCTGAAGGTGGCGGTGGCGGTGGCGGTGCGGCAATGTTTTTCGTCGAAGATTTTGAAGTTGTCTTCGGAGACGGAGTAGCCGGGATTGTAGCGGTCGAGGATGGTGTGGATGACGGTGGCGTTGTAGAGGTTGATGTAATAGGCGAGTTGTTCGTTGCGGGGGAGGTCTGCGGGGTCGACCTTGGCGAGCGTGTCGAGGTATGCGGACAATGTCGACTTGTGGTTGTCTCTGATGTTGGCGTAGTCGACGCGTTCGTTGCGGACGTTGGCGCGGAGGATGGCGTCGAGTTGGCTGTGGTCGACGGCGTGGGCGGTGTTGATCGTTGTGCCGATGATCAGGGCGGCTGTGGTGGTCGTTGCGGCTGGTTTCATGATGGGTTTGCTCCTTCGCGTTCGCGAACGAGTGATGCGACGAGGCTGTCGCGGCTGATGACCTGTCCGGTCTGTCGGTTGATCTGTCCGAATTCGAGGACGCCGGTGGGGCATGACTGCACGCAGGCGCTGCATCGGACGCATTCGGGGTCTTCCATGGGCAGTCCCTTGTTGGCGAAGCTCATGATGTCGATGCCCTGGTGGCAGACGGAGGTGCAGACGTTGCAGGAGATGCACTTTTTCTTATCTGCGAGGATGCGGAAGCGTGAGAAGCGGGCGTAGATGTGCATGAGTGCTGCGAGTGGGCAGGCGAAGCGGCACCAGACGCGGCCTGAGAACCAGAAGTAGCAGCCGACGCCGAGGATGCCGGCGAGCAGCAGGTCGACGGACCACTTGTAGTTGAGGAACGGGATCTTGCTGAAGAGTTGATCGAAGAGGTTGTGGAAGACGGAGCCTGGCATGATCCAGCCGAGGACGCGGAGGATGAAGAGGATGCCGGCGAAGACGAGGACGGCTTGGCCGACCATGTTGAGTCGGTTGTAGAAGGGGCCGTGGGGCATTTTGTGGCGGTGTGCGTCGCCGAGGGTTTCGGCCAATGCGCCGCAGGAGCAGACCCATCCGCAGTACGCACCTTTGCCCCAGAAGTAGATCATCGTGGGTATGAGGATGAAGGTTTGTATGAGGCTGATGATGAGCCAGCCCCACATCGGTGCATCTGTGAAGACGTTGAAGACGAAGAGTGGCCAGGCGAGGATGAGGCCGTATGCGCGCCAGTAGGCGCGTTCGTGGCCAACGTCGTCGTCGCGTTCGAAGAGTTGGTCGGCGATGGGGGCGAGTGTCGTGCCCTCGGCGAAGGCGCCATTTCGTCCGGCGTAGGGCAGGACGATTTCGGGGAGGATGAAGAGGGGCAGGCACTGGATGATCATGAGGGTGATGGTTTGTAGCTTGACGTATGGGGTCTTGCGTCGCTTGATGCGTTTGATGCCGAAGATGACGACGCAGGCGCAGTAGGCGAGGGTGTAGTAGAAGCCGGGCTGGGCCATCGATGTCTTGAGCGTGTAGAGCAGGGTGGTTGGGTCGCTGGCAGCTTCGCCGAGGCGATCGAACCATGATGAGACGTTGTAGGGGAACCATCCGCGGTTGACGAAGAACTTGTTGATTGGCAGGCCGATGTCCTTCTTCCAGTGGTAGAGGAAGACGCAGAAGGCCATGAAGGCGGCGAAGGAGAGCTTGGTGCTGGTTCGCCATTCGCCGCTGATGTTGATGCCGCTGCGGCGGAAGAAATCGAGGGGCGGCTCGCGGCCGATCATGGCGAAGACGGCGTTGTTGGGGATGGTCTGTTCGGCTTTGTCGCCGCCGATGAGCGTGACAGTGTCGTCGTCGATCTGTTTGACGTTGGATGGCAGGGCGAGGGTGATGGAACCGGGTTTGCGGTGTTCGCCGAGGAAGGTGCCCGAAGCGGTGGTGACGCGTTCGGAAGATGGTTCGTCGATTTCGACATCGGCCATCGGGTCTGCCTGCAGTGCCTGTAGGCGTTCGACGTTCTCGGGTTTTGGGCGTGAGAATTCGGGTTTGCGGTAGGAGAGGGTGACGTTGCATCCGCATTGGGCGAGGGCGATGGCGGATTCGAGGGCGCTGTCGCCACCGCCGACGACGAGGACATTCTGTCCGCAGAAATCCTTGGGGTCGTGGAGTCGGTTGTAGACTTTGTCCTTGTCTTCGCCGGGGACGCCGAGTTTGCGGAAGTTGCCCGATCGGCCTATGGCGACGATGACGCGGCGGGTGAGGATATTTTCGCCGTTTGCGATGACGACTTCGAAGAGCTTGCCTTTGCGTTTGATGCTTTCGGCGCGGGCGTTGACCGGTTCGATGCCCTTGTCGAGAGTTTGCTCACGGAGTTCGTCGACGAGGGGTTCCTTGACTTCGGCGGTGAACTGGAGGTCGCCGGCGGGGGTCATGTCGGTCGGGTAGGTGAAGATGGGTTTGGCTTTGGGAAAGTTGACGATGGTGGAGAAGGGTTCGCTGGCTTCGAGAAGGACGAAGTCGAGGTTGTTCTTGCTGGCTTCGAGGGCGGCGGCCATGCCGGAGACGCCGCCGCCGATGATGACGACGTCTTTGGTGTCGTCATGGGATTGCTGTCGGAGGTTCTGGAAGTCCTTGTCTTTCACGATTGTCTGAATGGCGCGGGCGCCGGTGTCTGCTGAGAACTTGAGCAGTGGGATGCCGGTGAGGTCGCCGGTGACGTAGATGCCGGGGACGTTGGTTGATCCGTCTTCGCGCACTTCGGGGAGTTTTTCGACGGTGCCGGCTGGCCATTGCGTGTGCAGCCATTTCGTGTAGCGGGTGATGATGTTGGGCATGATGTCGGCTCGCTGTCTGCGTTTGCGCGTTTACCAGCCGTGAGGATAAGCGATGCGCTCGGGATGGGCGATCGAATCTTCGGCTGCCTTGGAAAACTGAACGGTCGTTGCTAGACTCGGCCCGCGACGTCCCGTGATGAACGATCCGAACGAATCGGAGGATGGTTTGGCGGGGCGCGTTTGGTTGAACCCGCGAGCCATCGTCACGAAAGGACGAGCCTGTCTGATGAGTGAACCATCGAGCGTTCCGCAAAATTCCAATTCCTCGGGATTGGGAAGTTTTCCCGTCGCGTTCTGGATGCTCAACATCATGGAGATGTGGGAGCGTTTGGCGTACTACGGGATGCGCGTGGTGGTTCCGATTTACATCATGCAGGCGGATGAGCCTGGTGGGTTGCACTTCTCGGCGGCACAGAAGGGATCGATTTACGCCGGCTGGGCGGTGATGCAGTCGCTGCTTCCGATCTTCACCGGTGGTTACGCGGATCGGTATGGGTACAAGCTGACGATCTTCGTGTCGATCACGATCAAGATCATCGGGTACGTGCTGATGGCGACGCAGACGACGTACGCCGGATTCTTCATCGGTGCACTGACGCTGGCTGCGGGAACGGCCATCTTCAAGCCGGGCATTCAAGGCACGATTGCACAAACGCTGCACAAGGAGAATTCGTCGCTGGGGTGGTCGCTGTTCTATCAGTTGGTGAACATCGGGGCGTTCATCGGTCCGTTCTTGGCGCATACGTTGAAGGGGTGGAGTTGGCCTTGGGTCTTTTATGGGTGTGCGGGGATCGTATCGCTGAATTACCTGATGCTGTTCACGTACAAGGATTATTCATCGGGGTCGGATACGTCGCACAGTTTCGTGAAGGTGTTCAGCGTCACGATTGCGAACATTTGGCCTTACTGGTTCGTTGGGGGGCGGATTCGTCCCGCGGCGTTCGCGGTTGGCGCCTTGGTGAGTGCCGGGGCGCTCGTTTGTCACTGGGGTCCGTGGGTGGATGGTCATTGGGGTTATTGGCTTGTCTTTGCGGTCGGCTTGGTGTTCATGACGTGGCTGGAGGGCGGGCAATTTCAATGGCAGCTTCGTTTGCCTGCGCTCATCGTCATTCTCGCCGGCTTCTGGATGATGATGTATCAGATCTGGGATCTGCATCCGAACTTCATCGTGGACTGGGTGGACAGCAGCAGGGTGGTTGCGATTCTGGACAACTTCCCGACGTGGATTCGTGATCGGTTCGTGGAGACGACGGATCGTGGGGTGCAGATTTCGCAGGAGCACTTGCTGAATATCAATGCGTTCATGGTGATGTTGTTCGTTTCGATCGTGGGGCATGCGGTCGCGAATGTGCGGCGGCTGACGTGCATGCTGGGTGGCATGATCTGCGCGACGATGGGCGTGTTTGTGGCGGGTTGGACGACGTCGGCGTTTCTGTTTGCTTTGGGCCTGATGTTCTTCTCGTTTGGCGAAATGTTGACGGGTCCGAAGAAGAATGAGTATTTCGCGCTGATCGCACCGGAGGGCAAGAAGGGACTCTATCTGGGTTATGTGAATCTGCCGATCGCGATGGGGCAGGGAGTGGGGGCTGTCCTGGCTGGCTGGGCGTATGGGAAGTTCGGAGAGAAGGCCATTCTTGCGCAGAAGTACATTGCCGAGCATCTGAACAAGAGCTGGGATGGCGAGATGAAGACGCTTGCGGAGGCTGCGGGCGTGAGTCGTTCAGAATCGTTCGTGGCGCTGCAGGAACGCATGGGCATGGATGCGGTTCAGGCGACACAACTGCTGTGGGACCAGTATCAGCCGCACAACGTGTGGTACCCGTTTATTGCGGTTGGTGTTGTGTCGGCGATTGCGTTGTTCATCTTCGGGCGGATGTCGCGGAAGTGGGCGGATATGGATGTCTGATGGTTGGAAGTCTTCAGGCGAGTGCTTCTATGCCGTTTCGATGATCTGGCGGCGCTGCTTTTCCGTCTGGCCGGCCTGCTTTTCGACTTCCTCGCGTTTGTCGTCGATGGCGTTGAGCACGCTGCGGACGCAATCTTCGATGCCGTGGGTGGCGGTGTAGCTGTCGACGACGGAGTGAATCCAGCCGTCGTGCAGTTCGACGACGAGCGGTTCGAGGTTCGGGGCTTTTTCGGCCACTTCCAGGTCATTGGGCGTGCCGGCTGACAGGTCGAGCTGGTCGATGCATTGGCGGAGTTTTTCGATGCCATCGCGTGCGCGGGTGACGACCGGGGTGGTCGACTTTTGCTGGGCGTGGTTGTAGAGCGAGCCGAGTCCCATAGTGCCTCGGGAATTGATGTTTCGGTTGCGCGCGCGGTCGACGGCTTTGTTGAGGCTGCTGATGCTGTTGAGCAACTCGCGCCCGGTTTCGAGGCAGCGGTTGAGCAGGCGGAGTTGTTCCTTCAGGCTCGCGGACTGATCGACGACGCGTTTGAGTTCGGCGGCTGGCCCGTCATCGCCGTCGAGCAGTACTTTCTGTTTTTGCTGCAATAGCTGGTCGTATTGGGTTCCGGCGTCGTCTGCGTTGTCGGCGATGGTGGTGAACCGCTGGAATTCGGATTGCAGTTTGGTGACAGTGCGGGCGTGGTCGGCGAACTCCTGCTCGGCGATTCTCAGGCGGTCCTGCGCTTCCTTGAGCTTCTCATTCTTCGTACCGGTGAGGGTGCTGAACAGGCTGGTGAGTGTCAGGGATTCCAAGGTGTTGATGTGCTGCTTCAGTTCCTCGATGGCGAGTTCTGCGTACTGCATCTTGTAGGTTTGTTGCTTGAGTTGGTCCTGCATCTGCACGGACTTGTGCTTGGCGGAGCGCTGCTGCTCGAGGCGTTTCTTGGCTCCGATAAGTTGTTCGTTGATGTCGGCGCACATGATCATCGCTCCGGTTTTGCATCCTGACGCAACCAGCATCGACCCGTGGTTGGGTGGGCTTCAACGAGGGTTTGCCCGCGGATGAGCGTCGGTTCGATGGGGACGGGATGCACGAATCTATCGGAGCGCGGGGTCGACGGGGTTATGGGGCGGCGGTGAGCGCGGTGATGTAGTCAGCATGACGCCGTTCGAACTGGCGGACGCGGCGCTCGTCGCGGAGGGCTTTGAAGGTGCCAGTGACGTGGGTGGTGTCTGCCGTGCGGATGTTGAACGCGGCGGTGTGCGAGCCGAGGCCAAGCGTGGGCGGAGACCATTCGACGAAACCGCTGGCGATGCGTGTCCATCCTGCGCGGGGGCCGCTGTGCTGAACGTAGAGACCGCGTATGGTTCGGTTTGCAAAGTCGAATCGGCCATCGAGGGTTGGGAGCACCATGTAGATCGAGCTATATGGTTTGCCGTGCTGCGATCCTGGAAGGGGGCAGTCGATGACGATCTGGGTTGAATCGTTGCGCGTCGCAAATGCGACGCGTGGGGCGGATGTGGTTGTGTTTGCGGACAGTGTCTCCGACTGGGGCTCGAAGATTCGGACTGAGGGCCTGGTGGAGCAGCCGGCGGTTATCGTGGCGATGCAACACAGCATCGTGAGCAGTTTGGGCATGGTTTTCGCGGGCATGGGTGTGTCTTAGTTGAACGGGCGAACCACGACGTTGTCCTGGCCGCGCGTGATGATCAATCTTCCTTGATTGGGAGCGCTTTTGATTTCCTGTTTGTCACCGTTTGGCCAGGTGATCCTGAGGGTGGCGTCGTTTGTCGGTCTGCTGCCGCGTCCAAAGTAGGCGATCGGGGCGCTGACGGACTGATAGCTGCCACCGCCGTGAATCCAGCGAATCTGCCTCGCGTCGTGGGCATGAAGTTCGACGGTGGCGCCGTAGGCGCGGTGGTTGCCGCCGGGTTGCCGTGTTTCGACGGCGAGCATGTTTCTGTTGGATGTGTCGTTGCGGTAGATCTTGACCGGTCCGTTGAGCTGGGTCAGGACGATGTCGACATCGCCGTCGTTGTCGATGTCGCCGAACGTTGCGGATCGCCCCTTTAGCTTCTCGGTCACGATTGGGCCGGCGTTGGAGACGCGTTTGAAGCGGGTTCCCGCGACGCGTTCGAAGAGCAATTGTTCCTGTTCGTATTCGGAGTCGATTTTGGCCGTTGCTGCTTCCGGGTAGACGTGGCCTGACGAAATGAACAAGTCTTCGTCGGCGTCGTTGTCGAAGTCGTAGAAGACGCAGGCCCAGTTGAGGTAGGGTCGTGTGATCAAACCAAGGCCAAACTGGGCGGTGCGGTCCTCGAAGAAGCCATCACCGAGGTTGAGGTGGATCGTGTTGGTGTCGCTTGAGAAACTGGTGACGATGGTGTCGGGGTGGCCGTTGCCGTTGATGTCGCCGACGCCGATGCCCATGGTGGCTTGGTTGCTGCCGTCCATGTTCGAGGCGATGCCGGAGAATTGTCCGATGTTTTCGAAGGTGCCGTCGCCCTTGTTTTCAAACAGAAAGTTCTCGGTCGAGTCGTTGCCGACCAATATGTCCTGCTTGTTGTCGCCGTTGAAGTCGAGCATGAGCGTGACCAGGCCATAGCCGGGTTCGTCGACGAGGCAGCCGGACGGTTTGGTGATGTCGGTGAAGGAGCCGTCGCCATTGTTGCGGTAGAGAATGTCCTGCTGCGGTTTGAGACCGTGCGGGCCTGCCATGACCGGGACGCCCTTGTAGTTGACGCCTTCGCGGCTGGGTGGGTTCTTGTGGTCGAACTCGAGGTAGTTGACGACGTAGAGGTCGAGGTCGCTGTCGCCGTCGATGTCGCCGAAGGCGGCGCTGGTGGCCCAGCGATCGTCGTCGACGCCTGCGCGTTTTGAGATGTCGACGAATGCACCTTTGCCCTTGGATGTGTCATTTCTGAGCAGGATGTTGGGGCCATAGCAGGTGATGAAGATGTCATCGTCGCCGTCGTTGTCGATGTCGCCGACGGCAACGCCCATCGCCCAGCGTTTGACGTTGATGCCGTGCTTTTTTGTGACGTCGGTGAATCGCCCCTTGCCGTCGTTGGCGTAAAGTCGGCTGCCGGGGCCATTCTCGGGATCGTCGATCGTTGCACCGTTTGCGAAGAAGAGGTCGAGGTCGTCGTCGTTGTCAAAGTCGAAGAGGGCAACACCGCCGCCGTCGACCTCGAGGATGTGTTTCGAAGGTGTTCCGCCGCAGGTCATGGTGAAGTCGACGCCGGCTTGTGTGGCGATTTCGGTGAAGCGCATGTCGGAGGCGTGCAGCGTGCCCGCAGCAGCCAGAAGTGCGATGACGATCGTGCGCGAGCTGGGCATCATTCGGGGTGTCCCTTTGTCGGGTGGAGTTTTTCGCGGACGGTGTCATGCATGGCTTTTGCCTTCTTGGCGCTTTCCTTGTCGCCCATGCGGTGGAACACGCGGGAGAGTTTGTACATGGCGCCGTATAGACGCGGATTCAGGCGGATGGCGGTGGTGAGTTCGTCGCGGGCTTCTTCGAGTTTGTTCTGGCGGATGAGGATGTCGGCGCGGCGGGCGCGGGACTTGGCTTCATCGGTGGCGCGACGCTGTTGGCTGGCGAGTTTGATGGCGCGGTCGAATCGGGTCATGGCCTCTTCGAGGTCGTCGCGTTCGTAGGCGATCAGACCGAGGGCGAAGTGGATGTCGGGGTAGTCGGGATTGGTTGGCAGGTAGGCGAGAAACGACTGCTCGGCTTCTTTCTGTTTGCCGAGGTAGTAGCGACACCAGCCCAGGAACATCTTGGGCGGGTTGTGATCTTCGTCGAGCGCGATCGCTTTCTCGAGAAGCGGTTCTGCCTGCTCGTACTTCCGCTGCTTGTGATAGGTCAGTGCGAGAAGGAGATGAGACTGCGAGGACTTCGGATGCTGAGCGACGAACGACTTGGCCAGTTCGCGGGCTTCGTCGAATCGGCCTTTGGCAATCAGGGCGACACATTGCTGCTGGGACTTTGAGTCAGGCTCGCTGGGAGTTGGGCTTGATGGTTCAGCCTTGGATGTGACGGCGGTGTCGGTTTGGGCGTGTACACACATGCCGGCGAATGACAACGACAATGCGATGACGACGTGGATACTGACCGGCTGACGATGGTTCATGGCGGTCATTATAGTCATGACACGGTTGTTGGCACGCCCTCAGATCGATACCGGCTGGATGGTGCCGGTGAATGGATACATGTTGCGTCGGGCTGGATTGCAGAGGTCGGCTTCGTTGTAGGGGTCGATGGCGTCGCGGATCAGGTTGGCCACTTGCTCGGCGTCGCATGTCGGATCTTCCGTGGACTTACAGCATGTGTCGACGATTTGTCTGAATTCGGAATCGTCGGCAAGGAGGAAGGAACGTGCACGCTCGGTCTGGCCGGCGCGGATGCGTTCCTCACAGGTGATGGCGGCGGCGAAGTAGGGCATGGACATGCTGGTCAGGATGTCGAATCGATTGAGGTTGGCGAAGCAGGCCGCGGTGAGCCGATCGATGAGGTCGAACTCGGCGGCGACTCGGACCTGATAATCCCGGATGAGTTCCGATTGGCGTGGGGCGTCATCGAGCGATTCGAGGATTCTGGCTGCGCGTTCGACGCCGTAAAGGGTGTGGGCGAGACCCGGGCTGAGCCATGGGTCGACAAAGCCAACGGTGTGAGGCAGGGCGAGCCAGTGTCGGTCGGCGGCGGTGGCGAGGCGGCGTTGGATGCGGTCGGTGCGTCGGATCGGAACGGCGGGTAACGCGTCGTCGAATTGGCGGGCGATGGAAGGGTATCGCTGGACAAGGTTGGTCCATTCATCCTGGGGAAGGTTGGCGTTGTCGACGGGGTATCGGTCTGGCGAAAGCGAGAATCCGGCGCTGGTGATGCCGTTGTCGAATCGCAGCACCCACATCCAGCCGTCGTCGATGAGGTGATGCAGCGCGGCGTCGTCGCTGTCGAAGACATGATCGGTCGTGGAGATGTTCAGGTCGTTGAGAATGTCGGACCAGCGTGCGACGTTGCGGAAGTGGCCAAAGAGCGTGCGCGATCGGGTGATCTGTTCGATTGGCGGGGCGGTCTGCAGGCGTGAAGCGAGAACCGCGGCTGATCCGGTCGCATCGATGCAGTAGCGGGCTGTGACGTGAAGGTCTTTCGTCGTGTCATGGCCCACGATGTGCCAGGCGTCGTCATGGTTGATGTTGTCGATTGTGCATTGGTCGTGGTAGATGACGCCGGCGTCGCGGGCGCGTTGATTGACGAAGGTGTCGAACTCGGGTCGGTACCATTGTGTGTCGCCGTGATGGGCGTCCGGGTTGGCGGCGACGAGCAGTTCGCGGTCGTGGTTCGGGGTCGAAGTGAACGGCTGGTCCTGCGTGTGTTTGAAGAAGCTGAATCCGCGCTTGAGACCGCAGGCGATGTCGGGGCGACTCGCTTTCCATGTGCCGTATTTGGTGAGCGGCAACAGTTCATCGAGGCTGTAGCGCTTGGCGAGTATTTCGAGTTTCAGGTTGGCCAGCGGGGTTGAGGATTCGCCGATGGCGAATCGCGGGTGGCTGTCGCGTTCGAGGAGGGCGACTGAGTGGCCGAGTCGTCGCGCGATCAGGGCGATGAGGCTGCCGGCGAATCCAGCGCCGAGAACGGCGACGTCGCAATCGATTCGGTTCGTTGTCATGCGTCGTCAGCGCCTGCGATCTGCTGGGTGAGGTTCATCCGGTTCATGCGATCGTACATCGCGCGGTCTGCGTCGCTGCCGCGCTGCAGGTGTTGCAGATCCCACAGATCGACGAACACGCGTCCGTTCTCTCGCGAGAGGCCGTAGCGATGCACTTGCTCCAACGAATTGGGATTGGGCGGTGTGAAATGTCCCAGTGATGCCAGCGCTTCGGTGGCGCCGTTGCCGGCGCGTGTCGGGATGACGGCGCAACACTCGACGCCGATGTCGAACGCGAAGTCGATGGATTTCATCGCCCATTCGACGCCTTCCGATTCGGACAGGAACGGTGGACGCAGGAGGATGAACGCGCGGGCCTGCATGCCGTTTTCGATCAGCGTCTTCACGGCGTGCTCAAAGTCGGCGAGTGTCATGCGTTTGTTGAGCCGCGGCAGGACCTCCGGGTGAACCGTTTCGAGTCCCATGGCGACATGGACCTCGGGCGTGGTCATGTCGTTGAACGCGAGGCAGCGTTTGCCCACCATGTTGGGGTGACTCTCGACGATGACGGTGTCGAAGTCGGCGACGAGGTTGGCGATGTCCGGATCGTCGACCGTTGGGATCGCGTTGGGATCGAAGTAGTTTCCACTGTTGTACAACTTGATGTGTCGTGCGGGGGGTAGTCGGTCGAGGGCATGGCGAATCTGACGCGGAATCTGTCCCGGCGCGACGCGATCGGTGGTCGTGTTCTTCCACAGGTCACACATCAGGCAGCGATATGGACACTCTCGGTTGGTCAGGAAGAGGGTGGCCACGTCGTCGCATGTGCCGTGATGGGAGAACTCCTTTTCGACGAGAAACGCGTAGGGTACATCGGGGTCGACGTCGTTCCTTGGCCCGCGACGGTCGAGAACCCACTGGTCGGTGATGGGCGTGCTCAACTCAGGCATAGAGCGCGTTGAACATGCGGCGATAGGTCAGTTCATCGCCGGGGAACATCTCGTTGAACGCGTCGCGGTGCATCACACCGTGCTGGAATCGTCGTTTTTCAAAGATGGGCATGTCCATGCCCGTCACTGCCTTGACGCCTCGTGACACAATGTCCCCCTTTAAGCGATATAGCTTCTCATGATCCCAGCCGGTGAGGTCGATGTAGGGAATCGCCTCGGCCACGGCGATCACCGATGGCGACGTGTAAGGGCTGAACGCGTTGAAGCCGAGTTCGGTTGTGGGACCGTAAACACGTGCGTGACCGCGACTCTGCCCGCCCGAGTAGGTCAGCGAATGCTTGATGGAGTCGACGCCCCAACCTTCCTGGTAGAGCATCATGTTGTTGAGGACGCTGCGGATGGTCAGTTCCGGATTTTCCTCGATGGGGTAGTCCTTGAGGTTCTCGTCGCCACCGTCGCCGTCGATGAGGTGGCTCCAGTCCGGGTAGCGCTGACGAATGCCGCGACAAAGCGCGAGCGTCATCGCGCCGGCTTCGATGTCCAACGGCTTGTAATCTTCGACGAGACAGACGGTCTGTTCGATGTCGATATCGGATCGTTCAATCTCGATCGATTCGAGGAACATGTCGAGCTTGGCTGACTTGAGCATCTGGCGGGCTTGGGCGAGATCATCCCCGCCGCCGTCAATGCTGAGCGTGAACGCCTTGAGTCGTGAGGGATTCATGCCTGCACGAAGCATGGCGGCGTAGGTCACAAAGAGCACCGCACCGCTGTCGATTCCGCCGGAGAAGCACACGCCGACGGGTGCGTCGGACGGCATTTGTCTCAGCCACTTGCCGATCTCGGCGTCGAGTGCCTCGATGTACTTCCGGCCGATGACGTCGAGGTCGGCGGGCAGCGTATTGCGCGGCGGCGTGAAGTAGCGATGGTAGGTCGGGTTTGGATCAGGGCAGCCAAGTAATTCAAGCTCCACGAGGTAGTGCGCCGGCACCATGCGGGTGTAGGATGGGTGGAACTGATCGCCGAGTCCTTCCGATTCAAGCCAATCCCGAATCGCCGCGATGCGATCGGCCACGACCAACTGTGGGCCGTCGACGCGCTTGGCGATGAAGTAGCGCATAAGTCGACCGATGGTCCGAGCCATGCGCACCGTGCGTCCGTTCTGTGCGACGATGGCAAACTGCCCCTCGATGGCGTTGATTCGATCCGGCTCGCCATCGCGGACGATTTCGTGTGCGTTGTCGTGCGTGTGATTGAAGAGGATGTTGTTCGCCGGGTCGAGCAGGTTGACGATGTCGGCGATTGGTCGTTGGTCGTGCATGGCTGATTCGCTCCGTGTTGATCCGCGTACATCATCAGAAAGTGATGAACGCATGTCCAGAGACGTGAGCACGGGAATCGCAGGGAATTGTCTACAGTTTCACACATATGGGGTACACGTTGACCGGATCAAGTGCTACATTATCCACTCCGTCGCGGCCGCTGCGCTGCGAAACGGTGCCTTGGTGCAAGTGTCATCCCCGGAAATCGGATATGGAAAGGGATCCTATGTCGGACGCCTACCAGCAACTCGTGCAGCATATCAGTGAAATCGGACAGCTCGAATCGGTGGAGGCGATACTCGATTGGGATCAGGAAACCTACATGCCGCCCAAGGGATTGCACGCCCGGGCAGAGCAGTTGTCGCTGCTGGCGAGGATGATTCACGACCGTCGGGCGGACGCAGCGATCGGCGACCTCCTGAATCAGGTCAACGGGGCAGCCGGCGATCCGGTCCGCGAGACGAACGTTCGCGAGACGCGCCGAATTTATGACCGAGCGGTCAAAGTACCGTCGAATCTGGTCGGGCGAATCGCACGTGTCAGCACGCATGCCAAGAGTGCGTGGGTTGAAGCCCGACGGGACAACAAGTTTTCCCATTTCGCGCCGCATCTCAAAGAGCTGATCGAGTTGAAGCGCGAGTTGGCCGACTACGTGGGATTCGAAAACGAGCGGTACGACGCGTTGCTGGACGAATTCGAACCGGGCGCCAAGACCGCCGAGGTGGCTACGACATTTGAGCATCTTCGCGAAGCGTTGCGACCGTTCGTGGCTGAATTGAAAGACGCGCCCAGGCGGCCTGATCAGTCAATCCTGACGCGGCACTATCCGCAGGACAAGCAGGTCGCGTTCTCAAGGATGCTGTCCAAGGCGATCGGGTTTTGTTTCGACAGTGGGCGCATTGATGTGTCGACGCATCCTTTCTGTTCCGGCACAACGCCGTGCGACGTTCGCCTGACCACGCGGTACGACGAGCAATTCTTCTCGATGGCGATCTTCGGCACGCTGCACGAAACCGGTCATGGTTTGTACGAGCAGGGGCTTGGCACCGAGCATATGTTCACGCCGATGGGCTACGCGACGTCGCTTGGCATCCACGAGTCCCAGTCCCGACTGTGGGAGAACATCGTCGGCAGAAGTCATGCGTTTTGGGAGCATTTCTATGGCGATGCGCAGGGTATGTTCCCCGATGCGCTCTCTAAAGTGCCGCTCGACGACTTCGTTGGTGCGATCAACTCGGTGCAGCCGTCGCTGATCCGCGTGGAAGCGGACGAGGTCACCTACAACCTGCACATCATCCTGCGGTTTGAGATGGAGCGGGCATTGCTCGACGGCAAACTCGACGTGAACGACGTCCCTGCCGCCTGGAACAGCAAGATGGAAGAGCTACTCGGCATCCAGCCCGAAACGGACACGGTCGGCTGCTTGCAGGACATCCACTGGTCGATGGGCACGTTCGGTTACTTCCCGACGTACGCTTTGGGCAATCTGTACGCGTCGCAGTTTTACGCTGCCGCAGAAAAGGCGATCCCAGATCTCACCGATCGCATCCGCAACGGTGACTTCGCCACGCTGCTCGAGTGGCTGCGTTCGAACATCCATCGCCACGGTCAACGATACCGTGCGGCTGATCTTGTCAAAGTCGTCACCGGCGAGCCGCTCTCGGATGCACCGTTCCTTTCCTACCTGCGTGCCAAATTCTCGCCGATTTACGGGCTGGGCTAATTCGGGGTGATGGTGGCTGAGGCGTCCAACACGTCCGCCGAACACCGTGGAGCATGGTTGATTCTTACGGTCGCCATGGTGGGTCATGCCGTCGCGGCCTTGCTGTACACGTTCCTGCCCGTCGGCGATAGCGTGCGTGGTGCGATTTACTTCGGATCAAAGCTGGTGGTCAATGCTCTGCCGGTCGTCTGGTTCGTCGGGGTTGAGCGAGGACGATTGCGCGTCGCTCGGCCACGGGGATTGTCTGTGTTCATCGGATTCTCGTGGGGTGTTTTGATTGCCGCCGTGCTGCTGGCGGTCTACTTCGCCGGCGTCGCCGACGCGATCAACGCGGACGCCCTGGTCGAGAAGGTCCGCGCGTATGGTGGGGTGAATCACTTTTTTTTGTTGGCCGCCTTCATCTGTATCGTGAATTCGGGGCTGGAGGAGTATTACTGGCGGTGGTTCGTGTTCGGTCGGATGCGGCGACTGATGGACTGGCGTGCGGCAGTGGTCGTCTCGTCGATCGGATTCACCCTGCACCACATTGTGATTCTCTGGGCCTATTTCCCGACAGTCGGTCTGGGGATACTGTTCAACGCGGGCGTG
The DNA here is from genome assembly GCA_028289375.1 of Phycisphaerae bacterium. GTDB lineage: Bacteria > Planctomycetota > Phycisphaerae > UBA1845 > UBA1845 > OFTM371. The sequence continues at coordinate 37,272 of JANQQK010000008.1, read as the reverse complement.
TTCGTCGGCGGATGCGTTTGGGCGTGGCTTCTGCATCGCGAGGGGACGATCTTCGCGCCGTGGGTGAGTCACGTTCTGGCGGACGTGGCCATCATGGTGGCTGGATACGATTTGATCTTCGGGTTCTAACGGAGGTGACGACGATGGCGGGCAGGGTGGTCGCGATGGCTGTGCGGAAGGGCGAGGACGAGCCGATGGTCGACATCACGGAGGACCGGGCGATCGTCGGCAGAGGGTTGAGCGGTGACGTGCGTGCGAACGGCAAACGCGGCGTCACGCTGCTGTCGCGCGAGCTGTGGGGCGAGACACTGGCTGAGTTGAACGCGGACCTGCCATGGCAGACGCGTCGGGCAAATGTGCTCGTCGAGGGCATCGACCTGGCCAACACGGTGGGACAGACGCTGCGGGTCGGTGATGTGGAGCTTCGCATCTGGGGAGAGACGCGACCGTGCGCCCTGATGGACGAATTTCATCAGGGACTCAAGGATGCGTTGAAGCCGAACCTCCGCGCTGGCGTGCATGGTGAGGTCGTCAGTGAAGGCGCGATCAGCGTTGGCGACCCTGTATCGACGCTCGACGCACCGTGATCACTTCAGGATTGGCTCGCTTGATTTTCGCAGCTCGATCGCAACGGTCTCAGCTTCGCGAAGGGCGCGGAGGGCGTTGCCGCCGAGGATCTTGCGGATGTCGCCGGCGGCGTAGCCACGATCGAGCAACGCCTGCGTGATGTACGGGTAACTGGCCACGTCTTCGAGTTGTTTGGGCAGAATGTTCACACCGTCATAGTCCGAACCAAGTCCCACATGGTCGATGCCTGCGACCTTGATAATGTGCTCGATGTGATCCACGACGGTGTGGATGGTTCCACGGGGCAGTGGGTTGTCGTTTTTCCATTTCTGCCAAGCCTGGCGGTACGCATGTTCGTCGGGGTGCTTTTCCTTGAGTTCGCGGCGGACGTTGAACACATTGCTGCTGCGCTGGGCGGCGGTTGGCTCGACGAAGGCTGAGTAGAAGTTCACCATCACGACGCCGCGGTTCTTGGCGACGATCTTGAGCACGTCGTCGGGCACGTTGCGCGGATGCTCGGCAATCGTGTACGCCGACGAGTGCGACGCAATCACCGGCGCCTTCGAAACGCGAAGGACATCGCGCATCGCGTCGGCCGACACATGGGAAATGTCGACCAGCATGCCAAGCCGGTTCATCTCCAGAATCACATTCTCACCAAACGCGGTCAGCCCGCCGTGGCGATGCTCATCGGTGGCAGAGTCGCACCACGACAGCGTGTCGGCGTGGGTCAGCGTCATGTATCGCACGCCGAGTTCGTGGAACATCCGCAGTGTGGCGAGGGAGTCCTCGATCGCGTGGCCACCCTCGATTCCGATCAGGCTTGCGATTTTGCCCTGTTGTCTGGCCTTGATGACGTCCTCGGCCGTGTACGCCATCGCGAACGTATCCGGATAACGAGTCACCATGCGTTTGATCAGGTCGATCTGTTCGAGGGCGTACCGGGCGGCTCCGCCTTCGGCCATGGTTGAGCAGGGGACGTAGGCGGACCAGAACTGGGCACCCAATCCGCCCTTGTTCAGACGGTCGATGTCAGTGTGGAAGTCCGGCTGCGGCTTGGCGATGTCAATCTGGTCAAAACTGGATTTTCCGCGACCTCGCATGCGGATGGGCAGGTCGTTGTGGCCGTCGAAGACGATCGCGGAGCGGTGGATGACCATGGCCTCTTTGGACAGAACGACAGGTGGCGGCGTGGGCGTGCCATCGGGTCTGGTCGTGGCGGCTGGGGAGTCGGCGGCTGGCAGGTCGACGTCGCAGGCTGGGGCGGGACACAGGGCGACCGTCAGCAGGGTCGCGGTGGCGGCAATGGCGGGCAGCTTCATCGTGCTCAACTCCGTTGTATTGTTGTTCCGGCTTCGTCTCGCTAGACTACGCGGCGGTCGTAGAATTCGCAAAATATTTGAACCGCAAGACACCATGGAGACACGACAATGTTCGAGAGATTCTCAGATCGGGCCCGCCATGCAATGGCGCTCGCGAATCAGGAGGCCAGCAAGCTTGGCCACGACTACCTCGCCCCCGGGCACGTGATGCTCGGATTGATTGCCGAGGGCGAGTGCGTCGCCACCGAGGCATTGCGACTGCTGAAGGTCGATCTGGCTGCGGTCCGCGACAAGGTCAGCGCGCAGATGGCGGGTGGTAACGGCGGCTCGTCTATGGGACGCCGTGCCCAGACGGACGAAACGAAGGCTGCCATCGCCGCCGCGATCGCCGAGGCCCGCAAATTCGGTCATCGCTACATCGGCACAGAGCATTTGGTATTGGGGTTGTTGAATCTCGACGATGGTTTGCCGGCCAAGGTGCTCAAGGAGCATGGTGTGGAGATCGATTCGTTACGTGAGAAAACCCTCGGGCTGCTGAATTCGAGCGTTGATCCGACGCACGATCTGGCCCACTCGCGGCATGGCGAGTTCGAGTGGCTGCACCAGCAGGAATTGAGCAAGGCATTTCGTTCACCCAATTTCTGGCACGTTCTGATCTTGGCCACCGATGCCGCCAACCGGCTTGGCGATGGCGAAATCAAGCAGGAGCACCTTTTGCTGGCCATGCTCCGCGATGAGGACGCTGTGGCGTCGAAGCTGCTCGCCGAAAAGGGCGTCACGCTGGATTGGGTACGGTCGCAGTTGACTGGTGTCTCCTAAGATCACACAACGTTGGAAGAGTGGTGTGAATTCAGGAGATTCGTGATGGCTAGGGCAGTCTGGAATGATCAGGTGGTGGCGGAAAGCAATACGTGCGAAGTCGTGGATGGGAACCACTACTTCCCGCCGGACACCATCAAGCGTGAGTTCTTTCAGGACAGTGAGACGACGTCGGTCTGTCCGTGGAAGGGGACCGCAAAATACTTCAGCTTGAGCGTGGGTGGCGAGGTGAATCAGGACGCGGCGTGGTGCTATCCCGACACCAAACCGGAAGCCAAGCACTTCGAAGGCTACGTCGCATTCTGGAAGGGCGTGACCGTCGAAGAGTAGCGGCTGATCGCCAAACCGAAATATGCGTTACCGACGCCGTCGACCCTGAAAATCACCAAGGTCGCCGGCGTCGCCGTTTGTATCGTTGTATTCGACACAGAATGTGTCACCGTCATCACTGAAACGGAAGATGACGTCAGCGCGGTAATCGGTCTCGCCGTTGATCGGGACGAGCGGGATGGCGAGCGTGTTGCCGTCGATGGTGGCTTCGCCCATGAGTCTGCGATTGTCGGTGAAGTCGTAGGTGGTGTCTGTGACGCGGACGGTGTCGCCTTCCTGCTCGAAGGTGATGGTCCCGGTGATGGCGAACGGATTGACACCGAAGTAATCGTAAATGCCGGCGACGTTTGGGGATGCGTCAACGTCGGGCATCTCGCACGGGACAGCCACGCGGGCCGGTGCACAGTTCAATCCCGAAATCAACGTGAAAATGGCGGCGGAAGCGAGCTTCTGATACACGGATGGGCTCCTGGTTGGTGGACGTAAGTGTCGGTTCACCGCGCCGGGCGGGACTCGAACCCACGACTTTCGGATTAGAAATCCGATGCTCTATCCGACTGAGCTACCGGCGCTTGATGGTGTTTTTATCAGGATGGGGCCAATGGGCAAGGGCCTGGCGTGGCAGGCGAGTTAAAGTAGGAAGTTTACGGGATTTACGAAAATCGGGTAGCTCGGTAATGGTGGATTGTTGCTTGAAATTGGCCGGTACGTCCTGATATACTCGCCCTTCAGTTAGCGGGCGTTCATGTCGCCGCAGGTGCACCATCGGCTGTCAGGACGTCACATCTGTATCGTCGCCCTAAAGGCGAGTAACGAGGAGGGGATTCCTGCCGAGACAGCATCCAAGGCAAATCGTTCAATCTGCATCAATGAAGACCTGTCCGGTTGCTCCGGAGTCGTGTTCGGGGTGGTTGCGATCGCAGGTGTTGCAAATTGTGAACGAAGTCAGGCGTGGGATCTTGAGGGTGAGTCGGTATTGACCAAGTAGTCGTTGATCAAGGGTGAAACCATGCGCCGCTGTGACCACGTTGTCGCAGGGGTGTTGTGCAATTTCTATAGCGAGTCATTGCGTGGATGCTCGTGATCTGCAATTCAGCTCGATCGGGTAAGGAACAAGATCGGGTGCAAGGCAGTGAGGAACGGAATTTTGGGAAGTGCGTTTAATACCAGGAGGAACAGGATGCGACCGCATGTAACGTGGAACACGCGTACATTGGTGGCGCTGACATCGTGTCTCGCCGTCGGCAGTTGGATGGCCGGCAGCGTGATGGCAGATGTTGGTGCTACGACCAGGCTTGGGGAGAAGGCCCCGAACAGTGCCGAGATTCCCGCACCCGTCGAGGGCGAGGTATCGGCCGAGAAGACCATGTCTCCGGACATGGAGAAGTCGGAGAATGCTGCGAAGTTGGCCCAGATCGCCAAGTCTGACAGCCTTCGCCTGCGTTCGCAGTACATCAATGAACTGTTGCGGGAACTGTCCTTCACGCTTGAGCGCGAGAGCGGTCAGCTGAAGGCAGGTCTTTCGCGCGGTGAAGAAGGTCGCGCCCTGCTCAACAGCGTTGACGCCAGCTTGGTGAAGCTTGTCGGCCTGATTGGTGACAGTGCTGCGGCGACCGGTCATCGCCAGATTGCGGACCAGGCGGCGGCGGCGCTGACCGACGTCCACGCATTGCACGCACTGTCTCAGATGCGTGCCGGCGAGACGCTTCCAAACGGACCGCCCATGATGGGCGCCTGCTGTGACGGTGCATCCTGCACGGATGAGATCGAAGCGGATTGCACGGGCGTGGTCATGGGAACGTACCTCGGTGATGGGACGACCTGTGCTGACTTTGGTCCTCCGGGCAATGCGTGTGACTGCAATGACAATGGCATTTTCGATCCCGATGATCTGCTTGAGGGTTCCGGCACGACATTTACGTCGTCGCCTGCACTCGCGATCCCGGACAATATGCCACTGTCCCCGATTTCGGATACACAGTCGCTTGTCGACGCGACCGTTGTGACGGATGTCAACGTCGAATTGAACATCTCGCATACGTGGGTCGGTGACCTTGAGGTGTTCCTCAATTACAACAACGGAGTGGATGACATCACCGTCGAATTAACGACGGATAACGGCAATGGTCTCGGCGCCACGAACTTCACCGGAACCGTGCTGAACGACGAAGCAACGACGCTGATCACTTCCATTACCGCGGCTGGCGCTCCGTACACGGGTCAGTTTATCCCTGAAGGCAGCTTGTCGGACTTTGACGGTGTGGCGATTACCGGTGATTGGACGTTGATCGTCGGTGATGATGCTACGGATGACACTGGTACGCTCGACAGTTGGACACTGATCTTCAATTCGGCCGCACCGATTTCCACCGACTGTGATGGCGACGGCACACTCGACGAGTGCGAAACGCCTGATCCGACGACCCAGGGTGCCTGCTGCCTGACCGGTGGTGGTTGCTCCGATGGCACTTCGGCGGACTGCACGATGGCGGGCGGTACGTATCAGGGTGACTGCACGTCTTGTGCAGCGTCGGCCTGCAACGACCTGTGCGATGATGCGATTTCCGTGGCGGTCCCAAGCTCGACGCTGGGTTCGAACGTTGGGGCCAACTCCGACCTGAATCCGAGTTGTGGTGCTGGTGGCGCGAACGGTTCTGAGGTTTGGTACGAGATTACCGGTACCGGCAACACCATCACCGTGAGCACCTGCAATCAGGACACTGACTTTGATACTGAAGTCAACATTTTCTGCAGCACGTGCTCCGATCCGATTTGTGTTGATGGTGATGATGATAGCTGTGGTGATCCGACCCTGGCGTCTGAAATCTCATTCTGCTCAGATTCCGGCGAGACATACTTGGTCTCGGTTGGCGGTGCGAGCGACTTCTCCACGCAGGGGGCGTTCTTGCTTGAGATTACCGATGACGGCATGGCGTGCATGGATCCGCCTGATTGTACGCCGCTTGCGGGCGCGTGCTGTGACGGGACTACCTGTTCCGTTCTGTCGCCGAGTGCCTGTGCGGCCATTATGGATGCCGTGTACCTGGGTGATGGCACGGACTGCACGGACAATCCGTGTGATGACGGTGCCTGCTGCCTGACGGATGGCATGTGTGTTGAAACCACCGACGAAGCCACCTGCACGGGCATGATGAACGCAAATGGGTTCACATTGGGCGAAGACTGCATGACGACGGTCTGCCCGCAGCCTTGTCCTTGCAACACGACCGTGACGAGCTTCCCGTTCGTGGAAGACTTCGATGCAGTTTCGGATTGTGCGACGACATGCGGCGCTGCCTGCCCAGATCTTTCGCCGAGCTTGTGGGTCAACGCGACTGACGATGATCCTGCGGGGCGCGATTGGGGAATCAACATGGGCTTGACCGGATCAAGCTTTGCGACAGGACCGGATGACGACGCTGGCGGTGGCGGCAAATATGCCTACACCGAGTCTTCGGTGCCATGCGACGGCGGTGACACGTTCGTTCTGCAGAGTCCGTGCATCGATCTCGCGAGTCTCTCGGACCCGACGGTGACGTTTGCCTACCACATGTTCGGCGTCAACATGGGCGACCTGTTCCTTGAGGTGTCCGACGACAACTGTCTGAGTTGGACCACGTTGACAACAATCTCAGGTCCACAGCAATCGGGCAATTCTGATCCGTGGCTTGTTGAGCAGGTATCGCTTTCAGCGTTCACGGGTGACACGGTGAATCTCCGCTTCCGCGGTGTGACCGGTCCTGGATTCGAAAGCGACATCGCGATCGACGATATTCGCGTCGGCGAGGCGCAGGTTCTTACCGGTGCTTGTTGTGACAACGAAATCACCGGCGGCTGCGTTGAGGTCGAAGAGTCGGCTTGCACCGGGACGGATACGTTCCTTGGTATTGGTACGACTTGCGAGCCGGATAGCTGCACCGCAACGGGTGCATGCTGCGAAGGCGACTTCACTTGCAGCGAGGTTGTTCAGACGCACTGTGAAACGACCCTTAGCGGGACGTATCTCGGTGATGGAACGGCTTGTGATGAGTTGGCCCCGAACAATCGTTGCGATTGCAATGGCAACATGATCTTCGACGGCGATGACCTGCTGCCGACTGGTGGTACGTTCAAGTCTGAGACGTACAGCCCGGCTGCGGCGCTCGCTGACGATTGTGTGGTTGGTTCGACGCCTCCGTTCACGTTCGACAACTTCACGGAGACGTTTACCGGCACAGCTGGTGCGATTGTCGACATGGAAGTCAGCCTCGACATTTCGCACACGTTCGTGGGCGATCTTGTCATCGATCTGACACACGAATCGTCAATGACGACCGTGCGTCTTGTGAGCCGTATCGGTACCGCTGAAACGGGCGGACCGTTGTGCACCGAGAACACCAACGGTGAATTCGGAAACGGCAACAGCGGCTTGGTCGTGACGCTCAATGACGCGGCGGCTCAGGCTCTTGAAGACCAGACCGGCGATGTCAGTGGCGGCGACTCATTCCGTCCGTTCGAGGCGTTGAGTGCGTTTGTGGGTCTTGAAAAGGCGTCTGACTGGACGCTGACGATCCATGACGCCGCCACGCCAGATCCGGGAACGTTGAACAGCTGGACGCTGAACTTCATCAACGTCGCACCGAATCCACCCCTTCTGACCGATTGTGACCTGAACGATCTGCCGGACAGTTGTGAGCCGATCGATCCGAGCAACCGTGGTGCGTGCTGTCTGCCTTCGGGTACCTGCACGGTGACGTCAATGGCCGTATGCAGTGGCATTACAGATGCTGTCTACAACGGTGATTGCACGAGTTGCGACGATTTCGTCTGCAATGATGATTGCGACTCCTGCATCGATGTTGCTCCGGGTTCGTTGCCGTTCACGGACGACGACGTTGATCTGTCGTTGGCCGGTGCTGATCCGGATATCAGCTGCAATCTTGATGCTGGTTCGCTTGCCAACGGTGTGTGGTACTGCTTCCAGCCGACTGATGATTGCTCGCTGTCGGTCAATCGCACAGGTGGCGATACTGCGGCAGTTGTCTACACAAGCGATGATGACACGTGTGCTGGCGCGCTTACGGAAGTGGCGTGTTCAGACCCTGAGTCGTTCACCGTCGATGTAGTCGGTGGTACGCAGTACTTCATCAACATTGGTGACTGGGCGGCTGGTGCTCCGCCGGTGATTGACGTTGAGATCGATTGCCAGACTGGTGCTTGCTGCCTCGGTGGCGGTATGTGCGATGACACGACCGCGACTGATTGCACGGACAACCAGATGGGCACATTCCTCGGTCTTGGCACGAGTTGCTCAGACATGCCGGATCCATGTGATTCCGGTGCATGCTGTGCCGCTGATGGCACGTGCAGCTTGCTCAGCTCGGGTGACTGTGCGACGGCGATGGGCGCGTATCAGGGTGACGGAACGAATTGCGATCCGAATCTCTGCCCGCAGCCGAATGATGATTGTCTTGATTCGATCGCCCTTGCTGTTGATACCCCGGTTTCGGGCAACAACAGCGGTGCGACCGACGACATCACCGAGACCTGTGACGGTGAGCCGGCACCGGGCAATACGCTCTGGTACGAGTTTACCGGTACGGGCAATACCATGACCGTGAGTGCCTGTGATCCAAACACCTCGTTCGACGATACGATCCACGTTTATTGTGGCACGTGTGTCGACCTTGTGTGTGCGGCGTCCGACGACGACAGCTGCTCCGCACCGGATCCGGTGACTGCTGCTGAGGTTTCACTCTGCACGACGATGGGGACAACGTACTACGTTGCCATCGGTAGTGACTTCGCCGCCACGGGTGACTTCACGATCGAGTTGACTGACGACGGCATGATGTGTGCCGAGCCGGTCGATTGCGTGATCCCGACAGGTGCTTGCTGCGATACCGTGACATGCACCGACACGACGGAAGGTGCATGCACTGGCACGTACCTTGGTGATGGTACGGCCTGCGATGCGATGAGCCCGCCGAACGTTTGCGATTGCAACAACAACGGTGTGTTTGACGCAGACGACCTCATTGAGGGTGGTGCTGTCGTGACTGAAACGTCATCGCCGGCGTTGGCCATCCCGGATGGCGACACGGTCACTGGTGTTTCAGATACGTTGTCGCTGAGTGACTCCACTGTGATCACCGACGTGAATGTCGTGTTGAACATCACGCATGGTTTCACTGCTGATATCGACGTGTTCCTGAATTACAACAACGGTGTGGATGACATCACGGTCGAGTTGACGACCGACAACGGAGATGCTGGTGACAACTACGTTGACACGCAGCTCTCCGATGAAGCTGGTGTCGCGATCACCGCTGGAGTGCCGCCATTCACTGGCGGCTTCCGTCCAGAAGGAATGCTCTCGGACTTCGATGGCCAGATGATCACTGGCGATTGGACGCTGACGGTGTTTGATGATGACGCGGCTATCCTGGGTACGCTTGATAGCTGGACGCTTCAGTTCAATTCAGGAGCACCTGCGGGAACCGATTGCGATTCGAATGGCACGCTCGACGAGTGCGAGTCGCCTGATCCGTCGATGACCGGTGCCTGCTGCATGACCGACGCATCATGTGCTGATGGTCTGACGCAAGGCGCATGTGAAGGCATGGGCGGCGTCTATCAGGGCGATTGCACGTTCTGCGAAGACGTTGAGTGTCCGTTGCCGAACGACGAGTGCGCTGACGCGATTTCGGTCGCCGTTGGTGGCAGTGCCATGGGTGACAACACGGGTGCGATCGACGAGTCGACGCCGTTCTGCGGTGGTACGGGCTTGCTCGACCAGGGCCTGTGGTACTCCGTGACTGGCGATGGCAACACGTTGACGGCTACCACCTGCAACCCGGGTACCGATTTCGATACTCAGATTCAGGTCTTCTGCCGTGACTGTGATGATCTCGTCTGCGTTGGCGGAAACGATGATCAGGACGACAACGATCCGTTCGATCCGGCCTGTGATTCCACCGGCACGGGCACGGTCCATCGTGCGTCGACCTTCTCATGGTGTGCGGAAGCAGGCCAGGAGTACTTCATCGCGGTCGGCGGATTCGGCTCGACGGACGAAGGCATGTTCGAGTTGTCCGTCTCGACGGACAGCACGTCCTGCGATGACGCCGTGTTCTGTCCGGTGCCGACTGGTGCCTGCTGCGGTGCAACCGTCGCCGCTGCTGGTGGCGGAATCTCCTGCCAGACAGATGTCACACAGGAAGCCTGCGAGACGGCGGGTGGCACGTATGCCGGTGACTTCACCGACTGTGCTGCCACGGGTCTCGGCGGTACGATCTGTGATTGCAACGGCAACGGTGTTGACGATTCCGCGGACATCTCCGCAACCGGACCGGCACCTGTTGGTTCGAGTGATCCGGAGCCGGATGCTGCCATTCCGTCATGTGATGCGGCAACGCAGATGGGTGTCGATGAGTTCCTCAACGACACGCTGGTTGTCGCTGGTGGTCCTGCGAGCATCGCGGGCGACATGGTGGTCAGCCTCGACGTTGCACATTCCTTCGTCGGTGACCTTGTCATTGACCTGACCAACGAGAACTCGGGTACCACCGTGCGTCTCGTTGAGCGTATCGGCAATGATCCGCTGGACACGTTGCCATTGTGCAATGACAACGGCATCTCGTTCGGCAATGGCAACGATGATTTGGTTGCCTTGTTGAGTGATTCGGCCTCAGCGGAGCTGGATAGCCAGACCGTTTCGGTCAGTGGCGGTCTTGCCTACACGCCGTTTGAAGCCCTCAGTGCCTTTGATGGCGAGGATTCCAACGGCACGTGGACGCTGACGCTCCATGATGGTGCTGAGATCGACGACGGCTCGCTGCGTGCGTGGTCGATCGCGTTCGGCGCGATTATGCAAACCAGCCCCGATTGCAACAGCAACGGTACGCCGGATGAGTGCGATATTGCCGATTGTGAAGATCCGGAAGGTACGACGCCGGAGTGCAACGATTGCAATGGGAACTCCATCCCGGACGAGTGCGATATCGCCAGCGGTACGTCGCTCGACGAGATCGACGGAATGGCCAATGGCATTCCCGATGATTGCGAGCCTGGTGATGGCGAACCATGTACGCGTGACTGTGACTGCTACATCGCTGGCGTAGGCGAGCCGTCGTTTGACGTTTGCGACTACCACTACTGCGAGAATGACGTCTGCACGTCGTGTGCTCGTCGTTGGGGTAACACCTGCGACTCGTTCGCCGGTTTCGTCCAGACGGATGACATCCTCTGTGCGGTCACTGGTTTCGGTAACTACTGTGCCTGCCCGAACGGCGACTTGATCGCTGCCGGCGGTACGAAGGGACCGAGTGGCTCGCCGCTTGGTACGGATGACATCCTTGCGATCGTCGCCGCCTTCGGTGGTGCGAACCCGTTCATGTGTCCGGTTCCGGGCAGTGGTGAGGGCTGTGATGCTGCTACGCCACCTACTTCGACCGGATGCGGCGGTCCGGCTGCTGCCTCGATGGCGACGTCATCGGCGTTCACGGGTCAGGATCTCGTGGCTGCTCCGCAGTCGCGTCGTTCGGCCAATGCGTTGGGTGCGTCGTTCGTGATGGTGCCGCGTCAGCGTGCCGTCCAGGCTGGTGGTCTCGTTGAGGTTGATGTGTATCTCAGTGGCGTCGAAGGCCTCATCGGCTTCGAGCTTGGTGCCGCTGCGAACGGTGGTCGTCGTGGTCAGATGTCGCTCGAGACGGTTCAGATCGACTCGCAGCGTTTCGACTACGTCTTCAACGGCCTGACCAACTTCCCGGCGACCGATGCTGAGCTTGGCCGCGTGGGTGGTGCTGCGATGGGTGGCAGCGTTGATGTTGCTGCTGACAAGCAGGCCTACCTGGGCACGTTCACGTTCCGCGTTTCGGACAATGCTGTTGGTGCGTTCAACGTCTCGGCGTTGGCAGAGTACGTCGCGCTGTACAGCGAGTTCGGTTCGATCACGATGAACCCGGTCAAGGATGTTGTTGTCCTCGTGACGACGGCTTCGGAAGGCCGCTAAGCGGTTCTTGCCCATCAGGGCAGTGTCGGTCCTTGTGACTGACATGTAGCAAAAACCAAATTGCCCGCTGCAGGTTCGTCCTGCAGCGGGCTTTTTCTATGCGCGCTGGCCGTGGGATCATCCTTGGGTTGCGTACATGTTGACATGTGAAGCGGGATAACAGGCGGCTGTTGAAGCGCAAAAAGCGTCCCGCCACGAAGGGTGACAGGGTGAACACTGTCAACCGTTTCGCGACGGGACGGATCGTCCGCCTCACACGACCATGAATGGGTTATGGGCGTGGTGACTCATGGCCGGTCATGGACACAAACGCGTGTCTGAGCGGCGGATCGCAAAAGGAGCGAGCAAGCGCGTCATCGTCGGGGCTCGGCGAATTGGCGATGGGTGTGGCGTGTCCGATAACGCAGCCAAACACCGTCACAGCGAGAATCGCCCGCAGGATCGTCATTGATGATCTGGTCATGTTGTGGCTCCTGCCGATTCACTGGCTGTGTCCCTTACGCCGGGGGCACTTGCATGAACACGCCATCGCACTGCCGGCATTGGCACCGCATGCGTGCTTATGGGTTCATACCGTTGTGCCCGACCGATCTGATGAAAAATGGACAGAATGTTGTCATCCGTACCCGGCGGCGGGATACAATCGCCGGATGGTTGTCTCACACGTCACAACCCACACGACCCTGCTCCAGCAGTTGGCTGATTCAGACAACACGGACGCATGGCAGGAGTTTTACGCGCGCTACGGCGATCTGATGCGCGGATTCGCCCGTCGCCGTGGTGTGCAGCCGAGTGACTGCGATGATCTTCTGCAGGATGTGATTCTGAAACTCACGCGATCGATGCCGCAGTTCTCGTATGACCCTGCCCGGGGTAAGTTCCGCGGCTATCTCAAAACCATCACGGTCCGGGCGATCATCGATAAGTTTTCTCAGAAGCATGCCCAAACCCCGGTAGAGAACATTGAAGAGTTCACGCGGCTGTCGTCGGACGATCAGGAGGTCGAGCAGGCGTGGGAAATTGAATGGCGGCGTTATCACTTGCGCCAGGCGATGCGGTTCGTCGAGATGGAATTCAGCACGAAGGACCTGAATCTGTTTCAGGCGTACGCGGTTGAGGGGCAATCTGCTGGACAGGTGGCCGAGCAGGCGGGCGTAAGCGTAGATCAGGTCTACCAAGCCAAGTCGCAGATCACGCGTCGCCTTTCGGCGTTGATTGCGTCTCAAGTCGACGCGGAAGGTTGACGGCACCGATCGAAGTTGCGTGGTTTGACGGGGCGTTCGTGCATGGTTGATTCGTCACAACAGTCAGAGTGGTACGAAGATCCTGATGTGCTTGTGGGGGCTCTGGTTGACGAGCGGCGTGATCGCATGGGCACGCCCGACGTACCCGGATATGACGAGTTCGAGGAGATCGGTCGCGGTGGACAGGGCGTAGTGTTCACAGCACGACAGCGAAGTACGCAGCGAACCGTGGCGATCAAGATTCTGCTGGGCGGTGCGTACGCGTCGTCGTCGGCCCATGCCCGATTTCGGCGCGAAGTGGATCTTGTGACAAGGCTGCGCCACCCGAACATCGTACATGTTTACGACAGCGGCGTGACAGGAGATGGTTGCCCGTATCTTGTGATGGAACATGTCGACGGTGAGCCGCTGGATCTTCATGCGCGGGTGTCAGTAGAGACGTCGCGGGCAACGAGCAGTCGGACTCGTTCCCCGGAGTTGGTGGAGCAACTGACTCTTTTTGCGAAGATTTGCGATGCGGTCCAGTACGCACATCAGCGCGGAATCATTCATCGCGATCTTAAGCCCAACAACATCCTGGTAGATGATCAAGGTCAGCCGAAGATCCTCGACTTCGGTGTTGCGGCTGCGACGTCAGAAGTCGACGGGCCAACCATCAGCATGACCGGGCAGTTCATCGGCTCCCTGCCGTGGGCAAGTCCTGAGCAGGTTGCTGATCACGGTGCGCCGGCCGACGTCCGTTCCGATGTCTACGCGCTGGGCGTGATGCTGGTCCAGCTATTGACGGGTCGCTTCCCGTACAACGTATCGACCGCGGTGTCGCGCGTGGTCGACAGCATCCTGCATGTGGATCCGATTCGACCTTCATCGATTGTGACAAGGCTGAACGACGAAATTGACACGATCGTGATGACTTGTCTCGCCAAGGAGGCGGAGCGTCGCTACCAGAGCGCCGGTGCTGTGGCGGACGATATCCGTCGGTTTCTGAACCGAGAACCGATTCAGGCCAAGCGCGACAGTGCGTGGTATCAAATGCGCAAACTGGCTGGGCGCTATCGCGCGACGGTGGCGTTCACGGCGTCGGCGCTGGTTCTGACGATTGTGTTTCTCGTGTTCATGACGGTCGCCTATCGCGATGCGCGCGAGGCGGAGCGATTGGCCGCTGACCGACTTGTGACCGTGACGGAAGCAAATGAGCGTGCTCAACGCGAGATGAGCAAGGCCCGCGCGGTCAATGAATTCCTTGAGAAGATGCTCTCGTCGTCTGATCCAACCGTGTTGGATCGCGACATCACCGTACGCGAGACGCTGGAGAATGCCGTCACCCGCATCGATGCGGAATTCGCTGAACTGCCCGAAGTGGAGGCGTCGCTGCGGAATTGCATCGGATGGACCTATTTTAATCTCGGCCAATTCGATCGCGCCGAGCGACAGTTGTCCAAGGCCATCGCCGTTGTTGCGGACGGTGGCAGCGTTGAGCCGAAAGATGCGTTGGAGATCAAGCATCGTCTGGTGCAGGTGTATCTGTCTCAGGATCGAATAGACGATGCGAACCAACTGTCAACTGAGGTGCTGAGCGCTGCGAAGGCACTGTTTGGCGAAGATGCGTGGTTGACGCTGTCGGCCATGGCGGTGCATGCCGACGTCCTTAAGAGCCAAGGACAGTTGGCAGCGGCGATGCAGTTGCAGGAGGAGATGATTCGCCGTGGTGAAGCGACGCTCGGTGCAGAGCATGCCGAAATTCTCGTCGCGCGAAATCACTTCGCCATCATGCAAATCGAACTGGGCATGTTTGCCGAAGCGGAAGCGACATACCGAGCGCTGATTGAGATACGTCGACGACGTGGCGACCGGGCAGCCGTCGTCACGCTGCAGCAAAACCTCGCCTCGACGCTTTCCAGACTTGGCAGGTATGGTGAAGCCCGTGCTTTGTTCGAAGCTGTTGTTGATGATGCTTCGGATGTCTTTGGCCCGAATCATCCCCAGACGCTGAGTGCGCTTTACAACCTGGCCAGTTTGTTGGTCAATCTCGAGTTGTATGGCGTGGCGGCTGAGATGACGAGCGCGTTGGTTGATCGATACGCGACGACTTTTGGAGAAGGTCACGAAGAGACGCTTCAGGCGCGCAATCAACTGGCAGTGATTCACCTTTATCAGTCCAAGTGGTCAGAAGCCGAGAAGGAACTGCGCGAGACGCTTGATGGCTACCTGCGGCGCGAGGGGCAGCCCGTCCCATCCGTTATCTATCAGAATCTGGCCGGTGCACTGCGGGGACAGGGCAAGCTCGATGAAGCCCTGATCATGGTGTCAAAGGCGCTCGCGGTCAGCGATGCGCAGTATGGTGAGACTTATCCCGAACGCGTGGGAATTCTGAATGAGTTGGGTCGCGTGCGCATGGAGATGGGGGACGCGTCGGCGGCGCTGGAGGACTTCCGTGATGCACACCAGACAGCCAAAGCTGTCTTTCCCGAAGATCATCCATACGTCTTCATCATGAAGATCAGTATGGCCAAAGCGCTCGTGGAACTGAATGATACGGAACCTGCGGCGGAATTATTGATGGCTGCCCATGAGGGGCTTGTAGAGGCATTGGGGGTGGATCACGGGGAGGCTGAGAAGGCTGCTCGGTACCTCGCCGAAATTTTTGAACGATCTGGTGATAATGAACGACAGCGGTTCTGGCTGGCCCGTGCGGGAGCCGTGCAATCGCCGGACGTCCACGAATAGCTCCCAATCCCCGGGAGCGGTCACTTGTGACAGAGATTGGCACTCAGTTCCGTACAGTTGATGCATAGAGGTGCCGATCTGTTTTAGGGTAGTGTTGTCCGCTCGTTCTGTGCTACGATACGAAAACTGCGATCACGTCTTCCCGGCCGGAGAATATCGGAGCCTGATCATGATTCGATTCACACGCGCTCATTCTGTCGCTGTAGCTGTTCTGACATTGGCTGCCGTTGTGCACGCAGGACCGCCGATCGGCGGTGAGACATGCGAGGACGCTGGCGCGAACCAGATTGCTGGCGTGGGCATGTTTGTATTTGACAATGGCGGGCAAACAGGTGTGGACGATCTGACGGAGGCTGCATGTGAATCCAACGGAACGTCTGCGTTTGAGGCAGATGTCTGGTTTCAGTGGACCAGTGATGTGGATGGACCGGTGTCGCTGCAAACGTGTGGGCAGACGGCGCTGGATACACGGGTCGCCGTGTACGCGGGCACCTGTGACGTCCTCCTGATCCAGGCCTGCAACGATAATGCTTGTGGTCAGCAATCCGTGGCGAACTTTGTCGCCGTTGCGGGCGAGTCATATCTGCTGAGGATCGGCGTGAGTCCCGGTCAAGCGACAGGCCCGGGAGCGTTCAACATTGGTCTGGCCAATCCACCACAAAACGATGCATGCCAGCAGGCGATGTTCCTGGGAAGTGATGCCGAAGTCGTGTTCGACAATGTTGCAGCCAACGAGCAACCAGCGTCTCCGCCTTTCAATTGCTCCGATGGCAGCGAACCGCCAACCGGTTCGGTTTGGTTCGCGTTCCAGGCAGCATCGCCCAGCGCGGCGATCAGTCTGTGCGGAAGCGGCATTGGAGACGTCGATGCGATTCTTTCAGTCTACGAAGTGGCGAAGGGTACGGACCCATGTGCCGGCATTGCGCCAATTGCCTGCAGCGATGATCAATGCGGGCTGCTTCCAAGCCTGTGCCTGACGGACTTGGCACCGGGGCAGGACTATCTTGTTCGGGTTGCGTCCATTGGCGACCAGGAGCGTGGTCAATTCAGACTTCGTGTCCAGTCCACGCCGACCGAAGACTGCAACACAAACGGTTTGCTCGACGAATGTGACATCGCATCCGGTGGCAGCATTGATGACAATCAGTCCGGCATTCCGGATGAGTGTGAAACTCCGAATGACTTTGATCTCGACGGTGTTCCCGATTCCATGGACAACTGTCCCGCTGTGTACAATCCCGATCAGACGGATGGCGATGGGAATCTCGTCGGCGATGGTTGCGAAGAGTCTGTCGGCGTCGATCAGATTGACTGGTTTGAACCGGATGGCAGTCTTCTCGTTGCTGAGTCGGACTATGGTCTGTTCACTGTTTCACTACCGAATCCCGGCGACACGGTCTTGTACGTCAGCGCCGAGATCGACGGCGTCTTGGCGATTGAGAACATGCCGTTCTTCGCAATCGACTTTCCCGAGGACGAGCCGTTTCATGCGTCAAGCTGCCTCTTCAACATTGGTCCACGTGGGACTGACGTGACGAATATTACCTATCGACTGGTTGCGACGCCTTATGTTCTGACGACGCCGATTCCCGGTTCTGCGAACGCGCTCACGATACTCTGCGATAACAAACAAATCGCAAAGGGAGGCGCTGGCGTGAATCAGCAGGGTCCTCCGGGGCCGGCGGCAAATGCAAACTTCCAGGCAGGTGATCGTGCGCTGGGTCGGGTGACCGCGGCCAAGCGGAACAATTTCCGATGGATCGATCAGAACGAAGCGTGTCATCAGTCGGCGTGCATGCCGACCGCAGTGGCCAGCAGCATGTCGTGGCTGAATGAAACGTATCGGATGGGACTCCCCACGGGCAATGCCGCCGAGCGTGCCCGTCGCACGGAGATGAAAACGCTGATGAAGTCCGGCGATGACGGCTTTACGCAGTACGACGACTACATTGCCGGTAAGAAGAAATTCATTGCTGACAAGCAATTGAAACTCCGCGTGGAAGGGCAGGGCAATGGCTCGCCGGACGAAGACCTGAATCAGACTCAGAATCAGCTCACTTGTCGTGTCGATCCGGAGGAGTTGTTCAAGCAGGTCCGCAGCGGGCAGGATGTGGAAATTCACGTCCGCTACACCGATGCCGAAAGCAACAAGGACTTGGGACACACGTATGCCGTCGTCGGAATGGTACGCGAAAGAAAAATGAACGGCCAAAATGTGGAAACCAAGTATTCCATCACATTGGTCGATGACGCAAGCCCGACCACGGATGAGGGCGTGACCGAACGCACAGGTCAGATCGAGCAGGTTCCCGGGTCAGATCCAGCCAAGTACCAGATCAAGCACGCGCTGGAGAACACGCCGACCGATCGAATCGTTGGATGGACGGCTGAGTCACCCACGTTGGCGCAGATCCGCACTGCCACCGATCACTGGTTTGGGCAGGCTGAGACGTTGCTGATGCAGATCCTCAACAAAGCCAAGCAGGACATGCGGCCGACGCTCGAAGAGTGGAGAACGGCGAAGAAGATCATCAGAATGCTCAAGTTCCTCGCGCAAGCCTATCTTGAGACGCTCAAAGCCAATGGCCAGCCCGACACGAACGAAGAGGTGAAGCGTGCGCGCAAGTTGCTTGCCGTAGCGTGCGAACTGCAGGAGTTGATGAAATCCAGGGGGGACATCCCGGGGTTCTGCGATCTTGATCCGGATTTCGAGGCGGATCCGGACGAGTATGAGCGTGAGGTGGCGCGTCTCCTTCGTGCGCTCGCAAAGCTGAGTGAGAAGAAGCAGGATGTCGAGGATGCTTCGGCGCAGCCTGATGCTGACGGAGACGATGTTCAAGACGCACCTGAGGGGTCAGACAATTCCTCGCTGCCTAATCCGGATCAGGAAGACTGCGACGGAGACGGAATCGGCGACATCGAACAATTGGATAAGCAGGATTGCAACGGCACGGCCAGGCTGGATCAGTGCGACATCGCCATTGGGTGGTCTCTCGACGACAACAACAACGGTATTCCAGATGAATGCGAGGTTGGCATCCCATCGGTGTCGCAGTGGGGGACCGTGGTGATGACGCTGATATTGGTGCTGGCAGGCTCGATGATTTACCGGAAGCAGCAGCGTGATACCGGTGTTACCGGATTGAACTAACTCTCGATCTTGGCCACGAGAATGTGCGGACCTGCAGAGACGACGACGCCGCCGGACTGCTCCTTTGTGAT
Organism: Phycisphaerae bacterium; assembly: GCA_028289375.1. Taxonomy (GTDB): domain Bacteria; phylum Planctomycetota; class Phycisphaerae; order UBA1845; family UBA1845; genus OFTM371. The sequence continues at coordinate 18,049 of JANQQK010000008.1, read as the reverse complement.
GGCGAAAACCTTGGGCGCTTTCGCGATCAGCTTCGCATCGATCGGCACGATCACCTCTCCAGAGGTTGGCACATCGAACACGCCACCGTCGATCGGATGCTTGTCGCGATCCGGGTCGACAATCCAGAGCTGATACTGCTCCCGATCAGGATCGTTCGCCGCCAATCCGACAAACCGCATGTAGCCCGTCTGCTCCGCGTCGCTCCAGACGAGCTCGCCTTCCACTTTCGCATACTTAGGAATGCTGCTCGTCCAATCACCCGATACCGAGTCGGCATGATCGCGGCTGAATGATGCCATGGTTTGTGCGGTCAGCCTCTCAGCGCCGTCACGAGGAGCCAATACCTGCCACCAACCGAGTATCGCGATGACGATGGAGGCCGCAGCGGCATACCATCCCGCCCGCGCAAAACGGGTGACGATCGGGCCAAACGACGCATGTGGATCCGCATCGATTGATCGCGCCGCCGGCTGTGCATCGAAAAACCGCGTCGCATCATCGGACAATTGCTGCCGCAAAGATGCCGGCAGTTCGCCGGCTGACTCATCCGATGCCCACGCCTGATCGATCATCGCGACCACCTTCTTCATACCGTCACGCTCAACGACGGGTGCATCCGCGAGCATAGTGTCCAACTCCCGCTGTGCGACGTCATCCAGTCCGTCAATCAGCGACTCGACCATAAGTGCGTCGATGCGTTCGAGATCGGGCGTGCGTGCATCGGTCATGATGTCACCGTCCTCTCCCCGGGCACCGTGTTGGCCGCAAGCAACTCTCGAACGCGCATCAGACCGCGGCGGACATTCGTTTTCACCGTGCCGAGTGGTATCTGCAGATGGTCGGCGATCTTCTGGTGGGTCCAGCCTTCGTGGATGGCCAATCGCAGCAGTTGTTGCTGATCGGGCTTGAGTTGCCGGATGGCGTCAACGGCACGGCTGACCTCGTCAGTCGTCTCCACCGATGACAGCCACTCGGTCTCATCCGGCTTGGACAGGCGATCGAGTTCCGATGTTTCCATCTCCGGTGCCCGTCCAAGACGTCTGCGGCGGTCGATGATCCGCCGGCGTGCAATCATCGCCACGAACGTCTTCTCCGATGCGACACGCGCATCGTACCGGGAGGCGTTTCGCCAGATGTCGATGAAGATTTCCTGCACGGCGTCCTCAGCCTCTGCCGCGTTCCCGAGCAGTCGACGCGCGAGCGACCAGACCAGTGCACCGAACCGATCGATGCACAACTGGACCGCCTCAGCGTCTCCGGCGGCAACGCGGTTTAAAAGCGGTTGTTGATCGACGTCCATTCAGCCTGTCCATGACCCGTTCAATCCGGTCAACGCTGCGCCGTCTCAGGTCGCTGATCGCGATCCTACCCGCGCTCGCGTGACTGACCAGTGATTCGCTGGACGTCTGGCGATGGATTCACCTGGCGATCGAAAATCGAGATTGGCAGTTATCGGAAGTTGGCCGTGGGCGTCAGCGTGGGTGTCCCGACTTGTCGATCGTTGTCGCCCGAACGATTTTTTGAATCCGTTCAAAACGTGCATGCGAAGAGCCTTCTGATCGTCACGCTGAGGACGTGCGAAATCGAGAACACATTCGACTGGAGAACAAAGATGAAGCGAAAGTTGAGCGGAGCGGTGGCGTTGACGTCCGTGGCGGCGATTCTGGCCATGCAGGTCGAGTCGTCGGCCTGTGGTGACCACAAGTCGGGCAACAGCATCGTCGACATCGCCGTCGGCAATGAAAATTTTTCGACGCTCGTTGCGGCGTTGAAGACGGCTGAGTTGGTGGAGGCGTTGAGTGGCGACGGACCGTTCACGGTGTTCGCTCCGACGAATGACGCATTTGCGAAGCTGCCGGAGGGGACCGTTGAGTCGCTCCTCAAGCCGGAGAATCGTCAACAGCTCGTCGACATCCTCAAGTATCACGTCGTGGCGGGCAAGGTGCTGGCGGCGGACGCGATCGCCGCGAAGCGGGCCGACACGCTGCTGGGCAAGCCGATCGGCATGACGCTGGAAGGCGGACAACTGACCATCAACGATTCCAAGGTCGTCGCCAACGATGTCGAAGCGACCAACGGCGTCATCCACGTGATCGATACCGTTCTGCTGCCACCTGCGACGAAGAAAGCGTCGGCGAGCAATTCCGGGATGGACATCATCACGGCGGCGATCGATCGCGGTGTGCCGTTGTTCAACGCGGGTCAGCATGATGCCTGCACGGCCGTTTACGAGATGGCGGCGATGAGCCTGGTGCGGTTCGACGGCGATCTTATTGGCGATGGACGCGAGCGACTCGTGTCGGCCATGAGCAAGGCAAGTCGCACGCACGATAGCGGTGAGCGGGCGTGGATCATGCGTCGTGCCCTCGACGATGTCTTCGCGATGTACGAGAGCAGCATGTAGACCGAAGGCGAGCAAAAAACAAAAAGGCCGCCGCAGAAATGCGGTGGCCTTTTTTTGTCGCGATGTTACTGGTGGTGTTGGCTACTGCTTGATGAAGCGATAGTGGCCCACACCCCATTCGTCGCCGCCGGCATATCCGAACAGTTCCTTGCATGCCAGGAAGAAAAGTCGCCACCGGACAAACCAGCGCTGCACATCCTGTCCATAAACATCCTCCAGAATGGGCATGATCTCGGACTTATGGCGGTCCATGTTGTCCAGCCACGCTGCCGCGGTCCTGGAGTAGTGCTCGCCATTGACGTACCACTCTTCTTCGATTTTCAGATCGCGCTGGAAATGCGAGAAGAGGTCGAATGATGGCATCATGCCGCCGGTGAAGAAGTACTTGCCCATCCAGTCGCGCTCGCTCTTGGCTTCAAAGAGATAAGCGAAGCGCCGGTGGCAGAACACGTGGATGAACACCTTGCCTTGCGGACGCAGCCAGCCGGCGACACGTCGCAGGAGTTCCTCGTGGTTGCGCATGTGTTCAAACATCTCGATCGACATGACGCGATCGAATGCGCCGTCAATATCGAAGTCGTTCATGTCCGCCGTGATGATGCGGATGTTGGTCAGGTTTTTGTCTCGCGCCGTGCGCTCGATGAATTCTCGCTGCGAATGTGAGTTGGAGACGGCGGAAATGCGTGCGTTCGGATAATGCTCCGCCATCCACAACGTGAGCGAACCCCAGCCGCACCCGAGTTCGAGAATGTCCATCCCGTCCTGGAGACCCGCACGCTCGCAGGAAAGTCGCAACATGGCGGCTTCGGCGTCATCGAGGGTGGATACGCCTTCCGGGTAGTAGCATGAACTGTACTTGAGGTGCCGCCCAAGCGTCTTGAGGAAGAAGTCGGCCGGCAATTCGTAGTGCTGTTCATTGGCTTTCTCCGTGCTGTAGGCGATGGGCGCCTGACGCATCGCCTCGACGAACGATTCGATGGGCGAGGGGTTGGTCAGTGTCGATTGCAGACGTTCAAAGCTGAGTCGCTTCTGGTTGAGGTTGCGAATGCCCATGCTGACCAACGCGTCGGGAACATACCCGCGCTCGACCAACCCCAACGCAAATGAAAAACCCGTCGTACTCATGTCTCATCTCTTTTCGGAAACCATGGAACAAACGTACTTGTGGTCCGTTGATACGCCCGATAGGCGTCACCGCGCGACTGAATCGCCCGGGCTTCTGTCGGCGGTATGCCCGTCACTTTCAGAATGAAAAACAGCATCAACGCAGGACCCAGCAGCGACAGCCACCAGTAAGATCCGCCGATCGCGAAGAGCACATAGGTCCACCAGTGCAGCCATTCAAAGAAGTAGTTCGGATGCCGTGAATAACGCCACAGCCCGGACTGACAGACCTTGCCCTTGTTGTCGGGGTTCGCGCGAAACCGGGCCAACTGCCGATCGGCGATGGATTCGCCCACGACCGAGACGAGCCAGATCGCGATGGCGGCAAAGTCAAACGGCCCCAGCTCCGGTCTTGGGTTGATAATCGCCACGAGCATCGGCAGCGACAGTATGACGTCAAGCAAACCCTGAGCTTGGAAGAAGAAGAAAAAGAACGTCTGAATTCGCGACCCTTGCGATTCGCGAATCTGCTGATATCGCCCGTCTTCCTCCTTGCCGATGATGCGGTCCTTGAGCAGGTAGATCGCCAGCCGGAACGACCAGATGGCCGCCAACACACCGACGAGCGCCGCCCGTGGCATCGGGCCACTGACCGTCACGGCGTAGAAGATCGCAAGAAGTCCCAGAAACGCCGACCAGGCCACATCCACGATACCCGCGTCACCGGTGCGCATTTGCAGCAACCAGAGCGCACCCATGATCAGCGCGACGAATGCCCATCCAATCAGTACCGCTGCGATCGGTGACAGTGTACTAACCATGATCGCCTCCAACCTCCTCGTGGGATGCAGCGTCGGGTCGCAACCGTTGCGCGATCCAGACTGCGATGGGCAAAACAACCGCCCACTCAACGGCGATCGCCAGCACGCTGCCCGTCGTGGGAACGCCGAGATCCAGTGCACCAAACTGCGCGCCCCCATAGTAGGCCGACGCCCCGCCAAACCCGCCAAGCAGAACGGCCAGCCACCATCGGTCACGCAGAAACCGCAGCGCGACACTCAGCGTCGTGGCGAAGTTGGCCCAAAGCGCAACCATCCACAGTGGCACCACCACCGACGCCACCATTCCCGCATCGAACACAAGCACACCAGCCACGGTGAGCACCGAATCAATCGCAGATCCGATCAGCGTGACGAGGATCAACAGCAGCAATTCACGGCCCGCGTCGTCGGCCACCCAGACATGCAGTGCGACATTCGCCAGCACGAATATCGGTCCGGCCCATGCGAGTCCATTCGCAGCACCGAGAACGCACGCGAACCACCCGGCGTTGACGGCGACCACGTTGATTGCCAACCGCTGCGTACGCGACATCAACGCACGTCCGTGACGGTTCGCCGCGCGACTGGCTGATTCGGATTCATGACGTAGCCTGGTTGCGACAGCAGCATGTGCACATCGCCGATGTACCGCTCGGCAAACCCTGCCTCGCAGTAGGCGAAGTAGTACTCCCACATCCGCAGGAACTCATCGCTGTATCCGAGCGACCGAATGTCGTCTGCGTTTTCCAGCATCCGCTCACGCCAGACGCGCAGCGTCCGTGCGTAGTGCGGCGTGATGTCTTCCAGATCGATGATCTGCATCTGCGTCGCATCGGCAACGGCGGCACCAAGCCGAGCTACCGACGGAATGCAACTGCCTGGGAAGATGTAGCGCTTGATGAAATCCACACGCCGCCGCGCGGTTTCGTATCGGTGATCACGTATCGTGATCGATTGCAGCAGCATCAATCCGTCGCGCGACAGCAGCGATCCGCACTTGCGGAAAAACCGATCCAGGTAATGGTGGCCAACCGCTTCGATCATCTCGACCGAGACCAGCCGATCGTAACTACCCGACAGTTCACGATAATCGCGAAGCAGCAACTCGACGCGAGAGTCAAGCCCAGCTTCGCGAATGCGTTCGCGGGCATAGTCATGTTGCTCACGCGAAATGGTGGTCGTTGTCACGCGGCAGCCGTAATGCTTGGCCGCATGGACGGCGAGACCGCCCCAGCCGGTCCCGATTTCGAGCAAATGGTGTTCCGGCGACAGGTCAAGCTTGCGGCAAATCCAGTCGTTCTTGGCAACCGATGCTTCTTCAAGCGTGCTGTCATCGTCATCGAACATCGCGCACGAGTAGCTCATGGTCGGATCGAGAACCAGTGCGAAGAAGTCGTTCCCCACGTCGTAATGCGCCGAAATGTTCTTTCGACTGCCAGTCCGCGTGTTCTTCCGCAGCCAGTGATACATGGCATTCAGCGGCGCCGTCACCCGGGACCAGCCCGAACTGGCTGCTTCAATCAATTCAAGCTGACGCGCGAAAATTCGAATGAGCGTGGTCAGATCGCTGCACGTCCACAACCCGTCACCAAACGCTTTGCCGACACCGGCATTGCCGCCCAACGCCACCCGCCGATAGAAACGCGGAGAACGCACATGCACGGTTGCCCGCAAGCCATCCGCGTCTCCCGATCCGAAGGAAAACGACTGATCGCCCTCGCGCACGATGATCTGTGCACCCTTCACACGCTCCAGCATCCGGAACACAATACCCCGACACCAGCCATCGAGAAGGTCCGGACGATCGACGGCGGGCGATCGAACATCCGCCACAATTGGTGAATCACTCATGCTGTCTCTCCGCCCGATGTCTCCGCCACGCGGGGATGCGGGACATACGGAACGCCTTTAATCCACAGTCGCAACGCCTGCCAATAAATGGCTGCGACGATCCGTGCCGTCATCACGGGTTGACGCAACAGTGCTCGGCGAAACGTCGCCGCCGTCAACGGTTGTCGCTCGAGTGCCAGCGTCGCATCGAACAGCTTGTCGGGTCCTGCGTAATTGACCGTATGGACGGCCAAGGTTTTTGAAGGAGCCGAAAAACGCCAGTCGTAGCGATGCCCCATCTCAAGGAAGGGCGATACGTGGAATTCCTTGTCAAAACTGAACGTCAGTCGGCCATCCCGACCCGCTTCGCCTTGAACGGGCAACACATAGCAATGCTGCTCGTTCCACGGCGTATTGCTCACTTCGGCCACGATCGTCTCAACCCGCTGGTCACGCTCGTCATAGCAGTAGTAGAACGAGACCGGGTTGAAGCAGAAACCAAAGTAAGCCGGCTGCGTGAGTATACGAATCGGACCGCAAATCGTCCGCCCGATTCGTTCGTGCACCAATTGGCGGATCGCGGTGTCAAGGTCGACCTCAGTCGAGCCATGATGGTCACTCCGTCGAAACTGGGCGACCGCCATCTGATCCGCCGAGAAAAGCCGGGTCCCTTCCAGCACGAAGGGCAATTCTGCAAGATCGAGATAGAGCATGTGCACGCGATACGTGAATGCATGCGTTAACGGATGATAGCGCCGATGCCGAACTTCTCCTTCAAAAAGGCAACTGTGCATCGCTATAACGCAACACCAAAGTACTTGCAGGCATTCAACGCACTGCGCACGCCATCCTCGTGAAACCCGTAACCCCAATACGCTCCGCAATAATGTGTCCGATTCACGCCGCTGATTTCACCATGTCGCCGCTGGGCGTCAAAGCCGGCATTCGAGAAGATCGGGTGCTCGTAGTCGATGTGCTGGATCACGCTGGCATCATCGATGCTCGTTGCGCGATTCAGTGAAACGCAATACGTTTTCTGAGACGAAATCGACTGGAGGTTGTTCATGCAGTAGGTAATCGACACCGTGTCCTGCGGATCGCGCGGCTTGTAATAGTTCCAGCTCGCCCACGCACGGCGGCGCGAGGGCATCAGTCGTGTGTCGGTGTGCAGAACGGTATCGTTTGCCTCATAGGGAATCGCACCGAGGATTTCTCGCTCGGGCTCCGTTGCATCGGTCAGCATCCGCAACGCCTGATCGCTGTGCGTGGCGATCACCACATGATCAAAGGCATGGGACTCACCGGCCAGCGTCCGGACCGTCACTTGCTCCGTGCCGCGGGTGACGCTTTGGATGGGCGTGTTCAGGTGTATTCGGTCACGAAACGACGCTGTTACAGCCTCAACATACCTGCGCGATCCACCGGTAATGGTCCGCCATTGCGGGCGATCCCGGACTTGCAGAAATCCGTGGTTGTCGAAGAACTGCACGAACTGCCTTGCGGGAAACTCCTCCAGCTTCGCACCGCCAGACGACCAGATGGCCGATCCCATCGGAACAATGTGGTTCTCGATGAATGACCGTGAGTAGTTTCGATCAGCAAGATAATCACCGAGCGTCACGTCGTGATGGCCGTTCGCCAGGACTTCGCGCGATTCGCGAAAGAACCGGCGGATGTCGCGCACCATGCTCAGGAACGAAGGATTGAGAACATTGCGTCGCTGGGCGAACAGTGCGCTCAGCGAGGAACTGGCATATTCAAGTCCGGTAGACGCGCACTGAACGCTGAAGCTCATGTCGCTCGGCTGTGAGGCCACGCCCACCTGCGACAGCAGTTTCACGAAATTCGGATAAGCGGCTTCATTGAAGACAACGAAACCCGTATCCACGCCGATGTCACGCCCATCTTCATCTACCGAAATGGTATTGGCATGGCCACCGACATGGCTGCCTGCCTCGAACACCGTGATCTCATGCTCACGACGGAGCACATACGCCGACACAAGCCCCGCTATGCCACTGCCGATGATCGCAATACGCATGAATCTTCGTGAATCCGATCTTACTGACCGACTGCACCGCCGGCGGCAGGGGGTGTCGATGGGGGCGTCGCCGGCTTCGTCGCCGCGTCACCAACGGGCAATTTCGTGTACTTCTCCGCTTTGGCTGCTTCGGGAACACCGTGAATGTCCCAGATAAGTCCGCACCAGGACATCAGCTTCAGCAGATAATACGTCATATCGATTTCCCACCAGAAGAAGCCCTGACGCGTCACGCCTGGGTACCTGTGGTGGTTGTTGTGCCAGCCCTCGCCCATCGTGACCAAGGCGATCAGGAAACTGTTGCGGCTCTCGTCGGTTGTCTTGTAACGTCGCGTGCCAATCAGGTGGGCCATCGAATTGACCAGGCAGGTTCCGTGCAACAGCACGACCGTCGACACGATGAAGCCCCAGACAAACATCTGCCAGCCGGTTGTGCCAAGTTGCGGGGCCCACGCTTCCAGGGCAGCCCCGAGTCCGTACATGGAGATGCCAAGCAGGACCGGGACGAGAATATCGTAACGATCGATGAAGCGCAGTTCAGGATACTTCACCAGATCCGGTACCGACTCGAAGTTCGTTGGAAACGCCTCGCGCGTCGTCAGCCAGCCGATGTGGCTCACATAGAATCCGTGCGCGATCGGCGAGTGGATGTCTTCATCCGTGTCGGAGTGACGATGATGGTGACGGTGGTGCGCCGCCCACCACAGCGGACCGCGTTGCGCAGCCGAGTTGCCCATCACGCCCATCACGAACTGCATCGCACGTGATGTCTTGAACGTCCGGTGCGAAAAGTAGCGATGGTAAAAACCGGTGATTGCAAACATGCGAATGAAGTAGAGGAGGGCAGCCACGATGACCGCGACCGGGCTCCAACCCACGACAAACACGAGCAGCACCAGAAGGTGCATGAACATGAGCGGTGTCAGGCGAAACCAATCCGGCTTGCCTTCACCATCAACGGAACCCTCATCAAATACCTGATGTTGTGTGTCAAACCAACGGACGAAGCTTGTCCAGAGAGATTTCACGCCTGATTCTCCAGGGGCGGTTGTTGATCGTTCGTGTTTGGATCGACCCTGCGGAAGGATGGGATAAAGACCGCCGTCACCGCATCCACCCTGCGAAGCCTCACCAGAAGATATGCAACGGTAGCCAGATTTCCCACACAGAGCAAGCAAATCAACCAACCGATTGTTGGCCAGACACGTCGTTCCATCATCGCAATCCAGGTGCCGACGAACGCAAGCCCGATCCCGAGGTCAAAGAGCGTCACCATGCCCCATCGGCTCGACGCGATGGCACGCAACGATGCCCAGAACGGCTCCCCTGCCATCGCCACGCCAATACTCACCACGAACGCTGCACCGAGTATCGCCAAAGAAATTCCAAACCACCGCATGAACCGGTCCTCGTCGCCCAAATCGTTCATCGATCGTCAGAAGCCTAGCGCCCAGACTCCGCAATCGCCAATGCGGCGAACTCCGAACCACCCAGTGCTTCGCCAGTGACCGCAACGTGGATTCCAGGGCTTGGTGAACCAGACGAAATCACACAAATCTGAAACGACATGTGTGCCTGGCTCGTGCGATGTTGCACGGTTGGCTCGACATGCTTGATCGGAAGGCATAACCTTTCGACTGAGAATCGTATCTTCGTATGAATACGTGGCGAGATCAGGGAGGCAGATGTGGGGGTGCCCGGTGGAAACGGAAATGATGCACGGATGGCACCAACGATGACGAATCGAATCCGGCGATCGATGCAATATTCTCTAACATTTTTATTGGCAATATTTTGCGCTCACGGTGTGGCGATGGGCGGCGAAAACCGATTCGCCCCCGAGTGCAAAGCTGCCGGCAAGCCGGTTGTCCTCAATGGCGTGGGATTGTGCGAATGGGGGCTGTTCAAGATCGATCTGTACTACGCTGCTTTGTACCTCGAGCAGAAGACTGCTTCTCCCAAGGAAATCGTTCAATCCGACCAGGTCAAGCGTCTGGAACTCCGTTTCGTGAGGAATCTCTCCAAGTCGCAACTCGTCAAAGCGTACACGGCTGCGATGAAGGCGAATGCCGGTGACGATTTTAGCGATTATGCCGACGCACTCAGCGAATTTAACGCAATGCTTTGCGATGTAAAGAAGGGCTGCAGTCTGGTGACGACCTATACCCCGAATGCAGGCCTCACAGTGACGCTCAATGGCGAGGACCAGGGACGCGTCAAGTGCGAGAAATTCGCACGGAAGTTCTTCGAGCTGTACGTCGGCGAGAAACCCCCGACCAAGGACTTGAAGGCCGGACTGCTTGGCGAAAAGGATACACCGTCAGGCTGACACCTGCGAGCGCGCTGCCTGCGAACAATCCCCCGAAGGCGATGTCGCTTTCTCGCGATGCGACCGATGAGGGTCCAGCCTCACAAAGACTGCGGTCCGTCACGCCTGTGCCGTTTCCGGCGATTCAACGGTGGCTTTGAGATCGAGCAAATCCTTGTGGCATTGCTCGAGCGCTTTCTTGAGCATCGGCCTCATCAATATGCTCATGATTTTGGCGAAGAGCGTGAGCGGCTGGGCTTGGAAATCGAACGTGACTTCGGTGCCACCGTTCTTTGGCGTGAATCGCAGTTCGGTTCGGTAGCGACAGCCACACGATTCCGCCCCAAGCACGTAGCTGTGGGGCGGATCGTAGGCCGTGATTTCCATCTCCTCGGTGCACTCACGTTTGAACATCACGCGCGTTTCCCGAAAACGCGTGCCTACGCCGATGGGACCTTCCGTCAGCACCTCACATTTGGTGATGGCTGATATGCGTTCGGCCGCGTTGTGAAAGTCAGACGCCACCTGGAAAACGCGGTCTGGCAGAGCATCACATTGAACGGAAACGGTCGGAATATTCATCGTGCACCTCGCTTGCTGCCGGACGCTATTTTCGCGTGTGTGTGACCTCGATGACCTTGGTGTTCTTCTCGCCGATGGACAGGTCGTGGATCTCCCAGGTGTATTTATCATCGCCGTCGAATCGGAAGACGAGCTTGGACATCTTGTCGTGTTCGCCGGTGAGATACTCGTCAACCGTGCCGTACATGATCAACGCGTTTGTTCGGGGATCGATGTCACCCTCCGACATACGCAGCGCCGTGTCCCACGTTGTCATGCTGGCAGCGACGTAGCTCATTTTGAAGTTGTCGTAGCCCATCATCGTGTAGCCTTTGAATGGCTGTCCCATCATCATGCCCTTGGCCTCGCTCATGATGAAACGGCCTTCAATCAGCCACTTGTTAGAGACCTCGCCGATTTCGGGCGGGCTTGGTTTGTCGCCCATGTAGAATCGCGTTTCGGACTTCCATTCGCCGAGGAACTTCTTGAGCGCGTTGTGCATCTCGCTCGGAGCGGTGAACTTTCGTGCTTTCTGCATGGCTTCCATCATTTTGGCCATCTCTTCGGGGCTTGGTTCTCCCTTTTTTTCGTCCGAGACGGTGACGGTGGTCAACGTGGCAGCGAGCAGGATGCCGCTCATGATGATCATGGAACGCTTCATGGGTCTTGTCTCCTTTTGGTGGTCATGAATGCGTGCTGTGCACGCGTGATCTTGCGGTTTATGGTTGGTACAACGCGGCGACGGCGCCGGCTGGATCCTGAATGATGCAGAGTTTTCCGCCGTCCTGAGACCGGGGGCCGTCGACGATTTTTCCGCCGAGTGCCGCGCATTTGCGGAGGCTGTCATCGAGGTCTTCTACGATGATGTAGATCATCCACTGGGGCGGTAAGTTGGCGTTCACGCCTCGGGCGTGGCAGATGCCGGCCACCGTTTCGCCGGAATCGGGTTGTTTGACGTTGTAGTCGTTGTAGTCACCCTGGCTGACCGGTTCCGTCTTCCACCCGACGACCTGTTCGTAGAACGTGCGAACGTTGGTTGCGTCCGGGACGGTGAGGTCGTGCCATGCTATGGCACCGACGGTGGGGCGGTCGTTCTGGCTCATGGGTGACTTCCTTTCAGCGGTTCGGACTTGGATAGGTCAGAAGAGCGGATCGCCGGCTTGTTCCTCAGCGGCGATCGCCTGCATCACGGCGATGCGGGTACGCATGCATCCTTCGCCGATACGAAACCACGCGGGGTCCGGAACGTCGAAACCGGCTGGTTCCGGATGTGGTTGAGACAGTGGGACGCAGCAGAGCATCAGCGTCAGGCTCATCAGCAGTGTCATGGCACGACGCCAGAGTACGCGCGTCGAGCAGGATCGCTCCAGCCATTCGAGTCGATGGAGCAATTGGCTGTGATTGTGAATGAGGGCGAGTTGGCCTGTGCGTTGTCGCGTGATCCAGGGACGTGCGAGTTCCAGCAGTGTGTCGCGGTAGTGTGGCGAACGTTCACCAAGGGTGTCCGTGACGAAACGATCGCAGCAGATTTCGCGGAGGGCGGACAATCGCGAGCGTGCGATCCAGACCGCCGGGTGAAACCAGTACATCAACTGAAGAGTGAGGCAGGCGAATCCCGCGAGAGGATCACGTCGTTTGATGTGGGCGAGTTCGTGAAGCAACACATGCTCAACTTCGTCGCGTTCGTTTTGAGCGACGAACGCTGCCGGCATGATGATGACGGGACGAGTAAACCCGATGACGGCGGAGCCCGGCGCACCGAGGCGAACGGACAATCGGATGCGGCGGCGGACACCGGACTGACGTTTGAGTGCGTCGAGGCGATGAATCAGCCATGCCGGCGTGACGATTTCCGGTGAGCCAAGCCATCGACGTCTGGTTCGGCGATACTGAACGCACGTCCAGATGCTGAGGATTGCGAAGCCGACAATCCAGATACCGAATAGGATTGGAACGACTGAATTCGTTTGTGACGCTGCGGCTGGTTGTGAGAGCAGGGCGTTTTGTGGGGCGAGATGGGCGACGCTCACGGGCGACACAAGTGTCGGGGGTACAAGCAGTTTCATCATCAAGATGAGCCACATGGCGGCGAGCAACTGAGGCCATGCCCAGCGGCGAAGTATCTTGTCGAGTGCGCACACGATGATGAACAGGACAACGATCTGGACGGACACAGCGGACATCCAAGCCCACCACGCCTCACAAATGCCGGGCAAGGTGAGGGTCATGATGCACTCCGCTTTCGTTCGTCCAATTCGCGGAGCATCTCTGCCAGGGCGTCGCGGTCCTTGTTGCTGAGCTTTTCCTCCTTGGCGACATGCTGCAGCAGAGAGCCGAAGGTACCGTCGAAGGCGTTATCGAGCAGGTTGCGGATGGCCGACTTGCGGGCCTGGTTTTCGCTGAGTTTGGGGGCAAAGTAGCTGGTGTTGGCCCTTTTGCGCATGGAGAGAACGCCTTTGTCGCAGAGGCGGGTCAGGATTGTCTTGACGGTGGAGTAGGACCAGCCGGTTTCGCATTCGACGTCTTCGAGAACATCGCGCGCGCTGACGGGCGCTTTCCGCCAGACGATGTTCATGGCTTTCCATTCTGCTTCGGAGAGTTTCATTACTTCCTGCCCATGTGTTACATCTGTAGCAGAAGATACCACAGATGTAGCAGTCGTGTCAAGGGCTGGCACGCGAAAATACGGACATGCGGCGACAGGGTGGTTTTCTCAACGAGAAGATGGCCCGATTGGAGCACCAATCGGGCCATCAGGGCGTTACTCGGTTGACTTACAGTTGAGGTTAGTTGCCGGGAATGGCACAGGATCCGCCGTGCTTGGCGTGGTAGTCCTGATGGTATTCCTCGGCTTCGAAGAACGGGTCGGCCATCTTGACTTCGGTCACGACGCGTCGTCCGCTGTAGCGATCCGATTTTTTGGCTTCTTCGACAAATGCCTTGGCTTGTTTCAACTGGTCGGCGTCGGCTGCGAATATCGCGGAGCGGTATTGTGTGCCAACGTCGGGTCCCTGGCGATTCAACTGCGTCGGATCGTGGAACTGGAAGAATCGTTCGAGCAGGTCACGGTAGGTGACGGCTGATGGGTCGTATTTGACGCGTACAGACTCGGCGTGTCCGGTCGAGCCGCTGCACACTTCGCGATAGGACGGGTCTTGCGTGTTGCCGCCCTGGTAGCCCGAAACGGCGTCGATGACCCCGGGCACTTGCTGGAAACGGTCTTCGACGCCCCAAAAACAACCGCCGGCGAAGTAGGCGGTCTCGGTCTTGAGCGGGGTGGATTCGGGTGGCATCGGTGCTCCTTTCTCGAAGAACGTCAATGATGCTGAGTTGAGACAGTATCGCAGGCCGGTTGGTTTGGGGCCGTCTTCGAACACGTGGCCAAGATGCGAACGGCAGCGCATGCACTCGATCTCGACGCGGACCATGCCGTGGCTTACGTCTTTCTCATAGTGAACGTGATCCTTGTCGATGGGCTGGAAGAAGCTGGGCCAACCGGTGCCTGAGTTGAACTTGCTGTTGGAGCCGAACAGTGGCAGACCGCAGAGGCGACAGGTGTATGTGCCGTCTTTCTTGTTGTCGAGCAGGAGTCCGCATCCGGCACGTTCGGTGCCTTCGTTGAGGAGGATGCGGCGTTCCTCGTCGGTAAGGTCCTTGGCCAGCTCGTTGATGCGTTCCTGGGCGAGGCGTTCAATCTTGAACCCGCTGGCGGAATAGGCGGGAGACTTCTTGTCGTTGGTGGTGTTTGACTTCAGCGGGCCCATGCCCGCACCTCCTCTCACGACGATGGTGATGAGTGCGACGCCCAGCAGGACGGCGATGCCAAATTCGCTCTTCATGATAACCCTCGATTCCGAGTCTTGGGACGCTCTCGCCGTGGCGTTGGCCTGCCACCAATCGACGCCCTTGGCTGACCGAAGTTCGCGGTGAGTTCATCCGTCCTCATTATTAACGCGCTGGAGTGATCTGACGATTCCGGCACCGACGAAATCCTACAATCGGAGCGATTCTCAGGCATGGTGTGGCTTGCGGTTTGCAGATTCGGCTTGAGGAGGGGCCGGATTATGGGCGGTCTGGACTGCGCCTGATGGTGCCGAGGGCTGGAATTGGTCGATGGCCGCGTGTCATGCTGGCCAGTCGGTCAATGTCGGATGCTTGCGGGCCTTTGCGTCGACGGTAGACTAGCGTGCGAGTTTCGCGGGCGTAGCTCAATGGTAGAGCATCAGCCTTCCAAGCTGAATGTTGCGCGTTCGAGTCGCGTCGCCCGCTTTCTTGCACAGCGTTGCATGGCGTTGCTAAGTCTTGCTCAGAAGCTGACTTATCTTCGCCACTCACTTCGCCCTCATCTTCCGTCGAATTGAATGCAGTTGCACCAAAATGCACCGTTGTGCGCCCTTTTCCGCCAAGTAATCCGCCAAGCGCGGCGGGGTCATCGTACGTTCCGGTCGCACGTGCCGGCTCTGCTGATGTCTCTCGTTCTGCGAAATGCGGCAAGACCTCAAGTGCACCGGAGGTATCGAGTAAGTGCACATCGGTGTAACGATCCATGGTTAGCCGGATGTCAGAATGCCTCATTAATCTCTGAACGATACGCGGCGAGGCGCCTCCTTCCATCAAGAGCGTTGCTGTTGTGTGACGTAGGCAGTGCACATCGATTGTGCGTCCTCTGTCATCGGTTTTGTCGATGTATTGAACGCCGTCGTCACCGACGACGAGTTTCGCTATTCCGGCAGCCACAAGGTCTTGATCCAGGATGCGTACGAGGCCTTTCGGAACCGTGAAGACCCGATCACTGTCACGCGCGTTGTCGCATCCCGATCTCCAATTTCGCAGCTCCTTCGCCAAATCAGCACGAATGGGCAGCGGCTCCTCTTTGCGGTTCTTGGAGACGTTTGCTCGGACCGTCAACCAGTGTTGCTTGCCATCGATCTCGAAGTCTCCCCACGTGATTTGTTCCAGCTCACCCTTCCGGAGAACCGTTAGGACGAGCGTGAGATAGATGAGTCGACGCTCTTGGCCGAGCCGGTGGAGCTCCTGTGCTCGGTCGGGATTGAGTTTCGCAACGAGTTGCCCCTTTCGAGGGCCCCGCCGGATTAGCATTGCCTCACGCAATGGTCGCTCAGCCGCTGCCTTGAATAGTCGTGACAGCTCGTCTGCCGTCAACGCTCTGCGGTTTCGTCGCGTGTTGGCTGATTCGTCGAACTTCCTGATGGTCACAAGCGGATCCCGCAAAATGCGCCTATCCGCGAGGCACCACCGAACGAATGCACGAATGCTCGACAAGTACGTGTTGCACGTTCGGGGGGAGAGGCCTTCATTGTGCCTGCAAGCGCACCAACGACTCAGCGGCTCGGACTTGATGTCATTGAGCCTACGAAATCCACATGCCTCGATCACGACCCGCAGTCTACGCGAAGTCTCCGAGACGTGGCGTGGTGACGCGTGCGATTCGAGATGAACCACGTAGGCGTCAATGTGAGCATTGATCG
Source organism: Phycisphaerae bacterium (assembly GCA_028289375.1). Lineage (GTDB taxonomy): Bacteria > Planctomycetota > Phycisphaerae > UBA1845 > UBA1845 > OFTM371. The sequence goes on along the minus strand of JANQQK010000008.1, from coordinate 1,490 downwards.
GGGCGCTCATACTCTCAGAGAGATCCAAGCTGTCCCGATCCACAATGCCAGCCTTTTCGCGATCGACCTGCTTTTGCATTTCTTGGGCGAGTGCCTCCGTGGCCCGCTTGTCCGTGAACCCCGCTTTTCGACGAACGACACCCTGTGCGTCTGTCCATTCCACGTACCACTTCTTCGTCTTACGGGATTCGCGGGTACCGTCTGGAAGCTTCATGGTATAGGAGTGTTTGAATACGCGTGCCATCGGTCACCTCGTTTTCTTATTACGCTGGGATCGGCTTGCGAGCGACAGCCCAAGGACGCGGCAGATCGCCGCGGCGGACTCAATTTTCAGGCTGCGGTACCCGCCGGCGAATCCATGAACCGTAGCATACGGCAGGTCTGCCTGCTTCGCGATCTCGTACAAGCTCATGCCACTCGACAGGATTGCCTTTTTTGGTTGCTCTGCAATGTCAGCCATGGGGCCTAGGATATCGTGTTTGTGATACATCTGCCAGCCTTCACTGCTTTGCCCATTCGTCATGTCGCGGATCGGTCAAGGTACCCGCGATTCCGTTGTGATGTTGCGGAGGGCCGCAATGTTGGCCAAGGTGGCCAAGACTTCCGATCTGGGAATTTTGGCACTCTTGGCCATCTTGAGAAGTCTCGGTCGGCAGTTGCCAAACCGAGCGACTTCCATGGTGATCCGTCACCTTTCGAGATTTCACTGCCATGGCAGATTTTGCTCGATTCTATGTCCTTTCTGAGATCTGCGCATCGACGGCTGCCGCTACGAGTTCCTTGACAGGCCGAGGGCCGTGGGCCAATTCGACCCGCAAAAACTCCTTTGCATCTTCAAGTGCTGAATGTCCCACTGTCCCCGCATCGGCGGCCGCTGCCACCATTTGGTCAGCTGTGGTAGTGACAGTCACATTCGACCACCGGACTGAACTGTTCTCCATCGTGAATGCCAGGCCTGTCGGCGTCTCAATGATGTTATTCTTGGCCGGCACCATGATTCGCCTGCATCCTGTGTCGTCAGTTGGATCCATGCCAATCGCCCACACCATGCGAGCCGCAGCCGTGTAGCCAATTGATCCTACCACTTGTTGCGCAGCGTTGGCCGCTTGGCTTTTGCGGAAATGAGAGACCGCAAGGATCGCCAAATTCTGCCGCTCCGCGAGCGCTGACAGCGGGCCGAGGACTGAACGGATGTTGGCGTTCCTATGATCGTCAACACAACCCAAGTATGCGGTGATTGGATCAATGATCAGTAACGCAGCTTGGCACTTCGCCACTTCGCGCTCAATCAACCTCAAGTCCGTTGCCAAGTTTGTCCAACGCGCCTGTTCCAAAGCTTCCTGCACCTCGGATGCACCATCATCCTGCTCAAAGGGATTTTGGGATAGGCTCTAGAAGCGGTTTCATAACTTGTTGAGCGTGATCATGAGGCAGGCGACGTGGATAAAGGCTTGGTACATTTCGACGTGCCGCTCGTGACGAATCAGCAG
>JANQQK010000094.1 GCA_028289375.1 Phycisphaerae bacterium | reverse complement strand
AGTACGGCAAAGCGAGTGAGGCACCGGCAACCGAAAGGGTCGGCAACAGATAGGCTACGCCTAAACAACCGCGCCACTTTTCGACTCTACCGATTCTTGGGCGATGCACTTACCGTTCTAAGGTGAGTCGATGTCGCGCGGAGTCGGCGAGGTGGTTGGCGAGGAATGATCGCCATGATTGAGAGAGCGGCTTGCGAACACATTTCATATAGTTCGCCACGGTTGTTTCGGGAACGGTATAGCCGAGTAGCAGTAACTCCGAATGAATGCGCGCAACACTCCAGCGCGGATCCTCACGAGACATCCGTCGAATCAGCACTCTGACCTCGGTATCGATGCGCGGTCTTCCTGGCTTCCGTCCACGGGAATTCCACCGCCAGAACAGCTTGAATCCCTACTGATGCCAACCAATCACGGTTGCCAGTGGCACGATGAAGAGTGCGGGGCGCCAATTCGAACAAATGCGAGAAAGGATCGCTCAGAAGTCGCGGTCACGCGTTCGCAATCGTGTCGCATTAGCTTTGTGCTTCAATGCGGCAAGTTGTTGCCGCATTGCGAGGTTTTCGCTGGCAAATTCGAGCTGGTCGCTCAGCATTCCGCGAGTCAAGAGCCCAAGAATACGAATCAGGCCGATTCCATCGTCTCCATGCGCACCTTCGGTGCCGGAGGACGGTAGCTGAGCCATTCGCCCGGTCAAGTCGTACCTGCTTTGTTGACAATGCGTACCGAGTTCCTGGAACAGACGACGATTAACTGCCGGTGAACCTGAGCTGAAACCAGGCGAATTTGAGATTGTGTTCGTCGGTGTTGCTCTCGATGTCGAAGCAGCTGGAGTGAGCGCCATAATCAATGGACAGCAATCGGAACCTGTCCAGCCTCGATTGGCCAAGTGAGCTTACCCCAAACCCATTGAACGCTGTCCCTTTCTCGACTCCGCATATTCATAGCGGTTCAGCAATGGGGCGCTGATGAATACGTGCGTACCGGCTGTCTTGGAGACGCGTAGCTTGCCTCGGTTGACACGTCCCCCCACTCGTTTGCCAACCAATTCGTTCCATTGCCCTTGGGGCTTCGAGAACTCGCGCATGGCTGACAAAATGTCCGTGTTTGTGGACCGGTCGTAATTGGGTGTCACGCTTTGTGATCGATGTTGCGTAGGGTGAGTGTCGCGATCCGTGCCCGAGTGCGAGCCGACAATGCTGGCCAAGCGGCTAGGACGATGGCGAGATCGGGATCAGTCTTCCTGATGTGCGCAAGCGCTGACGCAAGACGCTCTCTCGAATTGTCGTAAAACGTGAAGTAGCATTGATTTACGCAATCTGTGGCTCGGTCTTGTAAACCGCAGGTTGCGGGTTCGAGTCCCACCGGTGGCGTTGGGTCTTGTCGTGGCCGCTTGATGATCGAAATCATGACGTCTCTTGCGCCTGTCCTCCGGGTGCTTTGCGGGGCGGATCATGGTCCAATAGTCACCTCAACTTCCCCGTTGTTTCTTCCGACGAATCTGTGACGGGGCTGCGCGAGCGGTACGCGGTCTGCATGGATGACGTGCGTGAGAGGCGGATTGGAAGGACGGATGACGGGGATCAGGGCAAGTCTGGCAGGCTCCATCTTTTACCCACTGCAGGAACGCATCCTCGGGCGGCCTACTTTTCGGGTCCTGGCGGAGTTGGAGGCGTCGCAGTGGTTTTCTGCTGATCAGCTTCGTGCCTTGCGCTCGCGGAAACTGCGGGCGCTGTTCGAGCAACTTGACCGCTGTTCCGCATTTCATCGCGCTCGATTTGCCACCCTGGGTGTTGACCCGCGTGTCGACGATCCCTGGAAGATTCTGCGCGCGCTGCCATTGATGGACAGGTCAGCGATGCGTCGGCTGGTCGACACTTCACCGGTCGTTGGCGACGGTCAACGTATCAAGCGCATGTCGACAGGGGGATCGACGGGCGAGCCGTTGACGTTTCTGGTGACCTCAATGCGGGAAGCATACGACAAAGCGAGCCGAATGCGGGCCCATCGCTGGTTTGGTGTAGAACCTGGTCAGCGCGAAGTGTACCTCTGGGGTGTCTCGATCGGGACTCAGCGACAGGACATGTGGCGATCGGTCCGCGATGTGTTCGTGAATGACCTTCTGCTCAGTGCGTTCGATCTGTCGCCGTCCTCGGTGCGGGGCTACGTCGACCGGATCAATCGCTATCAACCCGTGTGTCTGTTCGGATACCCAAGCAGCGTGGCGACACTCTGCGAGCTGGCGTCTCAGCAGGATGCCGCGTTGAAGTCGGATCATCTGAAAGCGGTATTCGTCACCGGCGAAGTGCTTGACGAGCAGCGTCGTGGCGTGATTGAAGGCTTCTTCGGTGTGTCTGTGGCCGATGGATATGGCGGTCGCGATTCAGGATTCTGCGCCCATCAGTGTGATCACGGTTCGATGCACGTGATGGACGAGCACATCATCATGGAGATTGTGGACGACGAAGGGCATCCCGTCCCCCCCGGGCAGGCCGGTGAAATCGTCATCACCAATCTTGATAACCTTGCAACTCCGTTCGTGCGCTATCGCACTGGTGATATGGGCCAATTGTCGGCGTCGCCATGTTCATGTGGCCGCGGCCTTGGCACGATGTCGGTCGTGGCTGGTCGGCGTACGGACCACCTCGTGGCGGCGGATGGATCGCTGCGTCATGCGCTTTCGCTCATCTACCACTTGCGAGAACTAACCGGCGTTGGAGAGTTTCAGGTTTATCAGCGGGCGGACCGCTCGGTGGAAGTGAAAATCGTGCCGGCAGACGGCGTTTCACGCCCGCCTGCCGACACGGTGCTATCTGGTGTGCATGCATGCCTTGGCGATATTCCCGATGCCCGCGTTCAACTGGTGAACAAGATCGAGCGGGCGGCGTCAGGCAAATTTCGCCACGTTATTTCCGAAGCCGCCGCCGACGTTGCGAGCTCAGCTTCAGCGAAGCCAGCCCCAGCGACAGCGTGACAAGCCCCATGCCCATCATCGGACCACACATGATCGGCATCATCGGATCGGGCGTTGGGTCATCCATCATGTCATCGCCCTGATCGTCCATCGGGTCGTCCATCATGTCGTCACCAGCGCCATCATCGCCGTCGTCGTCATCGCCCATCCCATCATCCATCATGCCGTCGCCCATGTCGTCCATCATCATGTCATCGCCGCCCATGCCGTCATCCATGTCACCGGGCAGATCATCGACGAGCGCCTCAGCCGTCAGTGTGAGCATGGGATGCTCTGCTTCGTCCGCACGATTCGCCGAACGGAATGTGGCGCCGGTATTGACGTCGGTGGCGACGAGGTACAGGGTGATGTCCCCGCCGTTGGCGACATCGACAGCCAACTCGAATGCGACGTCGAGTTCGTAGGTACTGGCGCTGTCCATTCCCGAATTGGAGGCGGAACCAAGGTTGGCGTCTGCGAGTTCGTTAAGAAGGGCCCTGCCTGAAGTGAAGCTCAGTTGATTGCTCTCGGCTTCGACCTGCGTGCTCGGTCGACCGGGGCCTTCGGACCAGTCGTCATTCGCGACGTAGAGGATGTCGAATGTGCCGACGCCGCGACTGAAGATGCCATTGTTCGGGGCGCCGACCTCATTGAGCGTGAGCGTGACACCGGTGAGGTCCCAATTCAAATCGCCGAACTGCGCGTTGAAGAATGCGACAGCGTCGGCTGCGTTGAACATGATGAACGCGTCGGCAACGCCCTGCGCCTCATCGGTCACGTTGAGGGCCGCACTGCCAGCCACGTGAATGGCGCCACCACCGCCCAAATTGATCGTCGGCGCCTGCTCGCGTGTGAATCCGTCCTGCGTGGGCGTGAGCGTGAAACTCTCCGACTGGGCCAACCCCGTCGCCGTCAACACACAGCTCATGATCAAACCGAACTTGAATCTGAACGTCATCAAATCTCTCCTTTGTCCTGCACGTCAATCCGTGCATGTTGCGAAACAATGCGGGAGCATAGGTCAGCAGCGATGAGAAGTCCAAACGTCGGCCATCCGCCGGCTATTCAGTCATGCAGCGAAATGTCGAGTGCGGGTGCGGAATGCGTGATCGCACCGACGGAGATGCGGTCGATGCCGGTTTCGGCGATTGGCACAATAGTGTCAAGCGTGATACCGCCTGAAGCTTCGAGTGCAATGCGGCCTTCGAGGTTGCGTTCTGCGCGAAGGCGAATGGCGACAGCCATCTCGTCGAGCGGGAAGTTGTCCAGCAGAATGATGTCGATGCCGAGAACATCGAGCAACTGTTCAAACTGCAGCAGGTTGTCCACCTCGACCTGAACGAATGCCGGCGTCACGGGGAGATCGCCGACGCGGTTGAGCAACTGAAACACGTGTCCCGCCAGCCGCTCTGGTGGCACACCTGCAAGGTGGTTGTCCTTGACCAGCACGGCGTCGTGTAGTCCTGCGCGATGATTGAGACCGCCGCCGCAGCGCACCGCGTACTTCTCGAGCAGTCGATAGCCGGGAAGCGTTTTGCGCGTGTCATAGATCTTGGCGTTGGTGTGGGCGACGGCGTCGACGTATCGGCGTGTGAGCGTGGCAATGCTGGAGAGTCTCTGAAGGACATTGAGCAGCGTGCGTTCGAGCGTCAGAATGCTGTCCCGCGGGCCGGTCAGCGTACCGACTGCGTGCGGCGAATCCGAAACAATCATGCCATCTTGCGTGGTTTCATCCCATTGAATGGTCACCGCTGGGTCGAAGACGTTGGCGATGGTTTCGGCGACGGCGTGTCCACAAAAAACGCCGGGCTCTTTAATCAGGATTTCGTATCGCGCCTGCCCCTTGTCTGGCAGGAGCGCACTGGTCAGGTCCACGCGATGAGGCCCCAGGTCTTCATCACGTGCCAGTTCAGCGAGGTGTTTGACAGAGTTGAGAAACTCGGGCGATGGTTCTTGCATCATGTTTCGCAATGTGTGCTGATTGATCGATTCTGTTGGTCAACGGCGGTCTTGATGGGCGTTGGTGTTCACCGACACTACCGGCGGCGACGCGATCCCTTACGTTTGGGTGACTGTTTGTCACGTACATCCTCAAGCGTCGCGACCGATACGACATCTTCGCCATCCTGCAGTTTCTTGAGTCGCTCATGCAGTTGGGCAGCCCGTTCGAATTCCAGCTTCTCTGCGGCTTCGAGCATTTCCTTCTCAATGGCAAGCATCAGTTCGTCACGATCGTACGTTTCCTCGTTGGCATGGACCGCCTTCATGACCGTCTGCCGCGCACTGACCTCAGTCGTGAGTCCACTGCGGATGGCCTTCTTGATTGTCTGCGGTGAGATGCCGTGTTCTTCGTTATAGCGGATTTGTTTTTCGCGACGGCGATTCGTCTCGTCCATCGCCCGCTTCATGGATGGTGTCTCGCGGTCGGCGTAGAGAATCACTTCCGCATTCACATTTCTGGCTGTTCGACCAATCATCTGGATCAGCGACGTTTCACTGCGCAGGAATCCCTCCTTGTCGGCGTCGAGAATGCAGCAAAGCGAGACTTCGGGCAAATCGAGGCCTTCACGCAGCAGGTTGACCCCAACCAAAACATCGAAGTGTCCGCTGCGTAGATCGTTGATGATCTCGATGCGTTCAAGCGTATCGATCTCGCTGTGCAGGTACTTGCATTGCAGCCCCTCCTCCTGCAGGTACGTGGACAGGTCCTCAGCCAATCGCTTGGTCAGTGTTGTGACGAGGACGCGTTCGCCTGCCTGTGCCCGCTGATTCGCCCGCTGAAGCAAGTCGGGCACTTGGCCTCGCGCGGGCAGCACGTGAATCACCGGATCAACCAGGCCGGTTGGGCGAACAATCTGCTCCACGACTTCGCCTTCAGTCTTCTCTAGTTCGTATGGACCCGGTGTGGCGGAGACGAATACGACGCGTGGCCAAAGGTCCTCGAATTCATCAAACTTGAGCGGACGATTGTCCAGACATGACGGCAAACGGAATCCATGCTCGACAAGCACTTCCTTGCGGCTTCGATCGCCCGCGTACATCGCGCGAATTTGCGGCACGGTAACGTGCGACTCATCGATCACCAGCAGAAAGTCATCCGGGAAGTAGTCGATGAGCGTGTAAGGTCTCGTTCCGGGCGGCGAACCATTCAGGTGTCGCGCGTAGTTTTCGATGCCCGAGCAGTAGCCGACCTCCCGGATCATCTCGACATCGTATTTCGTCCGCGCCGCCAGGCGTTGGGCCTCGAGCAGCTTGCCGTGGCGCCGCAGTTCCATCAGCCTCTGATCCAGCTCCTCGAGAATCGAATTTGTTGCCGACGCGACGCGATCTTCCGGCATGACATAGTGGACGGCCGGATAAAGGTTGATCGTCTCCAACCGTCGCAGCGACTCGCCGGTAAGCGGATTGATGATCTCGAGCTTCTCGATCTCGTCGCCGAACATCTCAATGCGAAAAGCGAATTCCTCATAAGCGGGGTGAATCTCTACAACGTCACCGCGAACACGGAACTGCCCGCGTGCGAATTCAAGGTCGTTGCGCGAGTATTGCAGGTCGACGAAGCGCTTCAGCATCGAATCGCGATCGACGATATCCCCGACGCGGATCACGACCGTGCTCTGCTTGTAGTCTTCGGGCGAACCAAGCCCAAAAATGCACGACACGCTCGCGACGATCACGCAGTCGTCGCGCGAAATCAGCGAACTGGTTGACGCCAATCGCAGCCGATCGAGATCATCGTTTCGGGATGCGTCCTTCTCGATGTAGATGTCGCGCTGCGGAATGTAGGCCTCGGGCTGATAGTAGTCGTAGTAGCTCACGAAGTACTGCACGGCGTTGTTCGGCAGCAGCTCGCGAAACTCCTCGTACAGCTGGGCGGCGAGGGTCTTGTTGTGACTGATGATGAGCGTGGGGCGCTTCCACTGCTCGATGACGTTCGCCATGGTGAACGTTTTGCCCGATCCCGTGACGCCCATCAGGCATTGGAACTTCTTGTTGGTCGCAAGCCCATCGTGAAGCTGCTCGATGGCGGCCGGTTGATCGCCGCGGGGCGACATCTCGGAGACGATTTCAAATTCGGGCACGTGGTGTGGACTCCAATGTCGGTACCGAATGCCGGGACCGCTCGATACGCATCAGCATAGTGCTCGGTCGGTATTGGGACAACGGTGCGGACCCGGGGCGGTCGGTTCGGCGGTCGGCCGTTGCCGCGCTCGCCATGCATGGGGCGGTGCCACGTCGTGGCCGTCACATCGCGAACCAGGGATCTCACACGCGGATAAGCTGACGCCCGAATACAGGGTGCGATAAACGCTGGCAACAAAGCATGGCGGATTAGGTGAATTCAGGGCGTGTTATCGGGCCTGCTCATCGTTGAATTCCGTTCTGAATTGTGCCTTACCGCACGTCACTGCTCAGCCGAAACAACGATTGAGGCTGTGGACAGCCACTCCATGCACCGAAGTCAAACGAGAACGGCCAGCGAATGTCGCAACACTTGGACGATCGTCACCAATCCACGCGAAGGCTGCGCGTCACCTACATTGCCGTGCTTCTCGCGATCGGTTTCCTTATCGGTGGTGGTCAGTGGCTGAGAGGACGCGAATCATCTCGCCAGGCAGCCGACGCCCCGACGATCAACATGGCCGGTCGCCAGCGTATGCTGAGCCAGCGCATCGCGAAGTCGGCGTTCCTGTTGCTCGGGGAACTGGAGCGTGGTGAGAGTGCGGCGGCCCATCACACGCTCGCGAAGCTTCGCCAGGCGCACCAACTCTGGTTCGAGAGTGGGCGACGCCTGCAATCAGGCGAGGACAATCAACACCCATCGGGGCAGAATTCCGAGGCGATCCTCGAGCTCTACGCGCAGTTGACGCCGATCAGCGAGTCGATGGATCGCGCAGCCCGGACCATCATCGCAACAAGCTCAGGCGACATGCAGGACAAGGAGACGGTGTCCGCCGGGATTCGCGGCCATGTGTTTGCGCTTGGACGGGAAGCTGATCTGTTTCTCCCGATCATGGACGAGATTGTGAAACAGTACGAATTTCAGGCGACGCTTCGGCTCAACCGTATCGCGCGCCGGGAGACTCTGGCTTTTGGTGTGACGATTTTGTTGCTGCTCGCACTCGCCTTGTGGGTGCACGAGGCGACGCTGCGCCAGGTCGAAGCATCGACGGCAGCTCTCGCGACGCATCTCGATGCCATCGATCGTTCGCATGGGCGAATCGAGTTTACACCCGATGGACGCATCACATCCGTGAATGATGTCTACCTGCGATGGTTGGGTTACAGCTTTGATGAGGTGCGTGGCAAGCACGACAGTCTCTTCGTGGGGGAGAAATATGCATCCAGCAGCGAGTACGCGGCGGTTTGGGAGGCCCTGAGTAGAGGCGAACCGCAGAGCGGTGAATTCAAACGCATGGGCAAAGACGGTAAGTGCTTCTGGATTCGTGCAACGTACAACCCAATCGTGGCGGCCAATGGCAGCGTCACGAGTGTTGTCAAGTACGCCCTCGAAGTTACCGAGCAGAAACAACTTGAACGGGACCTGCAAAGGGCTCGCGACGCCACCGATCGTGCCATTCGCGGCTCCGCCGATGGTCTTTGGGACTACCATCCGCAAACCGGACTTGTATGGTATTCGAATCGGTTCAAGGAGCTCCTGGGCTACGATGAGGAGTACGCCAGAGAGTTCGAGCACCACATCGACGCGTTCTTCAGCCGTCTACACCCCCACGACCGTGAGTCCACCATCTCAGGGTTCACCAGCCACCTGGAGCGTCAAGCCACCTTCGACGTTGCCTGTCGCATGCAATTGCGCGAGGGGGGATTCCGATGGTTCCGCGCACGTGGACAGGCGGAGTGGGATCCGGAGGGCAACGCCGTGCGCATGTCGGGTTCCATTGCCGACATTGATGCCCTCAAGCAGACCGAAGAATCACTGCGCGAAACCTTGGACGAACTCGCCAGTGAAACCGCCAGGGCCAACTCCTTCGCAGAACACGCCGAAGCGGCCATGCGCGAAGCAGACGCAGCCAAACAGCGACTCGCACTGGCCATGAAGGCCTCACGCATCGGCCTGTGGGACTGGAACATGGAGTCGGACGATACGTATTTCAACGATACGTTCTATTCCATGCTCGGTTTCGATGATGGCGAACTGCCGATGACGCTCGATACATGGAAGAGCTTGTGTCATCCGGAAGACCTGCCACGTGCTCTCGCGGACGTTAAGCGACATGTGGCCGGCGAGACCGACATCTACGAATGCGAACAGCGACTGCGTTGCAAAGACGGCACGTGGAACTGGGTGCTCGATGTTGGTGAGGTGGTCGAACGCGCAGAGGATGGTACGCCCAAACGCATGATTGGCGTTCACATTGACATTCAGAATCTCAAAGTCGTCACCGCGCGACTGGAGCTGGCGCAATCAGCAGCCAATGCGGGCCTGTGGGACTGGAGCATCGAACGCGGGACATTCGTATCCAACGATGTATTCCACACCATGGTCGGTGAAGAGCCCATCGGAGGCGATGTGCCAGACTCCTATTTCTTCGAACGTGTTCATCCCGACGATGTTCCGAAACTTCAACGCCAAATCCAATTGGCCCACGCGAGCGACCAACATCCATACGACGTCGAGTTTCGCTTCAAGTGTGCGAATGGATTCTACAAGTGGTTGCGCAGCACGGGCAAGGTGATTGAACGCACTGGCGACGGCAAACCGACCCGCATGATCGGTCATCACCTCGACATCGATGACCGGCAACGTGCCACAATGGAGTTGGCGGCAGTTCAAGAACGCCTGCGACTCTTCGTCAAGCACACACCGGCGGCCGTCGCCATGTTTGACAACCAGATGCGCTACCTTGTCGCCAGTTATGGATGGTGTACGCAGTATGGCGTGACACAGGGGGAAATTCTTGGTCAATCGCACTACGACGTCTTTCCAGCCATTCCCGACCGCTGGCGTGAACTGCACGAGCGCGCGTTGTCCGGCGAAGCGCTCCATTCCGCGCGTGATGCCTTCATGCAAAAGGATGGCGAGACGACGTGGGTGCGCTGGGAGCTTCGCCCATGGTACGACGCAGACGGCGCCATCGGCGGCATCATCATGTTCACCGAGGTCATCAATGAGCAGGTCGAACGTGAACAGAAGCTGGAAGGGGCAAAACGGCAGGCAGAGTCAGCCAGTGTCGCAAAGAGCACCTTCCTTGCCAACATGAGCCACGAGATTCGCACGCCATTGACCGCCATTCTCGGCTTCTCGGAGACACTCGCCGAAAACACCAGCGATCCGGCAAGTGCCCAGGCTGTGGAGACGATTCTCCGCAACGGACATCATCTCCTTGGCATCATCAACGACGTTCTGGACATCTCCAAGATTGAAGCGGGCAAGTTGGCTGTCAACCTCACAAACCACAGCCCGAGTGATGTTGTCGAGGAAGTGATCGAATTGATGCAGGTCAAAGCCGATGCTGCCGGCATCCGACTGCAACGCGAGTACGACGGTGCGATCCCAACGGTTATCCGCACAGATCCAGCGCGATTGCGGCAGATCCTCATCAACCTCGTCGGCAACGCGATCAAGTTCACCCGAAACGGATACGTCCGGTTGGTGACCCGATTTGTCAACAATGCCAATCCCGCGATCGAGTTCGACGTCATCGACACCGGCATCGGCATGACCGGTGAGCACATCGCCGCGCTCTTCCAGCCTTTCGTGCAGGCGGACAGTTCCACCACGCGACGATTCGGTGGCACCGGGCTTGGCCTGACGATCAGCAGACGCCTGTCTCAGATGTTGGGCGGCGACGTGACGCTTATCGAATCAAGAGAAGGTGTCGGTAGCTGCTTCCGCGCTGTGGTCGATGCTGGTGACATCGACCACGTCGAAATGGTGGTGCCGCAGCCGAAAGTGGTCGACGCGGCACCGGTGCCGTCAAGCGACACGTCCCAATCGGCGAGTGCACCTCTGGAAGGTTGCGATATTCTGTTGGCTGAGGACGGCGTCGACAACCAGAGGCTAATCTCGCACATTCTGCGAAAAGCCGGTGCCAACGTGGTCGTCGTCGACAACGGTCGTCTCGCACTCGACGACGCCTTGTCGCGCAAAGATTCACATTCACCATTCGATGTCATTCTGATGGACATGCAAATGCCGGTCATGGATGGCTACGAGGCAACAGCCACACTTCGCAGGCGGGGCTATGACAGACCGATCGTTGCCCTGACCGCGCACGCCATGGACGGCGACCGGCAGAAGTGTATCGACGCCGGCTGCAATGGTTACACCACCAAGCCCGTCGACCGCAAGAAACTCATCGAGGTGATCGTCAAGTACGCGACTGCCAGCCGGGCTGCGATGCACGATCAGCCCGTCGTCTAATGCAAGGCACCTGGCGGCAGATGGTACTGGCCTGAAGCCGCTACGCCGTGTCTATCGAAATGACAGTCCCATTGTGACTGGCATCACGTATCAACCGTCGTCGATGATCACTTCGCTGCACGAACCAGAATGTGCTCATGGAACAGGCTGGCTGTCGATCCAGTTTGCGAAATCAAACAGGTCCACATCGCCATCACTGTTGAAATTGAAGTGCTCGCGACAGAACGAAGATGGCGGCTCGTACGTCGGGGATGAATTGGAGCCGCTGAAGCAGAGCATCAGCTGACCAAAATCCGCCAGGTCGATGTCGCCATCGTCATCGCCATCGCCGATGATGCACCCATCGCGACAGCCATCGAACGGCAGGCATTGCGGATCGCCTCCGAAATCAAGGCACGCCTGAGGCGATACGACGATCGCACAAAGGGCAATGCCGAAATCGCAACAGACTTCATCGCCGCAGAAGCACGTCACAGGCGTCGATTCAGGGCAATTGTCATCACAATCCAGGACGCCATCCTCGTCCGCGTCAGCCGACGGCTCAACATCGCAGTCATCAGGCACGCCATCGCCGTCACAATCGGGATCGCACGCATCCGGAACGCCATTGCTGTTGCAATCGTCGAACGACTCGCACGCATCGGGCACGCCGCTGCCGTCACAGTCCACGTCGCACGCGTCGGGAATACCGTTCATGTTGCAATCGGCAAATGACTGACAGTCATCAGGCGTACCGTCGCCATCACAGTCAACCTCGCACTCATCTGGCAGCTGATTTGCGTTGCAGTCCGGCGCGCCGTCAAGCACGTCCTGTGCATCGTCGACCCCGTTGCCGTTGCAATCGAACTGATCGACCGTCGGTCCAACAGTTGTTCCGGTGACGAGTGTTGGCGTTCCGGGTTTGAACAGACCGATTGTCGCCGTTTCGTTCGCATCAGGCGGGTGATTGGTTTCGAATCGGAAGTTGTACAGCGTACTCCATCGCAGGGCGTTGGCGTTGTCGTCCATGCTGTAATCCGCTGTCGACCAAGTGATGGCCGAGCTTGTCACCGTCGCCGCCCAGTCGGTACCGTCATACGGTTCGTCAGAATGGTAATCGACATCGTGAAAACCAATGTTGCGAATGTCAGCCCCCAGAGGGCGACGTACTGAGAATGACCGTGCCCCACGATCCGAATTCATGTTGTACAGCGCGTACTCGTAGCGCCAGTATCCGTCGCCGAGATCTGTCGCATCGGCCGCCAGCACAAACAACCCCTCATTGGGCACTTGTACGTCGGTCTCCACGACGCTTGGCTGATTCGCTTTCCACGCACGGATGGCCGCCTGCTCCGTCTGGGTGAGCGCAAGTACGTTCACCGCGTAGCTGCCGCCTTCGCCAGGGCCATTGATGTTGATTGCTCGATACGAAGCATTGTTGTTGCCATTACGTGCATCCGCGTCATCGCTGCTCACGTAGTGCGCCTCGGCGAAGAATTGTGCGCTGGGAAATTCCTCCGAGTTGAGATCAGCCGTCTTGACCTGCAGGCGTTTGAAGATCGAACTTCCCAACGCCAAATTGTTCAGCACATACGGAAACGGGAAACGGCCCGTATTGGGGTTCACTTCCGAACGCGGACCAAGCAGATTCTGGCTGCTGTTCAGGTCGACGTCGTACACATCCCAGCATCCGACACCAAGCAGGTCCGATGTCCCCGAGTCCTGACACGTGACCCCGCAGCCATCCTCGTCAACAGCCGCAAACCCATGCTTCACCCACGCCATCCCGATCTGCTCGAATCGCCCCTCGTAAAGACGATACATGTTCGTGGCAATCACCGGATGCTCGTCAGCGTCGCAGAATTCCGTATCGACATCGCACCAGTTCAGCGGCACATCGCCACTGTTGCAGGCGGCCGTTCCCACCGAAAACGACGCGGTCTCGGGACCGCAAACGTCCTCACCCCCGCATTGGGCGTCGGAGAGGCAGAAATCCTTCGAGTCCCGACACTCCCGACGCGTGCCGAAGTGTCCCACACCCGTGATGGTGCCGACGGTCAAATCCGCGTTGGACCCACCAGCCATGACCGACTTGGCATCCGCGCAGACCGCGACACCGACCAAACACAAGACAAACCGCAAAATGGAACGCATAGAGTTGATCCGCCTGACGAGGCAGCCGGCCCCGGACCGAAACTGCCAACTTTCCCCAATTCACCAAGATACCCCTGTCGCAGCCGATGACCAGAATCGACCACGTTCATGCCATTTGATTGTAGCGGGGCACTTCCCCAATACGCAATCCGCCGTTTCGAGCATCTACCGTTGGTTCGCGATGCCCCTTGCGGGGTTTTCCGGACGCCGGACCGCAACAGCAGCGATGTTGGCAGGATAGAAGTGACGCTTACATGCATGGTTGTCATCCGGCCGAACCGCAGGCAAAATACCCGGTCGGCCAACGTGACCGATAATGCGAAGTGCTGGACAGAAAGGTGCGCGTGATGGGATTGCTTGATGGAAAAAAGGGAATGGTGTTCGGCGTCGCCAACGATCGCAGCATCGCGTGGCACATCGCAAAGAACCTGATCGATCACGGAGCCACCTGCGGTTTCGCCCATTTGCCCGGGGAGAAGATGGAACGTCGTGCCCGCAAAGCCATCGAAGGCGGCGGCGTCGTCGACCCGTTTCTCATCCCGTGTGACGCATCCAAGGACGAAGACCTCGATGCCACCTTCGCCGCAGCCAAGGACCACTTCGACGCCATCGACTTCGTCATCCACTCCATCGCCTTCGCCGATCGCGAATACCTCAAACTCGGCAACTTCCACCAAACCCCACGCGACGTCTTCACCCAAGCCATGGACATCAGCGCCTACACCCTCGTCGCGATGGCCAAGCGAGCTGCCGAGTTCATGCCCAACGGTGGATCCATCATCGGCATGACCTACTTCGGCAGCGAGAAAGCCATCCCCGGTTACAACGTCATGGGCGTCGCCAAGGCAGCCCTGGAAGCCTGCACGCGTTACCTGTCCATGGAACTCGGCGAGAAGGGCATCCGCGTGAACACGCTGTCCGCCGGACCCATCAAGACGCTCTCATCCATGGCCGTCGACGGTCTGGACGAGATTTTCGAGTGGGTTGAGAAGAAGGCTCCGTTGCGACGCAACGTCGAAGCAGACGAAGTAGGCAAGTCAGCCGTTTATCTGGTCAGCGACCTCGCCAGCGGCGTCACCGGCGAGAACATCTACATCGACTGCGGCTACAACGTCGTCGGTCTGTAAATTGGACCAATTCTGAGCTGTGCCGTCTTGTCCGACGCGATTGTGGTGCCCGTATGGTGGTGCCTCGGCGTTGCCGCAAGACTTGTCCAGTGCGCTTTGGTGTTCATCACGGTCCGTCAGTAAGTCGATCTTCGCTGGTTTGACACCGGCGGGGTCGGTTTTTATGGTGCCGCGCGGATGAGGTTGGGCTTTCTTCGAGAGGTGGTGGCCTTTGGCGAAGCGCGGGCGAATGGATGGACGGAAGGCGGATCAGCTGCGGAAAGTCGAGCTGGTGCGGGGGTTCACGAAGAATGCGCCGGGGTCGGTGCTGGTGCGGTGGGGCGAGACGCACGTCCTGTGCACAGCCTGTTTTGAGCAAGGCGTGCCAAAGTGGAAGACGGGCATGGGCAGCGGATGGGTGACGGCCGAATACGACATGTTGCCCGGGGCGACGGGGTCGCGGCGTCCGCGCAATCGCCAAAGGGTGGACGGGCGGACGCAGGAGATTCAACGGCTGATCGGGCGATCACTGCGGGCGGTTGTGGATGTCGAGGTGCTCGGCGAGAACACCATCACGCTGGATTGCGATGTACTGCAGGCCGACGGCGGGACGCGGACGGCCTCGATCACAGGGGCGTACGTCGCGCTGTGTGATGCCGTGCGCTGGGCGAAGCGAGAGCAAATCCTCAAGGATTCGCCGGTCCGCGAAGCCGTGGCCGCGGTGAGTGTCGGCGTCGTGGATGGGGTGCCCATTTCGGACTTGAATTATGTTGAGGACGTGGCCGCCGACGTGGACTTCAACATCGTCATGACGGCGAGCGGGAAGTTCGTCGAGGTTCAGGGAACTGGCGAGGGGACGACGTTTTCCGAGTCGCAGCTTGCGAAGATGCTCAAGCTCGGGAAAAAGAACATCGGTGAATTGATCGTCCTTCAGGAGGCGGCGCTGCGGAAGCGGCTGAAGCGGTAGCGGCGGGTGATGAAGCGGATCGGACGAGCGACGGCGTGTACGGTGGTCACGGTGATGGTGGGGCTTGCCGGTTGTGAGACGCCGGGTCGGTCGGGGAGTGCAGCCGGTGCGCGGGGCGGGGGTGGATTCGCCGGTGGCGGTGGCGAGGCATGGACGATTGAGTGTCTGGCCTTGATGGGGGATTTCCATCGAGCCAATGCCGAGCAGATCGCGGGCGTCCTGCGGGAAACGCCGGGCATCAACAAGAGCGAGGTTCGGGTTGTCAACGCGGGTGATGTTTCCCGCGTCTTCTACGGCACCTACTATCGCGACATCGATCGACTTCGTGACGAACGTGATCTTCCACCGCAGCTGGCGGCTGACCTGGCGCTTATCCGCGATCTGGCGGATGGCCGCGGTCGACGAATGTTCACAGCCGCTCGCATGGTTCCGAAACCGCTGGAAGACGTCGGCCCGCCGGAGTGGAACCTGTTGGCCGCGGATGGCGTGTACACGCTGCAAGTGGGCGTGTTTTTTCCGTCAAACAAGGTGAAGGATTACAAAGCTGCGGCACTGGCGTTCGTGCGAGAGTTGCGTTCGCGTGGATACGAAGCCTACTACTACCACACCAAGGCGCGCAGCATGGTGACGGTCGGTTCATTCGGTCCCGAGGCTATCCGGCGCAGCGGAGATCGATCGAACGTGACGGAGTACAGTGCGAAGATTCGCCGTATGCAGCGGGATGAATTGCTGCAGTACAACCTGACCAACGGAGCGGTGTGGTATCAGATCCACGAAGGCCAGAAGCTACCCGTGCGATCCCAATTGGTTCGGATTCCGCAGGAGGAGAGGATGTGGCGGGAATGAGTCAGCCGACGATCGTCATCGCGACGCAGAACGCGGGCAAGCTCCGAGAGATTCAGGCCACCATGGGTGACATGCCTGTGCAATGGGAGACGCTGGCGCGCTTCGGTGACGTGGTTGAGCCGATCGAGGATGGGGCGACATTTCTGGAAAACGCGGCCATCAAGGCGCGGTACTACAGCAAGCTGACGGGTTGCTGGACGTTGGCGGATGACAGTGGGCTGGTGGTCGATGCGCTCGACGGGGATCCGGGGGTCTATTCGGCTCGGTATGCGGGCGACGCGTGTGACGACGCAGCCAACAACCGCAAGCTGATCGAACGGCTTCACGGGGTGCCGATGGACAAGCGGACCGCGCGGTTTGTCTGCTCGATCGCGTGTGCCGACGGCGAAACGATATTGGCCGAGGCGGAGGGGCGTTTCGAGGGCCTGATCGTGGACGAGCCGCGGGGCGCGAACGGTTTCGGATACGATCCCCATTTTCTGGTGCCGTCGCTGGGGCGGACATCGGCGGAATTGGAGCCTGAGCACAAGAATTCCATCAGCCATCGCGGCGAGGCCTTGGCGGCGATCCGTCCGAAACTGCGGACGATTCTGAACCTGTGACTTCGGTTGTGCTGCGGCAGCCGTTGGCTATACTTTCGCGGTTTCGTCCCGGCGAATCCCGCCGGGTTCGCTTCGAGATCGATCCGAGCATCCACGCCAGGAGTTACGCTATTGCCGGCACAATTGGTTCCCCAGGAAATGTTCTTCACGAAGGGTGTGGGCAAGCACAAACATAGCCTGCAATCCTTCGAGCACGCCCTGCGTGATGCAGGCATCGCCCAATTCAACCTCGTCCGCGTCAGCAGCATCTATCCGCCGGAGTGCAAGATCGTCTCGCGGCAGACCGGACTCAAAAAGCTGCAAACCGGTGGCATCGTGCATTGCGTGATGGCCGAATCGCGGACGGATGAACCCAGTCGTCTTGCGTGTGCGGGCATTGGGCTGGCGATACCAGCCAAGCCGAATCAGTTCGGATACATCTCCGAGCATCATGGCTATGGTATGACACATCGAAGATGTGCGGATCATGTGGAGGACATGGCCGCGACGATGCTGGCGACGACGCTGGGCATCGAATTGGATCCCGACAAGGCTTATGACGAACGGCGGGAGATTTACCGAACGCAAAAGCTGATCGTCAAGACGCGGGCCGAGGTTCAGACGGCGCGTGGGGACAAAGACGGTCTATGGACGACGGTCGTGTCGGCAGCAGTTTTCTGCTACTGACGGACGCGAAGCCGGGTTCAAACTGAGAAGGGCGGTTGAGGCGGATGTCACAGGATTGTCCGGGACGTGCGGGACATCAAATGGGGGCGAAGGAAGCCAAGTGGCTCGATGGTCGCTCGATCGAACCGCTCAAGCTGCGTGGCAACGAGCACGTGGCCGACATGATCGATAATGTTTTTGCGGCCAGCGGGTTCAACGGTCGTCGCCTTGCGGAAGCGGCGGAGCTGTTTGGCCGCATGATCGACAACAACGCGACGATCGCGCTGACCGTGGCAGGCGCGATGACGCCGATTGGCATGAGTGGGATTTTCTCCGATCTGATCGAAGCCGGATTCGTCGATTTCATCATTTCGACCGGTGCCAATCTGTACCACGACCTTCATCGACCGTTCGAGATGCCGATGGTGCAGGGCAGTGCCAGCGTCGACGACAACGAGTTGGCCGACATCGGCGTCGCACGCATCTATGACGTGTTCATCGGCGACGAAGACACGCTGATGGCCACCGACAAGGTCATCCTCGAAGCGTTAAAGGATTTCGACCCGTCCAAACCATTCTCGACCGCGACGCTTCATCACTACCTCGGTAAGGCGGTCGGGTCAGGGGCGCCAAAGGGTGAGAAGTCGTTCGTCGCGACGGCTGCGGAATACGATGTGCCGATCTACACCTCATCGCCGGGAGACTCGTCGCTCGGCATGAACCTGATCGTGCCGCAGATGTTCAAGGGCGATGTGAATCTCAATCCGATTCTCGACGTGATCGAGACGGCCGCCATCGTGCGGGATGCCGACAAGAATGGCGTCGTCGAAATCGGCGGTGGATCCCCGAAAAACTTCTACCTGCAGACGCAGCCGACCCTGCATCAGATTCTGGCCGACACAGAGAAGGGCGGTCACGACTATTTCATCCAGTTGACGACCGACGCGCCGCATTGGGGCGGACTGTCCGGGGCGACACCAGCCGAAGCGCGGAGCTGGGGGAAGGTCAAGGACGCGTACCTCAACAACGTCGTCGTGTATTCCTGCGCATCGCTGACGTTCCCGCTGATTGCGCAGTACGTTCTGAGTCGCAAGAAGGCGCGCCAGCCGCGACGTCTTTTCACGCGCATCGATGAGATGGTGCAGACATTGAAAGACGTCGCGTCGAAGAATGACGACTTCAAGCGCAATTACGAGTCGCTCTACAAGTTCAGTTGAGACACCCGTGCCGCCGGAACAGATTCCCAACAACTTCCTCGGCCTGCCCGGAAACGAATCCGACTACGCGTCGGCGAAGTACGCCGTGCTGCCAATTCCCTACGATAGCAGCGCGAGTTTCAAGGTCGGCACGAGGGAAGGCCCGTCGGCCATCATCAGTGCGTCGCAACACGTGGAATTGTTCGACGAGGAACTGCGCGACGAGTGCCATACCTGCGGCATCGCAACGCTCGATCCGCTCTGGCCGAACATGGCCGGCCCGGAAGCGATGCACGCCGACATCTTCAAGGTGGCCCGCAGCGCGGTGCGCGACGGCAAGATCGTGCTCGGACTCGGCGGTGATCACAGCATCACCAGCGCCCTCGTCCGCGCGGCCATGACAAAGCACAAGAAGACTTCGGTTCTGCAGATCGACGCCCACGCCGATTTGCGCGATTCGTTCGAGCAGGCCAAATACTCCCATGCGTCGGTTATGCGGCGTGTGCACGAAATGGGTGTGCCGATCGTGTCCGTCGGACTGCGCGCGTGGTCGAAACCGGAAGACCGCTACATGCGAAGGTCGGACATCACGCCAATCACCGCACGGGAATGCCTCGACGATGACGATTGGGTCGACCGGGCCATCGACGGCCTGACCGATACGGTGTATGTCACCCTCGACATCGACGGGTTTGACCCCGCCTATGCACCGGGAACCGGCACGCCGGAACCGGGCGGACTGGATTGGTACCAGGTCACCTCGCTGTTGCGGCTGGTCGCCGCCGAAAAGCGGATCGTCGGAGCGGATGTCGTCGAGGTGATGCCGTTGCCCGGACAGGCGGTGACCGAGTTCCTAGCTGCCCGACTGATGTACAAGCTGATCTGCTACAACGAGGGCACGTCTTAGCAGGCCCGAGGGAGTCCCGCCAATGATGGCGTTCGTCAGTGTATGGATGGGGCTTGGCTGTCTGATCGCGGCGATCACCATGCTCATCTGGCGTCAGGCGTTCACCGACTTTCACATCTGGCTGGTCTTGTGGCTGGGAGCGCCCGGCACGATGTGCCTGGCTGGTCTGGTGCTCTGGTCATTTCGCAACGAGGTCAACCCCGAGCCAGCGGTCGTGAACCAGCGGTTGCAGTGCAAAGTGGCGATCGGGATGGCATTTGTCGCAGTTGTGATCGTCTACGTGCTGATTTTCAATGCCGAGGAACTGGACCCCGACGCCACCGCGATGTTGCTGCGATTGCCCGCGCGCTCGGCCTGACTATAATCGCGTCGGAAAGGCAACTCCGATGCGATTGGAAATCAACGGAAAATCCGAGACGATCGACAACGTCGCCACGGTGGGCGATCTGCTGCGGCATTTCGACGTCGCGCCGGTGCGGGTGGCGGTCGAGGTGAACCAGGAGCTGGTCACGCGCTCGGAATTCGATCAGGCCACGCTTTCGGATGGCGACCGCATCGAGATTGTCACGTTTGTGGGAGGTGGATGATGTCGGGTGAGACGTACCGTGTGGGGTCGTTCGAGTTTGCGTCGCGTCTGTTCGTTGGGACGGGCAAGTATGATACGTATGAGCTGATGGCGCAATCACTGGACGCGTCGGATTGTGAAGTCGTGACCGTCGCCATTCGTCGCGACGTGCTCGGCAGCGACGGCGGCGCCAAAGCCGACAGCATCCTCGACCATCTCGATCTGAATCGCTACACCATTCTGCCCAATACCGCCGGCTGCTTCTCCGCCGAAGACGCGATCCGATCGGCCAAGCTGAGTCGCGAGTTGCTCGAAGGACTTGGCAATCCCGGTGCGAAGTGGGTCAAACTGGAAGTGTTGGCAGACAAGAAGACGCTCCTGCCCGATCCGATCGGCACCTTGGAAGCGACGAAGGTACTCGTCGATCTCGGTCTTGAGGTGCTTGTCTACACCAGTGACGATCCGATTCTCGCGCGAAAGCTGAAGGACGCTGGTGCGGTCAGCGTGATGCCGGCCGGCTCGCCGATCGGCAGTGGTCAGGGCATTTTGAATCCGAACAACATCTCGATTTGCCTCGAATACCTGAAAGAGGGCGATCCCGAGTATCCGGTCATCGTCGATGCCGGTGTCGGAACCGCGTCGGACGTGACCATCGCCATGGAAATCGGAGCAGACGGTGTGCTGCTCAATACGGGTATCGCCGGTGCGAACGATCCGGTCCAGATGGCAGCGGCCATGCGCCACGCGATTGAAGCCGGTCGTCTCGCCTGCTTGTCGGGCCGCATTCCCCGCAAGCGCTACGCAACCGCATCATCGCCGGTCTCCGGCGTTATAGGCCAAGCTGTCGCACCCGTCTGATCTTTGTGAATGATGGACCGTCAAAAACGGAACTGGTTGCTGCTCTGGATCATCGCCCTGGGAATCGGCAACTTCATCCTGTACACGCTGCTCTACTCCTATCTCGGTGGTGACGCGCCCAACGGGTCGTTTCAGGACGGCGAGTACCACCTGAGAGGACACTTCGTCTGGGGCTCATCGGGGCGTTCCTCCGGGCCTGTCTCGCGGGGGGTCTGGCTGTACAGCTTCGTGCATTCCATTTCCATCTGGCCGACGATCGCAGCCGTGTTGGTGTCCATGCTCATATTGGCCCGCCCGCACATCATCGCGACGATGAAGTCAGACAGTATCGTCAACGGCAACACATTCGTGGCCATTTGCGTCACAGCGATCGTGCTCGTCACCGGTGCGAGCACGTTGTTTTTCGTGTTGGACTTTGTTCAGGCGTTGTCGGCAATCGGCAGCGGCGGCACGTACAACGCGCTGTAAATTTGCGGATTAAGGCGTGTGCGTGTTCGCATAGATCGCCATGTCGGTCATGTCGACTTTGCCGTCATCGTTCAGATCAGCCGCATGTGCCCGCTGGGCCGTTAGACCCATGTTGATCAACGCGTTGACGCTGATGTCGCGGACGCCCTGTGCCGGTCCCGAGGATGCACCCGGCGCCCCGCAGACCGAATTGCAATTCGTCTCGTCGGTCTCGAAGAAGTTGATCGACACGAAAGAAAAGTCCAGCCCGTCCACACGGCCATCGCCGTTGATGTCCGGATGCGTGTCCCCGATGCCGCCAGGCTGGGGTGGCTCCATTTGACCGCAAACGATGCTCTTGTCGAAATCGTCGGGAAGCATGTTCGGGGCGACCAATAGCACGAAGTCGAGAACATCAATCGTGTCGTCGCCGTTGAGGTTGCCGTTGATCAGCCAATGACAGGACGTGCCAAGTCCCGGGGCCTGTTGAAGATCGACCTTGAGAACACCGTCATCGTCGCACACAACCTCGCAAACCGATTGCAGCGTATGCCATGGATCACGCACGCGAATGCAATCCCAATTGTCCGCAGGTACTTGCGTTACGATCGTGCCACGTCCGGGTAACTCGTTCGGCCGACCCAGCAACACATCGGCATCTGTCGCAAAGGAAGGAACAATGCAGTCGTCAGGCTGTCCATCACATGCCTCCGCGTTGTCCGGATCGCACACGGCTCCGGTACCACTGCAGAAGCCGGTGACACCACACTTTCGCAGTTCCAGTTCGACGCAGCGGTTCAAGGGCTCAAACGCGTTACCGGGGTCCATCACCGGCGACATCTGAACGCGAACTTCAAGCTCGTTCATCCCGGTGTTTTCAATCTCAAAACGGCATTCGTCCACCTGCTCGCAACTGTCCATCGCAGAGCAGGCGATGGCAGTTACACCAGAACAGAATCCGCCACCGCCAAGCGCAAGGTCCGGATCATTGCAAATGTTCGATGCGTTGGCAGGATTGTCGCAGATGCCCGGCGTGTCTTGCCCACAGCTTCCGCCCGGACCGCAGTCACCGTCGACGCTGCATTGTGGGAACCAATCGACCGTACAGGCGACATCGAGGGCCACGTCGCAGTCGTCCGACACCGTCGGCGAATCGAAATCAACGTGCGCCATCGCCGTGCCGCAGGCGGCTGAGAACGTCTGCCGCCCATCGAAGGGACAACTCAGCGTTGGCGGATCGATCGTCAGGTTCAACGGTTCCGAGCACGTCCCGACAACGCCCATTGTCGGATCGTCACACGCCGTCGCACGCACTTCCGTCCCATCGCTGCCGCCAAGACGGGTGCCGGGAGCAGCCACCCGGAAACACGACCCAAACGAATCGCAACCGCCAATCACCCGAAACCGCAGACGGGCGATCACCGAAGTCTCGCTCGTGGCATTCGAACAACCACCCGTCGGGTCATCACCAATGGCGTAATCCAGCGTGCCCGCAACCGGATCGACGAACGCAAACAGGATCGTGTTGAACGCCGCCCCCGCCGTATTGCCCGGAACATCCGCGCCTTTGATCACCTCGATCAGTTCGAGATTGTCGGTATCAAATTCGATGGCAACTTGTGCACCGCAGATCGGCACAAGACTGAAACCCACGCGAATGTCGATCTCCACGATGCGGTCATCGCCAAAGCACGCCTCGCCCGCATCGTTGAACAGCGTCGCATTGGCCACATCCAGACAAAGCGGTGTCCCCGCGTCGCATTCGCAGATACCGTCGTTGCAGCGCGGTGACGATGGGGCATCACAGTCGATGAGCGTGTTGCAGTCGCCGGTACTCTCGCATTGCACACATCGGTCTTCATCCTCGAGGCAAATCGGAAATGCCGAGTCGCACGGTTCGTCGCCCGGCCCACACGCTCCGTCGACACACGCTTCCATCCCGTTACAAAAAACGCCGTCGTCACATTCGTCATCGCCCTGGCAGTCGAACACATCGACAACGACGTTGTCGATCGCTCCGGAGCCCGCAAGGCGAACAATCATGCGTGCCAGATCGCCGCGGTCGAACCCGGGATCAGTGTTGATCTGCGTCACCACGGATGAATCGTTCGGCGACACCTGTGGCGCCGTCGTCACAAGATCAATCGTGGCGACGCCCGGTTGGCCGGCGATAATGTCTCCGGTGAATCGCTCGGGGATGAAATAGACGCGTTCGCGATCCTGCGAATCGATCAACGTCACCAACTGCACGCCGGTGGCATCGCGATCGATAATGTCGATGGATTGTGGGGAGACACTGCGATCGCCGACGGTCAGATCAAACACGATCGTGCCCGCCTCATTCGACACGACCGGAAACAGAAACACATCAGGTCCCGCCAGCAGTGGCACGTTCTGATTCTGGAGAATCAGCACATTGCCAATGTCGACAATCATGTCTTCATCAGTGCCGCCCGAATTGGGGCCGCCAGGGGACGAGTCAAAGATGGCCGCCCCGAGATTCGGACCCGTCGTCGAGATGCCAACAATTGTGCCGAACAGCGGCGGCGTGACCACCATGCGGCCATTGACCAGCGCGACGCCGTTATCGTCCGTCTCAAAATCGAGCGTCACGATCTCCGCCGACGTAACGCCCGCCGACACGGACATCGCCATGCACGCGATGAGTGCACACAATCTGCAAGGCCGAGCGTTGGCCATGAATTGCCCTCAATGAACCAAGTCAGGATCGGTCGAATCGACGCGTCGGGAAGGTCTTTCCCCACCTGCCACCAAGACGTCGAACGGCAGCGTCACGATGCACGGCATCTGCCTCTGCCACGCAACCTGCCCCAATATCACTGGAGGAATCCCATCCTTGGTATGCTTCTTCCAACACACCAGAATATGGCCGTCGGAAACCGAAATCAACAAACGTCCGGGTGGCCGACAGGATAATGCTTTTGTTTGTAAAGTGATGCCTTATGTGCCGCGTGGCGTGGGACAGATTGTGTCAGCCACGCCACTGCTCCCGCATCGTCGCTTCCACCGCAGGGGCGATGACGGTCCAGTCTCCGTCCGCCGCTATTCGGACCGTGCAGCGATCGTTCACCAGCAGCACGCCCGTCACCCCCTCGATCGCAAAGAGCGCCGCGACGGCTGCGTCCCCAGCCGCCTCCTCGACCGAATAAAACCCGACGCCCTTGTTCGGCGACAACATCTTCGACGCAACGAACACCCGAACGTCTTGTTGATCGGTATCGCGTTGTTCAATCATCATGTCCGGCATACGTTGCGGTCCACTCAGGGGTGAAGTCTATTTCCCAATACAAAACGACCCGAAGATCCGGCCCAGTAGATCTTCGGTGGTGACACTGCCGGCGATGGCACCAAGTGCGTCCAGCGCGTCGCGAATCTCAAATGCGATCAGGTCCGCCGACTCGCTGATGTGCTCGATGCCCGCTGTCAGCGACTCGGCGTTGGCGATCGACGCCAATCCGTCGCGAATGGCCTGTTGATGTCGCGCGTTCAGCAGCACCGTTTCATCGCTCAGATCGACGTCGGGCAGGTTCAGCTGTTCGTCGATCGAACGCCGAAGGTCATCGATTCCATCGCCGGTCATCGCGCTGATCCGACAGCAAGGGCTGGTGTATGTCATGGGCGGAACGCACGCTGGTTCGATGAGGTCGATCTTGTTGGCCACCAACAGATGCGGGCGGTGTCTGTTCACCAACACCGGCAAGTCGTCCCAGGACGTCGACACGTCGAAGACCAGGCATCGAATGTCCGCCTGTCGGGCTGCCTCAAGCGAACGCTCCGCAGCCATTCGCATCAACCCCGATGCTTCGTCGTCCACACCAGCCGAGTCGATCAGCAGTACTTCGCCGTGTCCAATGCGCATCGGTGCCGAAAGCGTGTCCCGCGTCGTCCCTGCCATCGGCGAACAGATGGACCGGTCCATCCCTGTAAGCCGGTTCATCAGCGTGCTCTTGCCCGCATTGGAAGGCCCGACCAGGACAACGCGCGGCAACACCTCGAACCGCTCCGCCGACGCCGCCGACGAAAGCCATGCCTCCAGTTCCACGCGCACCGATGCAAGACGGGTCGCCATCTCGGCAGGGCTGATGAAGTCGATCGGCTCTTCCGCGAAATCGATGTCCGCCTCCACCAGCGCGGTCAACTCCGCCAGGGATTCGATGATGTCGTCAACCCTGGCACGCAACCGACCATGCATCAACTCGTTCGCTGCATGGAGCTGTGCGTCCGATCGCGCACGGATCATGCCCGCCACCGCTTCCGCCTGTGTCAGGTCCATCGCGCCATTGAGAAACGCCCTCGCGGTGAATTCACCGGCTTGCGCCTGCCGTGCCCCAAGGGCGATCAATCGCTCGCAGAGCATCGACAAGACCGGCGGGGCACCAGCCACGTGAAATTCAACCAGATCCTGCCTCGTGTAGCTTCGCGGTCCACGAAAGACGTACAATTCGCCGGGCACCTCGCAATCGTCGCCGATCGTCACGCCACCGCGGTAACGGCGAAAACCCGAACTGCCAGCCAAGTCATCGGTTTCGTCAGCGTCGAACTGCGAAGCAGCCATCCCAACAGAGTCCGGACCGCTGCAGCGCACCACGCCACGCACCGCCCGTCCCGGCGGCGAGGAAATCGCAACAATCGTGTCATTGATGATGTCGTACATGGTTCGCACTGCAGGCACGTTTGCCCGACGACACAAACCATATCGCACGGTGACGCGCGGTCAAACCGGGGTAGCCTGTTCGCTGCGATGATAGCCGGCGGCCAGCTTTCGATACGCAGGGCCAGGGTCAGGATAGGAGAATGGTTGGGGAAGCTGCCATTTGGCAAACAGCAACTGGTTGTCCTCTTCGCCGGTCGAGAGATCGTCGAGCTTGCGCTCGTCGTGATACTCCTCGTGGCAGATCAACGCGTCGCGACAGCCGATCACCTTCATGCCGGCTTCGATCTGCACCTTGAGCGACAGATCCGGATCAAACGCGAAGAAGTAATACCGCTCATCCGCAAATCCGACTGCCTCGAGTAACTCCCGTCGGATCAGCCCGAAGTTGGCGTATGGAAAACCACGAACGTTGTAAATGCGATACTTCTTGCCACCGCTGAGAACCGTATCGAGAACGTTTCGCTCGCGATCCCAATCGTGGTAGAACGCGACCATGCCGATGTCGTCGTGGCGCTCGATCATCGCGACGGCTGACGCAACACTGCCCGGCAGGGGGTACGCGTCGTCATTCAGCCACATCACGTACGCTCCGGTGGCTGCCTGGAATCCCTTGTTGAAACCACGGACCGCCCCTTCGCGCTTTTCCTCGAGGATTGTGCGGATGTGCGACTGGTCCGCCAGGAATTCGCGCGAACCGTCGGTCGATCCACCATCGACGACGATCAGTTCATGATCGACCGTCACGTTCTCCGCCACTTTGGCGACGCATCGCTGCAAGCGCGTCAGGCGGTTGTACGTCGGCACCACGATGCTGACAGTGGGGGACGTGGGACGGATGTCGAAACCTGTCGATTCCATGCCTACCTATCGGTCAACGTCGGCGACCGGCTGGTGTCATTTGTGTACAATCGGGCATCATGCGTCGCCAAATACCCCACGGGTCCGTGATGGCCCTCCTGATCAGCGCTTCTGTCCTCCTCGGCCAAACACCCGCCGAGCAGTCCGAACCATCCGGCGGAGATTTCTGGCCGACCGATCGAATGCTTCGCGGTGTCATCTCACGCATCGCCGATGAGAAATCGCTTGAGTGGGGTCTGTGTGAACAGCAGGCAAGTCAGGTCCGCGAACAGTTCCTTGAACGCTGGACCAGGTTCGCCGACACCCGACGCTCCGCCATTCAGCCGTTGCTCACCGAATACGTCGAATCTCAGTTCGCCATGCAGGCACCCGATCCCGAGGCAGTGGCTGAGTGGTCCGAACGGGCGTCGCCGGTCGTTGACGCATTGGAATCCGAGCTGACCGAGATGTTCGCCGATCTTCGCGAGATCGTTCCCGCCGATCGACACGATGAACTCGTCAAGGACGCCCTCAAGACAACAGCAGCCCTCGAAGCGGTCCGTGCCAAACTACGCCTTTGGCGCGAAGGCGATTTTAACGAGCGCGAATGGTGGGACCTGCCGCCATATGAACGCAGGAAACGCAAAGACGCCCGACAGGCCGCACCTCCTGCCCCTGACCCGGACAACCCGAATGATGCGGAGGACTCGGCCAACGCCGAATCGGACATTTCCCCGACCGTCCGTGAAGAGATGGATCGATGGGCGCAATACGTTGCAGACTTCATCCGTCGCTACGCCCTCAATACCGCCCAGACCGAATCTGCCAACTCCATCCTTCGGGAGTGCCGATCCCGCGCCCTTGCCCACGAAGAGCGAAACCGGCAACGGATCGTCGACCTTGAAAAGCGAATCGCAGAAGGCAAGACCGCGGATGATGCCGAGAAGACGAAGCTCAAGGAAGAACTGCGCGCGCTGTACGGCCCCATCGATGCGATCTTTGCTGAAATGCAGACCCGTCTCGAGAAACTGCTCACCTCCGCACAGTCTGCGTCGGCACAGGAGCAACAGGACAGTCCATAGCAGCTCCGTTTGGTTCTGTCCCCTTCTGTCGCTATAATCCCGCCAAACAAGGCTGGAACACCCGAATGAGCACATCGAATAAGGGCAAGGTGGTCGTCGCCATGAGCGGCGGCGTCGATTCCAGCGTCGCAGCCTGTCTCCTTCACGAACAAGGTTACGACGTTGTCGGCCTCTTCATGCGCGTCGGTACCCCCGAACCAACGCCAGCCGAGGACACCGGCCGCAATCACCAGGGTTGCTGCAGCGCGGCAGACGCCGCCGACGCACGCTTCGTCGCCGGCATGCTCGACATCCCGTTCTTCGCCCTCAATTTCGAGCAGGAGTTCGACGAACTGATCGATTACTTCGCCGACGAATACGCCGCCGCACGCACGCCCAATCCCTGCGTCATGTGCAACCAGAAGTTCAAGTTCGGCCGACTGTTCGACTACGCCGACGCCGTCGGTGCCCACACGGTCGCCACCGGGCACTACGCCATTCTCGACCGCGAACAAAGTCGCCCCCAACTCCGCCGCGGCTGCGACAACCGCAAGGACCAGACCTACGTCCTGTTCGGCCTGCAACCCGACATCCTCGATCGTGTCATGTTCCCCATCGGCCACCTGACCAAGGACGAAGTTCGCGCCGAAGCCGAGCGCTTCGGCCTTCCCATCTGCGATAAGCCCGACTCGGTCGACATCTGCTTCGTCCCCGACCGCGACTACGCACGCGTCGTCAGGGAACGTCGCCCCGACGCCTTCAACGAAGGCAACGTCGTCGACAACGAGGGCAACGTCGTCGGCACCCATCGCGGCATCGGCAATTACACCATCGGCCAGCGTCGCGGACTCGGCATCGCCGCCGGCGTCCCGGTCTACGTCACGCAGGTCAACGTCGAATCGAACACCGTCACCATCGGCCAGCGCGACGACCTCATGAAGACCTCCCTGCTCGCCAACAACATCAACATGCTCGAACCCGACCTCGGCGATTCCTTCCGCTGCCATGCGAAAATCCGCTACCTGCACAAGGCCGCCCCCGCGACCGTTAACTTGCAGGACGACGGCCAGGCCACCGTCACCTTCGACGAACCGCAGTCCGCCCCCACGCCAGGCCAAGCCGTCGTCTTCTACGACGGCGATCTCGTACTCGGCGGTGGCTGGATCGTCCGCCCCATCGACGAATAGCCGACCAGCTGCGACAATTCGTTCGTCCGATCAGCGAAAGGAGAATCCCGTGACCCGTTCGACCGCCAAACCGATTATCGCCGTCTCCGCCATGATGCTTTGCGTTGCCGCCCTGATGGCCCGAGGCCATTTCCACGACTCGCGCACCGGCTACAAACCCATCGCCACCGTCGAGGACCTCATGGAACTCGGCAAGATGCTCGGCGGTACGCTCAAGGCCGACCTCAAGGAAGGCACCGACTTCAATGAGATCGCCCACAACAGCCGACTGCTCGCCGAAATCGGAAACGTCCTCACCTTCCAGCAACCCGAAACCGAAGCCGACTGGCAGACCCACGCAGGCCGCTTCCGCGTGACCGCCCGACGCATCGCCTCCGCCGCCGAAGCACAGGACATTGACAAAGCCCGCACCTCCCATGGCGAACTCATGACCACCTGCAAGCCGTGTCACAACAAGTATCGCTAGACGCCGGCCGCGTGCGCGACATCCTGATTCTGCATGCCGGTGCGGTCGGCGATCTGGTGCTGACCGCGCAGCTCATCCCGCCGCTGCGGAACGTGTTTCGATCCGCTCGCATCACTGTCGCCGCCCGGTGCGGCTTGGTGCACTGGCTCGCTGATCGCCACGTCATGGACCGCGCTCTCGACGTCGAGACGATCCCGCTGCATGTTCTCTACGCACCCAAGCCAGAATCATCAATCGACTGGCCACTGTCCGCCGACGACCTCGTGATCAACTGTTGCAAGGGCGACGCTCGTTTTCACGCGAACCTGCGCCAGTCCTGCCCCGCACGCGTCGTCACCCTCGATCCCATTCCGTCAGAACCGCGACACGTCACCAACGTCTGGACCCAATCCCTCCGCGACGCGGGCATCCCAGCCGAACCCCCATCACCCACCCAACGCCTGATCACGTCGCAATTCGCCGATCGCACCGGCGTCATCATCCACCCCGGCAGCGGTGGAAAAGCCAAGTGCGCCCCGATCGAAACGTTCGAACGCATCGTCGCCCACCTTCGGAAACACTGTGTTGACGTCCGTTGGATGATCGGCCCCACCGAACGCGACTGGCATGGCCACGCCTTCAAAGAGCGCCTCGAACAGTCCGCCCCCGTCATCGACGAATCCGACATCGCCATCGCCGCCGATCATCTCGACCACGCCGCCGCCTTCATCGGAAACGACGCCGGCATGACCCATGTCGCCGCCGCACTCGGACTGACGACCGTCGCCCTGTTCGGACCAACCGATCCAACCGTATGGTCACCCGTCGGCCCGAGCGTGCACATCCGCCCGTTCCCCGCAGCCGACGAGGACATCGCCGCCATCGTCGAATCGGCGACCGGCTCGGCGGATCATTGCTAGACACTTATCCCCCGCTACACTGACCGAACCGTGATTGTGAACGACCAACGCCAAGCATCGATGTCCTTCCCCGGCTGCCTCAACGATTACCACAAAATCGTCACCTGGATCGCCGATCTGACCAACCAACCCGCCGACACGGTCAAGCAGCGCCTCCGCGCCGAATTCGACCGCCCCGGCTCCGCCGTCGCGACCGCCGTCCGCCAAGCCGGCATCACCCCGCACGTCTGGTCCGACGCCATGGCCAACTTCTACAGCGAAACCGACGCCTTCCTCTACGAATTGATCATCTGGAACCGCAACGGCGCCAAAGCGCAAATGCGACAAGCCGTCGCCGATCACCTCGCCAAGATCGCCGACAAACCACTCAAACTGCTCAACATCGGCGACGGACTTGGCTTCGATTCGGTCGCACTCGCCCAGAAAGGCCACGACGTTACCTACTTCGAACTTCCCGGCCTGTCGCAGCAATTCGCCACACGCGTGTTCAACGACGCCGACCTGCCCATCAGCGTCATCACCGATCCAGAGGCCATCCCACACGAGGAATACGACGCGGTGGTCTGCCTCGACGTCCTCGAACACGTCCCCAACCCGCAGGACTTCGTCGGCCAGCTCGTCCGCTACATCCGCCCGATGGGCCACTTCGTCGTCAATGCCCCCTTCATGCTCATCCAGAAAGCCAACCCCACCCACCTCCGCGCCAATCGCAAACACAGCGGCAGCCTCGCGCTCTACAAACAGAATGGCCTGACCCTGATCGACGGCGAGTTGGCCTGGAACCCCATCGTCCTGCAAAAGACCAACGGCCAACACGCAAGTCCCGCACCTTCCGCCGCCGCCCTCTCCAAGCTCAAACTAACGGGCCTCCTCCTCACCCTCGCCCGCTTCCCCATCGTCCCCTTCAAACCAGCCGAACTGTACGTCCGCAAACTCGGCGTCTGGTTCGACGCAGATTGACGTCGCTTGAAAACTAACCACGTGTGCTCATGTTCGTAGTCATTTGGACGATCAACACAGCGACCATAAACGCAACGGAGAGCATTGTTAGGTATGTGCGTCGATCGCGCGATGCACGATAAGTGTGCGCTCAGCCAAGTTCGTGCCCACACTCCGGGCATCGACCACTGATATTCTTGTTCAGGTCGTAATTGCAATGCGAGCAAAGTGATTGCATGAGTTCATTTCTACGGGGGAGTATCCGATTCAAGACGGCGCTGGCTGTCAGCATCAAGCCAGCGGTCCACAGCAAGACTGCCTGTCCACTGCTGAATCGAGTCGAAAGGACTATTGCGATGATTCCCACCGCAACGACAATCATCGCCGATTGGCGGAAGCGCTTGGGCCTCAGTAGATAGATAATCGCAGGTGACACCGCGAGTGCACTGACCAAGCCCACCCATGCGCCGCCAAACACACGCCAATCCGCCCCACTTTCACCGCGGCCGAGCAGGACTCCGGCAAGAATGCCCAAAGCCGTTCCAACGCAAATCCAGAACAACAGAGCTTGTGCGAGAGTCAATCTACGAACGTTCTTAGCCACAGAAGCGTTTCACATCTTCCATGAGTGATTCTCCAGCCCCCGCATCCGCCGCTTCCACGATGATGCGCATGATCGGCTCTGTGTTCGACCCGCGGACGTGCACCCATTTCTTCTCATCAGGCCAATCCACGCGGACACCGTCGATGTCGTTGATCTGCTCACCGGCGTAGCGGTCGCGGACGGCCGACACGGCAGCGGCGATCCGATCGCGATCGCACGTCACCTTCTCCTTCAACATCGTATAACGCGTAATCCGCCCAACCTCGCCCGACACCGTCGAACCATTGGCGGCCAACAGGTCAAGCGTCAACGCCATGCCCGCAAGACTGTCCCGCACATGCACCACGCGCGGATCGATGATCCCGCCATTGCCCTCGCCGCCAATCACGCAACCCTCGCGCTTCATCACCTCGACCAGGTTGGCCTCACCAACCGCCGACCGATGCACGACACACCCACAGTCAGCCGCAATGTCATCGATCATCCGCGACGTCGACAGATTCGCCGCCGCCGAACCGGGCGTCGTTTCAAATACGCGACGCGCACACAACGCAAGCGTGTACTCCTCGCCGATGAACGTGCCATGCTCGTCCACCAACGCCAGTCGATCGGCATCCGGGTCCTGCGCGAATCCCACGTCGGCCCCATGCTCGCGAACAGCATCACACAACTGCCCCAGATTGGCCACAATCGGCTCGGGCGTGTGCGCAAACTCATCCGCCGGCTCGGCGTTCAGATGCGTCACCGAACAGCCAAGCCGTTCCAGCAGCATCCTCCCCGCCGTCGCCCCAGCCCCATTGATGCTGTCGAGCACCACGTTGAATCCACGCGCCCGAATCGCCGCGACATCAACATTCTTCAACACGGTCGACACATGATGCTCATGCGGATCGATGTCCACCGACTTCGCAGCCGTCACCGGCTCATCCACAAAATCCCCCGCATCGAGCACTGCGAAGATCTTCTCCGCGTCCGCCGCCTCGGGCGCCTGCCCATCAGCTGTCATCAGCTTCAACCCGTTCCACTGCCCCGGATTGTGGCTGGCTGTCACGACAATGCCCGCCGTCGCACCGGTCGCCCGCACCATCATCGCCACACCCGGCGTCGTCACGACCCCGATGTCGACGACCGCCATCCCACTGGCTGCCGCCCCGGAAGCGAACGCATCGAGCAACGCCTGCCCCGTCGTCCGCCCATCACGACCCGCCACCAGAAACGCACCATCCGCCGCCAATCCGGCCCGCTTCAGATAGGTCGCATACGCCCGCCCCAGATCGCGAGCGACGTCGGCCGTCAGTGTCACCCCGTCGCCCCGCACGATGCCCCGCACACCCGACACGCTTTTGATCAACGTCATTCCAGAATTCCCCTATCGCCGCCGCATCGCCCGATCCATGTCGCGTTTGGCGTCCTTTTTCTTCAAATCCTGCCGCTTGTCCGTCTGTTTCTTGCCCTTCGCCAGCGCAATGGTCACCTTGGCCAACCCACGCTCGTTGAAGTGGATATCGACCGGCACCAGCGTCAGGCCCTGCGTCTTCAGCTTTGGAGCGATCTTGCGAATCTGTTGTTTGTGAAGCAAGAGTTTACGTGCCCGCGTTGGCTCGTGGTTTGTGTCCGACCCATGCGAGTAGGGTGGTATGTTGCAGCCAATCAGCCAGATCTCACCATCCTTGTGCCGCGCGTAGCTCTCATCGAGCGAGCAGCCGCCCGCGCGGAGGCTTTTTACCTCGGTTCCGGTCAGGACAATCCCGCATTCGAACTTTTCGAGCAGCTCAAATTGGTGGGTGGCCTTCTTGTTTCGGACCCTGGGGGTGGATTTTTGCTGTGGTTTCGCCATAATTGTCTGCCACACAAGGCGTTAGGCCAAGGCCGACGCGACCGGCGGCAGGCGAATCTCCATGTGGGCCGGGGAAGTCTATGCGGACCCCGAAAGTTTGCAACGGCGTCGGTTCGATACGAGTATAATGATGACGGAAACGCACGATACCATGACCAACGACCGATCAGACGCTCAGCTCAGACAGGCGGAGAAGCGCCTCATCGACCGCGCCCGACGCGGCGACACAACGGCGCTGCGCGAATTGATCGATGCGCACAAGGACCGTGTCTTCGCATTCGTGCGACGCATGATCCGCAACCACCACGACGCCGAAGAGATTGTGCAGGACGCGTTCCTCAAGGCGTTCGCCAATCTCAAGTCATTCTCAACAGACTACCGCTTCAGCACGTGGCTGTTCACCATCGCGTATCGACTCAGTCTCAACGCGATGCGTCGCACCAAGCCACTGACCGGTGACGTCGAGTTTGGCCATGTCGCTTACGCTGGTCCAGACGCTGACGAGTTGACGGCGGAGAGTGACGAAGCGCGGCACCTCACGGTCACGGTGTGGGATGCAGTGGACAAGTTGAGTCCGCCGCAGCGAGCTGCGGTCTTGCTGTTTTATCGTCATGGCCACGGCTGTCATGATATCGCACAGGTGCTGGAGTTGCCGGTGGCGACTGTGAAGAGCCATCTGCATCGTGCCCGCGCACGGCTTAAGGAAATGCTCGAACCACAGGTCACGCAGGAAACCGGAAAACTCCGCAGCCTCGGTGGTTTGGCCGGGTAAGAGATGGTGAGATCGGCGCGAAAGCTGATCCGCACGGACATTACCCTCGAAGGCAAAAACGAAACGAATGAACTGCGAACAGGCAAAAAACCTCTTTGATGCACACCTCAACGGTGAACTCTCTCCGACGCTGGAGACGGAGTTGGCCGCCCACCGTCTTGCCTGCGCCGAGTGCCGCCACGAATTGGCGTTGATGGAAGTCGCGGGTCATGTGATCGCGACGGGTCGCGACGACAGCGTCGATCTCGCTCCGGAGTTTACGGATCGTCTGCTTGCCTGCGTTGAAACGCCGCAGCCACCGACATTGCGGATACCGCTGTGGTTGAACCGTCGGGTCATGGCTGGCGGTGGATTGCTGGCGGCGGCGGCCAGCGTGGTGATTGCGTTCAACATGTGGTTTGGCGATCCCGGCGTCCGTATTGCCGGCGAAAAGGTCTACAAGAAATCAGCCGTCAAAGGGGCCGACATCGAAGTCGCAGCCGACTCGATGGTGCGTCAGGTTCAGACCAACGTCCGCAACAAAGCCAACGGTGCCCAACTGCTGATGGAGATGGGGCAGGTGTCCTTTGAACAACTGCTGCATCAGTTGCAATCGGACACCGCTGTGGATGCCGCACCGCTACGTTCGGCACCTTCGGCGGTTGAGCTGAAAGTCTCGTCTGACCTGGAAATCGAAGAATTGTGATCGCCGCCCGGCGATCGCGTGATTCGCACAACCAGACAACAAGGTCTCAAAACGTGTTCATGACCCGGGGGAATGTTGCCAACGCGCTGCTGATCGGTGTGGCTGTGATGTGCTGCAGTGCATCAAGCCTGACCGCGCAAGTGGCCAAATTGAAAACCCCCGCCAAGCAAAATTCCCTCGCCCGTTTCGTCGGCGCTGACGCAGGGTTTTACGTATCCTTCGATCAACTGGCCGCCGGTGGCACGACCGCGAAAGCGAAACAGGCCTTTCAACTCTACGAATTGCTCGTCGGTGATGCGTCGACAGACGATGCTGACACAGGCGACCTGCGTCAGTTCCTGCTCCGCAGCCTCGGTGTTCCCGCTGATGGCGACCCGCGTGATCTCTTCAAGCACCGCATCGCGGTGGCTGCTCCTTCCTGGGAACGGTTGGCAGACGGTGTGATGATCGTCGCGATGGAGGGCGACACCGATCTGATCAACCGGGTGTTCGAGCCGATCAGCTACGATGCCATTGACGGTGACGGGCATGTCACGGTTTACACGTCGAAGACTTTTCTCGCGGTCGCAACCGATGGCGAGGTGCTGGTGGTCGGCCGGCGACGACATCGCGACGGACTGTACCGACAAGCGGTTCAACTGATGCGCGGAAAAACGGATGAATCGTTGGCGACGCGTCCTGCGTTCCGCCGCACCGCTGGCGAACTCCCCGAGAACCGCGACGGCACCGTCTTTGTCGATCTTCAAGCCCAACCGCAATTGGCTGGTCTGCTTCCCAATGCGACACGCCATGCCAGTGCGGGCATCTATTTCTCGGATGACCGCATCGACGTCACGGTTCGTGCGCCGCAGACCAATGCCGATGGAAAACCGAAACCAGCCGTCCCGCGATCGAAGCTCGCCAGCTTGCCGCAGACCACGTTGGCCGTCTGGACGTCGACGATCGATCCGGTCGATGTCGTGCGGCGGGCGTTACGCGTCGACTCCTCGAGCGATGGACAGCGATTTCTGGCAGGACTGGCGGAAGTTCTCGACGTCAATGAGGTGACCGAACGAATCCTCGGCAAACTCGGCACCGACGCCGTGATCGCGTGGGATCAGCATCTCGGTGACGGCCCCGACGTCCCGCAGTTCGCGATTCTCTTCGAAACGCCGCAGGCCGCACGTTGCTCGGAATCGCTGGCCGACACCCTGCAGGTCGTCGTCGACTGGTTCGACCTGCGTCGCCGCGAGCAGGGCGGTCCCCGGCCGCGTTTGCAATCCAGCGAGTATCTGGGTTTCCGCATACACGAGTTGACCATTCCCGGTGTGACCGAGCCGATGATCGCAGCCGAGGCGGGCGGCGAATTCCAGCCCGCATTCGCCGCGATCGGTCGATCCTTCGTTCTTGCCGTTGGCGCCGACCACATTCGCAACATCATCGACGCCCGACTTGGTCTTGCCCCGCGTATCGGTGAGCTTGCTGCGTTCATGGATGACGCCAAGACTCCTGCCAGAGCTTCGTATCGCGCCGTCGTGCAACCTGAGAGCATCGCGCGGACCCTCGGCGCGTGGTTGGCTGACCCTCAGAGCGTTCTGTCACGGTGGCTGACGCAGGGGGTATCAGGTCGCGATCGCGTCAAGCTTGGCATCAGCGTGTCGGATGGCTCCACGCCCGGCTCGGTCAAGGTCGTGCGGGTCGATCCGCGCAGCCGCGCGGGAGGTCGCCTCCGCGCCGGAGATGAAATCCTCGGGTTCAACGATCGGTTCCTGGCGCTGAAACATGCCCGCGCTGATCTGCGAGCATTGATGGCGTCCGCCAGTCGGCGAAATCAGTGGACTTTCCGTGTTCGACGGGCAGATGCGATGATCGACGTCAGCGTGCCGACCGGCGCGCCAACGCCGGTCACACAGTCATTCGGCGATCCGATCGGCGCTGTTCGGCAATTGCAGTCCATGCTCACGCGCATCGGCTTTGTCGATATCGACGTCGTCGAAACCTCATCGAATCATCTCGAAGCCCACCTGTCACTGAAATTCACCGGTACCGACACCTCCCCCTCAAATTAGCCGAAAACAAGCCCAAAACCGGCAAAACGCGTCTTGCGACAAGCGGGCGCACGCGCCAGAATGACCCGGCGTCGCACCGAGCACCGATGCGAAGGAAACCGAGGCAACCAACACGATGGGCGGGCGAGAACTATCATGACGAACTGGCGAGCGGAGCGGCTTGGTCAACTGCCGCCGTACCTCTTTGTGGAAATCGATCGCAAGAAGAAGGAGGCGATCGCGGCTGGCAAGGATGTCATCAATCTGGGCATCGGCGATCCCGACTCGCCCACGCCCGAGTTTATTGTCGAGCGCATGGACAAGGAGATTCAGGTCTCCGCAAATCATCGCTACCCGCACGGTGCAGGCCACCCCGATTTTCTCGATGCCAGCGTCGCGTTCTTCGATCGCCGGTTCGGGGTGAAGCTCAACCGCGCGTCGGAAATCGCGGCAGTCATCGGATCCAAGGAAGGCATCGGGCATCTGCCGTTGGCCGTCGTGAATCCTGGTGAAACGGTGTTGATTCCCGATCCGGGATACCCGGTGTACACGTCGGCGACCATTTTCGCGGGTGCGATTCCGCATCTGATGGCGCTGCGCGCGGACAACGCGTGGCTGCCCGATCTCGACGCGATTCCCAGCGATGTCGCTGCCAACGCCAAGCTGATGTTCCTCAACTATCCGAACAATCCGACCGGCGCGGTGGCGGACCTCGCGTTCTTCGAGAAGGCCGTCGCATTTGCACGCAAGCACGACATTCTGATCGCCCACGACGCCGCCTACAGCGAGGTGTACTTCGAGGTGACCCCGCCGAGTATCCTGCAGGTCGACGGAGCTGCCGACTACGCCGTCGAGTTTCATTCGCTCTCCAAGACCTTCAACATGACCGGTTGGCGCATCGGATTCGCCGCAGGCAACGCGACCGCGATCGCCGCCCTCAAAGCCGTCAAAGACAACCTCGATTCAGGACCGTTCGACGCGATCCAACTCGCCGCCACCGAAGCCATCAGCAACTACGACCACGTCAGCGTGCGGGCAATGATCGATCTCTACCTCGAGCGTCGCGAGATCGTGACAGCCGCCTTGAATGAATGTGCCATCACCGTCGAAAAGCCGGCCGCCAGCTTCTACGTGTGGTCCAAGTGTCCGATTGGTTACACGTCGATGGATTTCGTCTCGAAAGTGCTCGACGAGGTTGGCGTGGTCATGATTCCCGGGAACGGCTTCGGAAATTGCGGTGAGGGCTATTTCCGCATCGCGTTGACCGTCAACGCCGATCGCATGCGGGAGGCGATGGAACGCGTCAAGACCGTCTCGTGGTGACGGCGTCGATCGCGTACATCGGGCTGGGGTCCAATGTCGGGGATCGGCTTGGGTACCTGCGTCAGGCGCTTGACCGGTTGCACGAAAACGATGGCGTGGATGTGACCGCTGTGTCGCATGTCTACGAAACCGAGCCGGTGGGCGGTCCAGTCGATCAAGGCTGGTTCTTCAACGCCGTCGCACAAGTTTCCACAACGCACCAACCGATGCCACTGCTGGCCACCATGCATGAAGTCGAGGCGACGCTCGATCGCGTCCGCACGGTGAAGGATGGGCCAAGGACAATCGACCTCGATCTCTTGCTGTTTGGGAGCGAGATACGACAGGACGAGTCGCTGACCCTGCCGCATCCGCGATTCGCGGAACGGGCGTTTGTGCTTGTCCCGATGTGCGACATCGCTCCGGACGTTCGATGTCCTGCCTCGAGTCGATCGGTCCGAACGCTTCTGGGCGCACTGCCGCGCGTCGACGGACTCCAACGCACTACCGATTCAGACTGGTGGTCGCCGACCGACTAAACCATCGCCATGCCGGCTTCGCTGCGGAAGCGTGACTTCAACGCGACCTTCAGACGCAGCAACCCCTGCAAGCCCACCTCCGCCACACGCTCCACGGTGAGCGGCGCCTGCATCGGCCACTGTCGAAGTCTCTCGCCGACCAGTTCTGACCAGCGGAGCATGAAATGCTCGTCAGCGTCGGACGAATGGGGCAAGTCCTGCAGCGCGTCATGTGTCAGCATCAGGGCGTCACGTGAGATGAGCGCACACGCCGGTTCGATCGCCTTGATCGGGAATGGTTCCTGAATCACCGGCAGGTTGATGTTCTGGGGCGCTTCGAGTTGTCCGGTTCGTTGCGACGGAGCCCAGAAGGACCAGCAGATCTGACCCTTGAAGAAGCGTCGCGACAGGGCGGACACGACGGGTGCTTCGACCGACGCCAGCAAGCCAAGCGTGGCTTCGTGCGGAACGATGTCGTGCTGCAGCATCAGCACGTGCTCGAATCGCTGCTCGATGGTTGCCATCCGCGACGAAAGGTCCGCCATCGCACCACGAACGCTGTCGGCGTGTATGTAATCGATCCGCAGGCGATGCCCGTAGCGCATCTCCCACTGATTGAGCACGTCCGTCAGACGCACATCGACCCAGCCCGTTGGCGGTACGCATACCGCCACCGCGACCCCCGGCAACTCGCGGGGCATCTGCGATGCAGGCCATGGTGAAAAGGGCGGCTGTTCGGCGTAGAGCAGATCGAGGTGCGTCAGGTCGAGACGCTTGTAATGATCGCACGTGATGGACGGGTCAACCAGGACGTCGAATCCCGCCCGGCGGCAGTTGCGGAGGAAGTAGATGTCCTCGCCAATGAATCCGTCGTCCGGCAGCGTCGCAAACGCACACCAGGGCTCCTCAAGCTGCTCAAGCACATCCCGCCGGATCAGGCAAAGTCCCAGCCCGGTCGCATCGCATGGGAACGGCTTGTCCGGCATGTCGTCCGGGTCCAAATTGCGATAGCCGACCTTGGCCGCATCCGGCTCGACGATGCGGCCACGCATCTGCGGGTCATCGAACACCATGATGTTCGTGCCGACCGTCACACCGCTTCGCTGCCCGTCCGGTCCGTACCGCCGATGCAGAATCGGCACCGGCGCACAAGCGATCGGCGCGTCGTGACTCAGCAGCCGATCCAGCGTGTCCGACTCCACGACGACATCTGTGTCGAGAAACAGCAGGTGCGTCCACTCCTTCTCAGCCAGTAACCGCGCAATCAGCCGGTTGCGGCAGCGGTCGTGTGGCTGGGCATTTTCCCACCAGAATGTCACGTCCGCTGCTGCCGTCGTCTCGGCGATCATCCGCCGCAGAGACGTCATCGTGGCTTGGTGAACCTGACCGGTCGAAGGCATGGCGATGGCCACGCGAGCGGATGTTTCCATGGCAAAACCCATCCAAAGAGGTCCCAAACGGTACACACACACTGACTTATCGGCCCCAGGCACCGTCGATTTGACCCCAAAACCGACCAGATACACGTTCTGGCGACAGAAATCGTGCACGGCCGACGTATCCCCCGTGTCGTCGCACCATAGCGGCGGGTTGTGGCGTTGTTCGCAAAGCGAGGTGTTCCGGTGCGTACCCAGATTCTGACTGCGATTGGCTTGTGCTTCTGCGTGCTGGTTTTGTCCGGTTGCGAGAAGGCGGAGAAAACCGCCCACGCGGACCAGCGTGACCCCCATCGGGCACCGTCGTTCGTCGACGTCGCCGCCGACGCCGGCATCACCCACAAGCACGATCAGCCCATCCTCGACCGCAAGCTCGACAACATCATGTCGTGGGTCGCCAGCGTCGGGGCAGCGGCAGCCGCCGGAGATTTCGACAACGACGGCTGGATCGATCTCTACGTTACCAACTCCCGCAAGGGCAAACCCAACTTCCTCTACCGCAATCTCGGCGACGGCACCTTCGAGGATGTCGCAGCCAAGGCGGGCGTCGCCAACGTCAACGATGACACCGGCACCAGCATGGACTGCATTTGGGGCGACATCGACAACGATGGCTGGGACGATCTCTACGTCGTCAAGTGGGGCAAGGACGTGCTCTACCGCAATCTCGGCGACGGCACGTTTGAAAACGTCACCGACAAACGTCTCACCACGCGCGACGGCCAACCCGGTGTTGACTGGGCCAACGGCAACGCCGCCATCTTTTTCGACTACGACCGCGATGGCCGACTCGACATCTACGTCGGCAACTACTTCGACGAGGTCGATCTCTGGAACCTCAAGTCCACCCGCATCATGCACGACGACTTTGAAAAGGCGCGCAACGGTGGTCGCAATTACCTCTACCAACAGCAGCCGGACGGCACCTTCAAACAGATCGCCGAATCTCTCGGCATCGATGATCCCGGATGGACCCTCGCCGTCGGATCAGCCGACCTCAACAACGATGGTTGGCCCGACCTCTACTGCGCCGACGACTTCGGTCCCGATCAGCTATTTTTGAACAACCAACGCGGCGGGTTCACCAACGTCAGCGACTCCGCGATCGGCTTCGACACCAAGAAGGGCATGAACATCGACTTTGGCGACTTCAACAACGACGGCTGGCTCGATGCCTACGTCGCCAACATCACCACGGCTGAGTACCTGCAGGAAGGCAACATGTTCTGGCACAACAACGGTGTCGACGAGCAAGGCCAATTCACCATGACCGACATCGCCCACGAAACCGGCACCTACGACGGTGG
Organism: Phycisphaerae bacterium; assembly: GCA_028289375.1. Lineage (GTDB taxonomy): Bacteria > Planctomycetota > Phycisphaerae > UBA1845 > UBA1845 > OFTM371. The sequence continues at coordinate 24,060 of JANQQK010000094.1, read as the reverse complement.
TTGGGGATGGGGCGCGAAGTTCCTCGACTACGACAACGATGCCGACCTCGATCTGCTCGCTGTCAACGGATTCATTAGCAAGGGCGACGGCGACTACTGGTTCGACCTCGCATCCTGGACCGTCCTCGGACAGGACGCATCCGAAGCCCAGAACTGGCCCGAAATCGGCAACCGCTCGTTCTCCGGGTACGAACCGTTCCGCTTCTGGCAGAACGACGGTTTCGAGTCCTTCTCGCAGCGCGCCGTCGCCACCGGCCTCAACAGCGATCGCGACGGTCGCGGCCTGGTCATCTTCGATTACGACAACGACGGCGACCTCGATGCCTACGTTGCCAACCAGGATCAGAAACCCCACCTGTTCCGCAACGATCACAAATCCGCCGGAAATTGGCTGGTGCTCACGCTTGAAACCGATTCGTCCACAACCGTCACCACCGACGGCGTCGGCACGCGCGTAACGGTCGTCACGGACTCGGGGCAGCAGATCCGCGAACGCGACGGCGGCAACGGCTACTCCGGTCAATCCGACCCGCGACTCCATTTCGGCCTCGCCGATGCGGACAGAGCCGCTCTGGTCGAAATTCGCTGGCCCGACGGCGGCAGACAATACTTCGAGAACATCGCCGCCAACCAGTTCCTCACGATTCGCCAGGATCCGTCGCAATACGTCGATTCGTCACTGATCAACATCGCCGCCCCTGAGAGTCGCGCCCGCGAAACGCAGCCTGACGACAAACCGAGCATCGACCCCGAACAGGTCGACACCATTCTCTCACAAGCCGAGGACGCCCTGCGCAACAACCCCACAAGCCACTCCCACGCGGGTACGTATCGAACACAGTGCATCCGCTTCGATCAGCAGGACCGCGCCATCGCCTTCATGAAAACATTGGCTGACAAGCACCCGAAAGAGCCAGCTGTGCAGATCGAATTGTCCTGTGCCTACGTCGACAAGATTCCCACGTGCGGTGGCATCGCCGCCGTCGTCAGCAAGGGCACCTACGCCCGCAAGTCGCTCGACGTGCTCAACAAACTGGCCGACAGCGGATACACGTCTTGGGCACTCTACTACGCCCGCGGGATGAACCACCTCCACTGGCCCAAAATGCTGCGTCACTCCGCAGACGCCGCCGCCGACTTCGAACGTTGTCTCGAACTGCAGTCCGCCGATCCATCCGTCGTGGCTGACGCACACCGCGAGCGCATACACGTGTTGCTGGGTGATGCCTACGCCAAGAATGATGAATACGCCAAAGCGCGTCAGGCATGGAAGACCGGTATCGAGCAGTTCCCCGATTCGGCCGCGCTGACGGAACGATTGGCCGTCAAGGGTGACAAGGCCCTCAAGAAGTTCATCGCCGACGCCCGCTCGCTCGAACAGCCCATCGACACCAACCTCACGTTCGTCGAACAATCAACGGCAGTGCAGTGATCGTCTATCGCATCGGGTGAAAGGCCTTACCGGGCACCCACCGCGTGTTGTACTTGCGATGCCACGGCATGACGCCGCCATCCTCGTCGATCACATTCACCGGCAACGGCTCCACCGTGTCGCCATCAACCACGTTGTGATCCGCGTCCTTCTCCCAACCGACCGAATAGAAGAAGAACGATCGCGACATTCCGGTTTTCAATCCCGGCAAACCAGATGCGGGATAAGTCAGCGTGACCGCATCGCCGCCGTTGAGAATGGCGATCCGCTCGTCGGCGGTGTTCACCAGTTCGAGAACATCGCCAAACTTTGTGCAGAAGCCCGCCGGCGTCGTTCGCCACGCAGGTTGCGGCGACATGGCGTCATAGTCCGGCGTGATCGGACCGCGTGCCACGCGTGACCGCATCTCCGGGAATCCACGATGGTACAGTTCCGCCGAGCCTGGTGACAAGCGCGTGACCGATGCGTCGGGCAACGCCACCCGCTCACCCAACGCGATCCGGTCCCAACGAATCTCAAACGTCGACGCGAGTCGCAACCGCTTCGCACCGACTGGCAACTTGCCGCGCAGATCAACGAGAATCGTCTTCGTCTTGCCCGCCGGCATGCCGACCACCACGTTGACCGGCTCCCAATCCCCGTCCGCTGTTTCCACCTCCAATGTCGGCGGAATGACGTCGATGGCTGGGTTCTGCTCCAACGCAATGTTCACGCTCGCGCTGCCATACCGAAGCCATCCCGTCAGCACGAGCACCGGATCGCCGCCGGCGTCCAGCGATCCGAAATCGAACGTCAGTGTCAACGGGTGGCACATCCCCCGAAACGGCGGCGGAAGCACCTCGCCCGGCTCGGCGTAGACATCGTCGATGGCGGACACGTCGGCCGTTCGCTCGATCCCGTCACTGCTCTCGACACGGTCTGCCGGTCGCACGTCGCCAATCGCCCACAATTCCGACTTCGGGAACGGCGCCGGCATCAGCTTGTCGGTCGGATGAATCTCCACCTCGGGGGCATGATCCACCGCAATCAGCGTCGCCTCATCCAGATACAACACCTCTCGGTAACACTCGGCCACCTCTAGCTTGTACGCACCCTCATCAGCCACCAGATCGTCGTCTGTCCCGACAAACACTAGTTCATCCGGGTCTGACGGCAGCACCGCATCGCGCGCGATCGACAACCCCAGCGGCGAGTTACCCAGAATGTCGGTGACGAACCGATACCGCTCGCCGCTCCACGCGAACAGGAACGGACAAGACCCCACCTCCACCAGCTTCTCGACGAACTCAAGTGGATGATCCGGCGCACTGACGAGAAACTCGTTGTCCACCACCCCATTGGTCCACAACGCATGCACCGTATCGAATTGCGATATCTGCCCGATCCCGATTTCAATCGGCAACTGCGACACAAATCGCGAAATCAGCGTCGTCCCATCGCGCAACTCGATGTGATCCCCAATGCCCGTTGGGTTCGTCAGCACCGTCAGCAACCGCAGCTTCAACTGCTTGTTGGCATTTCCCCCGTCATTGCGAAGCAGATGCAGCGATTCATCTTCGCAGATGACGAACAAATCCGTATCCCCGTCGTTGTCAACATCACCCGTTACCACATCACGCACCACAGGCCCCGTCCAGATGGTGGCTGCGTCGTCAGCCGACCAGGCTCGCGATCCGGTGTTGCGTATCGTTTTGATCGTCCCCTGTTCATCAAACGTGACCAGATCAAGCCAACCGTCGTTGTCATAATCCCCGACTACCGCGCCTGTCAGACCCGACATCGGCACCGCCGCGCGCTCACCCTGACCGTAGATCACATGCAGTCCATCCGCCGCCACGAGCACCGCGTCGGTCCACCCGTCGTTGTCCAGATCATTCACCACCACCCGCTTCGCCGCAGGCCACGGTCCCGGCGGACTCGGCATCGCCTTGAACTTGCCCGCCCGCTGATTCATGAACACGCTCGTCGCATCCGCCCCCGCAGCCACCACGTCCAGCGCCACGTTCCCGTCAAGCTCCAGAAACGCGACGTCCGACACCGCCCCGGTCACGTCGATGCCCACCTCTTCGGTCACATCCTCAAATCCCAGCGTCCGATCGGCTGCGTCTTTCTTCTGGCCGCCTGACGCCTGCAATCGCACGACGTAACTGTTGTTTTCCCACAACCGCAGACCGTCATCGCCAGCCACCAGCAGGTCCAGCACGCAGTTGTGATCGTAATCGACCCACCGCGCACGATTCCCTTTCACGCTGCCCAAACCTGACTCCGCCGTCCGCTCGACGAATCGATTCTCCAGCCGCTCCAGCAGCGCGATCCCATCCGCTCCCATCAGCAGTATGTCGTTCCGCGCTTCACGCCGCGGCGCATTCTTAGCCGACCCTTCCGGAATGAACACGTAGAAGTCTCCGACCGCGCAGGATGTGAACGTCCGACCATCCCCGCCATCAAACGCTGATGTCGATTCAAAAACGCCATCGCCGTTCATCGTCACCAGATCACCGCGACCGTCAGGCCTCGCCACGAACAGGATCGGCCGCCCCTTCGCATCCACCTCGATCACCGCCGCCGTCGTCCCCGCGCGGTCCGCATCCGACGCAAACGCACCGCCCGTCGCATCCGCCCATGTCACCGCAACGCCCGGCATCGGCGCAACCGGTTCCGCAGCGGAGTTCTCGAGCAATCCCGTCTCGGGGTCGGTGTGCACACAGCGCTTGAAGATGTCCTCCGGCAGCGTCCCGAACACTTCCCGCAATTGTTGATGTCGCGACGTATATCGCCGCACATCTTCGCGATCCTTCCGCCGTCGCGCCTCACTCGCCAACAGGTACACCGCGTTCGTGTGCATCGGCTCCAGCGCGAGCGTCGCCTCCAACTGCTCGCGCTTCCGATCATGCTCACCGGTCTTTTCGTACGCGTTGGCCAGTTGATACCGCAGCGCTCCCGTGTTCGGGTCCAGCTCTACAGCCTTCTCGAAGTAGCCGACCGACGCCACATACTGTTCCGAATCCGACAACGCCAACCCCATCAGGTAATGACCCGCAGCGTTATTCGGCTCCAGCGCGATCGCCCGCTCAAGATGGCCAATCGCCGCCTGAAAGTGCTCCAGCCGATTCTTGATCAACTGTGCCCGCGCCATGTTCCGCAGCGCCGCCGCCGATTCGGACCGCGACGTCAGGACTTCATCCAGAATTCGGATCGCATCATCGGCTTGACGATTCTCGATATGCCCCATCGCCCGGTTCATCAGCGACACATACGCATCGTCACCCATCGCCGGCTGCGACACCGCAATCCAGACGCCGCCACCGACCACCACAGACACCAGCAAAACAACGATCCCGCGCTTCATGACATGCGTCCCTCGATCATCCGCAGAATTGCTCAACCCCAGCGATCCTAAACGCCGCGCCACCCGTTGTCATGTTTCGGGCGTCGGCCCGAATCCACCACCCCCAGGCGTCTCAATGATGACACGATCCCCAACGCTCACCGACACCCGCACCACCGACGGCAACACCTCATCCACCCCATCCGCACGCACCAACCGATTCGCCCCCGCCGCGCCCGCCGCACCGCCATCCACGCCATAAGGCCTCTCAACCCGCCGCTGCGTGATCAACGACAGCGTCACCGGCTCGGCGAATTCCAATTCGCGCACGCAGCCGTCCCCGCCGCGATGTCTGCCAACACCGCCCGACCCCCGTCGCACCGCAAACCGCCGCACCCGCACCGGATACCGATCCTCCATCACCTCCACGTCCGTCATCCGCGTGTTGGTCATGTGCGTGTGCACCGCATCAGCCCCGTCGAATCCTTCCCCCGCCCCAGCCCCACCGCAGATCGTCTCGTAATACCCAAACCTCTCATTGCCGAACGTCAGGTTGTTCATCGTTCCCTGACTCGCCGCCACCATGCCGAGCGCCCCGAACACCGCATCCACGATCCGCTGACTCGTCTCCACGTTCCCAGCAGCCACCGCCGGCAACACGCCATCCACCGGTGGACGCAACATGCCCTCCGGCAGCACGATCTCGATCGGCTCCAACACGCCCGCGTTCAGCGGAATGCCCTCATCGATCAGACACCGAAAACAGTACAGCACCGCACTGTCCACGATCGCCGGCGTTGCATTGAAATTCCCATCATGCACCCCGCTTGTCCCCGAAAAGTTGACGACCGCCGACTCCCCATCCAGCACAACACGCACCCGAATTTCGCGCCCATCATCCAACCGATCCACAAACGACCGCTCCCCGTCTGCCAACCGCCCGATCGCCGCCCGCATCTTCCCGCTCGCCGCCGCCCGCACGTGACCCATGTACGCTTTCACCACATCCAGACCATGCATCCCCACCAACCCGCGCAACGCCTCAACCCCCATCACATTCGCCGCCATCTGCGCAGCCACGTCAGCCAGATTCTCCGCCACCGACCGCGACGGATACGTCCCCGCCTTCAACACATCCGCCAACCTGTCCAATCGAACGGCGCCACCCTCCGCAATCTTTATCGCCCGAATCAGCACGCCCTCCTCATCAAGCCGCGTCGAATCCGGCGGCATCGACCCAGGCCAACGCCCACCGATCTCCGCATGATGCGCCCGACTCGCCACGAAGAACGCCAGCACACCGTCAACAAACACCGGCGTCACCACCGTCACATCCGGCAGATGCGTCCCGCCGCCGAACGGATCATTCGTCACCACCACGTCCCCATCCGCAAGGTCCGCCATCTGCTCCATCACCGCCCGCACGCACGCCCCCATGCTCCCGAGATGCACCGGAATGTGCGGCGCGTTCGCCACCAACGATCCATCTGCATCAAACACGGCGCACGAATAGTCGAGTCGTTCCTTCACGTTCGTCGACAACGCCGTCTGCCGCAGCACCGTCCCCATCTGCTCTGCCACCGCGGCGAAATGATTGTTGAACAACTCCAGCGTCACCGGATCAGGCTCGTCTGCATCGGCCACTGTGCGAATCGACGCCGTCGCTCCGTCCGCCGTTCGTTTCATCATCAGATCGCCAAATTCCGTTGCCGTCACAGACCAGCCCGGTGCGACGAACGTCGTCGCCGTCGCACTTGCCACAATGGCTGGTCCCTCCACCTCATCGCCGGTCGCCAACACATCATCACGCAGCAACGTCGCCTCACGCCATGTACCATCCACAAACACACGCGACGCATTCCGACCCCTATCCGACCCGGATCGCTCCAGACGCGCCACCGTCGGCTTCTCCGTCTCCCCGACCGCCTCCACGCGGATCGCCGTCACCTCCATCGCTCGCCCCGCGTGCACGTAACCAAACCGCCGCCGATGGGCCACCTCAAACGCCGACGCCACATCTTCAAACCCAACCGTCAGCGTTGCACCCTCGCCGACGTAGCGCACATCCAACATGCGATGAAACGAGACAGCCGCTCCAACGCCCTCACGGTCCAATTCGAGACGCAGTTGCCGCTCCATCTCGGCAAACGCAACGTCGCACGCCGCCCCGCACGCATCATTCCAAACCCGATGCACCGGCCTTTGCGACCAGCGACGCACATCAGCCACGCCAATCCCCCAAGCACTTAGCACGCCCGCGTGTCGCGGCACCAGAATCTCGGTGATCCCCAGCAGGTCGGCCACGCCGCACGCATGCTGTCCCCCCGCGCCCCCGAATGACACCATCGCAAACGCGCGCGGGTCAATCCCGCGCTCAATCGTGATCCGCTTGATCGCCGCCGCCATGTGCGCGTCGGCCACGCGCACGAACCCCTCAGCCACCTCGTGCGTTGCCATGACCTGGCCGGTGCGTCTTATCTTGGCAGTCAGGGTTTGCAATCGCTCGCTCACGGCGGTGTGCTCAAGTGCAAACGGGAAATCCGTTTCGCTGATCCTGCCCAGATGCAGATTGACATCGGTCATCGACAGGGGCCCGCCACGTCCATAGCAGCAAGGCCCAGGATCGGTTCCGGAACTGGCGGGTCCGACCTGAAACGCATACCCGTCGAAAGTGCAGACACTGCCCCCGCCCGCCGCGACTGTCTCGATCGCCATGACCGGCATGTTGATCCGCACTCCGGCTTTGCGCGTCTCGTGTTCGTATTCGACGTCGCCGTCGTATCGCGACACGTCCGTGCTCGTCCCGCCCATGTCGAACGTGATCACGCGCTCAAGACCATGCCGCCTGGCCACATCCACCGCGCCGATCAGGCCACCCGCCGGCCCACTCAGCACACTCTCGGGGCCGTTGAAATCGTCGGCCGATTTCAATCCGCCACCGCCCGTCATCACGCGAAACGAACTGCCCGCGATGCGCTCGCCGATGTCGCGCAAGTAGGAACGGAACACGGGCCCCACGAACGCATCGACGCTGCATGTCTCAGTGCGACTCAGAAAACCTTGCACATTGGCGACATCGGACGAAACCGACACATGGTCAAACCCGACGCCTCGCGCGATGTCCGCCAACAGTCGCTCATGAACCGGACTCCGATAGGCATTCAAGAGGGAAATCGCGACCGACTCAGCACCATCCGCCCGCAGCAGCTCCAGTTGCCGCCGTGCGTGTTCCACGTCGAGCGGACGCTCCACGCAACCATCAGCCAGCACGCGCTCCCGGACTTCATACGACCATCGCGGCAGCGGTAACGGCTTCTTGATGTTCAGTTTGAATAGCTCAGGCCGACTCTGATCCCCGATGTGCAACAGATCGCCGAACCCCTCCGTGATCAGCAATCCGGTCGGCGCCCCACTGCGTTCGAGCAGCGCGTTCGTTGCCCGCGTTGTCCCCAATCGGACGCTGCACGCTGGAATTGACTCATCCAGCCGAAGGCCAAGCAGACGTCGAATCGCCAGAACCGGAGCAGGTTCACCGCAGAACAACTCGTATGGCGTGCCCACGCCGACGCGTTCATCAAGTGGTTCTTCGGTGAGCAGCCGACCCGTGTTTGCATCGAATCCCGTGATCCGGGTGGTCTGCAATTCGACGCGTGCGACCTCGAAGAATGTGATCTCGTAGCCAATCCAGAAATCGCCCGGATCGCCTTCCCGCTCCCCGGAAACGAACGCACGTTCCCGATCAGCGCGGTCCACCACGCCCTTCGTCCGGCCCGAACTCAGTTGTTTGTGTGTGTGAAGTTGGCCCGAGGGGTCCAACGCGACGCAGTCGCAGAACGTGCCACCCACGTCAATGGCGAATCGCCACAAGCCTGACGGCACAGCCGTCCCTCCGCGAAGGTCAGTTACGATGCGACGCAGTCAGGCGAGTCCATCAATTCCGGCACGTTGCACGGGTCCAGAATCGCGCCGGCGATCCCGATCAGGCTTGCCTGAACCGCATCGACAAACGCGTTGTTCAACTGCATCTGACAACTCGAGGGCAACGTTGTGAACAGGACACAGCCCAATCCCAGAAACTTCGCAACCCGCGCCGTTGTTCGCTTCATCGTTTCTTCCTGAAAGGCGTGTTGCCCGTTTGCTTTGTAAATTACTCGGTTGGCCGAGACTGCAAAAAGTCATTCGCCACGCCGAACGTATCCCGCGTCGTGTTGTCGGGTTGATTCTCCCACGGAATGATGAACGCCTGCACCCGGAACCCGCCTGGCTGATTCACGCTCTGAATCGCCCGAAAGATCAGCGTATCACCACACTCGAAATCACCGTCGAGAAAACTCAGCGGATTGATGTTGCCCGGCACACCGAAACCAGGGACCACGTCGTCAAACCCGCCAACGAACAATCCCGCATCGGTCGTCGGCTGATTCAGATTCCGCCCCAGCCCAATGCGTGAAATCTGATTGTCCCCATCGCATGGAAACAGCACGCCGGCTTCATTCGAGTTGTTGCCCGGCTCGGTGAAGATCTCGGTCGTATCGGCCTGCGTGATCGTACCGCCACCAGCGCCGTCCGTGACCGTCACGGATCGTTCAACCGTCACCAGGAACGTGATCGGTTCTGTTGTTGCGTTGTTGCCGCGAATGAAGATCAACTGCGACTCCGGACGTGGAGCCAGCGGAAACAGCACGCCCCCTTCAAGTTGATTGACAAACGATGGGTTCAAAAGCAACGCCGCATCGGCACCACAACTGCCCATGACGAGAAGGGTCGCACATAGGCCAAGATGGGTCAGGGTACGTTTCATGTCCATTGTTCCATGTTAAGCCCGCAACTCCATGCGCTAGCGAATTCCGACGATAAGCTGATAACGGCCGGGGACCGTTGCAATTTCACGCATCTCCGTATCGAAGTACGCGGGGACCAACTCATTGTCGGCATTCACCCGAAACGGAAGTCGCAACGTGCCGGACAGCACGATCGTGACCACCGAACCACAGTTCGGACCAATGGCTGGTCCTGGAACGTCGCGGATATCGAAGTTCCGCTGCAAAGTCGTATTGCCGTTTTGATCAACCTCGTCGCGCTCGAGCAACTCAAACTGTGGCGGAATCGTATCGACCAGAACGGGGAATGCTCGCCCGAACTCATTCTCATCCAATTCCAGTATTTCGAGTGGTGATGGTACGAAAATTCGCGGCAACTCGACAAGTTCGACCTGCACCACGTCGCACTGCACCACGAGATTGTCCTGCTCGTTCCGCGTCAGATCCGGAAACTGCGTGATGTCCACTTCTGGCGAGACGATCGTGGATGAACCATCCACGAATTCAACTTCCAGCTCTTCATCGTTCGGGAATGACAGACGCACCCGAACCGCCACCCGAGGACGTGCCTCAGGATCGTCCAACAGAATCGGATCAAGTCCTTCCTGAACCAGGAAGTTCAGCAACTGCTCGTCGAAAACCGTATCATTGCGAAAGGCCACCACCACGTGACCCGGCGATGTCGGACCGGTCGGCTGCCCCGCGATCCCCGGCCCCACGACATCAACGAAACCCGGGTTCAGCGCACTTCGCAGGATGGCATTATCGCAACCCAGCATCAGCGCAAAGAGCGCCGCCGACGCGAACATCAGGCGATGCCACCAAGGGTGTCGAAATCCCGACTGGGGAAGTTCGTCTCGTTTCATCTGCAACACTTCCTTCTCATAACGCCGAGAGCGTCGCTCGGGGCAAGAACAACCCCGTCCATCACCGTCAGCCGGTGACGCGACCATTCTGCTCCACGGGTGTCTATCATATCATGGTGACTCCAAGTGACGGGTCAAGTGGGGCAGGAATGGCATTCACGCATTTGAGACGCCTGCGATACATGCCGACTCCGCGATTTCAGGGGCAGCCCGTCTTGACGCACCTATCCGCGTGGGTATCGTGTACCGCTGCTTTGCCCGAAGCGGATATGGCGGAATTGGCAGACGCGCTGGCTTCAGGTGCCAGTGGGGGTAACCCCGTGGAGGTTCGAATCCTCTTATCCGCATTCTCATACCATCTCATGCAGCTCGACTTTAGTCTGCTTACAGCATCAATTCAAATTGCTTCACAGTCAGCCGCTCAAGTCGGTCAGGATTGACCCGCACGCCCCAGCCGTCACCGTCCAGGGACCGCAGCCGTCCCCCGAAGGTGAATCTCAGCGAACGATCGGCCACATCGTCCGCGAGCAGAAACTTACCGAAATTGCTCTCGACGAAGCGGACCGAGGGCACCATCTCCAGGAAGCGCCGCCCAACCGCCGACAACAAGCTCGTCTCACCGACCATGCAGCCAAGCTGAATCGTGACCCCGTGCCTTGCGGCGATGTCTGCCAGTTCGAGCGATGGCAAAATCCCACCGCACTTGCTGATGCGAATGTTGAATCCGTCGACCAGCCCGCGGTCAATGAGGGTTTCAGCGTCCTCACGCGTCACCAGCGATTCATCCGCCATCAGCGGTTGATGCACGCAGGACTTCAGCTCGCCAAGGTCGTTTTCGTCGCCCCTGGCCAACGGCTGCTCGACGAAGGCGATGTCGGCGTCACGCCAGGCGTCAAGTTGCTCGCTGGCTTGTGCGAGTGACCAGGTCCCGTTCGCATCGATCCGCAAGGTCGCCCGGCCTGAGCGCAGCGGACCGGCCAAGTAGCGCCGTGCCGAATCAAGTCGCAACTGATCGTCGGGTTCGCCAACTTTGAGCTTGAAGTCACGCAGTCCGTACCACCAGAGCAGCCGCAGTTGCTTGCGCATTTTCGCGATGTTCCGGCTGGCGAGGACGCCACTGCATCGCACGGTGTTGATGCTGCCGGGGTGGCCGAAGTTATTGAGGCTCAGCCATCCGGGCGCGTCGGCGATGGGACGGTGAAAATGTCGCGAAAACGCATCCAGCAACGCCAGCTCAACCGCAGCCCGTGCGGCGGGCACCCGTTTGCCAAGTGAATCACGCCATGGAAGGTTCTGTGCGGCTTCGAGTGCTTCACCAAAATTCGTTGCGCGGACTTCGACGAGATGCGGTGCGAACACACGCTCGATCACGGTGATGGCTTCGTCCGTCGTTTCGCCGGTGACATAGGCACGTGGCAGCGTCTCGCCATAGCCGATCACACCGCCGTAGAGTTCGATGACGACGATGATTGGCTCGGCGACTGCGCGCTGTGAGGCCGCGTGGGAGACCTTCGTGCGCATCGGGATCGCCAATCGGTGCACGCGGATGCTGCGGACGGCGACGCTGGAATTTTTTCGGTGTGCGCTGGCCATCGTGGTGGGCAGTATAGGGGCAGGATGGATGAGCGTCGCCGGGTTGCGCCCGCCATGACCCCAGCCGACGTATTCTGTAAAATGGCGTGATGAAGCAGGCGGCTGCTGACATTCTGGCACCGGTTGGGCATTGCCCCGGGTGCGGATACGACCAGCGCGGGTTGCCCGAGTCGGGGCGATGTCCCGAATGCGGAGGCATCTTCGTGAAGGGCGTTGCCTACGAGGCGGAGAACCGTTGGGCCGAGCGGACGATGGTGAATCTCTGGGCGATCATCGTGCTGCAGGTTGTGGGTGTTGTCTGCGGGGTGGCGGGCCTGCTCGTGTGGGGCAGGACGCAGGCGGCTGGGACGATGATGCTTACGGCGTCGCTTGCGTACATATTGGCCAGCCTCGTGTGGTATGGCGCGACGTGTTTTCTGTGCTGGCGTCGCTGGTCGGTGCCGTCGTTTCGAAACGTGACCCCTGCGAGACGCCAGCGCCTCTCTCGCATGCTCTTCCGCGCGGGCATCTTGATCGCCGCCACCTTGGCCGTGCCCATCCTGACCATCCGCGTGCTGCAATAGTACCAGTTCTCGTCTACTTGCGCGAGTTCACGTTTCCAATCGCGTCGCCGAGCAAGCCCATCCAGTAGCGTGTGGCGGTGGCGGGGGCGGAGAACATGACGGCTGCAAGGTCGGCGTTGGAGACGTGGGTGGGGTGGTTGCGGTTCCATGGTGTGGACCAGGGGCGGGTCCACCATTCGCCGGCAAACTGTGACAAGCCAAGCCCGGCAATGATGCCGTCGGCGTTACAGGTGGGGTCGATGTCGTGCACGACGCCGTCGAGGGTCAGCAACGCCTTGCGCAACATGGTCAGTTCCGGCGCGAAACGAACACGCGCATGAATGAACGCGTCGTCGAGTAATTGTGTCAGCCACTTGAGGCCGATGGGTTGCTCACCGCGGCGGAAGCGTGCGACGGCGTTTTCGGTGACATTTCGCAATGCCGGTTCAACGGGCGTGTTGGCAGCCATCGCCGCGATTGAGCACGCGATGCGCGCAGGATCGAACGTGACCGCTCCGATCACCATCTGAACGATGCGTTGGCGACTCTCGCGGTCGAGCGTCGCGGCGAGGCTCCAGTCGAGGATGCCGAGCGTGTCGTCGGGCGTGGCGATGAGGTTGCCGGCGTGGGGGTCGGCGTGGAACAGCGCATCGTCGTCATCCGACCAGATGGGGTGGGCGATGAGGGCCCGGGTGATGCGCTCTGCGATCGATCGTCGGCTGGTCGCGGCATCGGTGACCTTCACGCCGTCGACGCGCTCCATGGCGGTCAGTCGCCGTGTGCAGGGTTCGAGCAGGGCGGGGATATGCACGTCGGGCGAATGTCGGTAGGTGTGGGCGGCTTTTTCGAGGTGTGCCTGCTCGGAATCGAAGCGTACTTCGTGCTGCAGCAAACGTGCGACCTGATCGAACGTGTCGCGGTAGTCGATGCGAGGCAGGCGGTGTAGCTCTGTTTGTTCGTCGAGGTAGTGGCCGACATCGCGAAGGGCGAGCAGTTCGTGTTCGAGCTTGTCGGTGACGCTTGGCTTGAGCAATTTCAGGACGGAGGGTGCGTTATCAATGCGTGCGGGGATGACGACGGCGACGCTGCCTTCAATGATGCCGGGCTGTTCGTCCGGGGTGAGTTGGATCGATTCGGGTATATCGCCCAGTTCGTGGGAGATGAGACGGCGCGCATCGTCCGCTGTGAGCAGCGAGAGTCGGGCTTCGAGGGTCTGAAGTTGGTTCGCCAGGGTTGGGTCGAGTCGACGGTCGCGGGCGATGACCTGGCCCAGTTTGTGAAGGACTGGGCATGCATGCATCAGTGTGACCAGGCGGATGGCGGGGTGCGTCGAAGCGGGCATGGCGGCTTGCTCACTGAGCAGATTCGCCCGTCGCTGAGTCGGCAAGCGTCCGACGAAGTGGTCAAGGGCATTGGAAAGTGCGCGGGTGTGGGCACCGAATTGTTTCGGAATCAGTGATGTCAGATCAAGGATGTCGGTGATCAATCCCATGGATATGTCCTCCGAGGCTGTTCGGAAGATCGGCTACTTCACGGGCAGCACGCGGCCAATATCGCTGAGCATAGGGCATATCTGCGGACAGTCGAGCCGACGTCGGACAATCGTGCCGGCGGGGACTAGAATGGCCGGCGGTCGCGTGTTGGCGGCGCGTTTGGCTATCAGGTAAGGCGCGAGCATTTGAAAGGGCTGGGCATGAGCACGTATGACTTTGCAGGGAAGAATGCGTTGGTGACGGGTGCAAATCGGGGAATTGGCAAAGCGATCGTGGAGTCGCTGTTGGCCAATGGTGTGGCGAAGGTGTACGCAGCGGTTCGAGACGTGGCGTCTGCGGATCCGCTGGTGGAGAAGTATGGCGAGAAGGTGGTTCCGTTGCCATTTGATCTCGGTAGCTTCGAGTTGATCAAAGCGGCGGCGCAGTCGGCGAAGGATGTGCACATCGTGGTCAACAACGCCGGCGTGCTGCGAACCACCAAATCGCTGGATCCGAATGCGATCGAGGATTTAACGTTTGAACTCGACATGAATGTGTTCGGGTTGATTCGGACGGCGCATGCGTTCGCGCCGGTGCTGAAAGCCAACGGCGGTGGGGCGTTTGTGCAGCTCAATTCTGTGGTGTCGATGAAGTGTTTCCCGGAGTTCACGACGTATTGTGCGTCGAAGGCAGCCTCCTATTCGGTGACGCAGGCGTTGCGGACGCATCTGGGGGCGCAGGGGACGGCTGTCTACAGCGTGCATCCCGGTCCGATCGCGACGGACATGGGCGATAGCGCGGGGCTGACGGAGATTGCCGAGCCGCCGTCGCTGGTGGGCGATGCGATCGTGGCCGCGTTCAAGAACGGAAACTTCCACGTGTTTCCGGATTCGATGGCGAAGCAGATCGGTGGCGCGTATAAGGGTTTTGCGACGGGCGTGGTCGAAGCGGAGATGAGTGAAGGCTAGTCTGGCCTTATTTTATCGTTCTTCGGTTTAATTCTTGCGGTTTTTTTGCGATTTCCGTGCGTCTTGGGGTGCCATGGGATTATGCATGTCATAATATACGTGCAGATATATGACGTTCATCATTCTATGGAGCGTTCTCCATGCGGTACACGGCAGAGCACAAGAAGCGGACTCGGGAGCGGATTCTGAAGGCGGCTGGCAAGCAATTCCGGGCGCGGGGGTTTGCCGAGACCGGGGTTGCGGCGGTCATGAAGGAGGCGGAGCTGACGCATGGCGGGTTTTACGCGCACTTCGAGAGCAAGGACGACTTGATTGCGGCCGTGATCCGGTCGGGGTTTGACCAGGTGAGCGAGCGGTTCGAGGCGCAGTTTGATCATCTGCCCGATCGCGAATGGTTGCGGGCGTGGGTGCATCGGTACCTGGGGGACGAGCATCGGGCGCACACGGCTGAGGGATGTCCGTTTCCTGCGTTGGCGCCGGAGATCGCGCGGTCCGGGGCTGAGGCGCGGACGGCGTTTACGGAGATTTTCGAGAAGCGGTTGGCGAAGGTGTGTTCACGCGTGGATGCGTCGCGCGGCGAAGCCGAGCGCCGGGTGATGGCGGCGGTGTCGCAGATGGCGGGGGCGATGATGATTTCGCGGGCGTTGGATGAGCCGTTCGCGACGCGGGTTCGCGAGGCAGCCGCAGCGGAAGCGTTTGCGACGCTGACGCGAGAGGCTGGCTGCAACGACGATTTGGGTGGGGGTGGTCTCTGATGGTTTCGGTGGATTGGATGAGGCGGGCGGGTGCGTGGCTGACGACGCTGGTCGTGGTGGCGGTGTTGGCGGGTCTGGTCGGGTTTGGGGCGTTGACGCGACCGGAGGCGACGGAACGAACGGCTGGTCCGGGGGTTGAAGCGCTCTTGGTGACGACGGATGAGATTCGTTGGGAAGCGGGTTACACGGTTCAACGATCATTCGTCGGGCGGGTCGAGGCGCGGCAGGAAAGTGACATCGGGTTTGAAGTGGCGGGCA
Organism: Phycisphaerae bacterium; assembly: GCA_028289375.1. Taxonomy (GTDB): domain Bacteria; phylum Planctomycetota; class Phycisphaerae; order UBA1845; family UBA1845; genus OFTM371. Next base: position 8,026 of record JANQQK010000094.1, on the reverse strand, counting down.
TGGTGGCGTCTGTGGCGGTCGAGGAAGGTGAACTGGCCGCGACGGGAACGGAACTTGCGAGGCTGGATTCTGAGCGGTTGCGTGCGCGGCGGGCAGAGCTGATGGCGGCTGAGGAGCAGGCTGAAGCGGATCGGGCGTTGGCGGAGTTGACGCTGAAGCGGATCGCGGAGGCTCGGGAATTGAACGCGGCGTCGGCGCAGGATCTGGATGACGCGGAGAAGGCGTTGGCGTCTGCGACGGCGAATGCGAATCGTGCGTCGGCGGCGGTGGCGTCGATCGAGGTGGATATTGCCAAGACGACGGTGCGTAGTCCGTTTGACGCGGTTGTGGCGCGGCGGTTTGTGGATGTGGGTCGGGTGATCGATGCGGGGATGCCGGTGGTGCGGCTGCTGGAGCGGAAGCACCCGGAGGTGCGTATTGGTGTTGGCGGGGCGGCTGTGGATGCGGTGTCGGTGGGTCAGCATTTCGACGTACGGATTCGGGATCGTGTGGTGGATGGTGTGGTGACGTCGATCCTGCCGGTGCGGGACCGGGCGGGGCGCGGCGTGGATGTGGTTGTTCGTTTGGATGCGGAGATCGACGGGATTCGCAGCGGTGATCTGGCACGGGTGACGATCGGCGTCGAGCGGGTTGAGCGCGGGTTCTGGCTGCCGATGCAGGCGTTGACGGAGGGGACGCGGGGTTTGTGGTCGGTGTACGTCGTTGATGTGGTTGATGGCGAATCGATGTTGCGGCGGGCGGATGTTGAGGTGTTGCATCAGGAGACGGATCGGGTGTTTGCGCGGGGGGCACTCGCCGATGATCAGCGGTTTGTGGCGGCGGGGCTGCAGCGGGTGTCGCCGGGGATGCGTGTGCGGGTGATGGGTGGGGAGGGTGAATGATGGCTGGGATGGAACGCACGCCGCGTGATCTGGAGACGTTGTTTTTTCGCAATCGTCATCTCTTGTGGTTGAGCATCGTGGTGATTCTGGTGGGTGGGGTGTCGGCTGTGATGTCGTTGCCGCGGTTGGAGGATCCGCGAATTGCGAATCGCGGGGTGCTGGTGATCACGCCGGTTCCGGGTGCGTCGGCGGAGCGGGTGGAGACGCTGGTGACGGAGGTGCTGGAGGAGTCGCTGGACGAGATTGGGGAGATCAAGGATCTGGATTCGACGTCGCGGGCGGGGGTGTCGGTGATCGGGGTGGAGTTTGCGGAGCGTGTGGACGCGGAGACGAATCAGCAGTTGTTTGCGGAGGTGCGCGACAAGGTGGGCGAGGCGCGGGCGCTGCTGCCGCCCGAGGCGGGTGAGCCGTTCGTGGATGACAAGCGTGATCCGGCGGCGTTTACGCTGATTGTGGGACTGACGTGGGATTTTGATGGCGAGCCGCAGGTGGGATTGCTGAACCGGTTGGCGGAGGATCTGTCGGATCGGTTGCGAAACGTGGAGGGGACGGAACTGGTTCGCATCTACGGGGAGCCTGAAGAGGAGATCACGATCGAGGCGGATCGGAATGAGCTGGCGGAGCTTGGGTTGTCTGCCACGGATGTGGCGAGGCTTGTGGGGCAGGCGGATGCGAAACGGCCGGCGGGGATGTTGCGCGGTGAGGTGTCGGATGTGCTGATCGAGGTGGAGGGGGAGTTGGATACGGTGCGGCGGATCGGGCGGGTGCCGCTGGTGACGGGGGCGGACGGTTCGGTGCTGACGGTGGATGACGTGGCCAATGTACGTCGTGGCTGGCGGACGCCGGAGACGGAGATTGCGCTGGTCGAGGGTCGGCGGTCGGTGCTGGTGGCAGCGCGGGTGTCGTCAGGTGTGCGGGTGGATCAATGGGCTGAGCGGGCGAACGCGGTGGTGTCGTCGTTTGAGGCAGATCGAGCGGGCGGTGTTCGCGTTGACCGGGTGTTTGAGCAGGAGCCTTACACGTCGGCGCGGTTGGCGATTCTTGCGGAGAACCTGCTGGCGGGTGCGGGTGTGATCATGTTGGCGGTGTTTGTGATCATGGGTATTCGCCCGGCGGTGATTGTGGCGACGGCGTTGCCGCTGGTGGTGGCCGTGGTGATGTTCGGGTGGCAGTTGTCGGGTGGTGCGATCCAGCAGATGTCGATCTTCGGGATGATCATCGCGCTGGGTTTGCTGATCGACAACGCGATCGTGATGACCGATGAGGTGACGACGTACAAGTCGCGGGGGGCGACACCAGTGGCGGCGGTGGGTCAGGCTGTGCGTCATCTGTTCCTGCCGCTGTTGGCGTCGACAATCACGACGATATTGGCGTTCGCGCCGATCATGCTGCTGGCGGGGAATGCGGGTGATTTTGTGGGTTCGATCGGGATGAGCGTGATCTTGGCGATCAGCGCGTCGTTTGTGATTGCGATGACGATCACGGCTGCATTGGCGGGTTTGTTTGCGAAGCCGACGCCCGCGGAGGCGAAGCGGCGGTGGTATCGGGATGGTGTCGGGTCTGCGTGGCTGTCGCGGTTGTATGAGCGTGTGTTGCGGGCGCTGTTGGGTTCGCCGGTGGCGGCGATTGCGGTGGCGGCGGCGTTGCCGTTGGCGGGATTTGTGGTTGGGCCTCGATTGGGGAATCAGTTTTTTCCGCCGGTGGATCGCAACATGTTCGAGGTGCGCGTGTGGATGCCGAGTGACAGCGCGATCGAGGCGACGCTGGCGGAGGCCGAGTCGGTGGAGTCAACGTTGCGGTCGATGGCGGGTGTTGAGGGGGTGTCTTGGCTGGTGGGCGGGAGTTTCCCGACGGTGTTTTACAACCTGGTGATGAACCAGGATCGAGCGTCGGAGTATGCGCATGCGATTGTGACGACCGAGTCGTCGCGGGCGACGAAACGGCTGATCGATGAGGCGCAGGTGTTGTTGGATGAGCGTCATCCGAAGGCGCAGATCGTGGTGCGTCAGTTTGCGCAGGGGCCGCCGGTGGTGGCGGATATCGAGTATCGGTTGTTTGGTCCGAACCTGGGGGAGTTGCAGTTGATCGGGGATCGGTTGCGTTCGGCGTTGCAGGCGCATCCGGAGGTACTGCACAGTCAGGCGAGCATGCCGCGCGGCGAGCCGAAGCTGTTTTTCGAAGCGGATGAGGACGCTGCGCGGATTGCGGGTCTGACGTTGGCGGACATTTCGACGCAGCTTGAGGCGGCGTTGGAGGGAAGCACGTCGGGGAGTGTGATTGAGGATCTGGAACGGTTGCCGGTGCGGGTGCGTTATGTGGCTGAGCATCGGCGGCGTCTGAGTGACATTGCGTCGACGGCGCTGGTGCGTGGGGATGCGGAGCGGTGGACGCATGCGTCGTCGTTGGGGTCTTTTGCGCTGAAGCCGGAGCTGGGCGGGATTGCGCGGTTCGACAGCGAGCGGACGAACACGATCAAGGCGTATGTGCGGAATGGTGGGTTGCCGATTGATATTGGTCGCACGGTGTTGGCGAAAATGAATTCGGAAGGATGGGATTTGCCTGCGGGGTATCGGATTGAGTTTGGTGGTGCCAGCGAGCAGGATGCTGAAGCGAAGGCGAACCTGACGACGTATGCGCCGATTCTGGGGACGTTGATGGTGTCGACGCTGATCCTTGCGTTTCGCAGTGTGCGGTATGCGCTGGTGCTGGGGTTTGTGGCTGTGTTTTCGGTGGGGCTGGGGTTGCTGTCGACGTGGTCGATCGACTTTCCGGTGAGTTTCAATACGATTCTTGGGACGCTGGGGCTGATCGGGGTGGCGTTGAATGACAGTATCGTGGTGCTGGCGGCGATACGGGCGGATGACCGTGCGTCACGTGGGGAGTTGGATGCGGTGGTGGCGGCGGTGCAGGGGTGCACGCGCCATGTGATCGCGACGACGGCGACGACGATTGGCGGGTTTCTGCCGCTGTTGTTGTTCGTGGGTGGGGACTTTTGGCCTTCGCTTGCGATCGTGCTGGTTGGTGGGATTGGCGGGGCCACGCTGGTGGCGGTGTTGTTCATTCCGGGGGCGTATTTGTTGTTGAATCGCGGGTCGACGCGGTCTGCGGCGACGGTGCCGGCGGTGGTGGTGGGAGCATGATGATGATGAGAATGTGGATGGTGTTGGGGTTGGTCGTGCTTTCTGGCTGTGCTGCCGTTGGTCCTGACTATGAGAAGCCGGTGACGACGCATCGTGAGGCGTTCGTGTCGGTGTCGGATGCGGCAGATCCGGTGGTGACAGCGTGGTGGGAGACGTTTGGCGATCCGATTCTGGATGAGCTGATTGCCGAAGCGTTGGCGGGGAATTTGGACCTTGCGGCGGCGCGGGCGCGGGTTCGGGAGGCGCGGGCGATCAGGCGGGTGGCGTCGGGGCGGTTTCTTCCGAACGTGGACGCGCGGGGGAGTTATCAACGGCAGCGGGCGAGCGAGAATGGGGTGATCAATCTGGGGACGCTGTCGGATCAGGGGTTGGCGGAGCTGGAGACGGGGCTGTTCGACGTTGGGTTTGATGCGTCGTGGGAGATTGATGTTTTCGGGAGTGTGCGGCGGGAGAATGAATCGGCCGAGGCGCGGTTGGAGGCGGCGGAGGAGGCGCGGCGTGGGGTGCTGATTTCGGTGTTGGCGGAGGTTGGGTCGGCGTACATCGAGTTGCGGGGGTCGGAGCGTTTGTTGGCGGTGGTGGAGCGGAACATCGCGATTCAGCGGGAGACGCTGGAGCTGGTGTCGAACAAGTTCAAGGTGGGTCTTGTCCCGGAACTGGATGTGCAGCAGGCGACGGCGCAGTTGCAGACGACGCAGGCGGCAGCGCCGCCGATCCGGGCGTCCGTGCAGTCGGCGATGTTTCGGCTGGCGGTGTTGTTGGGGCAGCAGCCTGGTGCGTTGCGGGAGCGGTTGGATCGGACGGCGGAGCTTGTGGTGCGTGGTGAGTCGGTGCCGGTGGGTTTGCCGTCGGAATTGCTGATGCGCCGGCCTGATGTGCGTGAGGCGGAGCGTTTGCTGCATGCGGCGACGGCGGAGGTTGGTGTTGCGACGGCGGAATTGTATCCACGGTTCTTCATCACCGGGGCGGCGGGGTTCGAGAGCGTGGATTTTGCGGATCTGTTCAGCGCGAGCAGCCGGACGTTTTCGATCGGTCCGACGATACGTTGGCCCTTGTTCCGCGGTGGGGCGTTGCGGGCGAATGTGGCGGCACGCGAGGCGCGGGTGGATGCGGCGCTTGCGGGGTTTCAGCAGTCGGTGTTGTTGGCGGTGGAGGATGTGGAGCGGTCGTTGGTGGTGTACGCGGAGGAGGAGTTGCGACGGAGGGCGCTCGCGGATGCGTTGGTGTCGAGTCGGCGGTCGGTGGAGCTTGCCGAGACGTTGTATGAGAAGGGGTTGAGTGAGTTTCTGCCGGTGTTGGATGCGGAGCGGCGGTTGCTGGAGGCGGATGAGCGATTGGTGCTGAGCGAGGTGGCGGTCTCGCAGGAGTTGATTCGGTTGTACAAGGCGTTGGGCGGGGGATGGGAAGCGTTTGAGCCTGCAGTGGCGATGTCGGATCGTGGGGATGAGGGTGGTGCTGATGTGGTGACGCCTTGATTTTGTGCATGTCTTGTTGATCGGGTGGTGGTCGAGAATTCGGGTGATCGGTGATTCGGTTTGCGGTAAGCTCCGATGCGGTTGGCTGCGCGTATCTTGGTTGCGCGTTGGCTTGGAGCTTGCGGCATGGGTGAGAAAACCGAGCAACTGACGCGTCTGTTGGCTGAGACGCAGGATCGTCAACCGGCTGAGATTGCGGCTGAGTTGCTGCCGATCGTCTACGACGAGATGCGTGGGCTGGCGGGCAAATACCTGCGGTCGGAGCGTAAGGACCATACGCTGCAGCCGACGGCGTTGGTGCATGAGGCGTTTCTTCGTCTGGTGGATCAGAGTCGGGTGGATTGGAAGGGGCGGACGCACTTTTACGCGGTGGGCGCCCAGGCGATGCGGCGGGTTTTGATTGACTACGCGCGGGCTCGGCGGCGGGAAAAGCGGGGCGGGGATGCAAAGCGGGTGGTGCTGGAGGAAGGGGTCTTTCCGATCAGTCTTGGGGATGTGGATGCGATCGATCTGAATGACACACTGGATCTGTTGGCATCGCTGGATGAGCAGCAGGCGCAGATCGTGGAGTTGCGTTTTTTTGCGGGGCTGACGGTGGAGGAAGTGGCTGACGTATTGGGGGTGTCGAAGCGGAAGATCGAATCGGACTGGACACATGCCAAGGCGTGGCTTCGCAGCAAGCTTGATCCTGACGGGGCAGCATGACGCCTGATCGTCACAAACAAATCAAGGAAGCTTTTCTTGAGGTTCTCGGGTCTGACCCTGCTGAGCGGGACGCGGTGCTCGTGCGCGTTTGCGGTGACGATGAGTCGTTGCGACGCGAGGTGACGCGGTTGCTGTCGCATCATCATGATGACACGACGGTGTTGTCGCCTGCGCCTGCTGATTCGGGCGGCGGTGATCGATCGCGTGATGACCTGTCGCTGACGTTCCAGGCGGGTGATCTGGTCAACGATCGGTTTCGGATCGTGGCGTTGCTCGGGCGTGGGGGGATGGGGTCGGTCTACCGGGCTGAGGATCTGACGCTTGGGCAGCCGGTGGCGCTGAAGTTTCTTGATCCGGAGTATGGGACGGATCCGGGTTGGCTGGCGCGGTTTCATCGCGAGGCGCGGATGGGTCGGGAGGTGACGCATCCGAATGTGTGTCGGATTTATGACATCGGGGAGAGCGGGGGGCGGATTTTCATCTCGATGGAGTATGTCGACGGGGAAGACCTGTCGAGCGTGATCAAGCGGATCGGGCGGTTGCCGCAGGAGCGGGCGAAGGAAATCGGTCGTCAGGTGTGCCTGGGGTTGGCGGCGGCGCATGCTCGGGGGATTCTGCATCGTGATCTGAAGCCGGCGAACATCATGCTGGATGGTCGGGGGAACGTGCGGATAACAGACTTCGGGTTGGCGCGGTTGGCGGATGATCTCGATGATCGTGATGCGCGTGCGGGGACGCCTGCGTACATGGCGCCGGAGCAATTCGACGGGACCGGGGTGGGTGTCCTGACCGACATCTACGCGCTGGGGCTGGTGCTGTTCGAGCTGTTTGCTGGTCGGGCGGCGTTTGAGTCCGAGAGTGTGGTGGGGTATGCGCGGCTGCATCGTTCTTCGTCGGCGCCTCGGTTGTCGGAAGTGGTGGCTGATGTTGGTCCGGCGGTTGAAGAGGTTGTGGTTCGTTGTCTGTCGAAACGGGCTGAGGATCGCCCGGCGTCTGCGTTGTCGGTTGCGTCGGCGTTGTCGGGTGGCGATTTGCTGGCGATGGCGATGGCGGCGGGAGAGACGCCTTCACCGCAGATGGTGGCGGAGGCGTTGCCGGGTGGGACCAGTCGAAGTCGTCCGTTGTTGAAGCTGGTGGCGGGGATCTTGCTTCTCGTTGTTCTGGTGGCGGCGCGATCCGTGAGGCCATTGTCGTGGGAGCAGGCGGGGGTGCTGGATGAATCGGTCCTGGTGGATCGGGCTGCGAAGGTGGTGCGGGCGGCTGGGTATGCGACGGAGGGCGGCTTTGCGGTCAGTGGGTTTCATCGGGCGCGAGATCTTGAGAGTCTGGTGGCGGGGTTTGATTTTGCGGGTGAGGCGTCATTGGCGGTTGATGCGGGGGCGCCATCGTCGGTGGTGTTCTGTTATCGGTGGGCGGCAGACTGGCGATCGCTTGATGCATCGGAAGTGCGGTATGGGTATGGGCGAACGCTGCTTGATGAGAAGCCGCCGGTGGTGCCCGGGATGCAGACAGTGGTGTTGGATCGGTTCGGGAAATTGCTGCTGTTCACGGCGGTGCCGGATGTGGGTGGGGGCGATGTCGGTGGTACATCGGCGAGCGCGGATTCGATCGTGGGGGATCTTGTTGAACGCGCGGGCATGGAACGTTCGTCGCTGGTGGAATCGTCGTCGGCGTTGGAATCGGTGTTTGGTCTGGGGCGGCGGTGGTCGTGGCAAACAACGAGTGCTTCGTCAAATGGGACGCGTGTTGTAGCCGGCGCGGTGGGCGAGCAGGTGGTGTTCTTCGGGGTGGTCGAGGCGCTTTCGGACGATGCGCTGGAGGTGGC
>JANQQK010000092.1 GCA_028289375.1 Phycisphaerae bacterium | reverse complement strand
GTGCGATCGCCGCCTGGGGCGCGTTCGGGGAGTTTCTTGCCATCGTCGAACATCTCCTCGATCAACTGCTTGAGGGCGTCGGCGTCGGCGAATTTGAGCGGGAAAATCTCCAGGCCCATGTCGTGCGCGACGGGTACACCGTCGAGCAACTGAACGATCTCGCCGAGCGGATCGATGTTCTTTTCGATCGTGGCGATGATCAGCGAGTTCGTGCCCTTGTCGGCCAACACGCGGAGCGGCTTGTCGAGGTCGAGCGGCTGGAGTTCGGTCTGCGATCCGTCGGCGCCGCGTTTGATGACGCTCAAGCGGCGGATGGCTTCCTGGATGTCCTGTTCGCCGGTGGCGGACTTGAGCATGTCTTCGAGCAGCGACTTCATGTCTTCCGCCTGCACGTTGATCAGCGGGTACATGACGAGCTTGAGATGGCTGAAGCCTTCGGCCGGCTCGACATCGATGGTGTCGATGATCTTCTGGATCTGATCGCGGAGCGTTTCAGGGCCGAAGATGGTGATGCTGTTGTCGGCATCGTTGACGTCGAAGGTGATTTCTTCGGAGACTTCGGCGCCCTGCTTGGCTTGAATCTTCTTGATGACTTCTTCGAGCTGGCCTGCGACTTCACCGACTTTGCGATACTTGATCTGGAAGCGCATGACCTCGAAGTCCTGCAGGGTTTCCTCGACCTCGTCGATGGCTTCGATGATCTGGATGATGCGGTCGACGCGTGATTCGGGGGCGGCGATGAGCAGCACAGATGAGGAGAGTGCCTGCACGGCGATGCTCTGGTCGGGCAGATCCTGGATGCCGGGATAGACTTCCGGAATGATCGACTCGAGTTTGGTGGCGACCTGTTCGGCGCTGGCTTTGGCGAGCGTGTGAATGACGACTTCCTTCTCGGGGATCTGACGATCGACCATGTTGATGAAGGATTCGAGGATGTTGAGATCGCTTTCGTTACCCATGATCACAACTTCACCGGTGGGCAGCGTTTCGACGGTGATGTCGTTTCCAGAGAGCTTGAGATCAAGCGGAGCATCGGGGTTCTGCTTGGCCTGGGCGGATTCGATCATGCGGCGCATGGCCTCTGCTTCCTGATCGATCTGCGATTTGCCTTTCTGCTGGGCGAGCGCCGAGATGGGCAGAGCGATCGCCATCGCGAGGGTCAGGATGATCGAGCAACGCTTTGCAGATGCGCCGATGGATCGTGATGTCATAACGCCTTCCTTCTGTATGTCACCGACGGGTGCGCTGCCTGCACCGGCGGTGTGAACTGCGACTCGCCTGTAGACGGCGATCGCGTCTTCTTCCGAGTTTTCGTGATCAGCGACCTATGCCCGGTATTGCTACCGTCCGCCTCGCCGATTGCTTCGTGGCAAACGACGGGAATTCGAGCCTCTGCCCGACGATCGGTTGCCGCGTCCACCCGACCGCCGGACGCCCGAAGACGATCCGCCTGCTGGGTTATTTTCCTCAATTATCTGGTCGAGTAAACGCTGAAGTTCGCTTGCTGGAATATTTTTGGGCCGGAGCACGCGGATGTTGTTGCCGCCGGTGACGCCCATTTTCTCAAGATCCTTGATCAATCCCGTGGCTGTTTCAAACAAAGCGGGTGTGCCAGCGAGGATCAAACCGTTGCCTCGCGGGTAGGCGCTGATGACGATCGAACCCGGATCGCCGCCGGTCTGATCGGCGCGAACACGCTCACCTTCGTTGACCATGTTCATGACGATTTCGGACAAGTCCGCCGCGTTGACACCCTCTTTGACGGGGACGATGCGGATTGGTTCGGCGTCGTCGTCGGGCTTCTTGTCGAGCATGGCGACGAGGTCTTCGATCATGGCAAAGTCGGTCGGTTGGGCGCGAACGAGCAGTGTGTTGCTGGCATCGTCGGCGACGATGGTCGGCGCTTCGGAGCTTTGGCCGCCGCGTCTACCACCCCGACCACGACCTCGGCCACCGCGTGCGGACTGCTGTCCGAACATTTCGGAGATCGTCGGTTCGATTTGCGAGGCCCGTGCGTATTCGAGCTGGATGATGCGTGGTGCGTTGGCGCCGTCGACTTCGACATCCAGTTCGCTGATGATCGCCTCGATGCGTGTGACCTCTTCGGGATCACCGGAGACGAGCAGTGTGTTGTTGTCCGGGTTGGCGGTCAGGCGGACGTCGCCAGCCAACTCGTTGCCGCCGCGGGTGCCGGGCTTGCGGAGGTAGTTCTCCATGGCTTCGCGCATGGTTTCGGCGTCGGTGTTCTTGAGGACGACCATGCGAATCTCGTCTGAGTTCGTGGACGCCTTATCGAGGTCATCAACAACGGCCAACACACGCGCGAGGTCTGACTCGTTGGCTTTGACAAGCAACATGTCGCTGCCGCGGGGATTGGTGATCTGAATCGTCGATTGGCCTCGGACGTTGCGCCCGCCGCCGCCGTGGACGAAAATCTGTGTCAGACTCTGGGCGACGCCGGCTGCGTCGGCGTGTTTGATCTCAACGACGTGCACGTCGCTTTCGGATGTGCCGGGAACGTCGAGCTTTTCGATCAGGCTGGTGATCTCGGCCATGTTCTCCTGCGAGGCGGACACGATGACGGCCATTGCAGTGCCTTCGGGGATGGCAACGACTTCGTCGGCGGGGTTCACCTTGCCGCGCTTGGGCCTATAGATCTGGCGAATGGCGTCGGCGATCACCCACGGATTGGTGTGGGCGAGGGTGAAGTTCTGAATCGTGCGGTCCTGGGCTTCGCGCGGTTCCTTGTCGAGATCGGTCGCGAGGGCGACGAGTTCGGTGACGTCCGATTCGGGGCCATTGATCACGATGGAGTTGAGCGATTCGTTGGCGATGACCGAAACGGGTTGGCCTTTGCGTTGGCCGCCACTCATTTTGTTCATGTTGTCGTTGAGCAGGCGAGCGATGTCGGCGGCGTCGGCGTGTTCGAGTGACACGATTTCCCGCTTCATGTTGCGGCCGGCGGCTTTGTCTTCGACGGGTTTGATGACCTGCTCGTTGATTTCCTTGATCTGGGCTTCGGTGCCGCGAACGATCAGGATGTTGTTGGAGCGATTTGCTTCGGCCTTGGGTGGTTCAACACCCGATCCGCGTTTGCCACTGAAGATGCGGGCGACGTTGCCGGCGAGTTCGGTGGCATCGGCGTGGGCGAGACGGTAGATGGCGGTCACGACCTGTGTCTTGTCGGTCGGTGCGACATCGACCTGTTGAATGGCATTCTCGACGAGTGCAAGTGCAACGGGACCGCCCATGCAAAGGATGGCATTGGAACGTTCATCGGGAACGGCGGTGAAAACGCCCATCTCGCGAGCCTGATTGCCCAACTGCTGGGCCATCTGTCGAACCAGATTCATCAACTGCGTGTGGACGTCGACGGCTTGAGCGTGCTGCAGGCGGAAGACCCGCATGTTGACCTTTTCGCCGATGGTGGACTGATCCATTTTCTGTGTGAGTGATTGGATCTTCTCAAAGACATCGTCCGGAGCGGACACGATCAACTGTCCGCCGACGCTGTCGCCCACGATGGTGATCGCGCCCTGGCCGCTCTTGCCGCCGCCTCCGGTGAAGACGGCTTTGAGAGATTGGGCGATTTTGTCGGGGTCGCCTGCGACGATCTTGATGGTGCGTGGTTCGAGGATGTCGGCGGCTTGGGTATCGATTTCGATGATGCGTTCTGAGATGTCGTCGCGCAGGTTCTGTGGAGCAGTGACGAAGAGTGTGTTTGACGATGCATCGCCGACAATCTTCACGCCCTTGTTGCCCTTCTTGCCGCCACCGCCGTAGACATCGTTCAAGGTCTTGGCGGTTTGGGTTGCGTCTGCATATTGCAGTTTGAAAGTCTGCACGTCAGCATCGTCGCCCATGTCCTCGTCGAACTTGTCGATAAGTGGTTCGATCTTGTCGAAGTCGGTGTCGAATGCCTGGACGATCAGCGTGTTCGTGCGGGCGTCGGCGGTGAAGTTGGCCTGGTTGACGGCGTTGGGATTGTATTCCGCATCACCCTTGTTGCCGGCGGCGAAAATCTTGCCCAACTGTTCGGCCACTTCGGTGACGTCGGAGTTGGCCATGCGGTAGGTTCGCGTTTCGAGTGTGGGGATGTCCTGCGATTCGAGATCGTCGATGAACTTCTCGACGATTTCATGAACCGGTTCGGGAGCGTTGACGAGCAGAGTGTTCGCAGCGGGGTTGCTGGTAACGGTAACATCGGACGAGACGTCGATGGTGCCGACGGCGCCACCGAGGCCTGCGATCTCCATGAAATTGTCGTCCTGCTGCTGGGCGCCACGGTTTTGATTGCCACGACCGCGGCGATTTCGCGCGGCGGCGTTTTGTTGTGGTCGCGGGGACACCGCTTTGGCGGCGCTGATGCCGAGCAATTCCTTGAGCTGTACTTCGACGTCAGCGGCGAGCAGCTTGGTGAATTTGTAAATCTTCAGACTCTTGTCGACCTCGGAGGGGCGGTCGATGGTGGAAAGCAATTCGACGATGATGGGGAAATCTTCGGTGGCGGCTGCAATAATGAGGAACCGATTCTTGGGATCGGGTGTGATGCGGACCTCGCCAAGACCGGTCTTCTTGGGTTCCTCCTGTTCCTGCGTGGGGGCGCCGGTGCGCGGGTCAATGCCGGGGGGCATTTGTGGAGTCCCAGGCTGACCACCGGGCGTCATGCCACGTGCGTTGTTTTGATTGCGTCGCATCTGTTCCATCTGCCGACGCATCTGCTGTTGAAGGCGGGCGGCCTGCTGAGCGGCTGATCCGCCTCGTGCCTGCGCGGAACGCTGAATGCCGAGTGCATCAGAGAGGACGTTGGCAGCGTCGTTGACGTCGCGGTAGCGGACGCGGTAGACGCGGACTTCGGTTTTGCGCGTGGCTGACTCGCGTTGCTTGATCAGGTCGTCGACCAGTTCGGAGACGGCTTCAACATCACTGCGTGCACCTTCGAGCACGATGACGCCGGTGCGATCGTCGTAACGGATGCGGAGTTTCTGCTCTTTGGGCGCGTTCGTGGTCACGTCATTCACGTCATCAGCGGGCGTCGTGACAACCTGACTGTGCTTGCCGAAGGATTCAATCATCCTTGCGGCAACATCGCTCTTGTTGCCGTCGGTGGCTCCCGCGTCGGCCCCCTGTGACTGGGTCGGCAGCGTGGCGACGAGAAGCTGGGCCATCGATGTCGGCAGGACACACTCCTGCACTTCCTCTGCCGGCGCGCGATAAGGGCCAACCGGTTGAAGCTCTGGGATGTCCTCGCCCACTTGAAGGAGATCAACTTCAAGATCGGGCAACTTCGCCTTGAGAAGCTTGGCCATGTCGCTGGCGGTCATGCCGCTGACATCCTTGATCTCGACAACGCGATCGGGCGCGCCATCTTCGTCGAGCTTGTCGACGTAGGTGTTGATGTAGCCTTTGATTTCCTCGTGGTGTTCGGTTTTGGCTTTGACGACGAGCAGCTGTGTTCCGGGGATGTAGTCGACATCTGGAAGCTCTTCAGAGTGGGTCCAGACGACGCCAAGAATACTCTCCAGTTGATACTCGGCGTCGAAGGGATCGGCGTTGGCCAACTCGAAAAAGAGCAGCGGTGCTGGCTCGGCGGCCCCAGGCCTGAGTATTGGATCCTCGCCCTCCTTGCCTTCGTACAGTTCGATGATCTGATCGACTTCGTACATTTTCGCCGGCGTAGCGCGGACGAGAATGCGACTGTTCCAGTAGTCTGTGGTCAGCGTGATTTCCGCACCGCGACGGATGGGACTCGGCTCGGCGAACGGATCGTCGTCGGCCGGCTTGCCCTTGGCCTGCACACCCGAATCGCACAAGGCCATGATGGTGTCGGCCATTTCCTCGACACCGGCGTTGGCGAGGTTGTAGATCTTGAGCACGGTGCTGCCGGTGGCTTCGTTGTCGAGCTTGCGGATCCAGGATTCGACTTCATCCACGTCCTCGGTAACGCCTGACAGGATGACCGCGTTGCCGCCCGGTGCTTCCGCAATCGTGACTTCGAGCGGGCCGTCAAACGTCGCTGCCGACACCCCATCTGGTTTATCCTTCTGCTGCGGCTGGCCTCTGCGCAGTCGCGGGCGACGCGGTTTGTTCGGCCGAGTGGCGGGTTTGGCACCGCCGTTGATCATGGCCTGTATCGTCGACACCATTTGCCCGGGCGTTGTGCGGGACAATTCGATGGTGCGGATGACCCGGTCCACCTCAGTTGCGGGCGGCTGATCAAGTTGTTCGATCAGCTGCTCAGCTTCCTCGATGACCGACGTCGGACCCGCCACCATGACGCGGTCGCCCTGCAGATCAGCATGGACACGGATGTTGGCCATGGACGAGAGCGACTTGCGCTTGGCGGGATCCGCTTCCATCTGCATTTTGCCCGACTTGACGAGGTCGCTGGCGCGCATCTGCAAGATCGGTTCGATAAGATTGGCCACGTCGCCCGGCTCGACATGCTCGACAGGGAAGAATCGGATTTCAACTGATTCGAGTTCCGCGTCGGCGGTGAGCAATGCGAACGACTCATCAATCGTGCCGAACTCTTCCTTTGGCGCGCTGATGAGAATCTTACGCGTCATGGGCTGGGAGACGATTTGAATCGCACCGGTGTCGCCCTGTGCAGGATTGGTCTTGCGTCGACCACGCTGCCCGGGCTGGGCCGTCTTGACCAGTTGTTCGAGTTGCGTCGCCACGGTCTCCACATCGTATCCGGAGGGCACCGAGTAGACGCGGATCATACGTTCCTCGTCACCTGCGACATCAAGTTCCTCAATCAGCGATTCGATGTCGACCATTTCGTCTGCGGAGGCGTTGACGATCAACATGTCGCCGACGACTGTGCAGGTGGTGACAGTTGCGGCGCCCGGTTGCGAACGGTTGACGCGGGTCGGTCGTCCGCCGCCGACAACGCCGGCGTCGATCACGGTTTTGATTTCGTTGGGGTCGGCGAATTCAAGACGAAAAATACGACGCTGCCGCCCTTCCGCATCAACATCGATGTCATTGAGTACGTCGCGCAGATGCTGAACCTGCGCTGGCGACGCGCCTTCGACAAGGATACCGGAGTTGGTCGCAACAATCTTGAATGAATTCTGTCCCTTGGGACCGGGCGCGAACGCCTCACGAAGAACGGTGACGGCTTCGTCGGCAGCAATGTGGTTCAACTCGAGGATGGAATGACTTGGGATCTCACCCGAATCGCGGTCCATTTCCTCGATAATCGGAAGGTACTTTTCGTTCCACTCCTCGTCGGTGCAGATCATGTAGATCGTGTTGGTGGTGTTGTCGACGTACCACGTGCTGCCACCTGCCTGAGTCTTGGCTCGGGAAGGCCGCTTGCCACCGGAAGCCGGCGCACCCGGCGCCTGCAGCAGCGTGATCAGGTCCATCACGACGGCCGGCGAGGCGTTTTCGAGTCGGTACGAATGCATGGATGGCACATCGGACGCAACGTCGAGCATACTGATCAACTGCTTGGCGGCTTCGACATCGCTGCGGCTGCCGGCCAAGATGAGCGATCCGGAGACAGGCTCTGGGATGCAATTGAACGACTTGGCTGAGGCGCCTTTGCCACGGGCAGCCTGGCCTTGGACGACCTGCGTCACGGTTGTGTTGATGTCCTCGGGGCTGACGTATTCGAGGGGGACGATGATCGGCTTGTCCTCTTCGGCGGGGACATCGAAGATGAGCACATAGCGTCGTACGCGATCGACCTCATCTTCAGTGCCACGGACGATCAATTCGTTGGTGCGTGCGTTCGAAAGCAGCAGCAGTTCTTCGGTCACGACCGGCGCTGAGCTACCCTTGCCCTTTCGCCCCTTCGAGGAGTTTCGGCGCGGTTGTGAGGCGGCGCCCTTTGCCCCACCGGCGGCCACGAGGCTGCGAATCTGTTCGAGCACCTCATCGACACTGGCATGTTTGATCGGGATGACGACTGGCGAAAGCTCGGCGTCCAGCTCCACGTCGATGAACTCGAGCATCTCCTCGATGTCCTTGATGATACGCGGAATGGCACGCACGATGATGACGCCCTGATTGTCGTCCGGGAACAGGACCGTCTGCTCACCGGGCAGCGTCGCCGTCGGATCCTGATTGCGTCCCCCTCGACGTTTGCCTCCACCGGCACCATCGGCCTGCAGATCATCCATGAGCGTGTTCAGTGTGGTGACGGCGACGCTGGGGATCAGATGGTTGACCGGCAACTTGGTCAGCACGCGTGGGTCTTCACCGGCACCTTCGAACAGCTTGATCAGCGAAAGGTATTTTTCGATGTCGCTGACCAGCGCGAAGATGGCCATCGAGTTGGTTCCCTCCATGGGGGCGATGCGTACGTAGTCGGGCATGAAGTCGCGCAGCATGGTGAAGTCCGACACGGACGTATCGGTCGGCGTGTACAGGACCATGGCGAGGTCGCTGTCGTACAGGTCGCCCTTCTTCTGAGCCTCACGAAACAACCCAACGTTCATGAACAGGTATTTGTCCTCATCGATGACACGCCACACGTCATTGACCCGCAAGACCTCCAGCGACTCGTCCTCGTACATCAGCCAATACGGCTCGATCGGACTGAACTTGAAGAGCAACATGCGCACGCGGTTGAGCGCCTCGCGGAAACTCATCTCCTGCGTGCTCACAAATGAAACCTTGCCCTGTGGTGCCTCGCCAACCACACCAAGGCCGGACATGCGCGAGAAATTCTCCACCAACTCCGCGTACGTGCCCTGGACGAGGCTGAAGCTGTAGGTCCGCTCCTCGGCCGGCTTGAGCATATCCTGCGCATCAAGGTTGATGCTGGTGGTCACCTTCTCGCCACTCCCCGGGGTGGGTTGATTCGTCGGGGTTTTCGGCGTCGTCGTGTTGCGATTGCGACGGTTGCGACCCGTCGGCGTCGTCGTGGGACTGGTTGAGCGCGGTGGACGCGACGAACGGTTGCGGCTGCCGGTCGAGCGGTTACTGTCCTTGGCCTGCTGCACCGGGTTGAGCTTGCCCTGACCGAACGCAGCCGCGAAGACTTCCGCTTCGGCATCCAGATCGTTGGCTTTGGTGGCCACCGGCATGGCAGCCATCAGGAACACTCCGGCAGTCACGATCCGGAAAAGAGTCGAGAATCGAATCGAGTTCGCGTCAGTGGTTGCGTGATTCATGCTAAACCTCCACGCCTCCTGCGAGGGGACTTTCGTACCTGCGTTGAACGTCACCCCATCATTCACAGAGATCGGCGGAAAGTTGCGGATCGAGACCGCTCAACCGCGCGAATTCTCTTTCGCTGACGAAGTGCGACGTTGCGTATTCTGCTTGGGTCGGCTCTTCCGCGCCCGATTGGCCGACGTTGCTGAATTTGTACCACGTTTCGGGGTGGAACGAATCACATCAGCCAATGTTTTTTTCGCCTTGCGGACGAGCAGTTTCGGATCGGCAAAGGTGCCTTGGCGTTTCGGCAATGCCGGAGAGGATTGAAGTCTGAACGGACTGGCCGTGACTGAGAGCGATCGGGCAGGAGCCGACGCGGGGGTTGTCGGTGATGCTTGCGGGTTGCGACCGGTGCGGGAACGGGGCGCCGTGGTTGGCCGGGCGGCGGGTGTTCGCGTTGCGGCAGGACCGGCGGGACGGGCGGCTGGCTTCGACGTCGGGTTGGTTGGCATGGACGCAGACGAATTTTTCGTGGTGGTCGTCTTCGCCACTGTCTTCGCGTCGCCTGGCTGACTGGATTTCGGTGCGGTCCCGGGTGCGGGGCGTCCGGTTACAGGCGGCGGCGATATTCTGGGATCCGCCTTGCCACCTTTCTGCTTGTCTGGCGCCTTGCCGTCCTTCTGTTTGACGTCCTGTTTGTCGGGAATCGGCTTCTCGACTTTCTCAGGCTCTTCCGGTTCGGGCGGGATCAGTTCCTCGCGAACCTGCTCGAAGGCGTAAACCACCTCCGGATAGTCGCTCATGGCTTTGTCGATCTCGACGCAGCCGGACAGCTTTTGACCGATGGGATAGAAGCGGACCTTTTCATCCTCACGGCGGGTGATCGGTCCGAGGTTGTGGACCATGAGCACTTCGCCACCGTCGAGTTCTTCTCCAACACCAACGTATTCCTTGTCGCCGTTGCCTGGGTTGACGACGAGAACTTCGTCGTAGCCATAGAGCAACGTCATGCGCACTTCCTTGAGCGTCCGCTGCGGATCGCCCACCGGTTTGGGTGGAGGCGGCGGAGGCGGCGTCGGCTTGGGCTTGACCTTCGGAGGATCGGGTCTCGGCCTCGGCTTTGGTTTGGTTTCCCGCTTTGGCGGTGGGGGAGGCGGCGGTGGCGGTGGCGGGACGTACTCCTTGAATGGGGCACGGTTCCAGATCGCCGCGTACTCCTTGCCAGCATGCAGGGTCACCGACTCAGGCTGTTCGAGCAATTTCGGATTGATGGCCTGAAGCGGATCCGTCGGCGGCACCAACGCTTCGATCGTGGCGGTCATGTTGACCAGATCGGGCCCCTGCGGTCCACGCGACGAACGTCTCTTGGATCGCGGCACGAGTTTCAGGTCCGTAATCTGCGCCACATAAGGCAGCTCGTAGAACGATTTGAGAAATCCGATCGTCTGCTGCAGTTGGCCATCGGCGCGAACGGTGAACCCGATGGATTTGATCTCGCTCTTTCGCCGGCTGTCGGGCGGTTTGTAGTCTGATGGACGTTTGGGCGTGACGGTAACGTCGGTGAGCTTGGCCTGACGGGTCAATTCCATCAGTTCGCCATGCATGTTGTCGCGGACGATGCTCGGATCGGTGCTGCCGGTGCGGGCCATGTACTCCTTGTAGGCGTCCTGATAGACCCCGATGCTGTCGAGTTCGTCCTGGAGACCGTGAATCTTGTCGGCCAGGTCTTCGTTTTGCTCGGCCACGTCCATGGTCGCACCACGAATCGCCGGCCAGACAACCTGCACAGCGACGAGTCCGCCGACGGCAATGCCCAACAGAGTGGCCAATCTTCTCTCACGTCCGGACAACGATCAGGCTCCTTTTTCGCCCAATGAATGGCACGACATCATCGTTTCTTCTTTCCCCCGCCCTTGCCGACCAGTTCGATCTGCAGTTGACCGGTAACGGGATACTTTTCGCCCGCTTTGTTCGTGGTGGGGCCGAGCACGGCGTCATACTTGCGTTTCTTCTTCTCGCCCTCCGTGACGGCTTCGAGATCCTTCACGGCGTCGTTGGGCACGGCTCCCTGGGCTGCGCGGAATGGCAATGCGATCCGACCACGCTTCAGCGACATGTCGATCTGGTTGAATACGATGCTCTTGTTGTCGGCCAAGACACCGGTCGACAGAACATCATGCAGCTCATCCAGCCACACAACACGGCGATCCTCGTAGTCGTCCAAAACGCTGACGAGCTTCCTGAAATCGTCGTGTTCGTCGAGTTCCTTCTTCAGTTCGTTGCGCAGCTTCGTTAGGTTGGCGTTCTCTTCATGCAGCGGCTGAATGAAATTGATGTAGCCGACCACGATGGCAGCCACGGCGGCGACACCGGTCACCACCGCAACCGGGGCACGCTTCATCCGCTGTTGTGCGACCGAAACCGGTTTCTTGGGATCAACGAGGTTGAACTTGAGTTCATCGGGTTTGGACTGCCCGATGACCATGCCGAACGTCGACGCGAATGCGCCCGCTTCAGCGCCTTCATCGGCCGACCATCCGAACGATGTCGCGGGGTTGTAGGGTTGAGCAGTAATATTGTATTGCTGCTGAATCGCGTCAGCCAACGCGCCTTCAATGTCACAACTGCCACCGATGACAACATGCCCGACGTCGGCATCGGCATCGGTTACGCGGTAGGCTTCGATCGATCGTGTGACCTCGATGGCCAGTTCGCGAACAACACCTGCCAGCGACGCTTCAGACGTCTCCGGTGTCAGCCTCAGGTCCGGCTCGCCCTCGCCCGGTTCGATCTCGGACTCGTACTCGATCTGGTCGTACGTTGGCGTGTCCAATTCAACCGGGATCGACACGGCCGCCGCACGCGAAAAGACAAGCTGCCCGCGACGCAGCATCGTGATTTCGGTGGTGACCGGCCCGACATCAACAAACAGCACGTAGTCCGCCGGCGTCGGTTCGAGCATCGCGTTGACGGCGAACTGATTCGCATTGGGTCGCAGGCCGACACGCCCAAGCTTCAACCCGGCGACGTCGAAGATTCGCGTGAAGTGATCGAGCGTTTCCTGCTGGACAGCGGCGACCATGACCCGCCGCTTTTCACCCTCAAGCTCGGGCGACACGGCGAAATCAATCGCAGCCTGCTCAACCGGGAACGGCAACTCGCGCGGAATCTGCACCTGCACCATGCCGGCCAGATCGTTCAACGTCGCCGGCGGCAGCATGAGTGGGTAGATGTTGGCGTGGTCGCGCGAAATGTCGAACAGCGCGCGTCTTGTCGTGATGCCGGCTTTGGTCAGGGCCGCCCGAATGAACTTGCCCATCGAATCGGGATCGTCCTGATCGACATCGTCGGGAATGGCGATGCTGAGCACCTGTTCGATATCGACAGACTTCTTGCTCGACCGCGCGTGCACGACGCGAAGCGTACGGACATCCCAGTCTATCGCCAGGATCGGTTTTTCAACGAGTGTACCCAACAAGTTCTTCATCTCCGACCGGATACTGCACTGGATAGCTCGTACCCAGATTCGTCAGATCACGCAAGTAAATGATCTGGGCCACCGGGCCCCGCATTTCCAGAATCGCCTCGAGACGCGTCATCGTCCCGAAGTGATCCGCATAGCCAACCGACTCAACATGAAAACGCATCGGCCGAACGGTCAGCAGCGGCGCGATCCTCGTAAACTTCTCCTTGCCGACGATCGATGCCACCCATCCCAGGTTCGTTCGATCTTCCTGCGGCAGTTCGGCCCGTGCTTCCAGAAGCAGCAGCACGTCCTCTTCCTCAAGACCCGGCAACGACTGCAGCACGATCGGCGGCGCCGAGTTGATGTTGATCAGGCCATACTGGTCCGGCTCGGGCGACAGCGAGATACGCTCCGTGACCCAACCCATGTCGGCGATCGTGATCGGCGACGCCTGGGAACCGCCGTCCTGCGCGGTGCGGGCGTCCATCAGCTGTCCGAGCGACGTGATACGTGGCGTGCTCGCAGCCACGCTCACGATGAAATCCGCCTGATTGGGACTGGCCGCCACCGCCGACAACTGCGCCGTCACCGTGGCGGGGTCCCCAAATAGATACACACGAGCGGTGTTGTCGGCTGCAGTATTGAAATCGCGGGAATAGACGGTCAGGTGGGGATACAGCCCACGGTTGAGCAGGCCGTCCTGATTGTCGTCCGGGAAAATCAGCTCGCCATCATCCTCATTGGGGCTTAGCAACCCATTGCGATCGACATCCTCGCCATAGAGCAGATCCGCCGTCATGCCGCGGACGAGCAGCAATTCCTCGACCGTATCGAATTCGGCATTCTTCACGGCGTATGGCGTTTCGAGGAGCGAGTAGTACTCGGCTTCGGCGCCAAATGGACGCGGCTGAATGTCGCTATCACGCCAATCGAGGATCGCGTCGACAATCTGCTCGGCCGTCCACTCATCCTCCTCGTCGATGAACGGCGTGATCAGGGCGACCAGTTGCTCAGCCGGCGCGGTGTTGATGTTGACCTTGCCGGCTTCGTCGGTCACGCCGTACCGCACCAGCACTTCGTCATCATCCGGGTTGTCGGCCACGATGCTGAATCGATAAACGATGCGCTGCTCGTCCTCATACTCCTCGATCGATCCGTATTCCTCGAGCTGCTCGGTATCGGTCCAGAGGATCACACGGTGGAACTGTTCGGCGTTGTCGTACCACGCGGCCATGTCCAGCCGATTGTCGCGCAGGAAGAGCTTGACCTTCTCCAGTCCTGCTTCGGCCGCAAGGCGCGTCTGTTGACGACGTGCTGCCGAGCGTGTGGCTGACATGTCCGCATGCACGAAAAAGGAACCACTGGCCGCCATCATGCCGAGCAGCACAAGCACCAGCAGCATCAGTGGCAGGATCATGCCGCGTCGCCGAATTGTTCGCATCGACGTTGCCATCAGAATTCAAAGTCCGCCAGCGACGACATCTCGCGCTGCACACGCGAGCCGAAGAACGAATCCGCCTGCGGAATCCGCACGATCACCATGTAGCGATCTTCCTCGAGCGGCTCGATGTCCTCTTCGCTCATGAACATCTCTTCGATAATCTGGATCTCCATGTCATCGGGCAATTCGGGCTCATACCCCACCGTGATCATCACCATCTGCGGCAGGGAGTTGCCATCTGCGATCTCCCAACTTTCCCACCAGCGATTGCCATCGTGGTAGAAGAACTCGATGAACTTCAACTCCGGGGCATACAGTTCCTGCTTGGAGCCTTCCAGTTCGATGTCGTTCAGTTCATCGTCGACCCGTTCGCCGAGTTGGTCACCCCCTGTTGGGTCGAACGGCGCGTCTTCGTCCGCATCGCCATCGTTGCCAAGTGGATCGAGCGTTGATCCGTCGCGGCTTTGCCCATTCTGCGGCTGATCGCTGAGTCCGCTCGGCAACGAAGCGGGATCTTCCATGGGCGGGGCACCTGTATCGTCGACCGGTGTCAACTGGTTGAATGTTCGACGTTCACGCCTGACAAGCCCCAAGGCGCGTGGATCGCCGTTCTCGTCGACGTTGATCTCGTCCCACGCGACATAGTAATCAACCTGCCGCAGATCAAACTGTCCCGGACGATCGGTTTCGCTCAAGGACTGTTTTCGCAGAAGCGCCTTGTCAGGAATCACCACGGTGTTGATCGAAATGCGATTGCGTGTTCCGAAAATGCCCGGCCCATACCCTCCGGCAAATCCGGTCGACTGCCGAAGTTCCTTGGCGATACGATCGACGATCACGCGGGCAAGCTGCGTCTCGCGCACCATCTGACCGTTGTGATCGCGCGTTTCCATTGTCGAGGCGTAGAACCAGAACATCGTCCCCATGACCGGTACCATCAGACCGACCGTGAGCACGACCTCGATGAGGCTCAAACTGCGACGTCGCATCACGCTGATCATCTTCCGCGGCCTCCGCGTCGACCGGCGCCCGGGGTCTGAACATTTCCCGGAGGAGGCTGCTGATCGCCGCCCATTTGATCGCCACCACCAGGCTGCCCTCGACCACCATCGGTACCCGGTTGCGCCTGCGCTCCCGGCTGACCTTGATCGGGAAAATCAAAATCGGACGCGCCTTGAAGCGCCGCCCCGACACCCTGCGTGTCAACCAGACCGCGAAGCTCCGCAGGCAGCAGGCTGCGAATTTCCTCCTCGCTCAGCCCCATCATCTGAATGAACGCCGGCAGCATGCCAAGCAATTCTTCGGTATCCAGATTACGCAGCAGCGACGGATCAAAATTGGTCGGGTCAAAATCCTCGATGGGCAGCTGATCGCTCAGGTTGGCGATCGCTTCATCCGTCAGACCGTAATCGGCTTGAAGATCGACCTGAGGCGGCGTCGAACGCATCAGATAGACTTTGTGCACGACCTCCGCGTCGTCCGGCTCGAACTCGTCCTCAATCGTCTCGCGCGGGTTGTACAGAATTTCCAACGTGATCAGCCACAGGTTCTCCGTCACCGTCGGATCGAGACGCATGCGCCATCCGTAATCAGGAAATCGCCGCGTGAAATCACCTTCGACTTCCTGATCGGCTTCCTGATCAAACGGCACGAGACCGGCGTCCAACTCAGCCAGCTTCATGTCAACCAGCATCAGGTAACGGGCCATATCCCGCGCATCATACGCGGCATCCTGTGACGACTGAATCTGACCGCCAATCACCGACAGCCCAAGAAGAAGCAGCCCGATAGCCAACACCACTTCCAACAGCAGATAGCCGCGCCGAACGCGTCTCCCGGATGTCATCGCGCCGCCCACTACCGCACCCTCGTCTCGCGAATTTCGAGTACTTCATCCTCAGACAGCGCTTCAGGACGAATGAAGTCCTTCCGCAGCACCGGTGGCCAACCATGCTCCTGAAACATGTCGAGTTCTTCGTCGTAGAAGGGTCGCTGCAGCCAGCACAAACCGGTGTTGCCGTCGAAGATGACCTCGATGCGCGGAAAGAGATTGGCCGTCTCCTCGTCCTCGATCAGATCATCGATTTCGATGTCGCGCGGGGCGTTGGTCACAACGAACGTGACCCACTCGGTCGTGCCATCCGGCTCGATGTAGAGCGGCGGGTAGGCTTCTTCGTATTCGGACAACTGTTCATCCACTTCGTCGACCAGCTCTTCGGACAAGTCGTCGACGAAGCGTTCTTCCATGATGCGATCGAGCGTCGGTCGGCCCAGTCGCACCCCCGCGCACCAGACGTCTCGCAGAAATGTGTCACCCCGCGCCCAGGGTTCGGTCACGCGGTTGTAGAAACCCGGATCGAGGAACGGTTCATCCTCGCGCTCGATGATCGGCTGGCGATCGCCGCCGTCGCTATCGAGTTCATCCTCAGCCGCAAAACGAATGCGATAGCGTTTGCCGTCGTACATCGCATTGGCCCGCGTCAGCGTGATAAGTGACCGCATCCGCCGGGCTGATTCCGGCAGTCGCCGCTTCTCTATATCCGACATCATCGATGGCACGGCGAACGAGACGATGACCAGCACCAGCGCCACCACCATCACGATCTCGACAAGCGTAAACGCCACACGTTTGCAGTCGCCCAACAT
Source organism: Phycisphaerae bacterium (assembly GCA_028289375.1). GTDB lineage: Bacteria > Planctomycetota > Phycisphaerae > UBA1845 > UBA1845 > OFTM371. The sequence goes on along the minus strand of JANQQK010000092.1, from coordinate 28,420 downwards.
CACACGTGCTCAATGATGATCGAAGTCCAAGCGTTACCGCTCGAGCCAGTTTTTCACGTCGTCGTCGGTGCCGTCATCACTGTCAGGACCAATGCTCCAAAGGTCATAGCTCTTTTCGTTGAAGTCACCCGGCGCCTTGTACTGATACTCATTCTGCCACGGATCCTGTAGCTCCTCGTACGCACCATCCATGTACGGGCCTTCCCACTTCTCTTCGTTATCGAGGCTGCTCGGAACCTCGTAGAGCGCCTGCAGGCCATCGTCGGTCTCGGGGTAGACGCCTACATCAAACCGATACTGATCCAGTGCCTTGGCGATCGGACCGTTGCGACCAACGGCCGCCTTGGCTAGCTTGACCCGAGCTTTCTCGCCCGTGCCCATCAGCGCCGGAACCGCAAACGCAGCCAGCAACGCCAGAATCGCGGCCACCATCAACACCTCAATGAGCGTGAAACCCGCACGGCGTCGAATCAACTTACGTGACATGTCCTTGTTCTCCTGATTCATCGGTCTCGAATCTCGTATCTCATGCTCAGCCACAGACGCCGTCAGTTCGCCGTCGTACCAAGCTGCAAAATCGGCAACAGCAACGCAAACGCAATACTCCCCACCACCACAGCCATCCCCGCAAGCAACAACGGTTCAACAAGCCGAACAGCTGTCTCAATCACACGACCCGTACGGGCCTCCTGCGTCTCAGCGATCTGAACGAGCACGTTGTCCAGGTTGTTACTCTCTTCAGCCACCGCGATCATGCTCAGAATATCACCCGGCACGAGACCACTCTCGCCCAATGGGGTCGACAACGCTTCACCGCGACGGACATTTTCAGCAGCCTTTTCAATCTCAGCCGCGAGAATCGGATTCCCCGCTGAATCCTGCGATATCTTCAATGATTGCAAGATCGGCACGCCGTTCTGCAACAACGTCCCCAGGATGCGGCAGAATCGACTCACCGAAACGGCCCGATAGATCGGACCAAACATCGGCGCGTTCAGTTGTATGCGCGCCTTCAGATCCGATCCGAACTCGGTCTTGCCAAGCGTCACAACACTGGCAATCAAGCCGACGAGGATTCCCAGAAGCCACCCATAGTGAAGCATGATCACGTCGCACGCGGCGAACACGATCACCGTCATCACATTGAACGTCTCAGGCTTGAGATAATCACGCAGCTTCGGAACCACGACCACCATGATCAGCGTCACGATGATCACGGCTGCGATCATCAGAATGGCCGGATAGATCATCGCCCCGACGAGCTTGTTCTGCAGTTCGTCCTGCTTCTCGGAAAAGACCGCCAAGCGCTCAAGCACGTCCTCAAGGAACCCACCGCGCTCACCGGCGCGAATCATCGAGCAGTGCAGGTTCTTGAACAGACTGGGGTGCTTCTCCATGGCCTCCGCCAGTGTCTCACCGCCAGCCACGTCCTCACGGACCTCAGCCAGCGCGTTCTTGAGAACCTGAGGAGCACCATCCTGCGTGCTGAGTACCTCGAGCGCACGCATCATCGGCACACCCGCACGCAGCAGGTCGGCCATCTGCTGATAGTACGTCGTCAGATGACGAAGCTTTATCTTGCGACCGCCGCCCCCCGAAGTCGCGCCCGACGCCTCCGCCACATTGACCGGAAACAGCGAGCGCTCTGCCAACAGGCGCATGGCGACCTGCTCATTCTCAGCAGCCAGCGACCCTGATACGGTCTTGCCGCCCTTCTCCACTGCTTTGTACGCAAACGTCGGCAACGTCGATCAACCTGAAAACAGCCACAGAATCCAAACGCCCGGTGATGATGATCCACCAGGAAGTGTGTCCACACAAGCCCTTTCGGTGCGACCCTCCCTGGTCCGCCCAATCGCCAAAGATGACATTACCCTAGCTTGCGCAATGGGTTACGTCAATCACGGCGTCTCCGGCGGCCATCTGGATGGCGCACACCATCACCACCTGCTGATACACCACCACTCCCCGCCGATTGCAGGAAGCCCGTTATCATGGGGAAATTGATGCGATCACGCCCGATATGCAGCCCGATCGCCCGCTGCGCAGACCCGCGATCAAGCCTGCGACGGCTTGGTCACCCGGGCGACTTCCTCGATGGTCGTCTCACCACGGCGGACCTTGGCGAACCCGTCCTCGCGCATCAGCGTCAGGCCATTTCGCCGACCGGCAGCAAATAGCTCCGTCGAAGGGGCTCGTTGAACGACCAACTCGCGAAGCTCATCGTTCATGATCAGCAGTTCGTAGATCCCGAACCGACCGCGATGCCCGCTCATGCGGCAGTCCGTACATCCCTTGCCGCGGTAGATCACCTCGCCGGGCTGATAGTTGAAATCCGCCGGCATCTGTTCCGGATCTGGTTCGTAGGCTTCCTTGCACGTCGGGCAGACCTTGCGGACGAGTCGTTGGGCGAGAATACCCGCCACCGAACTCGACACGAGGAACGGCTCGACGCCCATGTCGAGCAATCGCGTGTTGGACGTGATGGCATCGTTCGTGTGCAGCGTGCTGAACACAAGGTGACCGGTCAGCGACGCGTTGATCGCAACCTCAGCCGTCTCGTAGTCTCGAATCTCACCCACGAGAATCACGTCCGGGTCATGTCGCAGGAACGACCGCAGACCCGACGCAAACGTCAGCCCGATCTTCGGCTTGACCGATACCTGATTGATCCCGTCAAGGTAATACTCGACTGGATCCTCGACCGTCAGAATCTTGATCCGATCGCTCTTGATCGTCTTGAGGGCCGAATACAACGTGGTTGTCTTGCCGGAACCGGTCGGACCGGTCACCAGGATAATGCCATACGGCTCTTCGATCAGCGACTCGAACTTCGAGAGTGTTTCGTCGGCCAATCCAAGACGGTCCAGCCCGATCAGTGCGTTGGTCTTGTCCAGAATACGCATCACCACCGCGCCGCCATGCACGGTCGGGATAATGCTGACACGCAGGTCGATCTCGCGATCCTGTGCGCGAATCTTGAACCCGCCATCCTGTGGCAGGCGATGCTCGGCGATGTTCAGGTTCGACAGAATCTTGATACGCGACACGATGGCGGAGTGAAAGCGGCGAATCTCCGGCGGCACGTTGGTCGTGTGCAGCACGCCGTCGATTCGGTAGCGAATTTTCAAACCATCCTCGAACGGCTCGATGTGCACATCACTGGCCCGGTCGCGAATCGCCTCAAGCAGGATCTCATTGACCAGCTTGACGACGGTCGCCTCCTGCGCCATCTCGATCAGGTCCTTGTCCTCCTCGGACACGTCACTGACCACCTCAACGTCGTCACCGACCATGGCCTGGATGGTCTCGCCACCCACGCCGTAGTACTTCTTGATCTCGCGGGAAATGTCCTCGGCCGTCGCCAGCATCGGCTCGACCTTCAGGCCCGTAAGCATGCGGACTTCGTCAAACGCATACAGATCGAACGCATTGGCCGTCGCAACCTTGATCGAGCCATTATGGCTCGCAACCGGGAAGAGCTGATAACGGTGGACAACCTTGGACGGGACCTTCTTGAGCAGCTCGGTGTCGATCTCGACGGTCCCAAGATCGACCACCGGGATCGACAACTGCTCGCCGATCACCTCAAGCACATCACGCTCGGTGGCAAACCCCATGTCGACAAGCGCCTTCTCGATGCGGTCGTTCGGCTTCTTGCACCGATCGCGGGCCATTTTGAGCTGGTCCGCCGTGATCTTGCCCCGTTTCAGTAGCGTCTCGCCTAGTGCCACCTATCCGTCATCCCTCATGTATTGAACACGTTGCAAACGTCCCAAACGCCGACCGGACCGATCCCTCGAGACCCAGCCCGTCGGGTTTTACCGACATCGAACCGGCGCGTTGCAGGAATCGGGTATTTTTCCCGGCCCAACCCGCCAATCAGTCGTTTTTTCAAATTCTCTCGGTCCGGCCCGCAGTACCCAAGACCAAAAAGCCCCGGTCTGAGGCCCGGAGACGATGACAATACCGGACCGACCTATCCGCCGCAAACAACTGTCAATTCGGACCTTGCGACCACTTTCCCCAATCGTAGTCTCCTGTTGGTACTCACGTTCTTTACGACGGACCGAATCAGGTGTTTACGGATGGAACGATGGATAAGCTAACCGCTCAAATCAAGCGATTCCTGTTGGACGAATCTGGTCCAACGGCAACCGAATACGCGGTCATGTTGGCAGTCATCTCCGGGGGTGCGATTACCGCCCTGTCGGAGTTCGGCTCGGGTGTAGAAGCGATCTACAACGCCATCGAGGGTGCCCTCGACGCCAACTTCTAACCGCAACACGATCCTGCGCGACCACCGGCTGGCGTGACAACCCCGCCGGTGCGTCCGCGATCCGTGGGCCAGAACACCTACCCGATTCTGTCGGAAGTGGCCCAACCCCCAACCTGCCCCCACCCGTTGCACATTCCCACGATCCGTGGCACCCTGACGGCATCGTTACGCATCAATCCGCAGCTCGAGGAGATCATCATGTCCGACGAACAAGGCTGGTTCTACGTCCGAAACGGCGAGACCGTTGGCCCCATCTCACTGTCGCAACTGGTCGACGCCATTCCGACCGTCGACGGCCCCAACACGCTCATCTACGGACCGGGACACTCCGACTGGACCGAAGCTCGGCATGTCCATGCGATCGCCTCGAGACTCACCCACCAACACGCACCACCCAAACCACCGAAGCGTCGCGTGGCCGACGAAATCGACTACGAGATCCACGGTGAGGATATGCAGTTCGTCGAGGTCACGCTCGACCCCGAGGAAGTCGTGATCGCCGAAGCAGGCGCGATGATGTACATGACCGACGGCATCCGCATGCGAACCGTCTTCGGTGACGCATCCCGTGAAACCGGCTTCCTCGGAAAACTCGCCGCGGCCGGCAAGCGCATGATCACGGGCGAATCGCTGTTTCTAACCACGTTCGGTGCGGAAAGCGCTCGGCAGGAACAGGTCGCATTTGGCGCACCTTATCCCGGCCAGATCATCCCCATGCACATTGATGAACTCGGCGGTGAACTGATCTGCCAGAAGGACTCGTTCCTCTGCGCGGCCCGCGGCGTGGAAATCGGCATCGCGTTTCAGAAGCGGATCGGGGCGGCACTTTTCGGCGGGGAAGGATTCATCATGCAGCGCATTCGCGGCGACGGCATCGCCTTCGTGCACGCAGGCGGCGCGATCCAGAAACGCGAACTCGAAGCCGGTGAGACGCTGCGCCTCGATACCGGATGCCTCGTCGCCCTGCAGCCATCCGTGCGGTATGACATCGAACGCGCCGGCGGTATCAAGACGATGATGTTCGGCGGTGAGGGCATTTTCGTGGCCACGCTCACCGGTCCGGGCACCGTGTGGCTGCAGTCTTTGCCATTCTCGCGTCTCGCAGGCCGCATCGCCGGACAATTCGCCCGCGGTCGTGGTGAAGGTTCCGTCCTCGGCGGCGTCGCGAATCTGTTCGAACAGTAGCGTCAGCGCCGGCTTGTTTGCGAGCCAGCCTCGATGACCATGACCGCGATGGGGGTCGCTGCTTCAGGGGTCAGTCGCCCTTTGTCAGCAGTCCACAACTGCAGATGGGTTGGTGCGGCATGTACCGAAATCCGCCCCACCCCATTGGGAACGCGCCAACGATACGTCCCGAGATAGGCGGCATCATCGTGCGGCACGGTGACGCCGCCATCGGCCACAACGCCGCCAAGTCGACCCAGCATCAGATCGACAGCCGGCAATCCATACAACCCGGCAAAGACATAATCAGCCCGCGATGCGTCGGTCTCGATGGATTCAAGCACCGGATCAAACGCCTCACCGACTGAATGTTCCGCCACGGCACCAAACTGATACCCGACCATGCCGGATACGCCACTGACAAACACGTCCACGACCAGCAGCCCACCTGCCCGAACCGACCGTTGACGCGGCACGAAATGGAAGCCGGGAACGCCCGCGACATGCCCGTCACCAAATCGACGCGGATTCTGCATGCTCAACGGTTCGCTGCTCGCCGACGTGCCGCAACCCTCTGCCGGTGTGATGTCGAGTGCATCGCAAATAGGCTGATCGCTCTCCGGACAATCGTATACATCATTCCCAGTGAACGCACCGAGAATCGCCAGAACGTCCCCGGTCGTAATCGGCATGCCGCTCGGACCGCGACCGCCAGGAACCATGTCGTTTGTCAGATCTGCATTGGGGCAGGCGCAGTAATTTCCGAATGCACCGACGGCGCACAGTATGTCGTTAGTCTGCACCGCCGCGCTGAACGATGGACAGGTATTGCCGAATGTTCGGGCGCAACTGCGACACTGCCCCTGCTCGTCGCAATACTGGTAATCACACATATCCACGCACGCCGAGGGATACACGGACACTGGAGCGGCGTCTGCGAGTGCGACGGCCGCGAGAATGCAGTCGCAGTCTCGCTCACACGGGCCAAACGAGCACTCGTCGGGCACGCCGTTGCCGTCACAATCACTGCTCGCCCCCAACGCGATGTCGCAATCATCGGGGCGACCGTTGCCCTGACAGTCCGTCTCGCATGAATCGGGGATGTCATTGCCATTGCAGTCTGATTCAACGCCGGAAGACAGATCGCAGACGTCCGGCACGTCATTGCCATTGCAATCGACCGCCACACCGGACGTCAGATCGCACTCGTCCGGTACGCCGTTCGGCTGACAATCAGGCTCGCAGGCATCGAGAATGAGGTTTCCATTGCAATCCTCGCCCCCCGACGCCACGTCACATGCGTCGGGAACGCCGTTTCCGTCGCAATCCGTGCTCGTGCCATCTGCGACGTCACAATCATCCGGCACGCCGTTCGGCTGACAATCCACCTCGCACTCGTCCGGGATCGCGTTGCGGTTGCAGTCGCTCGCTCCAGTCGCGATGTCACACTCGTCGGGCACGCTGTTCGCATTGCAATCGACGCTCGTCTGATCAACCAGGTCGCACTCATCGGGCACGCCGTTCGGCTGACAGTCCGTCTCGCAGATGTCGGGGATGTCGTTGTCGTTGCAATCCGCCAATCCATCAGCCACGTCACAGCGATCCGGCACGCCGTTATCGTTGCAGTCCGAACTCGCACCGGACGCAACATCGCATTCATCAGGAACGCCATTGCTGTTGCAGTCCTCCTCGCACTCATCCGGAATCCCGTTGTCGTTGCAATCCGCGCCACCGGCTGCAATCTCGCACTCGTCGGGACGGTTGTTTCCGTTGCAATCAAGACTCGTTCCGGACGCCACGTCGCACTCATCCGGAACACCGTTCGGCTGACAATCGCGATCGCACACGTCGGGCAGTCCGTTGTCGTTGCAGTCGGCTGCACCCGCTTCGATGTCGCATTCATCCGGGATCGCGTTCATGTCGCAATCAGAGCTGGTTTGCGCGATGATATCGCAATCGTCGGGTACGCCGTTCCCGTTGCAATCTGTTTCACAGACATCGAGTATACCGTTCGCGTTGCAATCTGCTGCTCCGGATGCGATGTCGCACTCGTCCGGCACATCGTTCGCATCGCAATCGAGGCTGCCGCCCGACGAAATATCGCACACGTCGGCCACGCCGTTCGGCTGGCAGTCCGGCTGGCACACGTCCGGCACGCTGTTGTCATCACAGTCAGCCGCGCCGGACGCGATGTCACATTCGTCCGGAATCAGATTGCCGTCGCAATCGGCACTGACTTCATCCGCGATGTCGCAATCGTCAGGTCGACCGTTGCCGTTGCAGTCCGGCTCGCATTCATCAAGCGCACTGTTGCCGTTGCAGTCGTCAGCACCCGCTGCCAACTCACACTCGTCCGGAACGACGTTTCCATTGCAGTCCCGACTCGTCATGCCGCTGACATCGCAATCATCCGGGACACCATTGCCGTTGCAATCCGGCTCGCAGCTATCCGGTACACCGTTCCCGTTGCAATCAGCCGCAGTACCGTTGGCCAGATCGCACTCATCGGGCACGCTGTTGCCATTGCAATCCGCGCTGGTCATGTCGGCCAGATCGCAAGCATCGGGCACGCCATTGGGCTGGCAATCCGGATCGCATTCGTCAGGCACGAAGTTGCCATCACAGTCCTGACTATCGTTGACCAGATCACACTCGTCAGGCACCGCATTGCTGTTGCAGTCAGCGCTCATCTGCAGTGCGATATCGCATGCATCCGCCTGACTGTTGCCGTTGCAATCCGGTTCGCAGATATCCGGAATGCCGTTGTTGTCGCAGTCGTCCGCGCCATTGGCCAAATCGCACTCGTCCGGCACGCCATTGCCACCGCAGTCGGCACTGGTGCCATCCGCAATGTCGCACGCGTCCGGAATCCCGTTCGGCTGACAGTCCACGTCGCACTCGTCCGGCACGCCATTGCCATCGCAGTCAACAGTCATCCCGCTGGAAACATCACACACATCGGGCACACCGTTCCCGTTGCAGTCTGCCGCGCCACCGGCAATGTCGCAGTCGTCGGGCGTGCCATTGCCATCACAATCCGTCTCACACTCATCCGGAACGCCGTTGCCATTGCAGTCACCGCTCACCCCACCGGCCACGTCACACTCATCCGGAATGGCGTTGCCGTTGCAGTCACCACTGGTCGCGCCGGCAATGTCACACACATCCAACGTTCCGTTTGTGTTGCAATCCGTCCCGAACGACAACTCGCACTCATCGGGCACCCCGCTGCCATCACAATCCGAACTCGTTCCAGCCGAAATGTCGCAACTGTCCGCGACGCCATTCGGCTGGCAGTCCGGTTCGCACTCGTCCGGAATCATGTTGCTGTTGCAATCAATGCTCGATCCCGACGCCGTATCGCATTCATCCGGAACAGCATTACCATTGCAATCCGTGCTCATGCCCGACGTGATGTCGCAATCGTCCGGGAATCCGTTCGGCTGGCAGTCCATTTCGCACTCATCCGGGACGCCGTTGCCGTTGCAGTCAAGACTCGTGCCATCCAGTATCTCGCAATCGTCCGCGACGCCATTCGACTGACAATCCACTTCGCAGACGTCCGGCACGCCGTCACCGTCGCAGTCATCCTTGGGCAGGGGATCCGGCTGGCAATCATCGGGAATCCCATTGCCGTCGCAATCTTCGGCATCGCCATTGGCGATCTCGCACGCATCCCCCACACCATCCTCGTCGCAATCTTCCTGTCCCGGATTGGGAACCGCCGGACAGTTGTCACACACGTCGGACACACCATCCAGGTCGACATCGACTCCGACGAAAAAGACATACACCGCCCCCGCATCGTCCCCGAACGTGTTATCAAGATGCGCCCCGACCGCGGCAATATTCCCGCTTAGATCCACATCGAACCCAAACTCATCCCCGGGCATCGGCGCAGGCGAATCCAGCACGCGGCGAAGCTGATACCCCGGCAGACCGGTATCCCGATAAACGAACGCACGCCCCGAATTGAAACCGACGAGATCAACCCGCGGTCCACCAACGACTGCCACATCACCATCGATCGCCAGCGACGCACCAACCATGTCCCCAGGCCAACTGCCAGCCACCACCAGCTTCTGACTCTGGATCCACGTTACAGGCCCCAAAGTCTCCTCGAAGGTGTACACCGCCCCACCATTGTTGACAATCTTGTCCTCCATCGTCGCACCGACGAGAATCTGCCCGCCCTGAATGGCTACCGCAGCCCCGAACGCATCGCTTGGCTGTGCATCGTTCGCATCAAGACGCTGCTCTTCCGCCCAACGCGTACCGCTGAATCGGAACACATACGCTGAACCCGCCCCACCGACCGGCGTGTCCGCAAACTGCGCACCGACCACAACCACCGAGCCATCAATCGCCACCGAACCGCCGAACTGATCCCCCGCCGCCGCGTCCGATGCCGTCAGCTTTTGTTCCTCGTTCCAAACACCGCCAACGCGACGAAAAACATACGCAGAACCGGAGTCCGGGCCGGCATCGTCGTTCTGACGCGCACCAATCACCGCGACGTCATCATCCATCGATACGTCAAACCCGAACCAGTCGGTCGCCCCGGCATCCGACGGCGACAAACGCTGCTGCTCCACCCAGACGCCCCCCACGCGCCGGAACACATAGACGACACCGGAGTTCGTTCCCCGAAACGTCTTGAACGGCGCCCCGACCAACGCCCAATCCCCATCCAGCGCAACCGCGCCACCAAACCACCCGAAGAACTGCGGATCCGACGCTACCAGTTTCTGCTGCTGCACCCATGTCGAGCCATTGAATTCGAAGATGTACGCTGCCCCCGCGTTGGCGAGCATCTCGTCATCCTGCGGTGCACCGATGAGCATCCGCAACCCGTCCAGCGACACCGAATAACCGAAGAAATCCCCCCCGTCCGCATCCTGCGCGAACAACGCAGCCGGCTTGCAGGCATCCTGTTCACCAAGCGCTGCCCCCGTCGCGATCAACGCCAACACCGATACCAAAGCTGCCCGATAGAGTGTCACCGTGCGCCCCTTTCCGTTTCCCTACAACACCCCTGCATGTGTGTGTGTTAGGCGAAATGCACCAGAACCACCCCGATATTATCGTCCCTGCCACGCCGCCCGCAAGAATAAGATCGTTTCACTCTCGCTTCACAAGAGCCCAACAAAGCCAACCACACGCGGCTCTTCCGCCGAATCAGTCCGTCGTGCGTCAAGCCCCTGTGCACGCCCGATAATCCGCAGACGCAATGGACATGAAGTTGCCGGCAGGACATCGGACCACGCGACTACCGCGCAACGAACTTCGTCAGCTCCCGCACCCAGTCGCTACGGACTTCCCCTACGCACGCCTGCACACTGCGTGATGTGGGCGGACCCCATTGCGATACCGAACCAAACCCAAGGTCAAATATCCGCTGCCACGATCCCTCGATCGCGCTTCGCCTCAGTCTTCCCGCAACTCTCCGCTTCTCGATCTCAGCCAATTCACGAGCATCCCGCGAAACGTACCACCCGTTCAGTACGTGGTGCCAGCCCTCAAACGACGACAACACCGCCGCCCCATCGGGAATCTCCAATTCAATCCGCACCCCCGCGGTCCCGCGCGGCAGATGCCACGACGCCCGCAGGTCAGGACGACGTCGCCCCGCTCCACCCCACGCATACCACGCCCAGATCGGAAATCGCCCGCGGGGCAGCACGCCCCGGCGCACGCACTGATCCGCCATCCACCGATACGCCCGTCGCCATTCCTGCGGAACCGGCCGTCCATCCGCCCGAATCACGCCATTCCGCCCGAGCACTTTCCCAAACAACATCGGCTGAACCGTCCAGAGTCGCATGTTCAACACCTACCGAGAGTGTCCATCGCGAAGGAAACCGACCACGCACAACCACACTCCGGACACACCGTCGCACCATCCTCAGCTTCGACCGGCAACCCGCGAAGGCAGTACCCACAATACGGACAATGCCTGTATTGAAGCATCACGTCCGTCACACGATCCCGATACTCAGCCCGCGCCATCCGAAACGTCACGCAAAGCCCCAGCAGGATCACCCCCAATTGCACAAGATGAATCGTCGTCCCGACCAGATCGAAACCCATCCACGTGCTGAAAAACCGGAAGTAGATGAAGTGCCCACCGACCACAAACGCCAGTGTAAATACTGCGATCCCAATCGAAATCGCCCGCTGTCGCCGCGCCTTCGGCAACAGTTCCGCCACCATCGCCCGCAACGTCTCAGCCGGTATCAAAGACGCCTGCCCCAGCAGATCGATCTTCACCGGATCCATCTGCCCCACAACCCGCCCCCGCGCGTCGCGAACCCTGCCCCGACGCGTCTGCTGTTGTTCGTTGATCGAAGACACCACGCACCGACCCTTCATTAAGGAAGTGCGATCGAGTTGAAATCAAACCGTCCTGCCGCTACGCAGCGTCACGGACCGCCGCTCGTGGTCCACGTCCGCCCGGATGCGTTCCACCGCCGTCGCCCGACCCGTCCCCGCGTCAACATCCACCACGATCCCGCAGGCGCGTCGATCACCACTGGCGATGTCGAATGGCTGCGGCACGCGCGTCGACATCGCACTCACCACCGCCACCTTGTTGCGACCCAGCACCGAATCGTAAGGCCCCGTCATTCCCAGATCGGTGATGTACGCGGTCCCGCCCGGCAGAACAGCTTCATCCGCCGTCGGCACGTGCGTGTGCGTCCCGAACACCACGCTCACCCGGCCATCCAAATGCCACCCCAACGCCACCTTCTCCGCCGTCGTCTCCGCGTGAATTTCCGCCACCACGATCTTCACGTCCTTCGGAATCGACGCGATCACCCGATCCGCCGCCGCAAACGGACAATCCACCGACGGCTTCATGAACATCTGCCCCATGATCGTGAACACCGCCACCTTCACCCCGCCATCCAGCTCGAAGGTCGCATAGTCCCGACCCGGCGCCACACTGCTCAGATTGGCAGGCCGACAAATTCGCTCGGATTGCTCGAGCACGGGAATGATCTGCTTGCGGCGATAAACGTGGTCACCCAGCGTCATCAGGTGCACACCGGCTTTGATGAATTTCTCGTAGAGATCAGGCGTCAGACCAGAACCAGCCGACGCGTTTTCGACGTTCACGATCGAGCAGTCGATCTGTTTTTCAGACGTGATGACCGGCAGCGCCAGCGTCAGCGCATTGCGCCCGGGCGTCCCCACGACGTCTCCAAGGCACAACAACCGAACACCCATGCTTCATCCAGTCTACCCGAACCGGGGCTGGCATCGCCTACCGTGCGTACTCCACCGCACGCACCTCGCGCAACACCGTCACCTTGACCTCCCCCGGATAGGTCATTTCTTCTTCGACTTCCTTGGCGATGTCACGCGCCAGCTTCGACGCCGACGCATCGTCGATCCGATTCGCATCGACAATCACGCGCACTTCGCGGCCAGCCTGAATCGCATAAGTCTGTCGAACCCCCTGATGCTGCGAAGCAATCCCTTCCAACTGCTCCAACCGCTGCACATACCGCTCCAGCGATTCGCGACGACCACCCGGTCGGGCGGCGCTGATTGCATCGGCCGCCATCACGATTGGCGTGTACGGACTGGTCGCCTCGACATCGCCATGGTGACCGGCCACCGCATTGAGCACTTCATCGCGTTCCTTCAAGCGCTTGCACACTTCATAGCCAATGTGCGGGTGACCGCCTTCGATTTCGTGGTCGATGGCCTTACCGATGTCATGCAGCAAACCACACCGCCGAGCCAACCTGCCATCAAGCCCCAACTCATCCGCGATAATCTGACATAGGTACGCAACCTCGATGCTGTGCTGCAAAACGTTTTGGCCATAGCTCGTGCGGAACTTCAACCGCCCCAGCAGATCAATCAGCTTGCGATGCAGGCCGGGCACATTGGCTTCGAGCGACGCCCGCTTGCCCTCTTCCACGATCTCCTTCTCAACCTGCTTCCGCGTCTGCTCGCCGACCTCCTCGATGCGGCCGGGATGAATGCGACCATCCTGGATTAGCTTCTCCAGGGTTTGCCGTGCAACCGCACGACGCACCGGATCAAACGAGCTGACCACCACGACACCCGGCGTGTCGTCCACGATCACGTCGACACCCAACGCCGCCTCAAACGCACGAATGTTGCGACCCTCGCGACCAATCACGCGTCCCTTCATGTCGTCCGATGGAATGCCGACCGTCGACACGGTGGCTTCACAAGTATTCTCAGCCGCGTACCGCTGAATCGCAATCAGCGTGATCTCACGCGCCTTCTCAGCCGCCGACTCACGCGCCTCGGTCATGATCTGCTCGACCATCTGGCCCGCTTCATGCCGCAGATCCTCCTCGAGACCCGACATGTACTCGCGCTTGGCGTCATCGCGCGACAAACCAGACACCCGCAGCAGTTCCTCCTGCCGCTGATGGAACATCTCGTCGATCTTCTCTTCCTTGACCGAAAGCTTCTGGCGGCGCGTATTCAGGTCCGACTCGGCCTTCTCCAGGTGCTTTTCCTTCGTCGTCAGCGTGTCGAGTTTGCTGTCGAGATTATCCTCGCGCTTGGTCAGACGCTTCTCGATTTCCTTCAACTCGTTGCGGGTGCCCTCGGTCTCTTTCTGGAATTGATCCAGCATCCGCTCGCGCTCTGCCCGCGCCTCAAGCTTGGCCGCCTTGATCTCCTGTTCCGCCGACGTCTTCGCAACCTCGATCAGACGATCCGCCTCCTTCTGCCCCGCCCGAATCTTCTCTTTCCCAAACCAGATCAGGAGAATCCAGAGTGACAAGACGCCGAGAATGTAGGCGATCAGGAACAGCGCAATGTAGTAGGTAAGCAGTTGCTCTTCCTGCGGAACGAGAGGCTTGGACGCGCCAGCACCTCCCTGTCCCAACACCGCCGCGGCGACCATTTGTATTGATGTGAACATGGCTGAGTCCCATTCCAGGCTTGGACGATCGCGAGACGTTCAGACGCGCGCCGCCGTGCACAGTGAAAACGAACCTATACGCCCGTCAGACCATGCAGCCCTGTTAAGGTGCCATCACGACAAGAACCGACCGACCGAGAATTCGCCGGCCTTCAGACATGAAACGCGAGGTGTTCAGCCAGATCCGAACAAACGCACGCAGCGACCAACTCCCGCAAGGTCAACCAGAAACCCCGAAACCCACGCCGGGCAGCGCCCACCGCAAGTATCCCCATTCCCCACCATCAAACCCGGTCAACACTGGCATCTATGGACGGTCCTCGTCAAATCCACGTGGTATTCGGTCTCGATGTCACGCAGGCGGGCACCTTCTTATCGCAGGTGCGGACGATCAACTTTGGACCACCTGCACATCGAGTGCGGATGCTACTGAACGCCCCCACGATCACGCAGGGTCGAAATCGGCACCGATGCTTCTACCATGGCGCGGATCAGCCAAGCTGGCCAAACCCCGCCATCAACAACGTTTGACAGGGTGCCTACACACCCCGTCGAGCGCACAATATAATGGTGACTGGAAGTATGTCAACGAATTCCAAACCGCCAACGCCACTTTTCCAGCAACACTGCAATCACGGCGGCGCAACATCAGGGTCACAGCCAACACCAAATTCGATCATTCGCTACCATGTCGCGTACAACACGCTGCGAACTTTGGTGACAAGACGACCAAGACGTCACGGGAGACTTTCGAAATGACGCAGACATGGTGCTACCGACGTTCAAGTGCCACCGGAATCAGCTGCCTACTCGCCCTATTCCTCGCCGCCACCCCAGCCATGGCAAACAAGGCAGCAAAGGCACGCGTTGAGCTCATACCGTCCGTGACCGCCGTCGTTCCCGGCCAGCCATTCGAACTCGGCGTTAAATTCACCATCCAGGATCATTGGCACATCTACTGGTCCAACCCCGGCGACGCCGGTGCTCCGCCAACGGCCAAGTGGAATCTGCCGGACGGCTTCACCGTCTCTGGCTTTCGATTCCCCATCCCCGAGCGGCACGAGACCGTCGGCATCGTCACCAACATCCACGAGGGCAGCCCCGTTCTCCTCGTCACGGTAACGCCCCCCGCCACCATCGAAGGCAAGAGCGTCAAACTCACTGCTGATATGAGATGGCTGGTTTGCGCCGAAAACTGCATCCAGGAGAAACAGTCCACCTCCGTCGCGATCCCCGTCGCGTCATCAGCGGACGCCTCCAAGCCAAACCAACCCGCCCTTTTCAAATCCGCCCACAAACAACTCCCCACTCCCGAGGGCAATGCCAAGTTCGTCACCATCACACCCAAACTCGGCGGCGGCAAACTCGCCCCCGAGGCCAAGTTCGAAATCCACCTCGACGTGGCCATCAAGGACGGCATCCACATTCAGTCCGACAAGCCGACACTTGCCGACCAGGTCGCGACAGCAGTCTTCATGGGCCCGTTCGATGAAGGCTTCTTCGAGGCTCCCCAATTCCCTGCCGCCAAGTCGCGCAAGCTCCCCATCGGCACCGTCAACGAATTCACAGACGCGATCACCATCAAGGTCAAAGGCGAGGCATTCGACGATCTCGCCGGACCAAGCAAGGACTTCACCGGCTTGTTCGTCTACCAGGCCTGCGACGACAAGGGCAAGTGCTTCCCGAAAGAAGCCGTCGAATGGTCACTAAACGTGCCCATCGCCTCCGCAGCCGCCACCAATGCCCCCGACAACGCCCTCGCCGATGCGGGTGCCGACGCAGCACCAACCGAGACCGAAACCCCCGTTGTCGCCGCGACGGATGACGGCAATGACTCCGAGCCGATCACCGGCGGGGCAGACTTTTCCGAAGCCGACGAAGAACCCGTAGCCACAGCGTCCGCCGACGCACCAGGCGGATTCCTCGCACGCTTCGGCATTGTCGGACTCTTCTTCGGTTGCTTCCTCTATGGATTGTTCGTCAACGCCACGCCGTGCGTCCTCCCCGTCCTCAGCATCAAGGTCATGGGCTTCGTTCAGCAGGCCCACGAATCGCGCAAGCGCACCCTGACACTTGGACTGTCATTTGGCGCCGGCGTTATCCTCTTTTTCGTGGTGCTCGGCCTGCTCGCCAGCAGCGGCCAGAACATCCTGCAATACCCCGTCGCCGTCATTGCGCTCTGCGGCATCGTCCTCGCACTCGCCCTCAGCATGCTCGACGTCTACACGCTGCAAGTGCCAACCGTTGCCACCAACCTCGACTCACAAATCAAACAGGAAGGCCCACTCGCATCATTCGGCAAGGGTCTGCTCGCACCGGTACTCGGCTTTGCTTGCACAGGCCCCCTGCTCGCCGGCGCATTTGGATGGGCCACCCAGCAGGACACCACCATCGCCATCCTCGCGTTTCTGTTCGCCGGTCTGGGCATGTCCGCCCCGTACATGCTGCTCAGCGCCAACCCGAACTGGCTTGGCTTTCTGCCCAAACCCGGCAACTGGATGATCACCTTCGAACGCATCATGGGATTCGCCCTGTTGGCCATGGTCGTCTGGCTCGCCCACCCGCTCGCCTCGCAGATCGGCATCACAGGCCTCGAATGGACCCTCGTCTTCTTCGTCGCCATCGCCTTCGCCTGCTGGATTCTCGGCAAGATCAACATGTCCATGAGCAAGGGCGAGATCTTCAAGTACCGCGCCAGCGCCGCTGGCACGATCGTCGCATCCGCCCTGCTCATCTTCGGCTACATCAGCCCCATCGACGAAGCCGTTGCCAACGAGAAGCGGAAGCGTGATCTTGAATTTACTTGCGAAGATGACTGGACTGACAACATCCCTTGGAAGAAATGGACCGAGTGCGCTGTTAACGACGCCGTATTTGCAGGGAATACAGTCTTCATTGACTACACGGCAAAGTGGTGCCTGAAGTGTCAGGTCAACAAGAGCGTCGCCATCGACACCCCCGAAGCCCGCCGAAGAATGGAAGAACTCGGCGTCATCGCATTTAAGGCCGACTTCACCTCCGAAGACCCAGACATCGCCGCGCAGTTCAGTAACTTCAACCGCCCAGGCCCTCCGATGAACGTCATCTACCGGGCCAACAACCCGCACGAGCCGATCCTGCTCGACGTCGAACTCTCCCTCGACTACCTCCTCGAAAAACTCGAAGAAGCAGGCCCCTCCGTCCACAAACAGTACTCACTTGTAAGCAACTAAGCCTCCCACGAAAGCAGCAGCCGCGAATTCTGCAGCGCCACCCCTCGTGGGTGGCGTGCGTCATGAGTGACCGAAAAACTCCTCCGAATCCACAACACTTCGTTGCAAGAACTCTAACCGACTCGCAAGCGAATCAGCATTCCGTTTCGTCGCAGGGGCGTCGACTGGAATGACTGAGTCATCGGGAACCTTGCCCGCTTTAACAGCCTCGACCCATCGGCTCATTTCGTCGATGTATGCGGCGAGTGCCTGGCGCGCATCGGAACAGACATCACAAACGAGGTACGCGGGAGGCAGATCACCCGTCACAACCCACAGCCACTCATCCACGCCATCCCGAGAGCGGACAATTCGGAACAGAAACACGCCGACAACTCCATCGATACCGAGGCCACAATAGGCTTCCTCGATTCGAGAACACCAGGCATGCGACCGAAGGAATTCCTCCGCCTCGTCAGCCAATACGCCCAAGCTCAACGGGTCACCTGGATCACCGCGCTCGATGTCATCCATCTCAATCAGATCCGACCAATCAATGCTCGCCATCACACCTCCACGAGAGTCGGGCAACATGCGTCTACCACGTCACAAGACCTCCGCAACCGCCCACTCCGTCTGCACCCGCATCTTCCTCGCCAGATGCTCGCGCCCCAGAGCTCGATAGCACGACTGCAAGAGGTCCGCCGTCTCACGGATGATCCGCTTGCCACGTTTCCAATCCGAATAGGCAAAGAGATGCCTGTAGTTCTTCGCAATCACCAACGCCGTCCCAATCTCGCCAGCCGCAAACCGCTCTCGTCCGGCACGCATCAGCATGGGGTCAGGTTCATCACCCTCTCTCCAAACGAGTGCATCAAGAAACGCCCGATCGATCGTCCCGTCAGGAACCGTCACGCCGATCCCATCCACCGTCGGATACGCCCCGCTCGCAATTCGCCACGAAAGCACATCCTGGCAGATCGCATCCTCGTTACGCGCATCGTCTATCTCAAACTCGCCTACCAGCAGATCGCGGATTGCAGTCACCTCCGAAGCGTAATCGTCATCGTCAGCTCCAATGTCAGCCATCGCGGTCACGATCAGTAAGCTCAGAAACTCCGAAATCGATCGCCCCACCAGTCGCGTTTGATAATTCGGATACACATACGCAATCGGCAACTCCGCTGGCTCTTGCGGCAAGTCCTCCACCACGAATCCCCAATGCGCACCATCGCAGCCTGTCCATCCAAAGACATACACTTCCACCGGCGTATCCATGTAATCATGCCCGGGATAATCGTACGCCGGATTGCAAAGCGAACTGCCCATGTACATGAGCGACGCACTCTCGAATGCATCCCAGTGATTCTCTGGCCGATACCGCCATGCCAATACCAACAACCGCTCAAGCGATTCCGGCACCGCAAATCCGAAACTCATTGTCAGTGCCGTGTAATCAGGAAGCACCCCTCGCCCTCCACTTGCCTCACGAATGCGATCTCAAGTAAGAACGTCGCTGCCCCAAATAGTAACGTCTACGATGATCCACACATTTGAATTGGCCCCCCGACGTCAGCCGTCCACCTTCGTCCCTCAGTCCCCGCGTCCCTAAGTCCCTTAGCCCATCCCCGTTAGGCCAATGTTCGGATTTTTGCCGATTTCCGCTTGACGTTCGGGAATTGTTAGCGTACGTTACACCAGACAAAGGCCGAACGCGGGCGACATGGACGTCGCAACACGCTTCGGCCTCCCGGGCGACCGAAAATCCCGCTCGCCCGACGAATAGGTGTGTCATGGACGACGCGACAACGAAAACAATCGCACCGTTGTGTGCGGTCGGCCCTGGAGGCGATTTCCGGACTGCGTGGCCTCCAGGGTCGGCCCGAATATCTGCACGATCCGGCATCCTGACCGGATCGCTGTGGCGGAGCGTTGCGGCCATCATCGGTCGCTTCTGCCCGCAGTCAGATGTGTCTGACACAACGGCCGCGCGGAATCGAAAAGTCCTGCTCGAGGCGCACGAGCGGGGAACGCTTCCCATTCTGGCGATCGGTCCGGACGCCCTCGCCAGAACCGCAGAGGAGTTGCAACATGCCTCGCAAGTCGCAAAAAGAAACAAGCCCGAGGTTGACCCCGCGTCAGCTTCAAATCCTCACGCGCATCCGGGACTACCAGCGCAACCATGGCTATTCCCCGACGATGCAGGAGCTGGCCGACGAACTCGACATCACAAAGGTCACCGTCTTCGAACACGTCGAAGCCCTCATCGCCAAAAACCTGCTCAAGAGGGCAGCACACAAGGCGCGCTCTTTGGAACTGACCTCTGACGCACACTTCCCGGACGAACGCCCAACCATGATCCCCATCGCCGGGCGCATCGCGGCTGGTGTACCGATCGAAGCCATCGAAAACGCAGACTCTGTTGATCTCGAGGATCTTTTCACAACGCGACACGAACGGTTCATTCTCGAGGTCGAAGGCGAGAGCATGATCGACGAGCACATCCGCCCGGGCGATCTGGTTGTGGTCGAGAAACGCGGCAACCCGCGCAATGGCGACACGGTCGTCGCCCTGCTGCCCGACGGCGACGCCACGCTCAAGCAGTATTTCAAGGAGTCCAACCGTATCCGTCTTCAGCCAGCCAACGCGAAATTCAAACCGATCTACACGACCGAAGTCGACATCCAGGGCGTGGTGATTGGTGTGATTCGGCAGTATTGAATCGTTGCGAATGGCATTGGATATGACTGCGCGGAGTGGACGTGATGAACCGGCAGCGCAAGCGTGTTTCCGCCACGCTGACAACGCAAGCCCTCATGCACATCAATCATCAAGGCGCTTGAATTCGACAAGTTTGATTGTCTGGCTTCGTCCGGTTCCGCCGATCGCGCGGAGGTATTGCTCGACATATCCGTGTTCGGGATGAAAACGAACGCGCAGGAACGTCGTTTCCGGGCTGGAACCAAATGGTGACTTGGGATCATCGCGAGATTCCAGTTCCAGTTCCAGCACGTCAAGAATCCCCTCCACGGTGTAATACGCTTCCTGATGTGTTTGCGTCTCTCTTCCGTCTCGGAGCAAATCCAACACGACCCCTTCGCGAACACGAACGAAGTACTCGGCCTCGTACATCTCGTAACGCAATTCGTAGCTTCTGATACCGGATGTCCGCCACTTTTGCCGCGCGATTTCCAACGATTCTGCCGTCAGGCCGGACATCGGTTGACGCGAAAAGATCATCGCCGCAAACACGCCGGCCACCAGAATGGCCACCGCGATCCACGTGTGCTTCTTACCCCATCGCTTCATTGTCGCAATCCTGCCTACCCATGCCCGGACTGTAGGTTGGCGGGATGCAGCGGGCAAGCTGGCCGCATCTCGCGCCTTCGAGCGTAACCACACTCTGTCGAACCAATCACTCGTTGCGTCCGCCGTGCACTTTTCGTCCCTTGGCCATAGCTCTGCAACTGCTGGCTCGGCAGCGGCACCCGCGTGTGGGCAGGTCGAGCCGGTTGACTGGGGAATTTAGGTTTGGTAGAACCTGCGTGGGCCGTTAGCTCAGTTGGTAGAGCAGCTGACTCTTAATCAGCGGGTCGCAGGTTCGAGCCCTGCACGGCTCAGTTTCGCATCTCTTTGGGACGTACAGCGTTACCGCAACCAGCATCATCAACCGACCTTACGATCAGGGTTTATTTGCAGCCTTGGCGTCCAGCGGGCGTCCTTTTTCTCGCGGGCGGCGTCCAGGATCATCGCCTCCGTCACCCATTGGGCCTTGGCTTCATGCTCCTCGCCCACAACGGTGTAGAACTCGGCGGTGGTGCTGATGTCGGCATGTCCCATGAGTTCCTTCACCACGTTCATCGGCAGGTGCTGTGCCCAGTTCTGTCCGCACGACTTGCGGAAGCAGTGCAGCGTGAGTGCCCCATCCAATTCGATGCCCGCCCACCTCGCGTGCCGCCGGATGTCACGGATGATGTTGTTGGTCATGTAGTCGTTGAGCCAGGGCTTCTCGTCACGTTGGCAATCGATCCAACGTTGGCGGACACGAGCAAACCGTTCGGGCGTCAACAGCAGCAACGGCGATCGCGTGTCTCGCTTTTGGAGCCAACCACGCAGCAACTTGACCGTGTGACGTGGTAGTGGCACGGACCGCTCTTCATGATCCTTGAGATGGAACGGCGGAACGTCCGTGGTGCCCGGTCGGTCGGCAATTCGGAGCACACCCTTGGCAAGGTTAACGTCGGCCTGGGTTAGGTTGAGCAGTTCACCCAAGCGGGCACCCGATGTATAGGCGAGAGCATAGAACACCTTCCACCGAAGCAATGGTGCGGCCCGCAACAGGCGATAGTATTCAGCCGGTGTGATGTAGTGCCATTTGCGGCGATTCTTACGACCGACGCGTATCAACTTCAACTCGGCGAACGGGTTGGTGATCAGGTCGCCCCAAGTCACGGCGTAACGAAACATCGTCCGTGCGTAACGCAGGATGCAGTTCCGTGACGACTTGCTCAGCTCCGCACCCCGACATCGCGGATCGACCTTCCTGGCTTCCGACCAGAAGGCCGCCGCACGATCGCTTGTGATGGTTGACAACGATCGCTTCGGCCCGAAGTAGGCCAACAAGCGGTTGCACACGTCCTCAACGCCCAACCGCGTTTTTTCTGCCCATTCGTGCCGACGCCGTTGCATGTACTTCTCGCAGAACTCCCCGAGCGAGATGTCCACCGGGCGATCACGTTGGGCTCCCTTGTTGAACTCGGCTTGCTTGGCAGTCTTGAAGCGTTCAGCGTCTTTCTTCAACGCGAACGACTTGCCGTACCGCCGCTGACTCCCGTTCGCCGGATCGTATTCCCCGTACCAACGCACCACGTACGGCTTTCGCTTGCGTGGATCGTGGAGCAGGATGACCTTGGCACTCATGCGTTCAACTCCGTTACGTGAAGGCGATCATCATCTGATCAGCGTGACCGGTGCCGCCTCCGTTTCCAGCCACGCCGGGCTAGACGAGCTACCATCGACCCGTGAGACAATCAACTCCATGTCACGCTGCCGACGAGGGGGTTACGAGACGCAAGAATCGGTCCAATTCCACGCGTCGGTACCGAAGCCTTCTCCCCACGCGAGTCGCTCGCAGAACACCCTTTTCACGGTAGTAACGAAGCGTAAGACGCGGGTTGCCCGGACCGTCGATGTCGAGCCGTAGGTACCGAATGGCCTCGTCTTCCGTGAGTAGTTCCGGGCAGGGTGCGTAGCCACCATTGCCATCCGGCAGTACGGGCTGAATCGCAGTTGTGTAACGCTCCCCGCTCATCGGTTTGCTGCTCCGAAATGCGAACGCGAGCACCTAGCCATGTTACGATGCTTACGATCACGGTTTCGATGTTTCGCGTTCTTGTCCGAATGGAACCCCATCGAAGAAGTGTTCCAAACCCCACCATCAACCGACTCCCGGACCAAATCGCAACGTACAACACGCTGTCGTTGCAGGACTTGCGAAGCCGGACTGAGTCCAGCCGTTTTGTCCACGCGATTCCGTCCACGTTTCGTCCGGGTTCGGTCCGCCATTTAGTCCGCCCTCCCGGACGAAACAACCTCGATCACACGTGGATTTCCGCGTTGCGGTAAACGCCGCGTGCGAATCAGTCCGGCCTGTTCGACTTCAGCAACCACACGTTGCAGATGTCTCTTGCTACCGATGCCGAGCCGCCTGCCCGCTTCGGTGAGATTCAGATGGGTACCGTTCGATTGGCCTTCGGCTGAGCACAGATCAATCAGACGTTGGGCGTCCGGTGACAGCACCTGCGTATCGTTTCCGGCTGTAGGCGTGATCAACCGTTGGGTGTCAGCCGCACTGAACTCCCACACCTTTGAATACGGTGGGCGAATTCCGGCCCGCATCGCACCCCACGCAGCGTTGTAGAGAATCGCCTCACCGGTCTGGAGTTTGACGATCTGTCGCCCGTCACCGAGGAAGTCGGATGCGTAATCAATTTCGCGATCCGCGTTTCGCATAAAGATTTTGGTGTTGGTGTTCTGGCGAATGCTTGCCGAGTCGTACGAAAAGTCCCGAATCGTCTGGCTGAGGATGACAGTGCAGCAGCCGTACTTACGCCCCTCACGAACCGTGCGGTCCAGGGCGTTCTCGGCCTGTTGCCCCGCTGCTTTGGCGTCTTCGCTGACGCGTTTCTTGGTGAAGCGTTGAGCCTCTTCGATCAGGATGATCAATCGCAAGGTATCCGATTCCTCGCTCGCGTGGGCGTCGAATACGGCATCAAGGATTTGGGCGAACAGCCTACAACGATCCCGATCGCCAAGTGCCTTGAAACTGACAATCGATCGCCCTTGCCCGAGGGTGTCGAGATCGGTCGGTAAGTTTGGAAGTGACTCGCTTCCGGGTGCGAAGTACCGGAAGTCATACCCACGAGCCGATGTGTGATCGATGTTGAACGCGTCATAGCGTTCGAGGATGGACTCCCGGTCTTCGGGAACCAGCATCCCGACCGCCTGGTTGCGGGGATCGAGGATGAGTATGTTGAGGTCATCGTAACGGCAAGCTTCTTCGGCCAGCACCCGTCCGGTGTACGACTTACCTGAACCGGTGATGCCCGAGATGTACACGTGATTGGCCTTGGCCAACGGAACGACCGCCGATTGGTTCGTCGCCTTACCGCCGGACATGCGGCGACCAACGGTTGCGGGCTTGGCATTCTCATTGATATCCGACAGATTGGCTGCTGCGTCATGGTCATCGAGACGTCCGACCATTGTTGAGACAACGCGAGCAGCCAGCAACTTGCGGTCTTCCTTCACCGAGTCACTGACGCGGACATCCTCATTCGGCGTCACCATCGTGTGGTCGGTCGTGGCGTCACGCAGCAGCCGGAACGCTGGTCCCAGCTTGTCCAATTGTCGCGGTGACAACGCCCCACCGAACCACTCCTCCATCCAGACCAAAACCGGATCGGTCGCTTCGTCGACGTGGATGTTGAGCTTGCCACCGGATAGTTTTTGGCTGACCTGATACCGATGGAGGTCTCGGAGTTCCTTCACAATGCTCTGCACGGCATCGCGGAACTCGACCGGCGAATTCACGACGTGGGTATTTGAGCCGATGCTGAAGGTGTAGGCGGCGGCTGATCCTTTGCGTTCGTATTCGTGTTGGAGATTCTCGATGAGGCTGAGGTGTTCCCTTTGTTGTTTTAGTTGTTTCTTCCCCGTCTTGATGTCACGACGAAGTTCGGTGGTTCGACGTCTCACATATCCGTTGAGCAAATCCGAGCTCCCGGAGTCAAGGCTCAGCAGCCGCTCCGCCTGGGCGAGTTGTGTTCGGTTGGCATCCTGACGTCGCCGCAGCTCCGCGAAATGGTCCACGCTCGGTCGTGCAGTTTCCCGCTCACTGACGTTCTGTCTTCTCTGAATCTGGATCTCCGCCAGCCGCGACGTCACATTCCGAAAATACGAAAAACCGATGTGCACCTCGGTGAAGTGTGTCTCGAGGTAGCTTTGCAGGGCGGGTATATCACGAGCCCAGGTCTCGCCCTCCTCGGAGATCGACTTCATGTAGTAGGACTTGTCGCCCTTGACCAACATGATCGACCCGACCGGGAGGTCGATAACCTGGAGCTTGGCGGCGGCGTGCCACCAAACGTGAAGACCGACGCGATAATTCAATCCACCAATCTGCACGAATCCCTCTGATTCGAGGATGTCAGCGTATGCGGCGTCGACCATTCACCATCCTCGCAAGGGCCAGTTTGATGCGGTTGATCTCCCGCACCACGGCAAGTCGTCCACGGGCCTGTTCGCGGGCGGCCTGAAATCGCAGTGCCTGAATCCGCGTCCACTCACGACGACGGGCCATTGACCGCTGAAACGCGATCTGCTGAACCATCAGCCGATCTTCGGCCAACTGACGTCGACGCAGCCGCACCAAACAGATCGGACAGACCGTCGCCCTGACTCTGCCAATGAACCCACGCCGACAATCTCCACACAACCGACGGGAGCACGCCGCACACTTGGCGTCACAGTGCACGCAGCACACGCGACGGCGGCAGTAATCACACCGACCGCGATATTCCGAGACATCGGTCAACCAACGGGTGCAACTCGGACACCGAACCGCGACCCGGCGTTCGGTGAGGTGAGTACCTCCCGGTCCGTCGGTCAGCCGTTCGGTCTTGCCGGACACCACCCGCCCGTTGCGGTCGGTCGTCAGAAATCGCTTGAGGATTCTCACGCCGCATCCTCCACGTCATGGCGGAACCGCGAACAGTCAGGGCAGTCATGCTCACGTTCCATGGGCAACGCGATCGTCGAAAACGAGAAGTTGGCCGGATGGTTGCCGAGGTATTCGGCAAAAATGTCCTTATCACCGAGCGTGTAGTCCGGATCGATCTTCACCTGCAACAGATTGCGATTACCCAGAGCGTCGATGATTCGACCCATGCGGTTGTCTGCCCCTCGTGTGAGAATTCCCACGGCAATCTGACCGGCGATCGCGTCAAGCAAGTGCAGGTCGAGAATGGTCCCACCCTCACTGCTGATCTTCCGCATGCCCCGGTTGAACGCCGCGTACCGCTGTCCGCAGATGCAGCGGTAGCATGCCTCAGTCACACCCGGGACGTGATAGACGATTTCGCCCGCACGCCCGCCCGCGTACATCCCGATCCACATGGCGGGCTTGCCCAGTCTGAGAGATTCGATGTTGCCTCTGGCCTGAGCCGGAACGAAATCCGCCGCGTGAATGAACAAATCGGTATGACCGAATAAGTGATCAAACTCGTCCAGTGAGATCGAGCAGAAGTCAGCGGAATAGCATTCCACCTCGATCTGCGGGTTGATACGCCTGCATTGCTCGGCCACCGCTTCGGTCTTCAAGCGACCGGTATCACCCGGATAGAGATCCTGCCTCGCAGGATTGCTCGCATCGACCCGGTCGAAATCGACAAAAGTCAACGAGCCGAGCCCACAGCGGACAAGATCACATGCCAGACCGTATGCACCACCAACGACCGTGACGTGCTTTTGCAGCATCCACTCGACGGCGATGCTCGTCATGATACGGTTAAAGTTCAACATGCTATTCTCCTTCTTGTTGCACGGAGGGATTGGTTCAAAACAGGATCAGCTTGGCCGCCAGTGCCTTGTTCATGTCTGAACGCTGCACGACGATGGGCCGAATACGGTACTGCTCAGGTAGAACGATCGGTGTTGCGAATACGGCCATATCTGTGTTCTTGAGCAAGAGCCGCCTGATGTAGATCAGATCGCCCTGGCTCAACCAATCGAAGCCGTTCGGGTGGGAATGGACGAAACCGACCATGTCGATGCCCGACGGCATCCACTTCTCGTTCATCAGCCGTTGCAGCGTGACGTGGTCGGGCGTGTAGGTACCGCCCGTGCACTTGGCCGTCTTGTCGAAGTAAAAATCCGTCACTTCTGACGAACCGATCGGGCCGAGAAGAATGCCGCCTGCTTCCGGTGGTCGGGAGCACAACGCGGACATCAGCTCGACATGAGCTGTTGCGGCCATCCGTAGCTCCGGAACGGTGACGGAATCGTGATCTTCGTGTGCTACCATGACATTAACTCTGCACGACGCCGGTGCGTCGGTATTCGAGGTAGTACTCCGCCCATTGGGCTGCGAGTTCTTCTGCCCGTCTCTGCGTCCTTGGCTCTTTGCCACTGACGAAGCACAACTTGCCCGATCGAAATCGGTGCGTCTTGTGTGGGTCGGAGTCGCGACCATTGAGTGAGGGACACTGGTGACAGTAGACGTCGATATGCCCGTTGGTGCTCACAAAATCGAAGCCAAACAAGCACCGCCCGTTCTTACTGCGGTAGGTCTTCTTGGTGCCGTTGAAGACGCCGGGAATGATGTTCATGTTGTTCCTTTCGTTGCCAGTGTGGTTAGAAAAAAGGCAGATGGGCTGCCCCTCCGTGGACACCCCACCTGCGTCAGCGACCGCCGAGCTTACGCAGCCCGTACGGCTACCGGCTCGGCCGTCGATCCGGATTCGGGCTCCGAAGAACCGTCGTCCGTCCGACGTGCACACGAGCACATGCTGATGGTCCGTCCACAATGGAAACTACCGGGCTCAATCTCCCCACCGCTGAAGGTACCTTCCGCGATCACAGACGCGTTGCTACTTCGCTTGAACATGTCTCTTACCTTTCCTTGGTTGGTTGTCGTTCTCGTGCTGCTACCTCCTGTAGCCCGCACCGTTCGCCGACTTGGCTGCCGGACTTGTCTTCTCCTTTCCGATGCCGGACATGGTTCGCTCCGGTCGGCTCTTCACGCGATTGCGGGCGACCCGTGCCACCCAACGCGTTCAACTTACACGTCACCTGTCACGGTCCGATCACGCTCCGTTCATGAGTCTGTCATTTCAGAGATTTTTTTTGATGGATCGCGTTGATGGGGAGATGACGGGACCAAGCCGCTACGATCTTCCGACGCATCGGAATCTGAAAACATGGCCGAATCGAGTGAAGTATCTTGTCGATGAGGGCCTGCTAGATTAGGTTGCGTTTGAACGCCGCAGGATGATTGACATGGCAGAGGACGCGTGTGCAATGCACGTTCGCTCATCCGTCAATGTCAACGCACGGTTAGCTCTGTAACCAATCAGAGCGGTTCAGGAAGGACGCCTCAGGCCACATGTGGTCTGGGGCGTTTTTTTGAATGGGGATACTGACTACGTCAGGCGTAGCACACATGCAAAGACTTGTCTGCAGCATGTGCAATCCGAAGACGCAATGAAATGAGGGTGACCGAGAAGGCTTGGCAATCCCGCAGGACACGCTGGGAACTTCCCGGCCACCCAATGCCCAGGCTGTAACGGGCCGTCCGTCTAGTCCGAGATC
>JANQQK010000080.1 GCA_028289375.1 Phycisphaerae bacterium | reverse complement strand
CGAAAAGACTCCTTTCGATCGCCAAGTAAAACCGATCTTCAGCTACAGCGCAAATGCGCGAAAACCACTTTACGTCAGGGGTTATGAAACCGCTTCTACGGAAGTTGCGGGCGTCGGCGATTATGAAGCGGTCATGTCGGCTTCGCAGGTTGTCCATATAGACGGTCAACAGGCTCGCGTGATCTCGATCGACGCGCTTATCGAATCGAAACGCGCGATGTCGCGCCCCAAGGATCGTGTCGCATTGTCCGAGCTTCAAGCCATCCGCGACCGCAGACGCAACATGTCATGAAAAAAGGGTCCCGGAGGACCCTCTCTGGAATGTTCAATTGGTTGGCCGACGCGTTCGCGGTTAGGCGAGGTTCATCGTCATGAGGAACTCGGCGTTGGACTTGACCTTGCCGAGGCGTGTCCGCAGCAGTTCGATGGCCTCCACCGCGTTCATGTCGCTCAGGACGCGACGCAGCTTGTAGACCAACTCCAGTTCCTTCGGATCGAGCAGCAGCTCTTCCTTACGCGTGCCACTGGCGGCCACGTCAATGGCAGGCCAGACGCGGCGGTCAACGAGGCGACGATCGAGGTGCAGCTCGCTGTTACCGGTGCCTTTGAACTCTTCGAAGATGACCTCGTCCATCTTGCTGCCGGTGTCGACCAGTGCAGTACCGATGATCGTCAGCGATCCGCCTTCCTCGATGTTGCGAGCGGCGCCAAAGAATCGCTTTGGCTTCTGCAGGGCGTTGGCGTCGACACCACCGGAAAGAATCTTGCCGGAGTGCGGGATCTCGGTGTTGTACGCACGGGCCAGTCGTGTGATCGAGTCGAGCAGAATGACGACTTCCTTGCCGTATTCGACCATGCGCTTAGCCTTCTCGATGACCATGTCGGCCACCTGAATGTGCCGAGATGCAGGCTCGTCAAACGTCGAGCTGATGACCTCGGCCGCCGTTGCGCGCGACATCTCGGTCACTTCCTCCGGGCGTTCGTCGATCAGCAGGATGATGACGTGGGCTTCGGGGTGGTTGGTTGTGATGGCGTTGGCCATCTTCTGCAGCAGCACGGTTTTACCAGTACGCGGTGGGGCGACAATCAGCATACGCTGGCCCATACCGATCGGCGTGACCATGTCGACGATGCGCATGTTCATCTCGTCGGATGTTGTTTCGAGCACCAGGCGTTTCTCCGGGTGCAGCGGCGTCAGATCCTCGAAGTTGGTCTTCTCGGCCACGACGTCGGGCGCTTCGTAGTTGATGGCTTCGACGCGGAGCAGCGCGAAGTAGCGCTCAGACTCTTTCGGTGGTCTGATCTGACCGACGATGATCTGGCCGGTGCGCAGGCCGAAGCGGCGAATCTGCGACGGGCTGACGTAGATGTCGTCGGGCCCGGGCAGGAAGTTGTATTCGGGCGACCGGAGAAATCCGAAACCATCCGGCAGGATTTCCAGAACGCCTTCGCCGTCGAGCAGGCCGTTCTGGCGAATGCGGTCTTTCAGGAGTCGGAAAATCAGATCCTGCTTTTTGAGACCCGTGTATTCGGTCATGCCCTCGCGTTTTGCGAGTTCGTGCAGTTCCGCAACGGTCATCTTCTGCAGCGCGGTGATATGGATTTCGCCGCGTTTGATCTCTTCGTATTTGGCATGCGTTTCGGCATCGACGGCTTCAAGACCTTCGTCGTCCGCTCCGCCGGAGGCACCACCAATGACCTGATTGCCCCCGATGGTGGCTGGTGCGTCGTCGGCGACGGCGACGTTTTCATTCTTTGGTGCGCTGCTCTTGGATGCCTTCTTGATGTTGCCCGAATCCTGAGAACGCCGACGGGGCGTTTTGGTTCGGCCGGAGCCGGTCTTGGCCATTACTCTGATCTCCTCAATAGCCGTTTCTATTCAGATGTCCGTCTGCAGAATGGACGGTACGGGGTGAATCCTGATTATGCGGTATATCACGCTACGTTTGGTTCCTCGGTCCGTCGCAATAGCTCAGGAGCCGGAACGATCTTTCACAAGTTGATGGAAAAGGGTTTGTACCCGCGAGCGAACCGCATCGGTGCTGGAGTTGTTGTCTATGACATAATCGGCTCGTTGCCGTTTTTCTTCCAGCGGTTTCTGCAGTTTTTCTCGCCTGTTCAGCTCTTCTTCGCTCCAGCCTCTTGTCTCGATGACCCGCTGGAGGCGTGCCTCACGGTCACAATCGACGAAGATCACGCAGTCGCATTCACGCTCAAGTCCCACTTCGTAGAGCAGCGGGCTGTTGATCACAATCGCCGCAACGGTTTCATCACGGTCGAACCCGACCATCATGTCGCGACGTCGCGCCTCAAGTCTGGGATAGAGAAACGCCTCCAGCCGCTTGCGTTGCGAATCGTCGCCGAAGATCGCATTGGCCATCTCGGCCTTGTTGATGCGACCATCGTCCTGGCGAATTCTGTTACCCCACCATGAGCAGAGTGTGTCGACCACTTCGGGGTCGGCCAACTCCTCGTGGACCATTTGATCGGAATCAATGATCGCTGAGTGCAGATCCCTGAGGATCTCGGCGACCGTCGACTTCCCCGAGGCGATTCCACCGGCCAAGCCGATGACCAGCTTTCGCTGCGAACCCTTTTCGCGTGGTTTCACGGAATGCTTGTTGGTCAAGGAATCATTTCGAAGCGCCGACAGCTTTACGCAGCCACGCCGGACGTGCACTCCACAGAAGGTATCCCGGCCCCCGTGCGCTGTCAAGAAACTTCCGCCGCGATTGTGCGGAAAGTTCCGCGGTGCTTCAAACCGTACGCTGCGGCCACAGTTTGCGAAGCTCGACGCGGTTGCCGGCGGGATCTAGCAATTGGATGCGGCGATCCGTGCGGGCCAATCCGTGCAGCCAGTCGTGTTCGATTTTTCGCTCGATCAGCTGTTCAGCCACGTCCTCGAGGCTTGGAACTTCGCACATGACGCGCACGTCAATCGACTCGATGGCGGCGTCCTCGCGAAAGTCGACCCGAAGGTCATGCTGGTCCGAGCGGAAGACGAGTTCGTCGGGGCGGTCGTTGCCGTGGCCTACGTTCCCCACTGCCTTGAGGCCGATGAGATCGCGGTAGAACCAGAGCATCGACTCAAAGTGGTCGGGGTGGGATTGGATGAGCACGTCGTCGATTGCAACAAGCCGGCCTCGAGAACCCATGGCTGACAGACCTGCCTTTCTATCTTCATTGTACCCAGTCGCGGAGCGATCTGCATGCTGGACAGTGGCGGCGCGATCGATATGGTGCGGGTTGACCAAATTCATCTGCCGCCAGAACCGGGAAATTCCATGAACAAAGCCGACGTGACGACATCTGAGCCGACGTCAGCCAGCTATCCGCGCGCGGCGGTGGGTGGCGTGCTTATGGGCATTGCCAATCTGATTCCGGGTGTCTCTGGTGGGACCATGATCCTCGCGATCGGAATTTACAACGAGTTTATCGACAGCGTGGCCGACGTGACCGCGTTGCGGTTCAGCCTGCGTCGATTTCTCTTTCTGGGGGTGCTCGGGTTTTTCGCGCTGGGGGCGATTAAGGGGCTTGCACCGCTCATCCTGTATCTGCTGTTTCATTACACGTCCGCGATGTATGCGTTGTTCATCGGGTTGACGCTCGGAGGAGCACCGCTCTTGTGGCGATCGCTGGATCGCAAGACCGGCTCGGCGTTTGCCGCGATGGCAGCCGGGATGGCGATGATGGTCATGATCGCGGTTGCCAACCGGACGTCGGCGTTGCCGGTGAACATGGCCGTCGATGTGGGCGTGGGGATGGTGGCGGCGGTGACGATGGTGCTGCCTGGCATCAGTGGGTCGTACATGCTGCTGATTCTGGGGCAGTATGATCGCGTCGTGGCGGCGGTCGAGGCGATGAACCTGCGCGTGCTGATTCCGGTGGCAGTCGGGGCGGGGCTTGGGATCGTCTTGCTTTCCAACGCGTTGAAGTTCCTGCTGCATCGCTTTGAACGGGCGACGATGGGGTTCCTGCTGGGCATGCTGCTTGGATCGGTGATCGGGCTTTGGCCTTTCGGTCGCGAGCCGTCGACCGACGCACTGGAGAAGCGGTCAACGGCCGA
The DNA here is from genome assembly GCA_028289375.1 of Phycisphaerae bacterium. GTDB lineage: Bacteria > Planctomycetota > Phycisphaerae > UBA1845 > UBA1845 > OFTM371. Next base: position 133,379 of record JANQQK010000080.1, on the reverse strand, counting down.
GTTGCTGGCGTACATGGAAGACGTCGGGATCGACCTGCCGGAGGACCGCACGTCAGCATCGCTTGTCGAGCACATTTCCGCACAATGGGAGGCACGGACGAAACCCGACTACGATGGATCGCGTGTGGCCGTGGCGGGACTGATGTTGGTGGCGGGGTTTGGGGCGACCACGGCCCTTGGTCGGCGGGGTCGCAAGGTGAAGGGTTGAGGGGTTGTCAATCGCCGCCGCGCGGACGATCATGACGGAATGACTGGACGATCGACGCAATTCCACCATTCACGACTTCTCGCCGTTTCAACGATGGTTGCGATTCTTGTGATGGCGAACATCGTCCACGCTGAAGCGGAGCAGCCGACCCCGGGTGATGCGCCGCCGCGAGCGGCCCAACTCGAATGGAACAGTGATCGCGGGGAATGGACGCCGAAAGCACCGCCGGTTCCCGGTACCCCGGAGGGCGATCTTGCACTGGCGCAGCAGGCGTTCGGTGATGAGGCGTACGACAAAGCGGACACACAACTGAAGAAGTGGTTTAAAGCCTATGACCAGGGGGAGCGTGTCTACCCGAATGCCGTAGTGCTCAAGGCCAAGACGCAGAAAGCACGCGGTCGTTACTACGACGCGTACCTGACGCTGAGCGGGTTTCTGGATGATTATGGTACCAGTCCGGTGCTTGAAGATGCCCTTGTCGAGCTGTTCAACATTGCCGAGGTGCAGTTGTCGGGCGTAAAGCGTATGACGTGGCTTGGGGTCCGCTGGGGGTCGATGGAGGATACCGGGCTGGAGATTCTCGACGACATTTCCGCCAGCTATGCTGAAACAAGCCTGGCGGAGCAGGCGCTCAAAGCCAAGGGCGACTATTTCTTCAGCAAGGGCGATTTTGCCTTGGCGGAGATTGAGTACAGCCGCCTGACGCAGGAGTATCCGAACAGCCGCTACTACCGCTACGCGTTGCGACGCAGTGCCGACTCGGCGTTGGCGGGGTTTGCGGGAATTCGGTTCGACGATGCACCGTTGATCGAGGCGTCCGAGCGATATCGGGTGTTTCGGCGGCAATTTCCCGGTTCGGCGGAGCAGGAGGGTATCGGGCTGATTCTCAACGATATCCGCGAACGGCGGGCGTCGAAGGAATTGGAGATAGGCCGATTCTACGCCCGCATCGAGCAACGGGAGGCGGCGGAATTCTACTACCGGTCAACGGTGGACAATTGGCCTGACACGATCGCCGCCAATCAGGCCCGCATCGCGTTGGGCGTGAATCCCGGGGGAGAGGGCCCATGAGCGCATGGCAAAGATTTTCGGTCGTTCTGGGCCTGTTGCCGCTTTTTTCGGTCGTTGGGTGCGGGTATTCGACGGAACGCCCGTTTCGGCAGGACGTCCAGACAATCAGCGTTGAAATGCTGCATTCGCGGGCATTTTGGCGTGAGCTGGAGTTCAATCTCACTGAATCTCTCGTCAAACGTATTGAATTAGACACGCCCTACCGCATCGCACAGCGTGAGCAAGCCGATACACTCATCAGCGGGGAGATTCTGGAGGTGCAACAGCGAACGCTGGGCAACGACTTCCAGACCGATCTGCCCCGGGAGATCGGCACAACGTTTGTTGTGCGTTGGCATTGGAAAGACCTGCGGAATGGCGAGTTTTTGCGGGAGTATCCGCGTTTCGTGCATACAACAACGTACATCCCGCCTGTCGGTGAAGACTTTGATACGACGCGTGTCCGCGGGGTCGATACGCTGGCGGAGCGTATGGTTGAGGCCATGGAAAACGACTGGTAATCGCCCTATTATCGATACGGTCATCGCTCCGATCCATTTGACAGCATCCACGAAGGGTGCTGTTGTGCAAAAATCGGGGTGGGCGTTGCCGTTTCGCATGTCTAACGCGCTTTGAGGGAGTACATCATTTATGGCCGACAAGAACGGTCAAAACCAGGAAAAGAAGCCGGCCCAGCAGCGTCCGAACGATCCGAACATGCGGATGTCCCGCGGCGTGATGAGTTGGCTGGTGTTTGTGGCGTTGGCGATCATGCTTGTGGTTCTGCTGAACCAGGGGATGGACGATCGCGAACGGATTAGCTACGGCGAATTCCTGTCGCTCGTGGATGAAGGCAACATCGAAGAGGTCATCATCCGCAATACGCAGATACGCGGGACCAGGAAACTCGTCCAGGGGGATACCGGCACCGGTACGCGAAAGTTCGAGACGACGATTCTGCCATCAATGATGTCAGACACGTTTGCCGAGAAGATCAAGCTCAAAGTCCCGGACGCGAAGATACGGGTCGAGGAAGACAGTGTTCTCGTGCAGGTGCTGATCGGGCTGCTGCCGTGGCTGCTGATCTTCGCATTTATCTGGTTCTTCGTTTTCCGGCAGCTGCGCAGTGCGGGCGGCGGACCCGGGATGTTCGGCAATTTTGGTCGTTCGCGGCATCGCGTGATGAGCAAGGAGCACACGAACGTCACCTTCGCCGATGTGGCTGGCATCAGCGAAGCGAAGGAAGAAGTCACCGAGATCATCGAGTTTCTGAAGAACCCGAAGAAGTTCCAGCGACTTGGCGGGCGAATTCCGCGTGGTGTGCTGCTGGTGGGGTCGCCCGGTTGCGGCAAGACGCTGCTGGCCAAGGCGATTGCTGGTGAAGCCGACGTGCCGTTCTTCTCGATCAGTGGTTCGGATTTCGTCGAGATGTTCGTCGGTGTCGGTGCGTCGCGTGTTCGCGATCTGTTCAAGCAGGCCAAGGAAAACTCGCCATGCATCATTTTCCTCGATGAGATTGATGCGGTGGGTCGTCGTCGCGGTGCCAACTTCGGTGGTGGTGGACACGACGAACGCGAGCAGACACTCAATGCCATACTCGTGGAGATGGATGGATTTGATACGTCGGACCAGGTGATCGTGATTGCGGCCACGAACCGCGTCGACGTGCTCGATCCTGCGTTGATCCGTCCTGGACGTTTCGATCGTCAGGTCAGCGTGCCGCTGCCGGATGTGCAGGGTCGATACGAGATCCTCAAGGTCCACGCCAAGAAGATCAAACTTGGCCCGACCGTTGACCTGCGTCGTCTTGCTCGCGGAACGCCGATGTTCAGCGGTGCAGATCTTGCGGCGATTATCAACGAAGCCGCCCTGATCGCCACGCTTGCAAACAAGGAGTATGTCGATCAGGACGATCTCGACGAATCGCGGGACAAGGTTCGATGGGGCCGGGCAAACAAGAGCCGTGTTGTCGATGAGCGCGACCAGCAGACCGTGGCTTACCACGAAGCGGGTCATGCGCTGATTCAGGCGTTGGAGAAAGATGCCGACCCTGTGCACAAGGTGAGCATCATTCCGCGTGGACCGATGGGCGGTGCGACGTTTTCGCTGCCTGAGCGGGATCGAACGCTCTACTCTCAGCCGTACCTCGAGGCCCAGTTGCGGGTCTGTCTTGGCGGTCGTATTGCCGAGGAGATTTACTGCGGTGAGATCAGCAGTGGGGCGTCGGGTGACATTCGCCAAGCCACCGAGATTGCCCGCAACATGGTCACCGAGTGGGGCATGAATGCGGATATCGGATTTGTCTACCACGGTGATGAGACAGGCGGCATGTTCGAAATTGGGTCTCGGTCGCACTCGGATGAGACGGCCCACAAGATCGACGACGCGATCAAGCAGTTGATCGACGACGCCTACAACAAAGCCAAACAGACGATGGTCGAGTACAAAGACAAGGGCGAAGCCATTGCGTTGGCGCTTCTCAAGTATGAGACGATCTCGGGTGACGAGGTCAACGCGTTGATTCGCGGTGAATCGCTCGAGCGTCCGTCGGTGAGCGATCTGCTGGATGATGCGTCGCCGCGTGATGATGTCGGCAAGGCGCGACCCATCCAGGCGGATTCGTCCGATCCTGGAGTTGATCTTGGTGGCGGGACGCTGCCGCAACCGGGATAGACAGCCGGCCATGATTTGGAAATTACGTCACGGGGTCGTCGATTTTTCGGCGGCCCCGTTTGTTATGGGCATTCTGAATGTAACGCCCGACTCCTTTTCGGATGGCGGGCGATTTCTCGATCCCGAGGCTGCGGTTGAGCATGCCGGCGCGATGATCGCGGAAGGGGCAGACATTCTCGACATCGGGGCAGAGTCAACGCGTCCCGGGTCCACCCCTGTTTCTGTCGATGAGCAAGTCGCCCGCCTGGAGCCCGTGCTGCCACGGATTCGTGCGGCGTTCGAACACATCCCAATTTCCATCGATACGCAGTCGGCTGCGGTCGCCCACCGCGCGATAGCGCTTGGTGCGGATATCATCAATGACGTATCGGCGGCGACGGCTGATGGCGAGATGGTGGACGTTGTCAAAGCGAGCGATGTGCCGATTATTCTGATGCACATGCGCGGCGTACCGTTGACGATGCAATCCGGTGACGTGCATTACGACGACGTCGTCGAAGAGGTGCTTGGCTATCTTCAGAAGCGTGTCGCGACATTGGTTTCGGAGGGGATTGTCCGTGAGCGATTGGCGATCGATCCCGGCATTGGGTTTGGCAAGACCACGGCGCACAACCTGTTGCTTCTTAAGCACCTTGACCGATTCGTCGCGACCGGGTGCCCGGTGTTGGTTGGCGCGTCGCGGAAGCGCTTTATTGGCGATGTGACGGATGTGGCTGCGGAAAATGCATCGGCAGATGGGCGACTGCCGGGTTCGATCGCGTGTGCGATGTGGGCGTCATTGGCGGGTGTGCAGATGATTCGCATACATGATGTCGGTGCCACAAAAAACGCGTTGCGGATGATCAAGTCGATCCGCAACGCGTCGTCGTGTTGATCAGGAAACCGCTGGCTTAGTGATTGTGATTATGATCATGTTTGTGGTTATGGTCGTGATCATGGTCATGCTTGTCGCCACTGCCTGATTCGGCTTTGACCTTCGCGGCGATCTCAGCCGGCATGAATGTCTCGTCCGGCATATCAGTGTTCACGGTGATGGACTCAAAGGTGATTGTGCTTGAGCCCATGCCGCCCATCTCCTGGACCATCGTGTGCGGGTACATAATGTCGCCGACCTTCTTATAGTCCTTCAACTTCATGGTTGCGGACATGCCCATCTGATTCTGTTCGACGCCAGCCAGCAAGCCCGTTTCCTTGGAGTAGTAGCGCGTCTCCGTTTCACCGCCCTTGGAGGTGAGCTGAACCTTGTAGCACGGCTGGCCATCAAAGTCGGTGAGTTCCTGGCACTCAGCCTTCTCGTATGAATCGCGCCAATTGTAGTCCTGATCGAAGTCAGCCTGCTTTTTTATCATGTCGGCCTGAGGGCCTGCCATGATCATGGGCCCGGTCATGTCACTCATCATCCAAGCCGTGGTGCCATCGAACCCCTGTCTCATCTTGCCCATCATCTCTGATTCGACGATCTGGGCCATTTTGTTGGGCGGAGCCTGAAACAGAGTGATGGTCATCTTCTGTCCCATGTTTTCCATCGACAACTTCGTCGTGCGGTTTTTCACAGCCTTGTATGCTGCAATGCCGCCTGACTTTTCGATGTACGTGTCCATGATCTTCTCGCCGGACGGCAAATCGCCGGCGTGGGTGACGGAGACGGCTGAGAATGTCAGCGCGACGACAACGAGGGTTTTGACTGCGGAGGTCGCGCGGGTGCGACGACCGCGGGAGAACTTGGTTGACTGCATAACTTTCCTTTCGACATACGAATTTCGTTCGACACCGGCTGGGCATCACGCCCGGTGGGCCGTTATCGCCACAGTGAGTACTCCAGTTTCAGCGTTGCGGCAAGCGGATCAACCGCTGATCAGCCACTTGGCCATGTCTTTCAGTCCTGCTCCTTTGCCCTGGGCGAGGATGCCGACGCGGAAGATGCGTCCCGCCGCCCAGATGAATGCAACGGTGGTGATCAACGTAAGCAATGCTGCGACAAATGGTTGCCAAGCTGGTACGCCGGGCGGAAGCGCCTGCCGCGTCAGCATGAGGATGGGGGTGGCCGGCGGGAAGAAGGACAGCCAGGTTGCCAGCGCCCCATTGGGCTCTTGAATGGCCGCCCCCCAGAACATCATTGGCAGGACGATGAGAATCATCACCGGCATGACGGCTGACTGGGCTTCGCGATGGTCGGTGCAGGCTGATCCTACGGCGATGAACAGGGCGCCGAACATGAGGATCGAAAGCACCTGGTAAAGCGCAAACCAGCCAACCATGTTCACGGGAACGTACTGCCATGCCTCCGTTTGGGTCAACACGTAGATTGCGGCGCCGGAGAAGTAGACGACGACGATCGTGAGTGATACGCCGACCATGCCGATGAGTTTGCCGAGTAGCCACTGAAACGGTGTGATGGCGGAGAGGACGACTTCGGCGATGCGCTGTGTTTTCTCTTCCATGGTGCTCTGCATGAGCGGTGTTGCGCTGACCATGATGACGAGAAACATCAACATGCACATGACTAGCGGTCCGGCCATGCGTGCCTCTCGATTGACTTTGTCCGCAGCGGTGATTTCACCGGTTTCCTGGTCGCGACTTACCAGATCGAGAAACTCAACTTCGGGCACACCGACGATCAGGTTCAGTTTGTGCGGGTCCAATCCGGCTGCCCGTATCCTGTGTTCTCGAATGGCGGTGACCGTCGCTCCCTTCAGCCATCTTGGCAGGGCATTGTAGGTCAGTACGTTTGAGTAGTATTCGATAGATGCTTTTTGCCCGTCGGCGCCGACATTTATGACATCCTCGCTGATGTCGACGAACGCGAACAACTCACCGCGCCGGACGCGCTCCGAAAGGGTAAACACAAGGTCCATCTCGTCGCCGTTGTCAGGCGTCACGCGCTCGAGAATAAACCGCGACTCGACTTGACGTGGCACTTTGGGCGGCTTGACCGGCTGTTCTTCCGTTGGATCTTGACCGTCGTCTTTCGATTGCTGTTCGTCGGCATCGTCGACTTTCTCGCCTTCTTTGGGTTGCTCGAAGATTGCGTACTCATTGCGAAAGGCCACCGACTCAGCGAGCGCGTCGTACAAAATGCCGGTCCGATCAATGACCGCGACCTTTCGGTCGCGCGTGTCTTTCCCCTTTTCCGCGATTGTCTGAACGAAAATGCCTCCGCCCATCAGGATCGGCATGGCCACGATCGTGATGATAAAGGCCTTGCTCTTGACGGCGGAGAGGTACTCCCGCATGGCCACAACGAAGACCTTATTCATGGGAAACTCCTGAATCGCGGACGGTCTGGTCCATGGCGGCGGCGCCGTCGGGGCCGGCGATGCGGACGAAAATGTCGTGCAGTGACGGTTTGGCCAATTCAAAGTGCTCGACGCGTCCCAGTTGCATCAGCTTCGCAAGGATGGCCTGTGTGTCAGCGTCGGGCGCGATCCGTACTTCCTGGTACCGACCGAAATCGGTCACGCCGACGACACCGTCGATGGTGTCCAAGGGACTGTCATGGCCGTCGAGTCGGACGTGGAGCGTGTCGCGACCATAGTCGGCCTGGATGTCGTCCATGCTGCCGTCGAGAACCTTGTTGCCCTTGAAGATCATGAAGAGGGCGTCGCACATGCGTTCGGCTACGTTCATGTCGTGCGTCGACAGGATAACGGTGGTGCCGTTGCGGCGAAGGTCGAGAACGACATCGCGGAGCAGGTCCGTGTTGACCGGGTCGAGGCCGGTGAACGGTTCGTCGAGGATGATCAGCTCCGGGCGTGCAATGATGGCGGCCATGATCTGGACTTTTTGCGACATTCCCTTGGAGAGGGCTTGTATCTTCTTGTCGGCCCAGTCCTTGAGGTCCATGCGACCCAGCCAGAAATCGATGTCGCCGTTGCATTTCTGATGGCCTTTGAGGTTCGCGTGGAACTTGAGGGTCTCGCGGACGGTTAGGTTGCGGTAGAGGCCTCGCTCTTCGGGCAGGTAGCCGACGCGGTCATCGGCGGCAGCATGGGTGCCGACCGATTCGCCGAGGACGCGAATATCGCCCTGGTTGGGATAGAGAATGGCCATGATCATGCGCAGCGATGTGGTTTTTCCCGATCCGTTTGGCCCGATGAATCCGTAAACGGATCCGGTTGGGACACGGAGCGAGAGGTTGTTGACGGCGACGTGAGACCCGTAGCGTTTCGTCACGTTGTCGAGTTCGACGGCGTGCAAAAGAGTTTCTCCGATTGAGATATCCCAGTGCAATGACGCGACCAGCGTTGCGTGCGCGATGATACCCGGATGGTGTGTCGGAAGCTGCGCCGTTAGTGTCGGTTGTTGTAAGATCCTGTCATTGAAGAAGATAGCGGCGGGTTTTGGCCGAGTGTGCTTGGCGCGGCGAGCCAAAGACTGTTATCGTTTTTTCGGGCGGTCTCGAATATTGAGCCTATCGGGGCGAATGGTGTTGTGTCTGATGAGCATCAAGCCGTGAGACTTTAATTGGAGGAATTTGTGATGAGGCGGACGACGAGCATGTTGTTGATGGGCGTGGTGGCGGCGTTGCCGATGTCGGGCTGCGCCGTCGGTGGCTGGGGCAGCAAGGTTCATGTCAGTGGGGCCGAGGACCATGCGTTGGCGACGGCGGGCATCGAGATGTTCGATGCCAAGACACACAACGGGCACATCAATGTTTCAGCCGGCGAAGGCGACGAGATCATTGTTCATGTGAAGAAGAAGGCGTATGGATCGACGATGGCCAGTGCCGAAGAGGCGATGGAAGCGCTCGAGATCGTGACCGAGCAGGAGGGTGATGTCCAGAAGTTGTACTGGCGATGGTCGGAAATGAAGCGTGGTGACTGGAGCGCGGGTGTGACCTACGACGTCGTATTGCCGGCGCGGCTGGCGGTGAAGCTGAGAACGCACAATGGCCCCGTGAAAGTGGCGGGTACGCTTGGCGATACGGCGGTTCGCACGCACAATGGCAAGGTCGAGATCGATAACGAAGGTGCCGTCGTGCAGGCGCGGACACACAATGGCGGGGTAAGCATCACGGCGCCGGTCCGTGAGGTCATGGCGAGGACGCACAATGGCGGCGTCAGTGTATGTGCGACTGGTGAACACAACGTGACGGGCATGGTCCGCACGCACAATGGTGGCGTATCGGTTCGGTTGAATGAGTCGGCGTCGGCCAAGCTGAAGTGCAAGACGCACAACGGGGGTATCTCGACGTCACTGCCGTTCAAGACGATGAACAAAACGCGGCGTTCGATGTCGGCCACCTACGGAGAAGCGTCGGGCGAGTTGACCGTTCAGACGCACAATGGTGGGATCAGAATCAAGAAAGGATGATGAAGTTCGGGTGACCTTCATCTTAGGAGAAGCCTCGTCGTTGCGGCGGGGCTTTTCTTTTTTGAGGGGAATCGTCAGCGGTTGGCGGCATAGCGGCGGATGATGGCATCTGCGGTCTTGATGCCGTCGATCGCGGCACTGACGATGCCGCCGGCGTATCCGGCTCCTTCACCGGTGGGGTAGAGGTTGTCGATGGCAGGACTGGCGCGATGTTGCGGATCGCGCAGGACGCGAACGGGCGAACTGGCGCGGGTTTCCGGGGCCGTGACAAGGGCGTCCATTCCGCCGAATCCGGGCATCCTGTGGTCGAGGATGGTGATGGCTTTGCCGATGGCGGCGGTGACGTCGGGTGGCAGAAGTTGCCGATTGTCGGTCCATGCACCGCCCAGCGGGTAACTGGTGGTCAATTCGCCATCGGACATTCGCCCCGCCGCGAAATCAGCCGCCCGTTGAGCAGGAACGCGATAGGTCCCACCAGTCGCTTCGTACGCCTTCTGTTCCCAACGCCTCTGAACATCGATGCCGCCGAGCGGGTCTGATCCGCTGGCGGCTGGATGCGTTACGACCAGTCCGCTGTTGGCGAAGGGCTGATTGCGACGCGATTTGCTCGCGCCGTTCGTGGCGATCAGTCCGGGCGATTCGTTGGTCGGCAGGATCACGCCGCCCGGGCACATGCAAAAGCTGTAGCAATCCCTGTGCGACTCGGTGACGTTCTTGGCGACGACGTGGTACTCGGCGGGCGGCAGTTTGGGATGTCCGGCGCAGGGGCCGTACTGCCACGTGTCGACCAGTGACTGCGGATGCTCGATCCGGACGCCGATCTGGAAGGGTCTGGCTTCCATCGGGATACCGTTGTCGCGAAGCATCCGCATCGTGTCACGCGCGGAGTGGCCGATGGCGAGGATCACCGGACCTGTGGGCGTTGAGTGTCCGCCGAGATCAACATGTGTCACGTGGCCATCGCTGATGGTGAGGTCTTTGAGCTGATGATCAAACAGCACCTGTCCACCGGCGGACTCGAGGTGCAGGCGAATACGGCGACAGATGGTGGGCAGCCGGTCGCTTCCGATGTGGGGTCGGGCATCTGTGAGGATGTCGGGGTCGGCGCCGAAATCGGTCAGCCATTGGAGGACGGTGGGGACGAGTGCGTCGTTGACGCGGGTGTAGAGCTTGCCGTCGCTGTAGGTGCCCGCACCGCCTTCGCCGTAGAGCAGGTTGGACTCGGGATTGAAGACGTGCTCGCGGTAGAAGGTGTGCATGATGTCCTTGTGACGGCGGCGGACGTCGGCGCCACGCTCGACCACGATCGGTGCGAATCCGAATTGCACGAGTCGCAGGGCGGCGAACATGCCGGCTGGTCCGAATCCGACAATCAGCGGCGGGTGCGGCAACGATTCAATTCCGGAGGTGGGGTCATCGTAGCCCTTGAGGTGGGCGAGGGCGACATGGGGTGAGTGGAGCTTCTTGACCTGTTTTTCCTCGGCGCGCGGTCCGCCGTCGAGATTGACCTCAGCGTGGTACACGAAGTGGATGTCGTCGTGTTTGCGGGCATCGAGGGAACGTCGCACGGGCTTGATCGATGTGATCGATTCGTTTGGGACTTTCAGCCGTTTGGCCGCGAGCGCCAGCAATCGTTCTTCAGGCGCGTCGAGATTCAAGCGGAGATTGCGGACAATGATCGGCATGGCTGCGCGATTGTAGCACTGGGATAGACGCGTAGCCATTCGATTTTGCGACGGCCCGACCGTAGATTGAAACGTCCCACCGCGACGTGAGTGCGGCGAAAACTCAGACTCGGAGCTTGTTGGCATGATGAAGCGAAAACACATGCTCGTTTGCATGATGTGGATCGGTTGGACCTGGACGGGTGAAGCGGCGATCGGGCAGGCCGTGCAGGAATTCGAGGTGCCGGTCGCTGTCCGCGGCGTCTCGATTCACAGGCCGGGCGCCGAGACGATCGAGAACGGCACCATCCTGATGAGCAAGGGGCGTATCATCGCGATCGGGACCGACATCCCATTGCCGCCGCATGTCGAGATCGTCGACGCTGAGGGGTTGCATGCGTACCCGGGATTCGTGGCGGCGTTGACGCATCTTGGTATTGCCGATGAGAAGCGATCGAAGGAAGAGCGGAGGTTGAGTGAGGATGCGGATCCGGATCCGACGCAGCGTGCGTTTGCGTTTTCACGCGCGGCGCACCGGCGGGGTGTTCGGCCCGAGTTTCGTACGGCGGATCATTATGCTCCCAAAGCCGGGGACTTGAAGGCGTATCGCAAGCAGGGATTCGCGTCGGCGGTCGTGGCTCCCCGGCATGGCATTTTCGCGGGGCAGTCATGCGTGGTCAGCTTGTCCGATGATCCGCGTCGGCGGGTAATTCTGAGTGAGGTTGTCGGGCAGCATGCGTCGTTCAGTGCCGGAGAGCCAGGCGATTATCCGCGGACGCTGCTTGGCGTGTTCGCGCTGTTTCGTCAGGTCCTGCTCGATACGCAGTGGTGGACGGAGCAACGGGACTACTTCATGCGTCATCCGAACGCTAAACGTCCGGCGGTTGATCGATCGCTCGAATCGCTTGAATCGCTTGTTGCTGGGGATGCCCGCTTGATATTCGAAGCCAACACCGAGAATGAAATCCACCGCGCGCTGAATCTGGCTGAGGAGTTCAATCTCCCGATCACGATTTCCGGGGCGAAAGAAGCGTTCAAGGTTGTCGATCGTCTCAAGGCTGGCAGCGTGTCGCTGATCGTGAGTTTGAAGTTTCCGGAAGAGCCTGAGTTGGGTGCGGGCAACTCCAGATCGCGTCGAAAGCCGCTGGTGGACGATCCGCATGAATCGCAGACGGAATCGGAGGCGGGCGAGGTGGAAGCGCCAGACGAGCAACGAACCTCTGCAACGGACGACGATGGCGATGACGAGAAACGGATCTACGAGCCTCTGAAGTTGCGCAGGGAACGACGTCGCCTTTGGGAGGAGAAGGTTGAGAATGTCATCCGGCTTCACGAGGCGGGTTTGACATTCTCGTTTTCCATGCGGGATTTCGATTCGCCTGCCGAGTTTGGCAAGGGCTTGCACAAGGTGATTGAACGTGGATTGCCTGTTGATGCGGCGCTTGCCGCCTTGACGCAAACGCCTGCCGATTTTCTCGGCCTGTCCGGGCGTGTTGGCGATCTTGATGTTGGTTTTCTGGCAAATGTCGTGGTCACCACTGCTCCGCTTGAGGATGGTGATGTCGCTGTTCGGTACGTATTCACCGAAGGGGACAAGCACGAATTCGAGGTAAAAAAGCAGGGTAAATCCAAGAACAAAGTGGGCCAGCAGGATGATGAAGGGAGCGCGGACGAACCGGACGACGGCGGTCCGAGGTGGGCGTGCGAGATCGAAGCTGACCGCGCCAAGCCAATTGAGACTGGCGGGAACATCATTCTGCGAAACGCAACGGTTCTGACGGTGACCGGGCCTGACTTGCCCGATGCGGATGTGCTGATTCGCGGTGGCAAGATCGCATCCGTCGGTTCCAACGTGACCGCGCCGGCTGGGACAACTGAGTTCGATGCGACCGGTCTGTACGTCACGCCGGGCCTGGTGGATTGCCATTCTCATCTTGGGATTGACGCGGTGAACGAGTCGCCGTTGGCGGTGAGTGCGGAAGTGCGCATCGCCGATGTGATCAACCCGGGCAGCGTCGCGATCTATCGCGCTGCGGCTGGTGGCACGACGACGCACCATTCGATGCACGGGTCAGCCAATCCGATCGGTGGGGAGAACGTGGTGTTCAAGCTGAAGTACGATCAGCCGGTGTCGGACTTGCTTGTTCCCGACGCGCCGCGGACGATCAAGTGGGCGCTTGGCGAGAACGTGAAGCAGTCGAACTGGGCGAATTCCCACGGCAAGCGTTTTCCAAATGGGCGGATGGGTGTGGAATCTGCCATTCGCGATGCGCTTGTGGCTGCGCGTGCGTACGGAGAGGAGTGGGAGCGTTACAACCGACTGGCTGCGCGTGGCGATGACGTGCTTCGACCGCGACGCGACCTTCGCCTCGAAGCTCTTTGGAAGACGCTTCAAGGCGAAATCTGGGTGCACACGCATTGCTATCGCAGCGATGAGATGACGCGCCTGATGCACATCGCCGAGGACTTCGGCATCCGCATTGGCGTGTTGCAGCATGTGCTGGAGGGGTATCGCATCGGGCCTGAGATCGCGCGACATGGCGCGAGCGCTTCGACGTTTTCCAACTTCTGGGCGTACAAGATCGAAGCCTTCGATGCGATCCCGCACAATGCTGCGGTGATGACCGATCACGGCATCAATGTGTCGGTCAATTCCGACTCACCGAACACAATTCGCTATCTGAATCTTGAGGCGGCCAAGTCGATCAAGTGGGGCAACATGCGTCCGCGTGAAGCGTTGAAGCTGGTCACGATCAACCCAGCCATTCAACTCGGCGTCGACCATCGCGTCGGCAGCATCGAGGTCGGCAAGGACGGTGACGTCGCGGTTTTCAATGGGCATCCGCTGAACACCTACAGCCGCAATGTGATGACCGTGATCGATGGGGACGTGTATTTTCAGGCAGACGACATGCGTCCGAATCCGTTGGCGCGTGAGATCGCGTGGAACAAGCGGCCTGAGATGTCGCTTGTGGACAAGAGTGCAGACGTGATCGCGATCGTCGGCGGCACAGTGCACACGGTTTCGGGCGATGCGATCGAGGGCGGCACCGTCGTCATTCGCGACGGAAAGATTGACGCCGTCGATCGAGGCATCAGCGTTCCGAGTAGTGCGAAAACCATCAACGCGACAGGCCAGCATGTCTATCCCGGCTTGATCGATGCTGGTGGACGACTTGGTCTGTACGAAATCGGTAGCCTGCGGGCGACACGCGACGACTTCGACATCGCCACGTTCGCACCCGAGCTTCGCGCCGTCGATGCCGTTCATCCGCACAGCGTGCATGTCGCGATCGCGCGGGCAGCGGGAATCACCATGCAACTGTCCCGGCCGACGGGGGGCACCATTTCTGGACAGGCTGGCTTGATCGATCTGGATGGCTGGACGCTTGATCAGATGGTCCGAGAGGCAGAGGCTGGGCTGTTCATGAATGTTCCGTCGTTGCCGGCCCGGCTGACTGGTGATGAGAAGAGCAAGAAGAAGCGTCGGGACGATCATGAGACAGCGATGAAGGAGCTTGAGGCGTTCCTGCAGCGTGCAACGAATTACGCCAACGCTGTCGACGCCGCCGACCGGAACAACATGATGGAGCGGCCAGTGCTGGACCGGCGCCTTGCAGCCATGAGACCTTACTTGCGAGGCGGCAAACCGGTGATGCTTAACGCCAACCAGTACAAGCAGATTCTGGATGCGATTGCGTTCGCGGAGAAACACAATCTTTCGCCAATCATTTACGGCGGGCGGGAAGCGTGGAAGCTGGCGGGGGAATTGGCTGAGAAGAATGTTCCGGTCATTCTGAACAGCGTGCTAAGCTTGCCCGGCGGTCGATACGAAGCCTACGACAGTGTTTACCGCTGTGCGTCCGTGCTGCAGGCGGCCGGCGTGAAGTGGTGTCTGGCATCGGGGAGTGCGACGAATGTGTATGACCTGCCCTTCAACGCGGGCATGGCTGTCGCGTATGGCGTGACGGAGGAGCAAGCCATTCGAGCGATGACGTTGTCAGCCGCTGAGATTCTGGGTGTTGGTGATCAGCTCGGATCGATCGCGGTGGGCAAGAAGGCGGACCTCATCATCACAACGCTCCCGCCGACGCAGGTGGCAGCGCACGTGTCGGCTGTGCTGATCGATGGCCGGATCGTCGATATGTCGAACAAGCATTCGGAAGATCTCGAGCGGTCCCGCAACCGCCCGATGCCGCAGCTTCCACCGGCGAAGCGACTGAAGGGCCCGCCGTCATTTTCGCATCGCGACTGACCGGTGATTCTACTTGCCAGCCTTGACGACGAGCGTGTCATTCTGCCCGCCGAATCCGAAGCTGTTGGACAGGGCGGTGCTGACCGTGGCCGGTCGAGCGTTGTTGGGCACGTAATCGAGGTCGCAATTGGGATCGCTGTTGTGAAGGTTGATTGTCGGTGGGACCATATTGTCACGAATGGCCAGCACGCAGGTGATCAATTCGACGACACCGGCGGCTGCGATGAGATGGCCCATCATGCTCTTGATGCTGCTGATGGGTGTTGAAGGGGCATGCTCGCCGAACACGCGTTTGATCGAAAGCGTTTCAATCTTGTCGTTTTCACTCGTGCCCGTGCCGTGAGCGGAGATGTAGTCAATGTCTGCGGGGGTCAACTCGGCCTCCTGCATCGCACGCGTCATGGCTGCGACCGGGCCTCGCCCTTCCTCGTGAATGTCGGTAACGCGGAAGGCGTCGGCCGTTGAACCATATCCGACGATTTCAGCCAGGATGGTGGCGCCGCGGGCTTGGGCGTGTTCGAGTGATTCCAGCACGACCATGCCGGAACCTTCACCAAGGACAAACCCGTCGCGCGTGCGGTCGAATGGGCGCGAGGCGGTCATGAAGTCGTCGTTTCGGTTCGACAGGGCGGTCAGCCGATTGAAACCGGTGACGCCCAGTGGATGGATCATGCTGTGGGTTCCCCCGGACAGCATCACCGAGGCGTCGCCGCGGCGGATGATCATGGAAGCTTCGCCGATCGCCTGTGTGCTGGCGGCGCATGCGGTCAGCGTGTTTGCGTTTGGACCGGCTGCGTTGAAATGGACGGCCAGATGGCTGGCGGCCATGTTGGGATCCTGCTCCATTTCGCAGACGGCGTTGAGCTTGTTCATGCCGACGTTGCCCCATGCGGCACCGTCGAGTGCGTTGATTCCCTTGGTCTGTCCGGATTGCCAACCTTTGACCGCGGCTTCGACGAAGTTGAAGAAGTCAACCGGCCCCTCGCCACCACCGAGATAGATGCCGACCATGGTGGGATCAAGTGTGGTCCAATTGGCCAGTCCCGATTGGTCCCATGCCTGCTGGGCTGCAGCGAGCGCGAACTTGGAGTTGCGGCTGGCATCTTTGTGGAGTTCGGCTTTGTCGCCGAGATAGCGATCGAGTGCGAAGTTGCGAACTTCAGCGGAAAACTGCGTGGGGAACGTTTCGGCGTCGAAGATGGTCGTCTTTCCGATGCCACATTCACCTGCAAGCATGCGTTTCCAGACGCCTTCGATATCATCGCCCAGCGGCGTGATCCAACCCATTCCCGTGATGACGACGCGATGTGCCACTGTTGCTACTCCGTGTATTTCTTCATGACCAGTGCGGCATTCTGCACGCCGTTGAGTCCGTACGCGACGCTCACAAAACTGCCGATCGGTGCATCGATGGGATCGCCCTGAACGAAACGCAGCGAATTGCCGTCGGCGGGGGCATCGGTATTCCGCGACGGCGGGACGGTGTTGTGCTTCATCGCGAGAAGGGCGGCGGCGATGTCGATGGCGCCGCTGCCGGCACCGTTGTTGCCGATGGCGCCCTTGATGGCGAGCGCGGGAATCTGTCCCACGCGATCGCCGAGGACCGCGTTCCAGGCAGCTTGCTCCGCGGCATCGTGTTCCGGCAAGCCGGCACCAAAAGCGGCGATCAGGTCGATGTCATCCGGTGTCATGCCCGCGTCCTTCATCGATTTCTGAATGGCCAGTGCAATGCCCTCACCCTCCGGATCGGGTTTCGCCCAATGATGCGTGCTGCCGGCTGCGGCGAATCCGACGACCTCGGCGTAGATGGTTGCTCCGCGTTTCTTTGCGTGCTCAAGGGATTCGAGGATGACCAGGCCACCACCCTCGGCGATGACCGCTCCGCTTCGATTGCCGGCGAAGGGACGACATGCCTCTTCAGGGGATGCCTCTTTGGCGAGATGGTCCATCAGTGCGAACCGTGCGACGGCCATCGGGTTGATCTTGCTCTCCGCGCCACCGCAGATGCACACGTCCATCACGCCACGGGCGATGCTGCGAAATGCTTCACCGATGGCGAGGTGGCTTGACGCTTCGCAGCAGGTGATTGTGTTCGAGGCGGATTGTGCGTCGTGGACGATGGTCACGTGGCAGGCGAGCATGTTCGGCAGAAACTTGAGCAACCACAGCGGCGTCAGGTTGCTCATGCCCTCGGTGCCCCATGCCTTGAGATCGAAGGATCCGCTGTCATCGGATGCGGTCACCAGCGCGGCGCCCAATTCGTTCAGATCCGGGCAGATCAAGCCGGCGCCGATGTTGGCGCCGAACCGGGTTGGGTCGACCGCGGGCTCTTCCATTTCGCCGCGGTCGATCAGGCAACGCGTCGGCAGCGAGGCGTCCGTGGCTGCCTGATGCGCTGCCACGACGGCGAGCTCGATGTCGCGTGACATCAGCTTGGTGCTCTTGCGGTACGTCTTGGGCACGAAATTGGTCACGCGGAACTCGGGAACCTGTCCGCCGAGACCGGACGGCAACGTCGATGTATCAAAGGCGTTGATCGGTGAGATGCCGCATCGCCCCTCGGTCAGCCCATCCCAGAAATCGCTCACGCCGATGCCGATCGGCGACGCGACTCCCAGCCCCGTAATCACGACCCGTTTTGTTTCACTCATGATGCGTCCGTTCCGACGGCGTTGTCCTTGATGCTGTTGAATAATTGCATGAACTGATCGGTGAAGACAAAGTTGTGACTCGGCAAGCCAGCGGCCTGTGCACTCTTGTTCACGTGCGAGAACATCAGTTCGACGGTGCCTGCTGGTTCGCCGTTGATGCTGATCGTTCCGGATGTGGCAGCGGCTGCCTCGTCGATCGAGTCGACTCTTGCATCGTAGCGGATCTGATCGCCCGGCACGGCGTAGCGTTCGATGTTGGCTTTGCGGATCTTGGCGAGGATGACGTTCTCTTCAAAGCCGCGCGCCTCACCCACAAGGATGCCCGCGGTCTGGGCCATTCCCTCAATCATGAGCGAAGGCGGCATGACCGGGTATCCCGGAAAGTGATGCTCGAGTTGTTCCTCGGCGAGGGTGACGTTCTTGACGGCGGATCCATGCACGCCGCTTTCAAACGCCACAAATTTGTCGATCCACACCCAGCGCATAGATGCACCCAGCCTGCGCAGCGCGAAGACTGCGTCTAGGCAGCGCCCAGCTTGGACTCCACGTAGTTGACGATGGTTTTGACGGTGAACAACCCGGATACCTTGGAGACATCGGGGTTGGCTTCGAATTCGCCGAAGTCGGCATGCGGCATGGAGCGTTTGAGCTCTTCGAGTCCCTGCGGCGTCATGGTTCCGTCGACGACGAAATCGGGGTTGTTGAGAATGTCATCGGGGAAGAGTTCGCCCTTTGAAATCTTGATGTCGAACGACTTTTCGAGTCGGAAGACGATGTCGAGAAAGTCGATGCTCTCGGCCCCAAGATCCTCGGTAAGGGTCGCGTCCTCGCTCACCTCTTCCGGATCAACCCCAAGCGCGTCCACGAGAACATCCTGGACACGATCGAAAACCTCGCTGCGCGTGAGCGTCGCCATTGAACCTGTTCCTCCATACAAGCGTTCGACTACGGAACGTCTAAGCGGTTTGGACCGCGGCAGATGCACCCAATCGATCGCCGCCGTTCAGCAATGTCCAGCGCTGACGCGCCGTTTCCAGTATGCGGTGGTCCGCAGAAGCAAGCCCGGGTGACCGCGATGCCAGATTGAAGTGCGTCAGGGAAAATCGACCCTTCAACACTTCCGTCTGACCACAATACCCCACACCCGCAAAGTCACTCGCATCATCGCTCAGTTTGCGACAGGTGACCTCGACACGGAGAAGGTGGCCCGGAGCTACAAAGCTTTTGTATGTTATGCCTTTCGCCTGATTTAGCAAGATGACGCTGTGGGCGAAGTCCTGCGCCTCATGGACCAGCCAGCGCGCGGCTTCGGCCATCGATTCCAACATGAAGACGCCGGGCAGCACCGGAAAGGTCGGGAAATGCTCGGCCAGATACTCCTCGCTCAGGCTCACCGCCTTCACCGCGACGATCCGCTTTGCGGATTCCAGCTCCTCGACTCGGTCTACCAGACCAAACTTCATTCCCGCCGTCTCTCACTGATCGAAGGGTGCCGACGCGGGACAAACCCATCCGCCGGCACGTTGCGAATGCGGGAAGTCTAGTCGCATGCGTGGAGATGTTCCAGCCCCAGTTTTACGGCGATCCGGGACGTGGATTACCACTCAAAGTGGGACGCCAAACCGCCGCGAAGAGGCTTCTTGCGCTTCTTCTTGGGCTTGGCTGGCTCTTCCGGGGGTGCTTCGGGGGCTTCCTTGGTGGCTTTGAGGGAAAGTGACACTTTGTGCTTGGCGGCGTCGACGCCGAGTACCTTGACTTCGATTTCCTCGCCGACCTTGAGCACGTCACCCGGCGTGCGGACGCGCTCGTACGCCAGCTCGGAGATATGCACCATGCCTTCGATGCCTTCGGGCAGGGCGACCAGCGCGCCGAAATCGAGCAGTTTGCTCACCTTGCCCGTCACGAGTGAATCGGCAGCATGGTTGGATGCGAAGGCGTCCCACGGGTTTTCCGTTGTCTGACGTAGGCTCAGGCTGATGCGGCGGCGCTTGGCGTCGGTCTTGAGCACGGCGACCTCGATCTCTTGGCCGACCTGCAGCAAGTCGTCGAGTTTCTCAACACGATGCGTCCACGACATCTCACTCATCGGGATCAATCCCGTCACACCGTCGCACAACTCTGCGAAGGCGCCATACTCCGCCAGCTTCGTGACTTTTACCTTCTGCCGCGAACCGGCGGGAAATTTCGTCTCCACCTCCGACCAGGGATCGGGCATCGTTTGTTTGATGCCGAGTGAGATGCGACCGCGATCCTTGCTCAGTTTGAGAACCTGAACCTCGACCTCGTCGCCGACTTTGACCACGTCGCCCGGCTTGTCCACCGGTCCCCAGCGCATATCGCTGACATGCACCAGACCGTGGACGCCGCCCAGGTCCACGAACGCACCATACTCGGCCAGGTTCGTCACCTTGCCTTTGACGCGCTGGCCAACTGCCAACTCCGTGAACACGCGTTCGCGTGCTTCGACGGCTTCGTGCTCGATCACCTTGCGGCGGCTGACAATCGCCTGGCCGCTTTTCTTGTCATACTCGAGTACCTCGCATCGTGCCTTCTCACCGAGAAGCACGGAGATGTCTTTCATGCGGCGGGAGTCGACCTGCGACGCGGGCATAAAGGCACGCGTCTTTTCGAATTCCACTTCGAGACCGCCCGGGACCATCCCGATGATCGTGCCTTCTACAACCTCGCCGATCGCATAAGGCCCGGTCACTGCTGGCTTGGATTCTGCAGGCTTCGCCTCATTGGATGGCGTAGTCGATGCTTTGGCGTCGGGCGCCGACGTCTGGGTTTGAGGATCCGGTGAAGACGCCTCTGCGGCGCCCTGGTCAGCGGCAACCGCCGGTGATTCGGTTGACACGACGGTCGCGTTATCAGCCACTGGTGTCGTGTCTTCGGTAGTCGCGTTTTCGGACGGCGTGTTCGGATCCTTCTCAATCATGACGGTTTCCAATGTGTCAGAGACGTTTGCTTGTGGGACCATGCGGGGACGGTGTCGCATACGTGCAGACAGCCGCAGAATCGCTCTCTGTTGTGGCCAAGTGTACTTAAATGCGAAAGGCCCGTTTCAACGTTGTTCGACAGAGCGATCGCCTTCTACGTGGCATTCCCTGCAACCAACGCATTCCCCTTAACGATACGAATTCTTCTACCGAAACCAAAATCAAAAGTCAATCCGGGGTCACCGCGTACCGCCTACACAAAGGTCGTCGCAAAGGGCATACGGAACGGGCGATAAGCCCATAAGCCAAAACAAGTTACACCGCTCTCTGCGAGAAATGGGAGACCAGCCTCAGCGTGTCGGAATGCCCGCATGCCCGGACTAATTCAGCAACTCTCCTGCCTTCGCGGCGGCGGCTTCAACCTTCGATTGCACGACGCCCTTGCCTCTTTCGATCGTCACTGTTCCTTCCGCATCACCACTGACGATGTTGATCTCGCCGTCAGCGCTGGCGCGTCCGAATACGTCAAAAGTCAGCGTGGTTTCGCCGCCAATGTCGACGTTGACCACCTTTGCGTCGTAGCCGTTCTTGCCGACCAGATCCACGCGGTATTGCGACTTCATACCGTCGAGCGTGTTGATGTCGGCCATGCTGTCGATCTGATAGAACTTGCCATCCGCATCGAACGAAATCGTCACGGGGGACTTCGTCCGGATGGCTTCGCTGCGCGCCATGGCCATGTCGAGCGTCAGCCGACGGTTCAACGTCCGCACCTTGTCGTTTTCGACATAGGTGATGACCCGTGGACTGGCCACTGCCATGACGAAGGCAATGATGACCATCACGAGTGCCAGCTCGATCATGGTGAACCCGCTATGACGACACGGCTGGCTGAGATTTGTTGTTGGATCAGATCTCATCGGAAAATCCCCCCCTCGGTCAGTCGGACACCGTGTACAGCGAGCCACGTTCGATGTGCAGTTTTCCGTCGGTA
Organism: Phycisphaerae bacterium; assembly: GCA_028289375.1. Classification (GTDB taxonomy): domain Bacteria; phylum Planctomycetota; class Phycisphaerae; order UBA1845; family UBA1845; genus OFTM371. The sequence goes on along the minus strand of JANQQK010000080.1, from coordinate 111,632 downwards.
AAACCCTGGATCAGTTGGGCGGCCACACCCTCGTCATACACAAATTGGCTGTTTCCGATTGCGACCAGACGATTGCCGATAATGCAGCCCTCGTATGTCACGGAATCGGAGTTGATCGTCAATTGGGATGCATCGGTCCACAAGATGCCGTGAAACTCAGACGCGATCGTGTCGGCTGTGTCGCCGTCACCGTTGAAGTCAATTTCCGCCTTGTCCTGCGTTTCCAGCAGAGATGCACTCGAGGCGAACACGACGTTCGACGCGTGGTCGGTAATCAACAGCGTGGGTCTGTCCTGTGCGATGCCATGCAGAACAAGGCCCTCCTCGAACGTTACGGTACGATTCCGCATCCCGTGGATCACCAGCGTGCCCCGCACGTAAATGTTGCGAAGCACGAGTTCCCTGCCAGTGCCGTTAATGTGGTAGATGCCTTGCGGATTGGCCACTCCCTGAGAGTTCACTTCAGGTGTGAGGATGACGTTTTCCACGAGTCTGGCTCCACGGTCATTCACGGTTTCCACAGCGGTGCCGTTCCGACTCCAGAAGGTACCATCAGGGCTTGGAGCCGGTTCGCCGGAAGGTGCTTCAAAGAGGCCGTTCGGATACTGGGAGGACGGGATGCTGTCGTGCGATGCCGTCGTGATGCGTTTGACTTCCACATTGGCTGGTTCGGGCAGGCTGTTGACGCTTAGCGAAGCATGAAGGTCGCCCGTAACGCGGAAGTCGCGACTCAATTCCAACGTCTCAGACATGTACACGACATAATCCAACGCCTCATGTGTTCGCGGTGTCATCAATCCCCGCACATGCTGTTTGGCGCCGTTGTATCGTGCGTTGACAGCCAGCTTGGCAGGATCGGTATCGTCGTCGGTGAAATCACCGTCCGCGTCGGAGACGATCACCTCAAACTGCCTTCCTCCAGGTAGGTGGAGGACTCGTGAGGTACCCGACACGAATCGCTCGCGCCAGTCTGGGATATTCTGAAAATAGTACGCGGCCCACTCGACCCCCGCTTCCGTCAGAAGTTGTGCTTCCAGCGAACTGCTCAAACTCTCATGCAGCCTGCGGTTTGAGGCCTGCATGTTCAGCAGCGTCATCGCGGTGCCGGTAATCAAGACCGACATCATCAACGTAAATGCCTGCAGCCCGACACCTCGACGTCGCATCATGACCCATCGCCCCCATCAGTGTTCATGCGATAGCCGATCAGTCTATAACGGATCTTAAGATCCCGGTTCATGATGATGATCCGTACCCGTTTGGCATTACGTTCGGGGGACGCTGGAAGCGTCAACAGCGTGTCAGGCCTGACCCACTCGACGTATACGCGGACACCAAGTCGCCTCTCCGCAGCGATGTCGAGGGCAGTTCCGTCGGGCCCGGTCATGATCGGCTCCGACATGCCGTCGTAATCATCGCAATCGTCGAACGCGGTACGCGTGGATTCGCCACTCTCTGGACCAATGGCTCCACTGACACTTTCGTCTTCAAACGGCTGCGCGAGGATCTCTGCCATCAGCTCAGCCGCCAACTGCCGGGCGATTTGAGTTTCTGCCCCGATTTCCACACCACTGACATACGAGCCCATCATCTGCAGACCTGCAAAGACAGCGCCTGTCAGAATGGTCACGGAAACCGTGGATTCCACGTATCCGAAACTACGGTGTGCCGTTGGTCGGAACATCGTTCACGTCTACTCCCGAAAAGGTCGCGTGGTTCAGCGTTCTGCCGCCTGTTCGAAAGGTCCGCTCGGTGGCATCGCTGTTGACCGTCAGTGTGAATGAGACGGATTCGACGGTTCCTTTGGACATACTGCCATTGTTGACCATTTGTTCATACGTCCCGTTGACACGCATGATCAGCGAAGCGCCAGGGTCTGGCGACCACGTCAGTCCTCCGGTTGATGACGTTGCCATCATCGATTCACCATCGTCAGGACTGGTCACGCACTGGACGTCGAATGTTGCCAATGGAACCAACTGTCGGAATCGCAGGGCGATCTGCGCATCGGGATCGATATGGGTCAGTCGCGACAAGGCGCGTTTGATCGGTGTCGGGTCTGTCGTTGGAAAATCCTCGTCGGTAATGGCGGTTGCAACTTCCATCTCCGTTGCAGTCGGAACGCCCCCCGAGACCTTGCTGGCCGATAGCAGGACTTTCCCCACGCTGAGGTTCCGACGACGACCGATAAACTCGACGGATGTAATCGACCAGCTGATGGCATCGTTGGGCAAGCTTGGCACAATTAACTGCGCAGCGGGGTTGATCAGATTCACTGTCTGCGCAAACGTAGCGTCACCAGACGCGCTCCTGTGCAATGCGAGTGGGGTGGACTCGGTCGAATCGCCGGCTGACACGGTCTCGGTGACGCGCAGTCCGTAGCCGATGGATAGGTCTACCACGTCGGAGATGGGCTGGTAGTCCGCATCGCCATTGACGTAACGGATCAGCGGGTCGCCGACGTTCCCGGACCATTCATAGCGCAGCGTGTCGTCGCGACCATCGCCGTCAACGTCGGGCGTTGTGAATTCAACGGCGTGCTCGGTCATGACCGAGAACACCGTTGCAAACGCGATCTCCGACCGCAGCTGGTGCAACGCGACAGCCGACTCGGCACGCGTCTGCTCTTCCATTTGCTTCTTGTTTCCCTGCAGCATGATCATGTGCATCGCACCGGTCGTTCCACCCAGGACGATGCTCATCACGGTGACCGAGAGGAGTGTCTCTGCCAATGTGATGCCGGGCCGTTGATGTGTCGTCTGTTTGATCATGGCGATCGTCTTCGGTGCTGTATCTGATTCGGCGATGTGCGGCCGAGCGCGGCGCTGATCAGTACCTGAGGTACCTCCGCGCGCATCGCGGTCGACAACCCAAGTCTACGATATCGCCGGTCGCGCAGGGCAAGTGTCTGCGCATCAAAAAAAAGCCGACGACCGATAAACACGGTCGCCGGCTTGTTCTGATAAGTTGTGTGTCGACGGGTCAGTAGGTCGTGTAGTCCACGCCGTCCGGATCCTGCGCGGTACCGGCGTTGGCAGAGATCACGCCGGTGTCTTCGTCGTAGATCCAGCCAGCCGTCGCAGCGGCCGTCGCCGCCACACCGTTTTCTCCCTTGCCGTTGTTCGCTCCCTCACCGACCTTCAAAGCGGGAACTGCAACCAGATATGGTCCGTAGACGAATGCGCCGGTCTTCGTCGCGCTCGTCGCGCCTGCGACATCGGTGTAGGTCGTCATCTGGCCTTCGAACGTGAGCGCAGCCGGGTACGTGCCATTATGCTCTGCGGCGTAGAGGTCGATCGCGTTACGCAGGATGTAGAGGTCGCCCCGCAAACCGCTCGCACCGGCTCCGATGGCACCACGGCTGATACGCGGGACAGCAATCGCCGCAATCACGCCAATGATGACGATCACAATGACCAACTCAACCAGACTGAAGCCACCACGTGTTCGCTGCTTATTCATGTCTCTACCCACTGCTGTTAGAAGATTGTGGACCAACTGTTCTGTCCCATGGTATCGACCAACGCGTACACGGAGTTAATCAACTTGATCCGGATTCGCGCGCTATTTCGAACCGGAAACGGGGACCGATAATGTCACCGTTTCGTCGTGGCACGCGAACGTGACGGCCATGGACTGGATGTCTGTCACTTCGCAGTAGCCAAGCGCGTCACCGACGTTGAGAAACACGCCGTCAACCACGGCCACGGGCGTGTCACCATTCACCAGCACGCCCTGGAGCCTGTGGGATTGCTTGAATGTCTCAGCTCTTGTTGCCTCAGGTTCCTGTTGTTGTTGGCCGCTGCGCGTGGCGCCGACCCCCGACATCTGTGCGAGAACACTCTCGCTGACGGCAAATGGATCACGCGGTGTCGACAGCGGGGAGTCGAGCACATCGATCTGCGGAAACGGAGCAGCCGCCACGGAAATCGTGAGACTTTGTGCATCAGCCTGTGGTGACGACGTCGTGCTGACCGTGCTGGGGACCGCACTGGCTGACTCCGGCGTCGACTGAAGTATCACCTGGTCCGCCAGCAACGCCATCGCAGCCACGCCGAGCACCAGTCCATAGAGTTGTTTCTTCTTGCGGTTCACGATGACGCGTCCGGTTCCGGTTCGTTCACGGCCGAGAAGAAGCTCAAGGTCAGCTCCGCCATTCGCCGCGCCTCGACGCCATCCTGCTGCTCTGCAGGCTCGATCTTGAGATAGGTGACATCCGCCCAGTAGTCCTGATTCTCAAAGTCCCGGAAGAAGCCCAACATGCCTTGAAACGTGCCTTCGAGTGTGACGCGGTATCGTTTCTCAAGCACGCCGGGATAGTGAACTTCTGACAGCGGTGAAACGCCGACCATCCGAGCACCGTGGCGATGGGCCAATAACGTGATATCAGCCAGCGTGCGTTCGATCGGAATGTCGCTGGGCAGCTTCTCGCGCTCCGTCGCGCGCGCGAGCAGATCCCGATGCTCGGATTTTCGCTGATCAAGATCCTGTTCAAGCGTGCGAAGCGTGGTCGACGTTGCCTCAACCTGTTTCACAAGACCGTCGACCTTGCTGCCGGCGGTGTTGGACTTGAAGAACGTGTACCACGCGCCCCAAAACACGATGGCGACAAGCGTCACCGTGCCCAACAGGTCAATCACAATCGTGCGTTTGTCCGGTTTCATGCTCATCACCACGCACACCGTACGTGAAACATTATGGCTTTGCCGTCCGATAGACGTTCTTCAGATGCCCGGGTCAGTCGGACATCAGCGAAGACCTGGCTTGAAGACAGCTCAGACACGAAGTCGTAGATCGCCGGCTGACCGGTCGAATATCCCTCGATCACCATTTCCCGCGGAGCATCGAGCGTGACGATCGTGGCAGACTGTTCGGCGTCCTTGTTTTTCTTGTCACGCGTGCTGTTCGGCGAGATCGATCGATTTCCAGACGGTGCCACGGCTGGTATCGTCGCCAGAGATGTCATCCACACAGCGTCGGGCGTCGCACTGGCGATCCGTGTGATCAGCCCGTGCCAGGAGCGTTTTGCGCGCAGGGCGTTTGCGCGGGCGAGCTGTGCCCGTACTGTGTTCACCTCAATGTCGAGTTGTTTGATCTGCTCCTGCGCCGCGTTCACCAACTGCCTGTTGACCGTGAGTTCACTGTTCAGCGTCCGAACCTGATATTGTCGCGAATACTCCAACCACACCGGAATGGACAGCAACGCCACCGCCACGGTCAACGTCAATGTCCACTGGCGAACGCGACGCCGAATGCGTCGTCTCGTCACCACCGACGGATTTGCGAGGTTGATCGAAATCATGGTGTATCCGCCTCAATCGCCAAGCCAATCGCCGCAGCGAACGGCTCGATCGAATGTCCAAGACATGCTTCCACAGACAAAGACCCACCCGGCCCACGCACGTTGCCGGAGAGCGGCTCCACATCCACGCCCAAACGCTCGCTCAGGAACCCACCAAGCCCATGCATCGCAGCGCCCCCGCCAACGAGGAACATCGTGCCGGCAGAACGTTCCGGGAAGCAGTGCATCGCGTATCCGTACGATCGCTCCACTTCGCCGGCGACCACGTCCAACTCGGGACGGAGGATGTCGAGGATCATGGCAGCCACCTCCTGGTCCGGTCCTGCAGTGTCCTGATCGCCTTCGACCGTGTTGATCCCATAGGAACACTTGTGCACTTCGGCGGTGTCGATCGATACGCCAAGCGATTCCGAAATCGCCTGCGACCAACTGTTGCACCCTGCCCCCAGCGTGCGGACCAGCAAGGGCACCTCACCGGCACACACGACAAGTCGCAACATTCGCCGTCCCAAATCGAGCATCCCCCAGATGCCCTCCGGCTCATCGCCGCGACACCGTCGCACCAGCGAACCAAGACGGGACAAAGCGCAGACGGTGGCATCAATCTGCTCGCAATCCAGCCCCATCCGATGCACAAGCTCGGTCACGGTTCGCACATCCTCAGCCTGTGCCACGACCCCCATCGCCGTGATGCGTGACATCTTGGTGGCGGGCACTTTCCAGAAATGCGTGACCGTGTCGGTATCGGGCGTGCTCATGACCCGCTCAAGTTCCCACCGAACCGCGTTGGCGAACTTGTCGCCCATCGTGCCGCGATCCTCCAACTCCAGCGCATGCAACTCGACTTCCGGAGACGTCAAGCCAGCCACCACCCGATGTCCCTGAAACCCGTGCTCAACCAGCGTCTCGCGCAGGCGTACGGCGAATCCATCGGTCAGGGTCACGCCCCTTTCAGACTCACGGCGCTTGATGTTGGCGAGACGCTTGACCAACCACTGATTCCTCTGAACTCGCTCAATCTGCGCCGCACGCACCATCGAAGGACCGACATCCAATCCGATGGGCGACACCGTCGATCGTCCATTGGCGACTTTCTGAAGCATGGTTGCAATCATGACACCCAATGCCCCCTACAACGCACTCGTCATGTCGAACATCGGCATGAACAGCGAAATCGCCACGAACCCGACCACAAGACCCATCGCAATCAGGATCGTCGGCTCCAACAGCTTCGTCACTGTTCCGAGCAGTTCCGTGTTGTCTTCATCAAGGATGTCAGCCACGTAGGTCATGGCGGAACCGAGTTGCCCACTCTCCTCGCCGGTGTAGACCGCCTGGCAGATGTATGGTTCGATCATGCCCGATGATTCGAGTGCACGGCTGATGCTCCCGCCCGACGTGACCTCCAGTTCCATTGCGTCGTAAAGCTGCTGGTATGTTTTGTGCCGTGTGACACCGCGCACGAGTTCGATGGCTTCGAGGAGTCCCACCTTTGCACCCACCAGCATGCCAAGCACGCGAAACGTCTCACCCTGAATCAGGCCCGATATCAGCTTGCCCACCATGGGCAGTCGCATGCCGACGTTCAGGCTGAGGTTTCGCCCACCGTCGGTCGTGAAGAGCGCAATGATGCCGCCAAGGATCAGCGACGCCACGCCAAGCACGACGTACCAGTTCGTCGCGGCGAAGTTGGCTGTGCCCAGAAGCAACAATGTCGAACCGGGAAGCTCGACGCCGAGGTTCGAGAACATGTCGTTGAAACGCGGCAAAACGAAGAACATCAACACCATGACGATCGCGCTGGACAACAGTGTCAGAAGTGCAGGGTACGCCGTCGCCCCAATCACCTTGTTGTGCATTGCGCGCTTCTTGCCGACCATCTTCGATAACCGGTCAAACATTGGCGCCAGCGTCGCCGTCGCCTCGCCCGCTGCGACCACCGCGCAGTACCCTGAATCAAACGTCCTTGGAAACTTGCGCAGAGCATCCGCCAGCGACGTTCCCTCTTCCAGTTCCATCATGAGGTGACGGATCATGCTAACCTGGGCTGGCTTCGTGAACTGCCGTGTGATCGTCTGTAATGCAGCGACGACACCGCTGCCTGCCGTCAGCAGCATCGCCAGCTGACGCGTGAACATCACGAGCTGCTTGATGGACAGCGTCACGCGAAAATCAATTTCTCGGTCATGGGCATGGTGCTGTGACTGGTCGAGTGAGAGCTTCTCTTCGATGTGCGTGACGGTGAGATTCTTGCTGCGCAGCGCATCGATCGCAGAACGCACGTCAGATGCTTCGAGTGTCGCACTGACGGGCTTTCCCTTCTCGTCGACCGCTTCGTAGGCAACGATCATACCAACGCTTCCTCACCGACGTCGGCAGTCTCGTCCGGAATGGCCGGCCCGCTGCGTTCCGATCGCGTCACGCGCAGCACTTCCTCGAGCGACGATTCGCCACGGTCCACGACATCAAGCGCTTTCTCACGCAGCGTCCGCCAGCCGGCTTTGTTGAGATGGGTGCGCAGCTCGCCTTCGGGAGCACGCTTCTGAATCAGGTCCGCAAGTGCTTGATCCATCGGCATGATCTCGTAAATACCCACACGCCCCCTGAACCCCGTCATGTGACACTGGGCACACCCCTCGCCCTTTTGGAACAGTTCGTTGCGACGATGTCCCCAGCCAACCGACTCAAGCAACTCCGGCGACGGGTAGTAGGAGGCTTGGCAGGCATGGCAAAGCTTTCGCGGAAGACGCTGGGCAATGAACCCAATGACAGCCGACGATATCAGATACGGTTCGATGCCCATATCGAGCAATCGTGCGACGCCGCCGGGGCAGTCATTGGTGTGCAGCGTTGAGAGAACGAGGTGGCCGGTCAGCGCAGCCTGAATGGCGACACGGGCCGTATCCTCGTCTCGCATCTCACCGATCATCACGATGTCCGGGTCCTGACGCAGGATCGAACGCAACGCCCGCGAGAATGTCAGCCCCACCGCGTCGTTCACCTGAATCTGCGAGATCATCGACAGTTGATATTCGACCGGGTCCTCGACCGTCACGATGTTTTTCGTCGAATCGTTCAGCAATTCCAACGCCGAGTACAGTGTGGTCGTCTTGCCGCTGCCCGTCGGGCCTGTGACGCAGAGCAACCCATACGGACTCTTCAGCATGCCCTGCACTTGCTGGAGGTCTTCACCGAGCAGGCCCAGGTCCTCCAGCTCGAAGCTGAGGTTGCTCTTGTCGAGGATGCGAATCACGATCTTCTCGCCGAGCACCGTCGGCATGCTCGAAATCCGAAGGTCGATCTCACGGCCATCCGCGATCAGGTGCACGCGACCTTCCTGAGGCAATCGCTTCTCGGCGATGTCCATCTTGCCGATCACCTTAATGCGCGACACGATCGACGCATGCATACCCTTCGGCGGCTTGAAGAATTCACGCAGGTGCCCATCGATGCGGTAGCGAATGTGGGTTTCCTTGCGGTCAGGCTCGATGTGGATGTCGCTTGCGCCGTCGCGAAGTGCGGAAAGAACGACCAGGTTCACCAGGTTGATCACCGGGCTGCCGTCGACCATCTGGTCGAGGTCGGTGATCGCCCCCGCCTCTTCCTCCACCTCGATGTCGTCGATGCGGACGTCGCTCTCCTCGATCGACGCCATAAACGAATCGACCGTCACCTCCTTGGAAAGGTACTTCTGCTGAAACTCATCGATGTTGTTTTCCAGCGCGAGCACAGGCCGCACACGGCAGTCTGTCAGAGACTGAATGCGATCAATCGTCGGCAGCGATTGCGGGTCCGCCATCGCCACGGTCAGTTCACTGTTCACGCAAAACAGTGGCAATACCTTGAGTCGCTCGGCTTCGTCCTTCGGGATCGACTTGGCCACCTTCGGGTCGATCAGGCCGTGACGTAGCACGACGCCTTTGACGTTGAGTCGCTTGCCGAGCGCATTGACCAGCGCCGCAGACGTAATCGCCCCAACACTGAGCAGCGCCTCTCCGAGACGGTCCCCCGACTCACGCTGCAGCGTCAGGGCTTCCTCCAGTTGATCCGCAGTGATCAACTGGTCCTGCATCAACTGTTCGCCGAGTTTCAAGCCTCGTTTGATCATGGATGCATCAACCCGCCTGCAAGGCGACTAAATAAAACTCCGAACCGCACCGTCCACGTCCTCAAAAAACTGGAAACGATCATTCAGGCCGGTCAGCTCGATGATCTCACGACACGTCGGCGTGACGGCACACAGCTTCAGCTGCGCACTCCGCGACCTAAGCTCGTCCGACACATTCACCAGCCCCTCCAACGCCATGCTGTCGACGTAACCGACGTTGCGCATGTCGACGACCACGCGTGGGTTGCGTCCGTTCAGCGCGGCCCGCAACTTTGATACAAACTGCTCTGCCCCCTCTTCGACGAGCGCGTCATGCGGCGAAAGCACATCCACCGTTCCCACGGTCTGCTGCCCGATTTTCATGCGATCACTTCCCCGTGCGGTTTGTCACTTTCAACGTCCGATGCCAACGGCACTTCCTGCTGCCGCGCAACGTGGCACTGCACAACCGCCTGGCCAAGCAGACGCTCGACGTTCGGCTCTGACGAACCACTCCCGGTCACGCCGCAACGCACATGCAGGCGAACATCCGACCCTGCCGAACGAAGAAACGCATCCGCCTCCTTGCCCAGAACGTCCACCAGCTGACCTGCAATCAGCGATGCCAATGCCGAGTCCACCCGCCGAAGAAGAACCACAAACCGAGTGTCATCAAGTCGGCCAAGTCGATCGTCCGGTCGAATTCGGTCAGCCAGCGTGCGGGCCATGAGCTTGATGACCTCATCGGCGGTTTCCCACAGGTGCAGGTCCAGCAATCGGCGGTGTCCCTCAAGCGCGAAGATTGCAACCGCAACCGGTTCGCCCCCTCGATAGGACACATCTGCCATAGACTGCGCCGTCTTGAGAAATGCGCTTCGCCGCAAGACACCCGACACATGGTCACTCTCGACGGCTGCCCGACCGCGGCAGACTTCCGCCAGCATCGACCAGAATTGCGACACCAGCGATTCCACCGAGTGCAAGAACGCCCGCGGATACTCACCATCGCTCAGTCCGCCCACCGAGACGACACCGATGCTCCGACCACCTTGACGAATCGCAAAGCACCACTGTGGCGACATTGACGACTGACTCGCCAGCCGACGCACCAGATCCCCCTGCGACGGATCATCCGCGTAGTACGTCCGTCCGGTCGTGGCCACGTGCCCGAGTATGCCCGCGCGCGACGACATCTGCTGATCCGGATCCTCCGGTGACGCCGCGCGCATCGGCACCAGGATGTCACCCTCGGTCAGGATGCGAAAAGGCCGAACATGAATCGCACCACACGCGTCATGCAGCGTGCGACGGATAAACTCATCGAACGATGCCCAGGGATCATCCTCGGCGCGCTTTGACTCAAGCCAATCGTCAAACTCACTCATGGTGTGCGAAAGACTCGACACCTGTACCGTTTCGTCTGGTTTGGTGCTGGACCGCACCCGTCGGTCAGTCGACCCGGACCGGGAAGCCCAGTCTGCAAGGCCAACGATTGCCGCCGATCCGGCCAGCATCGCCGCCGACAAACTCGCATCCGTCCAGAACGGGCGTCCCACCGTCATCTGAACGATGACGACCCAGTAAACCGCACACATCAGACCCAGCCACGTCGCACGGCGCTGTCCGATCAAACGTCCGCCAATCGCCGCCCCAAGCACGACTGGAAACCACGGAAGCATCACGTCCATGATCATCGATCAGCCCCCCTGTCCGATGACTTCGGGTTCGTCGCACTCGCCGGACTCAGCGCTCACCGCTGCAACCGTCGCGGACGGTGGTTCGAGTTTCGGCATGGCCCACGTATCACCGATCACGTCGAATGCCTCCGGATTGGCTTCATGGAAACGCTCCATCATGGCGACGAATCGCCCGCACAATTCCGCATCCACCACCGTGCCGGCTTCTTCCTTCAGAATCTCGATAGCCTTAGGCCACGGAAACGCCGCCCGGTACGAGCGCGTCGTCGTGAGTGCATCGAAGATGTCAGCAATCTGAATGATTCGCGCATCCATCGGAATCTGTTCGCCCTTCAACCCCAGCGGATACCCCTTGCCGTCGTACCGCTCATGGTGATGCAGCACGCCGTCGACGCACGCGCGCATGTAGGAATTGTCGCGAATGATCTCATACCCGCGAACCGGGTGTTCCTTCATGTGTGCGAATTCATCCTCTGTCAGTTTGCCCTCTTTCTTAAGCACTTCGTCGCGGATTCCGATCTTGCCGATGTCGTGCAGCAATGCCGACCACTCCAGAAGTCGCAGCGTCCCTTCGCAGTAGCCCACTTCCTTCGCCAGCAGCGTCGCGTAGTAGCCCACGCGATTGGAGTGTCCCGATGTGTATGGGTCCTTCTGGTCCACCGCCGTCACCAGCGTTCGCACTGTTTCGGTACTCATCGCCTGCAGTTCACGCACCAGACGCAAACTGCGGATCGCATCGCCGCAAAACGTGGACAACGAGTCGAGAACCTGCATGTCCCCGCTTTCCCACGCACGCGTCTCAGCGCCGGACAACGAACGCGTCAGCACGACGGAGGCCACAAACGAATCACCCGAGAAGATCGGCGAAACCAGAACTTCCCGCGCATTCTCCGCACTGCGAACCACCTGCTCGCACCGTTTCGTCACCGATTCAACAAGTCCGTCTCTCAGCCACGCAGGCCAACCCTCACGCCACTCGTTACGCCCATCACCCGCTCGATAAAGAAATGACTGCCCCCATGCTGTGACAATGTCATCCTGGAAGTACGTCGCCTGAAGACTCTCCACCAGTCGCGCGACAACCTCTTCCTCGCGCTCGAGCGCGAGCATGCTACGCGTCACCTCGAACACCACGCCCAGCTGCTCATACGAGCGCATCAGCGCGTTGGCCATCCCCTCCTGCTCCATCGCCCATTGGTCGATTTTCGCCGAGAGCGCGGCCGTTACGCGCTTGAGATTTCCAGCAGTACCCGGCGCGTCATCGCCCGCGTCGGACGACGGCAGCAACGTGTCAAGCATGGACACAAGTTCTGTCGCCGAGAGCGCTTCAAGATCACGCTCATCGCCGACACCCGGAACTTGCTGGACTACCGATTCACCCACCCGTTCGCACCCCCGTCAGACATCCACATCCGTCGCCACCGCGCCCAGAAGACGGTCCGCTTCCCGCTTGAGTCGCGATGGCGAAAATGGCTTGGGATGAAGCTGTATTCCCAGTTCATCGAGGCACGATGCCAACTCCGCCTGATCCGATCGCGAACTCAGCACGATCATGGGCGTGTTGCTGCCATGTTCATTCCGCAACCAGGTTGCCAACTCCATCCCCGTCATACGCGGCATGTTCACATCCGAGACGATGAGGTCGAATGACTCGGACTCCAGAATCTCCTGCGCATACTTCCCATCACGCGCTTCGGTGACGTCATATCCTGTTCGTGACAGCCACATGCACATCACGCGCATGATGTGGGCGTCATCTTCAACCACCAGAATCTTCGCCATCAACCGTCACTCCTGTTTGGCTGCAACAGGCAGCGCCGCCGCCTGCTCAGCCATGTGCAGTTTCAGGATAAAGGTCGACCCCTCACCCAGTGTGCTCATCAGATCAATCTCACCGCCATGCCGCCGCGCAATCTCGCGGGCCGTCGTCAACCCGATACCCGTCCCCTCGATGTCCGACGTCTCCGGATTGGACCCACGTTGGAACTTTCTGAAGACCACTTCGTGGTCCTCCGGCGCAATGCCGATTCCCGTGTCTTTCACGGAAATCAGCATCTCCTCACCCTGACATTGGCACTTCACGAAGACCGAACCCTTTGCCGGTGTGTACTTCAGCGCATTGCCCAGAAGGTTGTTCATCACCACGGCCAGCTTGTCCCGATCGCCTTGTACCGTTGGCAATTTGGACGGCAGCTTCAGTTGAAGATCAATCTCCTTCTCGTCAGCCAGACCACGCACATCCTGCACAGCCGCCTCCAGCAAGGCCCGCATGTCCACGTCATGCATCGCCAGCTGCATCGACCCGACTTCAAGCTGAGACATGCTCAGCACATCGTCGATCAGCCGCGACAGCCGTCGCGTCTCCTTCGTGATCACGTTGTAGCACTCCGTGATCATCTGCGGATCATCAAACACGCCGCTCGAAAGCGTTTCGGTGTAGGCGCGAATGTTCGTCAGCGGCGTACGGAGTTCGTGCGTCACCTGCGACACAAAATCTGATGATGACCGCTCCGCCCGAACCTGCTGACTGACGTCCGAAATAGTCACCACGCATTCGCCGCGACTGCCACGTTTCCCGGTCGGCAGCACCCGGACGCGATAATGCGTCTCGCCGACCTCGTCCTCCACCACCTCCGAACGATTCGAGACGGCCCCGGACTCATCGATCGCGGCCCGCAAGACGTCCAATACCAGGTTCCCCGTCCCCTCAGCCGACACGTCTTCCAACCGCGTTCGTGCATTCTGGTCATCCGAAAGCGCCAGCAATCGCCGCGCAACCCCATTCGCATACGCAATGACAGACCCGCTCACCACGTGCACCACGCCATCGGGAAGAACCTCAACCACCTCGTCGAGTTCCCCCTTCCGTGTGCGCGACAGAACTTCCTTCAGTTCACGCTCCGCCGTCGATCGCCGCGACTTCGTTTCCAAAGTATGTGCGAAATCGACCAGCTTGTTCCACTGCACCGCCAGCGCGTCCGTCGCATCCGCCAGCCGAAGCAGCTCCAGCTCTTTCTCGATCTGATCTCCGCGACCCAGCAGAGATTCGGAGATTCGTGCCATGTGCCGATAATGGCGACCGACCCACCTCACGATGACCATCACGCAGCCAATCAGCAGCGCGGCGAAGACCAGTACCGAAGCAGGCACCGACTCAACACCAGTCCCCAACTCCGCGACCGCCGTTCCATCCAGGTACCAGCCGGTCTTGTCATCCGACGTCGGGATCAACGCCTGAAAGTGATAAGTTGACTCGTCTGCATCCGCAGCGCCCACAACCCAACCGCCGGATCCGTCCCCAACCGAAGACACGTCAACCGCCACGTCGCAACGCTCGCCGATCTGACCCACGCGCGTCGACGCGAGGATGGTCCGCTTGCCATCGACCAGTCGCAATGCTCGCCACTTGCCACCACGCTCAAACGATCTCAGCACGCGTTGAAAGCCCGACTCGTCCTCTGCAGGCAAGGCTGCGATCTGCGACGCAACCAGTCCAAGACCATGCTCAGTCATCCCCTGCCACGACGACAATTGCCGCGTCGCGGATGACCGCGCACTCAGTATGCTCGTCACCGGCACGCTGAGCGCGACAAGGACGATCAGGGTCATCCCAGCCAGGCGCGGACCAGATTCCGACGACATCAGGCGTTTGAATCGATCAACCATCATCAAAGCGCACGCAACCCCCACATTCATGGATGCGCAAAACCAAGCCGGACGATCAGTCGGTCGTCCGTCCGTTTCATCGTGTCACCACCCATCACCCTTGATATGAACAGCACGCACACCCCGTTTCGGGGCGTGCCGACAGGCAGTGGGGCGTCCCCGTCCGAGAAAAGCCCGATCCGTTGGCGACCCCGACATTGCCATCCAAGCCGCGTGTCATTAGAACTCATTGTCGATATGGGACCCTCAATGACCGGACCTCCCCCAACATCGCGACACGAACAGGAATGGACGCTCTCCCCGTTCGAATCCCGTCACGCAGACGCCGTCGTCCGATGGGTCCCCGACGACCGCGACCTCCTATGGCTTGCGCCCCGTACAGCCCCGCCACTATCCGCACAGAAGGTCATCGATTGGGCCGGTCCGCGCAAAGTCAATCTGATGCTCCGCCACCACCATCAGGATCAACCCGTCGGCTATGGCGAGCTCAACAAGATGCGCATCGACCCAAGACACCTCTGGCTGGGCCACATCATCGTCGACCCGGCATGGCGTAGGCGGGGTATCGGTCTGCTGTTTGTGCGCAAGCTGCTGACGATGGCCTTCGAGCAACACCACGCCCACCGCGTGTCGCTCATCGTCTTTCCCGAAAACCAGTCAGCCGTGAAGTGCTATGAAAAAGCCGGCTTCGTCGCCGGCCGCATCGAGTCCCATCGTTTCCGTGACGACGCAGCGCCCTGCCGCATGCTCCGCATGGACATCACACCCAAGCAGCGCTGACGCCGACCACGAGTCCGTCGCGAATCAATTCATCCCTTCAACCTGGGGATCGACAACCGCAAAAACACCCTGCACCAGCCCAGTGACGATCGACAGCACGCCCTGCTCGAGACTGTCGCCCGCAGCCAGACGAAATTCCGTCCCAAGCTCACCGGCACAACTGTTGCTATACATGGTCGCCGGACCACCCAAACCAATCGCCAACGCCAGGAACTTGCGACCCAGACCACGAGAGAAATTCCGCTTCATCGAACTGCTCCTCAAAGCCACGATGCCAACTTCAAATCACGCACCATGGCTTATCGGTCATACGCCCCCGACCATTCCAGCCAACCTGATCCAAGCACCCAACGCGCAATTTTTGCGCTCCGAATCACCCGAACCAAGCCATCTGGTTCATCCTCAGCCCCACCACCACCAAAAGCCCCACAAACGCCAACCGCACCACCCGTAATGGCAGCACATGCGTCAGCCGACTGCCGATCCACGCACCAACCGCCGCCGTCGGAATCAACAGCACCGCGAGCCGCATCGGCTCGGATAACCCGATCTCCGCATGATGACGCCAGATCCCGTAGTGCTTCAGCCCCGTCCCCACCACACTCAGCACCACGATCATCCCCGCCGAATTCGCAATCGCCGACCGCAAGGGCACTCCGAGCAGCCGTCGCTGCAACGGCACTGCGATCACGCCCCCGCCAACTCCCAGCAGCCCCGAAATCACGCCCGTCGGCAACCCGACCAGCATCACCCCGCGAAACCAACCGGCCGACGACGCATCCGCATCGCCAGCAGACCGGCCCCGGCGCATCGACAGCCACTCCCGCCCCGCCACCGCCAACAGGAACAACCCGAACATGCCCGTCAGATAGATCGAACCCGTATCACGAAACACCGCCAACTCGCTCAGCCCCACACCACAAATGGTCCCTGCCACCGCGCCCGGCAGCAGAGACCGCAGCACGTCACCGCGTACGGCACTCGCCCGAACATGCTGCACCACCGACGGAACGGCCACGAAGAAATTCACCATTAGCGCTGCGGCCTGATAAAGATGCTGCCGAGGTCCAAGGACAAACGTCATCCCCGGGATCATCACCACACTCCCCCCGATCCCCAGCAGCCCGCCGCAGACCCCAGCCACCAGTCCAATCACCGCCAGCCAAAACCAATCCACCGGTCAACCATCTCCAGAACGGTCCCGAAATCAGCGCAACAAAAAACGCCCGCAGGAGAACCTCCCACGAGCGTCCGACATTTGCAACCGTCACGCGCTCAAATCGCCATGACCGCCGCCCTAAAAGACATACTGCGACATGATGTTCCCCAGGCAGACGCCTTCAATCTCCGCCTCAGTGCCGCCACCAGACGCCGCCATCGTGTAGAGCTCGTAGCACACCCGCCAACGCAGCGCCACGAACACGTACACCAGCAGCACGCCCGCCGCCGCAACCTCCGACACAAGACGGTCCCGATACGTGTACAACACCATCGATGGATAGAGGACCAACGCCAGCTTGTACGGCAATATCGCGTAAGGATTGCGACCCATAATCGCCCGGGCGATCGGGTTCATCTCATCGAGAAGGCCTTGCGTGTGTGCCGAAAGCGTCAACACGACGTCGAACGCGTTGATCAGCAGTAGCCCGACCAGCATCCACGCCACACGCTGCGAACGCGAGTGGATCAGCCAATCAACCGTCGCCTGATACCGGTCCGCCTTGGCAGCGCGCACCGGTAGCACCATAATATCCCCGGAAACTTGCGTCATCACGATGTCCTTGGATCGGCCCAGAGCTGGGAAGCCGTAACCGTTTCCCCTCAGCCGGAGTCTACAATACAAACTCAGAATGATGCTATCGGATTCGAACTATACGGACCTTGACATGAATCACACAGAAGACACGCCACTTTCACACATCGATAACAAAGGACACGCGCGCATGGTGAACGTTTCCGATAAGGATGTCACCACGCGGAAGGCCGTCGCATCCGCCGTCGTCACGGTGCAACCTCATGTCCTGTCGAAGCTCATCGCCGGTGAGATGAAGAAGGGAGAAGCCCTGCTCACCGCCAAAATCGCAGCCATCAACGCCGCCAAACAAACGGGTCTACTTATTCCGATGTGCCATCCGTTGTCGCTCGATCTGATCGATGTGCACTTCGACAAACTTAATGAAAAACAAATAAAGATAACGACGACCGCCGTCGCCACCGCAAGAACCGGCGTCGAAATCGAAGCCATCACCGCCGCCTCCATCGCCGCCGTCACCCTCTACGACATGGCCAAGTCCGCCGACAAGTCCATCACCATCGGTCCTATCCAATTGGAATCCAAATCCGGCGGCAATTCGGGCGACTACACTCGCGGCCCATCATGATCAATTGAACGCAAGTGCCTATTTGTATTGATTAGCGGCCTCCGCAACTGCTATGATCTGTCGAGTCCTTGAGCAAAGCCTATGTGCCTTGGCGGAAAAACAATTCTTCCATTCCTGTTCGCTTTGACGTTGTCCGGATCACCATTTGCGACGAATTCACGAGCAGAGGAAGTGGGGCGCCCGAGCGAACGCTTCCGCGATCGCGTTCTCGAGCTTCATCAGGCCAAAGTGCGCAACCCGCGCGATTTCGCCGCGTTAGCACCATTCCTTGAATCCGGCGATGTCTGCCCGCGGAGACAAATGTTCTGGTATTCGGAGAGCGTTTCAGGCCCCCAAATCCCCAAAGGCAAGAAGTACCTCAAACCGATTCCCGTTCAGATGCTCCATCCCGATGATCGAAGCAGAATTGCAAGCCACCCGAACTTCTTCGAATTCCTCGAACGTCACTATCAATTGCGAGATGACCGCGCTGCCGAAGCCATCTCGAAAGGCGGCAGGAACCTCGAAGGACACGGTACAGAACTCGACGACGCGCTACGCGACGCGATAACCTCACGAGTCGACCGCTTCATCAGCGGCTATGGAAAAGACGAATACTACGCCATGTCCCCGCTCATCCACCGCTGCGATCGTCGCCGCGTTGATCCCAAGTACCAGGAGGCTTTCGAACTCGGGTTTGTCGACGCCGACTGGGCGATGCGCCGCCCGCTGCTTGAAGTCATCATTCGGTTTGATGACCGAAGCTGGGTACCGGTCGTGGCCGAGGCGTGGAGGCAACAACTTTCCATTGACGATGACAGCCGACCCAGCGAATTCTGGACATACGCGCCGAACTGCTTCGGTGCTCTGCTCAAAACGCCGTGTCGCGAAGTACTTGTCGAGTTCAACGCAATCGTCGCCGAGATGAGTAGATCGCGCGCCGAAGGTATCGTTCGGTCAATTGGTTCCGTCGCAAGTCATTCGCCCCAATGGGTAGATCTGATCGAAATCGAAATACTGGAAGAACGCGACCACGACCCGGCGATCGTCGAATTCGCGACGAAGGTCCACGAGTCCATGGAGTTGCACCGGAAAACGAAGTGCGGCAATAGTCACCCCGCAAATGCCCGCACTCGACCTCCGACCGAAAAGGAATGGATGGAACAATTCGAGGCATCCCTCTGCGAACGACGAAAGAAGCAGCAAGGGGCCGAAGACCGAGAATGAGCACTCGAGCAAGGTCGCGCGTACATTTCGATGCGAACGGATGATCGATGCAAGAGGCTGTCCCCGCCCGAATTCACGTCCTCCTCGCTCGCGACGCACCCATTGGCGTCGTCATCCGCCGTGGACCGTCCTCACACGTCTGCACGATCGGCTGGGACTTGACGAACGACACATTCACTGTCGGGCAGTGGCTCAAGGGCCGCATCTACGAGCGACGAAGCGACATCTCCCCCGACGGCCGACACATGATCTATTTCGCCAAGAGAGCGAAGCAGAAGACCCCGGCTACAGAATCATGGACCGCTATGTCGAGGACGCCATACCTCAAGGCGATTGGCCTTTGGACCAAGAGCGATAGTTGGAATGGTGGCGGTCTGTTCGCTGATGAGCAAGCGTTCTGGCTGAACGACGGCTACGGTCATGAGTTGGTGCAAGAGCCAGTGGATCTCAGCCGCATTCAAGCATGCCCCGTGCCCGGTGACTTTGGTGACGAGTGCCCGGGCATCTACTACCCGCGACTGCAACGCGATGGCTGGAGGCTCGTTGCTAGCGAGACGATTGCAAGGCATCATCACCTCACCTCCTTCAGGAAATCAGTAGGCGTTGGTTGGTCGCTGCAGAAACTGGCTTTTTCCAAGGTCGGCGAGAACAAGCCAGGCAAGGGCGTCTACTACGATGAACATGCGATCGTCGATGAATCGAACGCCCAGGTGATCAGGAAGGCGGACTGGGAATGGGCCGACTTCGATCGAAAACGGAATCGTCTCGTTTGGAGCGAATCAGGAAAGTTGTTTGCTGGAAAGATGTCTGACTCCGGAATAGAAGGTATACGCGAATTGTACGACTTCAACCCAATGAAGTTCGAACCGATAGCTGCACCGTATTGAGCGAGGCTGTTTGTTGGCTCCGGATTCGTCGGACGTCAAACCTTCACATTCGGCGTCGTCGCGGCCTGCGTGTTGTCGGGTAACGAGACGAAATCGTAATCACCAAAGATGTTCGGAGCCTTCTCCTTCAGCATCTCCAGCATCTTCGCCGCCACCACGCGAATCTCCGTCTCGGCGTGTTCATTCGCCCGCAACTCAATGAAATGTCGCAGCGCCCGCGCGTTGGCCGTTACAAAGATCTTCGTCTCCGTCGCATTCGGCAGCACGGACCTCGCCGCCTGCCTCGCCATCTTTCGACGCAGCGTCTTGTCCTCAACCGATTCGAAGTGCTTCTCCAGACCGTTCACAAGTTTCACATAAGCAGCCTGTGCATCTTCAACCGCCGTCTTGAAAATCTCATGCATTTCCGGATCGTCTGCGATGCACTCCGGCTCCACGAAATCCGTCTGCGACTCATCCACATACCGCTGCGACAGTTGCGAATAGCCAAAACCCGCCCGATGCCGAATCAGTTCGTGCGTGAATGACCGCGATACCCCCGTGATCACAAAGTTGAACACGCAGTGCTCCAGCACCGACCCGTGCTTGACGCCGATGATCCGATCGAGATACGCACTGTTCCCGCCAGGCCGCGGCTTGGCGAAGCTCATGTAGCAGACCCGCCCCGCGATCTCGCAAAGCTTCTCGCCGGCGACGGCGGTATCGGTGGACCAATGCGAGACGTCATGATCGCCAAGGAATCGCTCGATCTCGGCATCGTTGGTGATCTGCTGGCCGACGAGGTAAACGGATGGTTCGCGGATGATCTTCATGGTAGACTTCGTCCAGGAGCTGGGGCGCGGACGTGTGGCAACGGCACGCCGGTCATTCAAAATCGGTCTTCAACCCCCTGAGATACCCCGGCCAACGGTTCATTTCAACGGTGCAGACGCGTGCACGAGACGCCCGATCCGTCGCCTCAGGAACGCCGCCCGACGTGAACCAACGCCGTGACAATACGTTGCAGGAAAACAGCAAGCATGATTCACAAACATATCACAGATAGCGATTCTGACGCCCAACCCGTCGTCCGCGACCTGCCCGCCATCGCCAAGCGCGTCCTCGTCATCGGTTTGGACGGCGCCACCTTCGACGTCCTTGACCCGCTCATGGACGCAGGCCGCATGCCAAACCTCAAAGCCTTCATCGATCGCGGCGTCTCAGGCCCCCTCGAATCGACCAAGCCGCCCATCACCCCCGCAGCCTGGACCACCTTCATGACAGGCAAGAATCCGGGCACCCACGGCATCGTCGATTTCGAACGCTACGACGTCCACACCAACACCCTCAGCTTCAACAGCACGCAATCGGTAGGCCACGTCCGAAGCCTCTGGCAGATCGCCGGAGAGAAAGGGCTGAAAATCGGCGCCGTCAACGTCCCCATGACCTACCCGCCGCGACCGGTCAACGGATTCCTCATCACCGGTTTCGAAACCCCCGGCACCGATGTCAACTTCACCCATCCGCCGGAATTGAAAGACGAACTCCTCAACAAATGGCCCAACTATACATTCAAGACAAACTGGCAGCGCAAGACATTCGGCGGTGACGCCTTGTTCCAGGAAAACGTCGCCGCCATGGCCAACAGCTTCCACGAAGGCGCCGACGTCACAATCCATTGTGGCGACAAGTATGGCTGGGATCTTCTGATGGTCGTGTTCAAGCTCGTCGACAACCTCCAGCACAAGACATGGAAATACCTCGACCCGCGTTTCAACAAAGGACATGAAAAACGCGCCGAAATTGCTTATAAGGCATTCGACGAACTCGATGTCGCCCTCGGCAAACTATTTGAATACGCCCACAAACACGACGCCTCGGTTTTCATTATGTCCGACCATGGCCACGGCAGCCTCGAAGGCAAGACACAGCCAAATTTGTTACTAAAAGACTGGGGTTATCTAGTATTGAAGGAGGGCGGTGCCCAAACGCAGACGCGCGTGCGTCACATCTTCCGCCGCGCCAAACAAACGAAAAAAGGCAAGTTCGCCAACCAGTACCAGATCGACAACGACCTCGCCGTCGATTTCACCCGGACTCGCGCCTGCGTCATGCACGCCGGCATGTACGGATTCCTCTATCTGAACCTGAAAGGCCGCCAACCCGACGGCATCGTTGACCCAGCCGACTACGAAACCCTGCGCGACGAACTTCGGGACCGGCTCCTTGCCGCCAAGGCCAATTGGCCCAACCGAGGCGAATTCAACCTTTTCCCCGAAGTGCTCAAACCCGAAGAGCTCTACGGCTGCTCTCGCGACGAACAGGTCTGGATGCCCGATTTGCTGCTCGCCCCCGAAGATGGCCTCTCTGTCGTCCGCAAGATCCGCGGCAACACGCCCGTCCGCTGGCTGCCATGGCGAAAACTCGAAGGCACCCATCGACTCGACGGAATGTTCGCCGCCGCCGGCAACGGTATCCCCGCCGGAAGGAAAATCCGCTCACACATCCTTCACTCGACCCCGACCCTGCTCGCCATGCTCGGCCTGCGCGTCCCCGACGACATGGATGGCCAAGTCATGACAGACCTCTTCGAACCCGCGATCAAGACCGAATCCGAACCCGCCGTCGCCGTCTCCGACGAACAGGCTGAGTCCGCCGCCTTTTCCGAAGAGGAGCAACGCATCCTTACGGAACGTCTGGCTGACCTTGGCTACCTTGAGTAGCCGCCTGCTGCCGGGCAGCATTGATCGCCCGCGCTTTTTTGTACGTCCCCGCCACCTTCTCCCAGAAGGCATCCACGCTCCGCGTCAACGAATCCACCTTGCGGCCATCGAGAAACACCGTCGGCGTGCTGCGAACACCGAGCGACTTCGCCTGCTCAATGTCCTCGCGAATCCGATCCGCCACGGCCTGTGATGACATCGCCGACCCAATCGCCCCCGCATCAAGCCCCAACTCGTCCGCCAACAACGCGACCGTCACCGGCTGCTTCGATGTCCCCGCCGCAAACAGCAGATCATGCGCCCGCCAAAACGCCGCATCACCGCCAACCACTCGCGCAGCCTCCACCATCGTCGCCATCTCGCACGCCTGTGGATGCCCCTTGCCTTTCACGTTCGGGTTGCAGGACGGGTCCAAAGGATAATGCCGAAACACGAACCGCACCGAGCCATCAAACATCGGCGCGATCACATCATCGAAGTGCTCCGCAAACTTAGCGCAATTCGGACACTGAAAATCACTCCACGCCACCACCTCCGGCGCACCAGCAGTCCCGAACCGCGACGGATCATCCGCCCGCAGCGCGATCTCCTGCTGCTCGCTCGCCCGAAAAAGCCCCAGCAACGCACTCACGTTGCCCTGCAGGTCCGCCAGATACTTTCGCATTTGTACATTCTGCGCCCGCAACGTCGCATTCTTCATCCCGTTGAACTGCATCACACCCATCGCCCAACCCAGCAACACCGCCGCCAGTGCCAGACGTACCGACGGGTGTTGGGGTGCGTTCACGTCATCAACATGGCCTGCGTCCCCAGCAGCCGCACGTGGCTTCCTCGGCATGAGCAGCATCGTGCTGATAAACAGAAGCCCATTTGCCCCATGCGACATCAGGCACAATGGGCACCACGCCCCAATCCTCGTCTTCATCACATACGCAAACCAGATCGACCATAACAGGCCAATCAGATTCACCAGCAACGGCACGAAATGCCACGCCGCCCGACCACGCGACGGACGTCCGACGAACACGTACCAGACCAATAGCAACGAAAAATACGCCTGCCCAAGCCAAGCCACCGGAACGCGTCGAACCTGTACGCCCGGCTCCGATTCGGTCGGCGGAAAGTACGCCCAGCGACTCGACAAGACTGTGTCACAGCCGGCACCACCATCATCGCCGCCACAGAGTGCACTTAGCAGCCCGGATGATTTGCCCATATGCTTAGCGAGGAGTTGTCCGCTGAGCCAGACTCCCAGGAAACTGAAAAGAATTGCCGCAGTCAGCGCAGGCCAAGTGACACGCATCGCAAAGACTCCTCGATAAACAGGAGCCTACACCGTACGCGAAACCGGAATCCGAGTCAGGCCAACCGCAGTCACGACCGCGCAACCACCGCCAACGACTCGCGTGCAGCCGCAACGGTCACATCGATGTCATCTTCAGTATGCGCCGCC
Organism: Phycisphaerae bacterium; assembly: GCA_028289375.1. Lineage (GTDB taxonomy): Bacteria > Planctomycetota > Phycisphaerae > UBA1845 > UBA1845 > OFTM371. Next base: position 87,471 of record JANQQK010000080.1, on the reverse strand, counting down.
GATACAAACGCACATTCGAATTGAGAAGGCGCGAGATAAACCCCCCGCTCCAGCATCGCATGAAAAAACGTCGCGTACGCCCGCGTGTCACTCCGCTTCGCCGAATCCAGATCCACCACCGGCCCATCCGCGAAGAACATCCCCAGCATGCTGCCGACCCGTGTCACCTGAAGTGGCAACCTCACGTCCCGCGCTGCCGAAATCAATCCCTCTTCCAGAATCGCCGATCGCGACGTCAGCGTCGCGTAGACACCGTCATCCAGCTCCGAAAGCGTCGCAATCCCCGCCGCCGTCGCGATCGGATTCCCCGACAGCGTCCCCGCCTGATACACAGGCCCCTCCGGTGACAAGCGCTCCATCACCTCCCGACGGCCCCCATACGCCGCCAACGGCAACCCGCCCCCGACGATCTTCCCCAGACACGTCACATCGGGCGAAACCCCATACAACGACTGCGCCCCGCCCGCCGCAACCCGAAATCCCGTCATCACCTCGTCAAAGACCAGAAGCGCCCCGTGCTCGGTGCACAACGACCGCAGCCGTTCAAGAAAACCATCCGCCGGCAGCACCAACCCCATGTTCCCCGCGATCGGCTCCACCAGCATCGCCGCAATTTCCGCACCGACCTGCTCGAACAGTCTCGCCACCGCGTCGGCATCATTGAACGACGCAACCAGCGTGTCACCTGCCACCGACTCCGTCACCCCCGGCGACGACGGTGTCCCGAACGTCAACGCCCCGCTCCCCGCCTCAACCAGCAACGCATCCACGTGACCGTGGTAGCAACCCGCAAACTTCACGATCTTTGACCGCCCGGTGAAACCACGCGCCAACCGGATCGCACTCATGCACGCCTCAGTCCCGGAATTCACCAACCGCACCGCCTCGATCGACGGAACGCGTTCGACGATCATCCGCGCCAGCGTTGACTCCGCCTCCGTCGGTGCCCCGAAACTCGTCCCCTTCGCCGCCGCTTCCTGCACCGCCGCCACCACACGTGGATGAGCATGTCCCAGCACCAAAGGCCCCCACGATCCGACATAGTCGATGTAGGTCCGACCATCGACGTCCGTGATGCTCGACCCACAACCCGACGCCATGAATACCGGCGTGCCACCCACGGCCCCAAACGCCCGCACCGGCGAATTCACGCCGCCGACAAGGTGCCGACAAGCCTCGTCAAAGGCCGTGGCAGATTGCCTCCCCAACCCAGCACGAACATCCGTCATGACTTCGCTATTTCTCCGAATCCGCAGATTCCGACGTCCAGGCGGCCCAATCCCGACGAAATGCGTCCAGGGTCTCACGCGTGACGACGCGGGCACCAATCCGCGAACGCGTTGTCGCCCGGTTCATATTCAGCACCGATCCCACGCACTCCGTGATGGCTTGCCCCACCAATCGATCGTAGTGCACCACGACCATCGAGTGCGCCCAACCATCGTCGATCCGTCCGCCGATCACCGGCCCCGGCCCCACCCCGACCAACCGGCAGGTCTCCGACACCAATGGCGGCTCATCAGTCCCCGCCTCCAGAGGCCAGGACCCGAGAACTGCCCAACCAGCCAATCGCGGATAGCGTTGCATCGTCTCGCGCACGATTTGCTCAGCCATTTCCGCATCGCCGCCACAGTCGTATTCCAGCAACACCCGCAAGTCCGACTGCAACGACATCCGCCGCTCAAACGCCTTTCGCCGTCGCACCTGGGATTCAACAGCAGAGGCCGAGTGCAGGAGTGCGACGTTTCCGCCCTCAGGCAACGCTTCCAGCAGGGCATTGGCCACCGCTTCGCCGACAGCCGAGTCGTCGATTGAAACGTGATTGATGGGTTTGGACGTTTCGATTCGCTCCACCATGGTCGTGATCTGGATTCCCTGATCGGCCAGCGATTCGAGGATCGGCTTCATCGCCACCGGATCGGTCACCTGCACACACAACCCCCGGACTCCCGCATCCCGCAACTGCGTCAACAGCCTCTGCTGACCGTGAATCGAAGATGTCGCCGGTGCCTCAACCCGCAACGACAGGCCGACTTGGTTCAACTGGGCAAACGTCCGCTTCGCCGTCGCAGCGATCACAGGCCAGACAGGATCATCCTGCCCGACGCCAACCACGGCGATAAACCCGAGCGATCGCTGGTCCGATTGCGACCCACGCCGCTCGCAGGCAGTGGCAAACATGGCGCAACAGCCCGCCAGCAGGACAAGGAGAGTTGGGACGCGCATCGCGCGAATCATCGTCATGTGCGCAACCTATCACCCGTCGCACCGCCGGACAATGCAACCTCCATCCACCCGCGCCTTGCAGAATACAACCTACGTCGTCATAATGCCCGAGCAATGGTCAGGCAAACCTCTCGATTCATACCACGGGGATCACGATGGGCGCAACGCTAGACGCGCTGCATGCTTTGCAGGTCGTGGAGCGCCGCCTCGGAGCGCTCCGTTCCAAGATTGATGCCAAGAAGAGACGGGTCAGGGCGGCCAAACGGGCCGTCGATAAGCAGAACCTGCTTATTTCCGAGAAACAGGCCGCCGGCAAGGCGTGCCAGATGGAGTTCGACGGCATCGATCTCGACGTCAAGTCCCGAGAGGAGGAGATGGCCAAGCATCGCGATGCCCTCAACAAAGCCAAGACCAACAAGGAATACGCCGCCATTCTCACCACGATCAACACGGAGAAGGCCGATAACGCCAAGCTCGAATCCCGTCAGCTCGAGTTGATGACCATTCTCGAAGCTCAGAAGGCTGAAACGGACACCCTGATCGAAGAGCGAGAGCGTCTCGAGAAGAAGGTCGCCGCCACCGAGAAGGATCTCGCCGATACCGAAGCAGCCTGCGCGGGCGATCTTGCCAAGCTAACCGCTGAGCGCGAAGTGGCAGCCCAGGGTATCGACCCGTCGATTCTCACCACGTTCGACCGCGTCGCCGAACGACACGAGGGCGAAGCGATGGCCGAAATCGTCGCCGTGAACATCAAACGCAACGAGTACTGCTGCGGCTGGTGCAACATGTCGCTGACCCTCGAACAGGTCATCGCTGCCGAAACACGCGACGAAATCCAGAATTGCAGCTCCTGTGGCATCATCCTATACCACGCCAAGAGCAGCGCCAGCGCCTAGCCGACAACCGACATGAATCGACTTGACCTGTGTCCGGCCAATGACCGATAACATTGAAACATGCGTCGGATCGCGGTTCCGATGCCCCTCTGCCAACATGATGGAGCGTGTTGCAGCCATGTCCGGTCGAATTCTGATTGCCATTCTCGTGTTGACCGGTTTGACCGGTTGTGCCACCACCCAGTCCGGTGTCGTCGGGCAACTGCCCGAGCCACTCGTGAACACACGAAAACCAAAGCCGACCGCCCTCGTCGCCGCCCCAAAACCTCGACGGGTCCCCAAGGCAGACTGGAGCATGCCGTACGGACGGGGATGGGTGCCCCGCGGTGGCATTCAAAATCGCTGGGACTACATCGTCATCCACCACAGCGGCACCGACGCCGGCAATGCCGCCCAGATCGACAAGCATCACCGTAGCGTCAATCGCTGGGATGAGTTAGGGTACCACTTCGTCATCGGAAACGGTTCCCGATCCGGCGACGGTCTCGTCGAAGTCGGTTCCCGCTGGCAAAAACAAAAGGTCGGTGCCCACTGCAAGACACATGGCAACACCTACAATGAGCACGGCATCGGCATCTGCCTCGTCGGAAACTTCGAGAACGATAGGCCAACCGATGCCCAAATGCGGTCGCTGGTGGGTCTGGTGCGGTTCTTGATGAACCAATGTGCGGTCAGGCCCGAAAATGTCGTCACCCACGGCGGTGTCACGGGTAGAACCGAGTGCCCGGGGGACAACTTCCCGTGGCGGAGGTTCCACCGGTCGATTTCGCGTTCGGCATCTGCCAGCGTAATGCGCTAGCGGGGCTGGCAGGTCGCAAACGGCGCATACCGCCCGGCGGCCAGGTCCGGTCAGGTTTGTTCAACTTCGCCTGCGTAGTTGTCGAATCTCTTACTGGAACCGGTTTGCGACGGATCGAGGATCGCAGGCCATCATTGGGGGCGTGGAACATCGCACGCCGACGCGTGAACTTCAGGAGTGCAACGAATGTCCATTCGCGGAATACGTCGTAAAGCCCGTCGGGCAGCCGTCATGATGGTCGTGGGCGGAAGTCTCTTTCAGGTCGGAAGTTGTGATCCGACCGTGCGGACCACGCTGCTCACCGGTCTGCAGGTGACCACCGAAGCCCTCTTCGACACGCTGGTCGCAACCTTCTTCACCAGCCTCGCCAACGACAACGACATTGGTGGCGGCGGCGGCGGTCTCACGACCACGTAGCCGCGTCTGACAACAAAACGATCGACCTCCTTCAACCTGCAAGGCACGTGGGCACCATCCCGCGTGCCTTGACTTGTTTTCAGCGTCCCACCAGAATCGACACCACAGGTGAAAACCGCTCCACAAGGGCGGTTTTCGTTCGTTTCACGCCCAAAAAACCAATCTGATACGGAGGCGATCCATGGCCGCCACGCTCGAATCCCCGAAAGTGACGCTGACCAAGAACCTCATCAACGGCGAATGGTGCGATGCCGACAGCGGCCGCACGTTTGAAGCCTTCAATCCCGCCACCGGCGACGTCATCGCACACGTGGCTGAGGGTGAAGCCGGCGACATCGACCGGGCCGTCAAATCAGCACGCGAGGCGCTCGAAAACGGGCCCTGGTCGAAATTCAGCGCCCGCGATCGTGGCCGATGCCTTTTCAAGCTCGCCGACCTTGTCATGCAGCACGCCGACGAGTTGGCCGCCCTCGAGGTGCTCAACAACGGAAAGCCGATTCGCGAAGTGAGCTTCGCAGATGTGCCGCTGGTGGCTGAGACGTTTCGCTACTACGGCGGATGGGCGGACAAATGGACCGGCGACACGATTCCGGTCGACCGCACGCTGGGCAACTTCTTCTGCTACACGAAGCGCGAGCCGGTCGGCGTTTGCGGGCAGATCATTCCGTGGAACTTCCCCATGCTGATGGCGGCATGGAAATGGGGACCGGCGTTGGCGTGCGGCAACACGGTCGTGCTCAAGCCAGCCGAGCAGACACCGCTTACTGCGTTGAAGTTGGCCGAACTTGCGACAGAAGCCGGCTTCCCGCCGGGCGTCATCAACGTGGTCAACGGGTTCGGGGAGTTGGCCGGTGATGCATTGGTCAAACATCCTGGTGTCGACAAGATCGGATTCACGGGCGAGTACAAGACCGCTCAAATCATCATGCGTAACGCAGCCGACACGCTCAAGCGCACCAGCTTCGAGCTTGGCGGCAAGAGTCCAGCCGTTGTCTTCGCCGATGCTGATCTCGACGAAGCTGTGGCCGGCGCGATGACCGGCATCTTCTTCAATCAGGGCGAAGTCTGCTGCGCCGGCAGTCGCCTGTTCGTCGAGGACTCGATCCATGACGAGTTCCTGTCGCGGTTCAAGGCCGCGGCAGAGTCGCACAAGGTCGGGAATCCGTTCGACAAATCCACGCAGCAGGGGGCGCAGGTCTCGAAGGAGCAGTACGACAAGGTGCTCCGCTACATCGACATCGGCAAGAACGAGGACAAAGCCACCTGCGTCGCCGGCGGGGCGGCCCACGGCGACAAGGGCTGGTTCGTCAAGCCGACGATCTTTGCCGACGTCCGCAACGACATGCGCATCGCCCAGGAGGAGATCTTCGGCCCCGTCGCGAGCGTGCTGCGGTTCAAGGACATGAACGATGTGGTCAAACAGGCCAACACGACGATGTATGGGTTGGCCGCCGCAGTGTGGACCAAGGACATCACCAAAGCCTTCGCCATCGCCGACGGCGTCCGCGCCGGCACGGTGTGGGTCAACTGCTACAACACGTTTGACCCGGCCGCCCCGTTCGGCGGATTCAAGTTCAGCGGTTCCGGCCGCGAGAACGGCAAGGACGCGATGGAGCTTTACAGCGAGGTGAAGACGGTGTGGGTGAATCTTGGGGAACGGTAACTCCCAAAGCGACTCAGGGATGTCGGGAGAATACGAGATCCCAGCTGCAGGCATCGACAACGTGGACCTAGACTCCATCCGCATGTCACATCCCGACGCTGCCGTGGAGATCGAGCGACTTGGGGCATTGTTGAGCGCGGGCGAAGAAAGCGAAGAGGACTTAAGACGGCTTGGGGCATTGCTACACGATGTCGGCGAAGTGGCAGAGGCCGAGTACCTATTGCGCCGAAATCTCGACGTAGGTGATCAGACACACTCGCTGTACTTGCAATTATTCGGCGATGAGAAAGAGAAAGAGTTCCTTGAGGCGATTAAGGCGTTTCGGAAGCAATTCGATGTTGATGTCGAACTACTTGAGGAATTTGGTTTTCTCGACCAGTTGTTTCTTATGTCGCCGGGGACTCCGGTAGATCCAGAGTTAATGCTCCTGGGAATGCCTTGCGAAGTGAACTTTCACTACTCGTTCGAGGATTGTGTGCGAGCAGATGTTATTTGCGATGAACGCGCTGAAGCAGCGATCATGTCATGGCGGGAAGGTATATGGGAAATTGCTGAAGACGAATGAGACCGGCAGGGCTGATGCAGGCATGGATTGCGCAGTAGTTCGCACGAGAAGCATCAATGGCACTTGACAAGTTTGATGCACTCTGCCGCGATGTGGTGGATTTGATTCTCTCGCCAGATCGTCCGGGCTTTGCGATACTCCGCGAACAATACGTGTGTTCAATTGTTCGAGATGTCGAATTTACTGGCGTGGGATTTTTCTTGAACTATGAAGTGCCCGTCGAATTGCCGTGTGCAATACCGCGGAACTTCACGATCGGCGGATTCAATGCCGATCTTGACGGAGTCAGTCACGGCGTCGGGTTTGAACTTTTCGTTCGCGACGGGAAGATTGCATTTCTTGAGGGGTTCACATACGACGAGGGCTGGCCAGATCATATTACACGATATGAATTGGAGAACCCGTATGAATAACGTGGCAATGGAGGGCAAATTGTTCAGGTCTGTTCTGGCGCGCCGGGGGGATCTGACGATTCGTAGGAGATGCGGTTGCCTGTACGCTCGATTGTTGATGTGAAAACGGATTGGGCGTTCCGTCAGGTTCGCTTCGCTTAACCTGGCCTACAGTTTTAATACGAACACAACGAGGAAGCTGTAGGGTGGGCATTGCCCACCATTTCGGTTGCACGCCAATCTTGCCCTTTGGTGGGCGATGCCCACCCTACAATTTCGCCTGACACCGACTTGCCCCAGTCAGCACTTGATCGTCTTGCGTTTCTTACCGACTCGGCCTGATTTTTCGACCTTGGCGATGTACTCGGTCGCGAGGGGCACTTTGCAGGACGTGCCGTGCATGTCCACTTCGACCTTTCCGAGTTTCCTGGCCGTGGCATTGGCTTGCTTGCTGAGCGGCGACACGTAGCTGCCCACGGCAATCACGAAGCCGTTCATGGTGTACTTCACGCGGTTCGGCGCAGCGTCGATCTCCTGCTCGATCCGCTTGAGCAACGCCTTGATCTCGGCCATGTCCAACTCGTCATCCGGCGTGACAGCCACGATGCCTGCGTAGGTGTTCCATCCCGATGACGCGACCGCTTCGCGTTTCGCATTGATCCACTTGGTGGCCAACGCGCGGGCATGTTTGCTCTCGGTGGCGACGCCCGGCACGGTGTACTCGGACAGCATCTGCCATGTGGCGTTCTTCGCCCACGACTCCAACTGCTTCTTCGTCATCTGCGAACCGTCCGCAACGATGCCGGCCAGATACATGGCGTCCGCATTGCCCGTCTCGTAGAGCTGATAGGCCAACTCATGCTGCCCCTTGATCTTCTTGGCGATCACCTTCAGGTCGGCCACGCTGACACCGTACAGATCGTCCGGCCCGCCGTGCGGTGCATAGGCTTTGACCCGTCGCGGGTCGCCTTTCCTCTTCAGTTCAGCCATGACCTGTTTGACGGTGTTCATAACGCAGCCTCCTGCATGTGACGCTTCATCCGCTTCAAGGGGAGCATAACTGATTTGACTGGGATCCGCGCCTGGCTTCTCGATGTGCACACCTGGGCCACTCGGTCGACGCTGCTGGAATGTTCGTGTCTTGTCGTGCGGCGGACATGCCTTAATGTAACAGTCGTTGATGTTGTTCAATTCTGGAACGTTGAGCGAAAGATATATCGATGGGTGGATTCAAGCTGGGTGATCATGAATTCCTTGTACCGGGCGGTGCTGCGGCACCGTTGAGCCGCCTCACGCAGAAGAACAGGAGTCCCATTGCCGGAGCCGAGCCGCCGAGCTTCATCGCGGAGGTATGCCGTGAGGCCGAGCTTAACGGACCTGTCGGTGCGTTGATCGATGGGTCTTTTTGTGGGCACGGCGAACCGACGTTTTCCGTTTTTGATCTCGTGGTGGATGGAGATCCGGATGTGCAGCTTGCTCTGCCGTATGAAGACAATGCCGAGCCGGCCATCATGCCCCGACCTGGTTCCGCAGCCGACGACGATGGTTGGTCGCACATGATACGGTTGCATGAGCACTTTGATGGCTTCGCGTTCGATGGAGCGGGCCCGTCGCCGCAGCCGGTCACGGACCATGATGGGAACATCGTGACGCTCCGTGCCGCCATTGGCTTCGAGTATCCACCAGACGCTACAAGCGTCGACGATATCACGTGGCTCGCCATCGCACTTCAGCTTGACGACTGGGTCGGCGTCGCGTTTTCGATGGAGATCGGTTAGGCGTCATGGGTACGGTTCACGGAGACAGCGTTGAGTTGTTCGCCGATCTTTCTGCCGATCTCGAGGGGTTCACGCGAGTCGCCCTGAATGTCGGGCCTTCGGAAGATGTCTACGTGCTGCTGCACCGCGGCGAACCGGACCATTGGGATGAGTCGACCGGCGCTGTATTCGCAAAACTGACGACGGAAACAGCTCACGACTACAGGATCATCAGGATCAACCGCTACGGAAAGAAGCGTTTTGACATTCATGGGCAGAACTGGAATTTCCACTTCGTTCAGCCACTGTCGCATGATCGTTTGTTGTTGGTTTCAGCACGGAGTGAACGCCGGAGTTCATCAAGCATCGACAAAAATGCTCAAGTATTCGACTCGGAGAACGGGCTTCTTTTGTCCGAGTTCACCTTGGGTGATGGCATCGAAGATGTGCAAACAACCGAGAACCATGCCATCTGGGTTAGTTATTTCGACGAAGGGGTTTACGGCAACTACGGGTGGGACGAACCGATCGGCTCGTCCGGATTGAACTGCTTCAATGACCGGGGCGACTTGCAGTACGCCTACCGCCCGCCTCGCAGACTCGAGCACATCGACGATTGTTACGCACTGAACATCACATCTGATGCGGGAACATGGTTCTACTACTACAGCGAATACGTTCTCGTGCACCTGCGTCGGTGTGAATACCACGCGCACTGGGATGTGCCGATCGACGGATCCAGTCTTTTCGCAGTGGACCGAGACCTTGTGCTCATGCGGAGTGGCTACGGTGATGCCGGTGATCTGCTTCTCATCCAACTTCAAGAGCCGCCCCACACCAGAACGCTCACCGACGTTTGGCCGCTCAATACCTCGCGGGAGTTGATCAAGCCTGACTTTCAGGCAGCACGAGGCCCGAACATTTACCTGATGGAAGGCCCGTTGATATACCGGCTGCGCGTCCGCGACTTCCTTTAGGGCGCTTGAGACTGAGCTCGGCTGCCCGTTCACGACCAATCAGCACGTCTTCGGCTTGCGACTTTGGCCGGCATGCAGAACCAACGCGAGTACGGCGGACAGGAAACACAGTACGCCGGCGATCGCAAAAGCGGTGAAATAGCTGCCCGTCTGACGGTGGGCCAGGTTGCCGACGAACACGCCGATGACGCCGGCGATGCCGTACGACGTAAAGACCCATCCATAGTTGGCACCAAGGTTCTTCGCCCCGAACATGTCCGCCGTCAGCGAGGGGAACAACGCGAAGATACCGCCATAGAAGAAGCCCACCAAGCCAGCGCCGATCGACAGCGTCATCTCGGTCCGGAGTGCTACCAACGCGAACATCGTCATCCCCTGCAGGATGAACATCAGCAACATGGAAGGCGTTCGGCCGATGCGGTCGGAGACGATCCCCCAAACCACACGTCCCAGGGCATTGAAAATCGCCAAAACGCCGACCGCCGTCGCACCGTTCAGGATCAGTTCGCTTCGGAGCTGATCGGTCATGATCGCGCCGGATGCTTCAGCCGCACCGACCAGTTGGTTGCCGGCGAAGTCCTTCAGGATTCCGATCACCATCAAGCCAGCCAACGATCCGCTGAAGAACATCAGCCACACGATGTAGAATCGCCACGATCGCAAGAGTTCCTGCCAAGTCGCATCGGATGTTGATATCAATTTGCTTGCATCGGCAGTTTGCGGTGCTGCTGGTGGGTTACGCAGCATCAGTCCGCCCATGAAGACCACGAAAAACGAAATGCCCGCATGCGTCAGGAAGAAGGATCGAATGCCGTAGGACTCGATGAAGCTGACAGCCCCCACCCAGCTGTCCTTCTGGGCAAAGATGAACGCTCCAAAGCCAAACCCCGCCACGGCAATGCCGGAGACCAGTCCCTTATGTGCCGGAAACCACTTCACCAAGGCTGCAATCGGACAGACGTAGGCGAACCCGATGCCGACGCCGGCCAGCAGTCCGATGGTAAGCCACAGCAGGTAAATCGTGCTGTTGTTGCTGTTCGCGACCGGCGATCTCGGCACAACGAGGGCGGCCAGCAGAAACCCGACGCCAATGATCACGCCGCCGAGAACAGTGGTAAATCGTGGCCCGCGAACGTCCTGGAGTCGCCCCGCGAAGATCATGGAAATCGCGAAAGACAGGACGCAGATCGAAAAGGCATACTTGAGTTGGCTTTGGCGGGTTGCATTTTCTGCTGCGGCGGCCTCAACAACGCCGGTCGCCGCGACGGTGGCCGTCACACCCTCGACCACGGCCGAGGCTGCGGTGGGTGATTCGCCCCAGATCGTTTTGATCAGCGGCTGCCAGAACACGCTGTAGCCGTAGACCGTCCCGAGAATGAGCTGTACGAGCATGGCCCCTGCAAGAACCTGCCATTTGGCGGTACGCGATAGTGTTGAGGGCTTGGCCACCTGTTTCGGATCTAGCGTGGAAAGGACGTTCATGGATTGTTCACTCCTCGGTGTGGAATTCCCGCGCCGGTTCGCAGCCAGCGACGTGCTGCCTCCATGTGAGAAAACGAAACGAGACGCATGCCCGCTCACGAGCACGCCCGCGCCATGAAAATATGCCAGCAAGAACGATGCCAAACGATGCGTTTACGGCCTGAGGCTGCAGAGTTTTTCGATGGGATGGGGACGTGGAGTGTTCAAATCGTGGGGATGAAAACGGGAGCGGATGGGAATCGAACCCACCAGGAGCTACGTCAGCAACCCCTCAACGGCTTTGAAGGCCGCGGGAAGGACACGCTGGCGCGCCCAAGAGGGAGATTCTAATTGGGGGTTGCCATGAGATAGCGATTGTGTCTGTTGATCTAGGTATTGCTCGACAGGCATTCCACCACCTCCTCGCTTCCACCGTACGATTGGAGGCGAAGGCCTACATGGTCCTCCTCGTCGAAGACCGGCAAACGGCCATCCACCGATGACCGCCACCAAGCAACTTGGGCAAGCGTGGGCGACCCGAGGGGCGAGGGGACTGTCGGTGGCTCGCCCCCAGTTTGTGTCGGGAGATCAATGGGCAAGGAGGGTGAGGGGCAGTCTGAGTCATTGTCGTGCTGATGTGCCGGGTATGCGATGAGCTTATCCCCGCATAGTCGCAACGAGTCAAAGCACCTGTTCGCGTTACGTCCGCTGGAGAATCACGTGCGATACCACGATCACGTGTGCTACATTGTCCCCATGCGTTGTGAGTCACTTCTCAAGCGGTTGACCCTCGCCGCGCGCATGTCGCTCGTGACGGACATGGTCGCGACGCTCTTGGTCCCGACTGCTAGGCGGACGAACGCATTGGGTCTGCGTCACCAAGGCGGTCTGACAGGCGGGGCGTGGTCGGTTAATATCGCGCATTGTGACTGGAACAAGTCGATTGTTTTTTCGAGTCCAGCACCTTGGCGACTCGGGCGTGGCCGTCATGGGCTTGGGATTGCACTCATGCAGGCGCGTGACGAGTTGCACCGACTCGCCGGACGTCCGACCCTGGCCACTGACGAGGAACTGCGAATGTCGTTGAAGCAGCGCGAGACGCTCAAGAAGGCGGCTGTCAAAGAACGGAAGGCGACTGACGACCAATCATGATGCCATATGACCACATCAATGGTTGCTTGGTTGGCACGGCTGTTGGAGACGCGATTGGTCTGCCGCGCGAAGGCCTTAGTCGTCGACGCGCAGAGCGCCTGTGCGGTGGACGACCACTCCGGCACCGCATGATTGCGGGGCGTGGGTTATGCAGCGATGACACAGAGCAGACGGTTATGGTCGCGCAGTCGCTCGTCGCAGGCGGCGGAGAGTTAGAAGCGTTCCGGCGCGATTTCGCCCGACGACTCCGGTGGTGGCTCCTGCGTGTGCCGGCCGGCGTTGGATTGGGTACGCTGCGGGCCTGCCTCAAGCTGTGGTGCGGTGTGTCTCCCGAGCGAAGCGGGGTACGCAGTGCCGGAAATGGCCCAGCAATGCGCAGTGCGTTGCTTGGGCTCGTGACCACGTCAGAAGAGAAACTTGCCGCGTTGGTGCGGGCATCGAGTCGCATCACTCATACGGACCCACGCGCGGAACAGAGCGCGCACATTGTGGCCGCAATCGCGCAGAAGATAGTCGCGACAGGTGGCCGGCGTCTGAATGAAGACGAGGTAAGTGGCCGAATCCTGCCGATCGCTGGCGATGCGGAACTTCGCCGGAATATTGTACTTGCGTTTGAGGCGGCCAAGCAGGGCACGGAATCTGACGTCCTCGCCGAAAGACTTGGACTCGGAAATGGAGTCACTGGGTTTGTCGTCCACACCGTTCCGGTTGCGGTCCATTGCTGGTTCGCGCACCAGGGCAACTACCGCGACACCGTCGAGTCAGCGGTATGCCTCGGCGGTGATGCCGACACAGTTGGGGCGATCGCCGGTGCCCTGGGCGGCACGCAGGTTGGTGTGGGTGGGATACCCAGCGATTGGATTGACAAGCTGGCGGAATGGCCATGCACCGTTGAGTGGATGGATGTGTTGGCACGTGCCGTCAGCGATTTCGATCGGAATCGCGGAGCCAATGTCGTTCCGCGATGTGCCTCCAGCTTGCTGTTGATCCGGAATCTCGCATTCTTGGTGATCGTGCTGACCCATGGTTTCCGGCGCCTCTTGCCGCCCTACTGATGGGATACGCAAGGATCATGCTTCGATGGCTGGCCCTCCCTTTGTCTCATTTGGGTTTGTTCCCGTTCAACTTGTCGCTCGTCGCTTCGAAATCAGAGCATTGACTCCGCCTGTTGTATTGCCCAAAGACGATAAACTGGAAGAATGTCATCTATTTGGTCAGGCCAGCTGTCCTGAGGCATCTCTTCGGCCCGCAATGGATTGCCTTCCCAGCAAAACGAAACCGCCCAGTTGGCACCGCTCGCATCCTCCCACTTCTTCGCTTGCTCCGACGATGGACGGACTGCAAAGCCCACTCGAAGACGGTCAGTTGGGAATGACCCCGTCACGAATGCCCATTGCATGAAGGAGATTTCAAATCCGATTCTGATTGAGCCGACGTTGAGAACGTGGAGGTGGATATCTTTGGGGAGGGAGCCTGCAGGGTATGAAACTACGCTGTCGAGCCCGAGGTCGAATTCAAGTAATCGGACATCGGCAGAATCAGCAGTTTCGATGCCATACCATTCGCTTCTGCGAGCTATTGCATCGATTTCCTGCTTCGTTATTTCACGTAGATTGCTTCGTATGTCACCCATGAACTCCGTCCTCCGAGCCTCATCAAAGTAAAGCCGCTCAATCGCTCGGCAAGCCAACTCAACGATTCTTGGATTTCTCCGAATGTAGTTGCCATCTACACCGTTCGCAACGTGACCTGCGAGGATTTGGTAGTGCTTTTGGGTGCGGAGCCCGCTGACCGTGTTGTCGTGGCGGTCACGGACGAAGTTGGGTTGCGGGCCACGACGCATAGCACAGACCCTTTCAAATCGAGCCCGTGATAATTATATCAACCCGCAAGAATATGATGGAAAATAACGGGAGCGGATGGGAATCGAACCCACCAGGAGCTACGTCAGCAACCCCTCAACGGCTTTGAAGGCCGCGGGACCCACCAGGCGTCCGGACACTCCCCAAGATGAAACTCATTTCGATCGCAACACGCCGCTCGCATGGATCGTCAAACGCGGCGATCGCACGCGTGGCGAAACGGAACGCGACGACCGAGCAACCTAATCCGACGTCACCTCCACCCGTCGGGCCTTGGCCACGTCCGACTTCGGCATTGTCACGGTTAGCACGCCGTCCTTCAACGTGGCCGAAGCCTTCTCGACGTTGACACTCGTCGGCAACACCAGCGTCCGCGAGAAATCGGTGGCAGCCCGCTCGCGACGGTGGAACATCAGGTGCTCCGACTCGACGGCTGACCGCCGACCTTTCACCGTCAACTGCTCGCCCAGTACCTCCACGTCGATCCGATCCATCGTCAGTCCCGGCACTTCGAACTCGGCGTGGAAGCTCTCCGCGTCCTCGATCAGATTCACGACCGGATCTGTGCGAAACCGGGCCGGAATCTCATGCCCAACCGCCCCCGCAAACTGGCTGAACATGTTCTCCATCTCCTCGCGTAGATCGCCCAACGATCGGATGTCCTGCCAATCACGTCGCATCATGATGACGCCTCCCTTCTCACATCATTATCCGTCCATGGCGGCGACTTTTCCATGTTTTTCGCCCACGGCCATCGCCATCAACGCCTCGTCCTCGCCCGGATGCGTGAGCAGATAGCGGTGCTTGAACTGCTCGTTCGACGCCCGATAGCGATGTGCCTGCTCGCGGTGCAGGTCGGCCATCGCTCCAGTTTGCAACGTGACAAGTTCGACGTCGCCCAGCCGACCGCTCGAGCGCTTCGACGCATACTCGATGTTCATCTCGCTGAGCACCCGATCGAACACGTCGGCCAGCGGTTCCAGAGTTGATACGTGTTGGCTGGCGTCGGGTTCGACGAACAGTCGATAGCAGGGCGGTTGCCCCCATCGCGGTGCCAGCACGAACTCGCGCGATCCAGGATCACACGCCGCCGCCGCCCGCTCGAAGGCCGACACCACCTGATGCTCCGTGATCTTCTCTCCCGCCACCGAACTGATGTGCGCCCCTTTGTTCAGAAATGCGATCAATGGCGCTTCGCCGACGAATCCCGTTACGCGCACGCAATCGCCGATGTCATACCGATAGAAACCCGCCGAGTTGGTCAGCAGCAGGAAATACTCGCGCCCAACTTCGACCTCATGACAACGCAGCACGTCAGGATCTTCGCGGCCATACTGCTCAGCCGGTATGAACTCGAGAAACACCGACGAAACCATGGCCACACCCGACGCCGTGCCGTCCTCAATCGGCAGCGACATGCGCCCCTCGGTGGCGAGCAGTCCGATGTCACGCACCGGCACATCACCGAAGTACTCCGGAAAGTCCTGCAGATACAAGCCCATCGTCCCGCCGGTCCAGTTGGCGAGAAATCCGAGATTCCAATAGTCGCGCGGATACAGGCGTCCCCATTCGCTTCGCAACCGCGCCAATCGATCGGCCGCTGCTGTATCAGCCGTCAGTCGCGGTGCCAACGCCTGTCGCACGTCGCTGGGAATATCCATGTCCGCCGACAACGTCCCGTCGCGCACGTCGCGAATGATCCGCTCCGACTCCGCGTCCCCGATGCGTGCCAGTTGCAGAACCGTCGCAGGACTGGCCGTCACGATCCATGAAACATCCGCCGGCATCGCCAGCCGCATGATCGTGTACCGCCGCGCCGTCGTGTCGGAGATGTACGCGACCTCCGGCGGAGTGATGTAGTACTTCCGCACGATCCGCTTCTGGTTCCGGGCCATCATCCCCGTGATCGCTCCGCACGGCAGTCCGCCCGCCGCACGTTCCTCGTCCATCGGCGACGTCACCTGCAGGATGTATCGCACGAGCGCGTCCGGATGATCCGACAACGCTTTCGCGCCAAACGCATTCCATCCCGCGCGATGCTCAGCCATGAACCGATCCGTCACCGGCACGTACTTCGGTTCGTCCACGGTGCCGCTGGTCATGGCGAACATGTGCACGCGTTGAACGTCGCCGAACATCGCGGAGGTTTCGCCGGCCATCACACGCTCGACGTACGGTTTCAGCATGTCGTACCGCGTGATGGGAATCTGTCTCACGAAATCCGCGTATCCGCGAATCGACGCAAATCCATGTGCCTGCCCGTAGTCGCTCGATGCGTTGGCACCCACCAGCGACGTCAGCAACCGATCCTGCACCGCCCGCGCCCGCGCGGCGTCGCGCATGAAGCGGCGAAACATGCGCCCCGCGTGCAGCTTCGCAAGCCTGGCCAGTAACTTGTCACCGATTGATTTCGCCATCCGCTCCTACGCCTACCAAATCTCAACGCCCAACGCCGACGACAAAATCCCCTTCGCCTCGTCCAGCGGCATCAGGTACGGCTCGCCATTGGCCACGCGCTCCCGCAGTTCATCCAATCCCAATGCTTCGTCCATCGTAAACGGTCCGACCGCAGGCCGCTCCAACGCCGTCAGGCATCCACCCGTTTCCAGCTTCTCACCCACGTCGCGAATGACCGACCGCACGTACGTCCCGCGTCCGCAGATCATCTCAAACCGCACCACAGGCCAATCGAACGAGAGGACGTTGATCGCGTCAATCCGAACGATCCGAGGCCGAATCTCGGGCGGGTTTTCCAGGTTCATCGTTTTGTACGCGGGCGTCCCACCGAGCTTCACCGCACTGCGTCGCGGCGGTACCTGGGCGATCTCCCCGACGAACCCGGCGAACGCTTCGCGAACCGCAGCCTCGTCCGGCACGCGCTCGACGGCCACCTCCTCGGTCGCACCCTCGCTGTCATACGAAATGCTCGTCAGGTCGAGACGTGCGGTGGCCATGTACGTTTTGGGCAGGTCCATGACGTGTTCGACCAGCTTCGTCGCCCGCCCCTGACAGACGATCAGCACGCCCTCCGCCGCCGGATCGAGCGACCCCGCATGCCCACTTTTTTTGAACCCCACGATCCCACGCACCCGATGCACCGCCCGTGCAGACGTGATCCCCAGCGGCTTGTGCAGGTTGATGATCCCATCGAGCGACATTTAACCAGTATTCCATCGCCGCCACCGCTGTCAATCGGCGTAGGGTGGGCACCGCCCACCTTGGGAATGCAATCGGACGTTACCAAAATGGTGGGCAATGCCCACCCTACGGTTCCAATCCCACTTGGCGGTCCTGTAGAATATCGTGCGGAAGGAGAGAGAAGATATGCCCGGCGTATTTCTGCCCCTGATGGCGTCGCTGCTGGCCGTCAATCCGATGCTTGGCGACGGGTCGTATGACAAGTTCCTGCTGCGTCATGAAGGGAGCGGGATGGGCTCTGCTCAGCTCCTTGGCAATGACGATACCGCTGAAGGCTCGTTCTTCAGTGATGGCGATCCGCTGCGAACTTCACTGAGTTTTGGTGCTTCGGACCTCTCGGAACAACCTGGCGTCTTCGGGGCCGGGATCTCGGCAAGTGGAATCTCCATTTACGGGCTGAATGACGATGTCATCTCAGCACAGATCGACTTTTCTCTCTTCTATAGTCCTTCGAATCAAATAGGCGGCGACAATCCCGGAGGCATGTCGGAAGGTGAAATGTCAATCGTGGTGGAGTTTGAGATACCGATCGACAACCCCATGTGGGACTATGGCCTGCTCATCGAAGAAACTGCTGACTTCAGCGGCACCACTGACCTGCTCATCGAAAACATTACTCAAGGAGCAGTGATTGCGGATACGCAGGAAATGTCCTTCCAGAAGGGCGTTCTCGATGCACTTGCAGGCGATGTGCTTCGCATCACAACTCTCCATCAGGGATCAGGCTCCACCGGCCCGGCTGGTATGCGTGGCTATTTCAGTGACCTCAGTGTCTTCATATTTGTGCCTGAGCCGTCGAGTCTGATGATCCTGGCGGGCGGACTCGTTGTCTCCACACGGAGAAAGTAGGGTGGGCACCGCCCACCATGGGAATGCAATCGGACGCGACTTAAGTGGTGGGCAATGCCCACCCGACGGATCCCGCCGCGTCGACGGTGCATGGCGCACGGATCGTTATCAATTTGCCCAACCACGCCGCATCCGATAACCTCCCACAGCGTCCGACAAGAGGAGACAAATACGCCATGCCGCTTTTCGAATACCGCTGCATGAAGTGCAATCACGACTTCGAGGAACTCGTCGCAGCCACGGGCAGGACGAAGGTCGTCTGTCCCAACTGCGGTGCGACCAGCGTCGAAAAGCTCCACAGCGTCTTCGCCGCGCGGGCCGACGCGTCGCCCATTCCCGTCCCCGCGGGCGGCGGATGCGGACGATGCGGTGATCCCGCAGGCCCCTGCGGCATGTAGCGAAACCCCATTCCAAGGATATTCATGGCCAGCCCCAACAACATGCCGACCGCCGTCAAAATGCCCCTCGCAGGATTGGCCGGCTGGATTCTGCCGGGTCTTGGCCACATCGTCGCCGGACACAAGCAACGCGGCATCATCATCCTCGTCACCATCACGCTCACGTTCTGGGGCGGTGTCGCCATCGGCGGTGTGCGAAACTCGGTCGATCCGCAACGCCAGAAGCTCTGGTTCATGGCCCAGATCTGCTCCGGCAGTCACGCTCTCGTGGCGTATACATGGGGCAATGCCGAGCGTGACGGCCTCAAGAAGGATGAACTCGTCTCGTCGCAATGGCGGAGCGTGGAGCTGGCCCTTGTTTTCACGGGCGTGGCGGGTCTGCTCAACGTGCTGGCGATGATGGACGCATTGGTCCGATCCGACCCCGCATCGCAAACCGTCAACGATCCGAGGCGCGGCCCGCCCGCGGAAGCAACATGACCGATCTGCTGGCCACGTTCATGATCGACCCCATCGCGCTGTCGGGCGGGCTGAAGGCATTGATGTGCCTGCCGCTTTGTGCGGCCATCGCTGTTGTTTACAAAGCGACGCGCGTCAACGACATCAAGACCCTGCCGAAAGAGGCGGCCAACCTCTGGTTCACGATCATCGTCGGCATGTACGCGATCGGTTTCGGCATCTGGGGCCTGTACCGAATCCTCGCCTGATCCGAATCGCCGCCCGTCGCACACGCTGCCTTGGATCGATCGACATCCATCCGTTAGCATGCCCGCGTCATGAACAACACCACGCGACACATCCTTTGGATCATCGTTTGCACGCTCTTCGTGTTTCCGCCGACGTTGGATGCCCAGCAGACCGGCACCGTTCTGGACGAGGTCATCGACACTGCCACGACGACCGCACCCGCGGTCGACCTCTCCACCCCGCGCGACACGATGCGGACGTTCCTGATCGCCGCGCAGGATGCCTCGCAGAGTCCCGAACGAATCGATGACGCCGCCCGCTGCATCGCCGACATCGACGCGGTCGACGACGAAGACGAATTGGCAACCCTGCGCGAGCAGGCCCGTCGACTGCACGTTGTCATTGACGGTATCGGTTTGAAGATCGACGACATCCCGGCAGACGCCGACAACGGTGAGTGGATTTTCCATCAGATCGACCCGCCAACCGAAGGCGAGCCGAAACCCACCATCTCCCTCGTCAGGTCCGCCATTGAAGATGGCACGCCGGTCTGGCGATTCTCCCAAGCCACGATTGCCGCCCTGCCCGCGTTTGAAGCCAAAATCGCAGAGCAAGTGGCCGCAGCAGCCAAGTCAATCGCCGACAATGTCCGCCCGGCGTTTGCCAACCCGCGTGCAGCCATCATGACGTTCCACGCAGCCATGAAAGCCAATGACGTCACCAGTGCCATCGAAGCGCTCGATGCCACCGGTCGAGACGCACAGGCGTGGTCGGTCGAAAGCACGTTGCTCGCTCAAAAGCTCTTCAACGTCATGAACAAGGTGAAGTACGTCGTTGAAGCCGAGATTCCCATCGATCCGCCCCAGCAGCCATTCATCTGGTACACGCACCCCGAGGGCAGCATCGAACTGGCCCAACTGCAGGAGGGCGATCGCAAGGGGGAATGGCGATTCACCCCCGCCACCGTCTCGGCCATCAGTGCGCTCGAGAGCGAATTCGAAGATGTGCAACCCCTGCCCGGTCAGGAGGAACGTCTCACGCTCGGATTGTGGTTGCAGCGAAACGCACCACCCGCTCTGCGTCGTGAGTTCCCGCCGTACGTTCGCGAAGCCTACGCGCTCCAAATCTGGCAATGGATTGGATTGGCCGGCGCGCTGGTTGTTGCGTGGCTTGTTCGCCATGTCGCAGGCTTCCTGATCGCGGTCCTCGCCAAGTTCGCCCTTCGTGCCCGCAGCATCGTCATCGATCAACCGGAGCAACGCGTCGCCCTGCGCTCGACCGGGCTGGTTGCAGCGACGGCGGCGGTGTGGTTCATCATCCAGGCCAATTTCCTCCTGTTGCCGACCGGATGGCTGGCTGTCCTGCTGCCGGTTACGAAGTTCGCTTTCGCAGCCGCATGCGTTTGGGTTGGTTATCGATTGGTTGACGTCGTTGGTGGGCACATCACCGCCGACACGAGCATCCAACTAACCAATTTCGACGATGTATTGATCCCGCTGCTTCGCCGAATCCTGCGCATCTTCATCGTCATCGTCGTCATTTTGTTCGTGTGCGACTGGTTCGGGTTGCGACCGACCACCGTCCTCGGTGCACTTGGTATCGGTGGTGTCGCGCTGGCATTTGCCTCCCAGGACACGCTCAACAACTTCTTCGGTTCCGTCACGGTTCTGTTCGATCGGCCATTCGGCATCGGTGACTGGGTCGCCATTGGCAACGTCGAAGGCACCGTCGAGCGTGTCGGATTTCGTTCGACGCGTGTCCGCACGTTCTACAACTCGCTGATCACGATTCCGAATTCACAGATGGTCAGCTCCAGTGTCGACAACTACGGCGCCCGCAAGTTCCGTCGAAACAGTTTCAAACTTTCCGTCGTCTACAGCACACCGCCCGACAAAATCGAAGCCTTCTGCGAGGGAGTCCGCGAACTCATCCGCCTCCATCCCTACACGCGCAAGGACTATTACCACGTTTATCTCAACTCGTTCGAAGCCTCTTCGCTCGACATCCTCGTTTATATGTTCTTCCAGACGCCCGACTGGAGCACCGAGCTTCGCGAGAAACACGCACTCTTCGTCGACATCATCCGATTGGCCAACAAACTCGGCGTTGACTTCGCCTTCCCCACGCAAACGGTCTGGCTTGAACGCAGCGGGCTGGAAGCGGACAAACATCTCGCCATCCCCCACGACGCCGACGCCCAGCATGCCGGGCTCGACGCCGCCGCCGAAATCTTCAAATCCGTCCACGGTGCCGTCCCGATTCGTCCGCCCGTCGTCATCGAAACCAAGCCCAAGTCGCTCGAAGGCATCAACCCCGCAGGCGACGACGCAGGCTGATCAGCAAATCACAACAGTGTGAAAACATTCACCATTGACAAATTCGTGCATCCACCTATCCTCCCACGCGATTGGTATCCGCCAATACGGTGGATCGAAGAGGGAATTCCGGTGCAAATCCGGAGCGGCCCCGCCGCTGTAACCGAGAACGAAAACCGCATCGAACCCATTGGCTCATCGAAGCTGAGAAGGGGCGGTCAGTAGGCCCGACAAAGTCGGATGCTCGGAAGCCAGAAGACCTGCCAGTCACATGATGAATCGGCTTGTGCACTCTCGTGGGAGGAGTAGCGGCCCCATGCCTCACGGATTTCCGAACCGTCACGCATTGGACCTGTTGATACCACGCGCCTGATCTGCGCACCCCGCGACGTCACCGCCGACGCATCACCCGGTTTCATTTGGTTGCCGGGCTGCGACGAGTGTCCGCGCGGGTCGGATAGGTCGCCACGCCCTGCCCAAAACGAGGACACGCCATGCACATTCGTCTCATGGTCGCGACATTGCTCGCCACCACAACCGTCAACGCCGCCAATTTCAATGATTACACCGAACAAGGCTCCTTCACCGCACCAGCATCGCCCACGCTCATCGACAACCTCCCGGACGGCCGGCTTCTGATTCTGTCGGTAGACAACGTGTACATCGAAGATGCCGTCGACAGCCGCACCTTCACGCTCGCAGGCTCGTTGCCCGGCGGCGACTTCAGCAGTTTCGGCGGGGCATTTGTCGCAGTGTCACCCGACGGATCGCGCATCGCCGTCGGCAACGGTGGCGGGGCGTCTTTCATTAACTTCGAGGTCGGCATCTTCAACATCAGCGATCTGACCGGCACTTGGTTCACCGCCAGCCACTTCGTCGGCGAATGGGTCGACAACGCGAATGTTGCCCTGTCAGCGGGTGTCTTCGGGCAGCCCGCCATTGTCACCATCCTCGATACAGCCAGCGCCAATCCATCCTCGCCCGTCAATCCCACGGTGATCAATGGTATCGGCGGCGCCAGCGCCGGCATCGCCCTCGACGCGGACGGCAACCTCTACACGGGCAACGGCTTTGAAGACGCCGACGTCATGACCGACAGCATGACCGGCACGATCAAGGCCTTCACCAGCGCCGACTGGATGCTCGCGTGGACGACCGAAACGCCGATCAACTTCGAGGCAAACGGATTCGACGTCGCGACGATTCTGTCCGCCTCACCACTCGCATTCGACGCCATGGGCAATCTGTTCGCGGGCGGCGGCAATTTCGGGGTCGACGCTGACAACGTTGCCGTCATCAACGCCTCAGCCATCAACGACGTGCTTTCCGGAGGGGGCCCCGTGGACGCACTTGATCCATCCCAGGTTCGCCGCTTCGACCCCGACACCGATGCCAGCAATTTCTACTCGGTCACGCACAACCCCCTGACCGACGAAACCTACGCGTGGGATTCCGGCACCATCCACATCATCGCCCCGGCATCGGCCAATGCCGTCCCAGCGACCAGCGCCTACGCCATGGCCGGCATGTCCCTCTTGATGCTCGTTGTGGCCTCGATGCGCATTCGGAGCCAACAACATGCGTAACGCATCGACCACTGCAGCGACAACCCTCGTGGGTGGGGGGAAAGTAAGGGGCGTCTTGGGATGTCCACCCTGTTTGGCTGGTGCGATTGCATTGCTCGCGCTTCTCGCATTGGCCGCAGAACCCGCCCGCGCGCAATCCCCGTTTGCGACAAGCGTTCTCGACTACTCGCCTGCCCCCGGTCAATTCGTGAACAACCCCGACTTCAACGACCCCACCGACGCCCTCGGAACACCCACCGGCGGCGGCACTGTCACGCCCGACAACACCGGCGTCGTGTCGCTTGGCGGGTTCGGCGGATCCATCACCCTCGCGTTTCAGCAGACTGTCGAAGACCACCCCGCCAACCCCTTGGGCCTCGACGCCATCGTCTTCTCCAACGCGTTCTACCTCGGCGGCGATCCCAATCGAAAGTGGGCCGAGTCCGCCACGATCGAAATCAGCCTCGACATCAACGCGAACAACCAACCCGACGATCCCTGGTACCTGATCCCTGGCTCGCACATTCCGGAACCGGCCGATCAACTCGTCGTCGAAACATGGGACAATGACTTCGCCGACCCGACCAACCCCCCGGCCATCCCAACCTGGTACCCCGAAAGCGTCGCCACCAGTGAATACCAAACCAGCGCGTTCCAGTTGCCACCAGCGTTGTTCAACACCAACATTCTGGCCAATCCCAACGGACCGTTCGCAGAAGATGAGGGAATCTTTGGCTACGCCGACCACGCCCCCACCCTCGTCCTTGGCGACATGAATGCCGACAACATCGTCGACGACACCGAGATCACCGCCGAAGATTTCTACACCAACCCTGACGACCCATTCACAGTCGGCATCCGGCCCGGCTCATGCGGCGGCGATGCGTTCGATATCGCCTGGGCCGTCGACCCAATCACGAACGACCCCGCCGATCTGCACGGTTTCGACTTCATCCGGATCTCCACGGCGGTCCATCACCTTGACCCCATATTCGGGGAGCTGTCGGCTGAGATCGACGCCGTCGCCGACGCGGCACCCGGTCTGATGGGCGACGCCGACGCAGACAACGACATCGACATCCTCGATTTCGAATTCATGCAGCTTTGCCGCGTCGATCCGGAACCCGGTTTCGCTCCGCGCTGCCGCGTTATGGATTTCAATGGCAACCACCGCATCGACCTCGCCGATTTCGGAGCGCTTCAACTGGCATTCACAGGCGTCATAGCGGAATGATCCAACGGCCCAAAACACTCAGGCACGCCTTCACCCTCGTCGAACTGCTCGTGACGATCTCCATCATCGCGCTGCTGCTGGCTATTCTTCTGCCCAACCTTTCCTCCGCCCGCGAGCAGGCCCGGTCCGCCGTCTGTGCCTCCAACATCCGCCAACTCGCCATCGCCAACACCGCCTACGCCATCGACAACGGCGACCACCTCGTCCCCGGTGCCCGGAACTTCCTCGCAAACCTCCATCGCTGGCATGGCACCCGTTCCGCCGTCAACGAACCCTTTGAACCCGATCAAGGCCCGCTCGTGCGGTATCTCACCGCCGATGGCCGCATCCGGGATTGCCCGACCTTCCGCAACCGCATCGAATCCGCCGCGACCGCATTCGAACTCGGAAACGGTGGCTACGGATACAACAACGCTTTCCTCGGCCGACAGCTCAAACAAGTCACCGACACCCTCTACACCGTCGCAACCGACCGATCCGGCGTCAGCCTCACGCGCGTTCGAACGCCCGCTGCCACGCTGATGTTCGCCGACTCCGCCTTCACCAGCGGCCAACTCATCGAATACAGTTTCGCCGAACCCCGCTTCCACCCCGAGTATCCCGCCCGTACCGATCCCTCCATCCACTTCCGCCACCGCGAACGCGCGAACATCGCCTGGGCCGATGGCCACGTCGACCGCAAACGGTACACCTTCTCTCACAGATCCGGCCTTTACCTGGGCGACCCAGCCCGTCACCGTGTCGGCTGGTTCGGACAATCCGACGACAATCGCATGTTCGACCTCGATTGATCCGCCCCAAACTTGATCTCAACGCCCTCCGTGCGTTGACGTTGCTGCCCCGTTTTTCGAGAATGCAGCCATGGCCGGCCAACCCAATCGCCAGATCGCCATCGCCGCTGCATGCGTTTCCTTGTTGCTTGTCTCCGGGTGCGAACCGGGCCAGTGGACTTGGAACTGGTTCCAGCCAAAACAGGAACCGCAGCCTGCACCGGTCGACGACGGTCCTCCGCCCACGATCAACTCGACCAGCCGATCCGACGCCGTTCGCATCCGCATGCTTTTCGACGTCGAACGCATCCTCATCCCCGACCACGTTGCCGCCGCCAACCGAGACCAGCTGTGGAGCTTCGTCGATGAGTCCCGTCATGGCCTCACCCTCGCCGCCTACCTCGCCCGCAACGGAATACGACTCGGCGTGACCGACGCAGCCGGCATTGAAGCCATCCGCGAGGAGTGCGACACGAAAGGCGCCAACCGCGAACGCATCCAGCACATCGCACAATCCGGCCTGCCGATCACTCTTGATCTGGGCCCCATGCCCAACAACCGTTCCATCTTCTTATTCGCACCCGACGGCACCCTTGAAGGCAAGTCATTCGAGAACGCCTCCAAGCACCTCCACGTCGATTTCAACGTTGTCTGCCCCGATGAATGCCAGACCACCCTGCGGGTCACGCCGGAGGTATTCAAGCAGACCGATCAGCCCCGCTGGCAGGTCCGCGACGGCACCGTCGATTACGCAAAACTTTACGAAGGACAGGTGTTTCGCAAGCTGGCGACCGATATGGAACTCAGTAGCGGGGAGGTTCTTGTGATTGGCCCAGCCGATCCACAAAATGCGCCGTCGGCGTTGGGCAATGTCCTGCTCACCGATTCATCCGCCGGTCGGAACTGGGAGACGCTGATCTGCATCGTTCCGCAACCGTTCAAGCAGACCCAACCGCGCGAAGCAACACCATGACGACTCCCAATCCCACCTCCGTCACCGCTGATCACCACCGGTTGGTCCTGCGACACGCCCCCCAGCCGCTCATCTCCACCGATACGCAACAGATCATCCAGACCATCAACGCCGCTGCGTGCCAACTGCTGCGCAAGACCGACGATGTGATCGGCTGCCCGATCGACGATGTCCTCCCCGAGCCTGCGCGGGAGACGTTTCGCGGTGGACTATCCGACGCAATCCAATCGGGCGAGAAAACGGAGTTCATTTTCGCGCTCACCGACCGCGAGAACCCGCTGAACGCCACGATTGTCCCCATCGTCGACGATCAGCAGAACAACGTCGGCGCCCTCGTCATGATCCGACAAGCGGCCCAACAGATCGAACCCGCCGCCAACGAAGCCCAGCGCACCAAGCTCACCTACCTTGGCAGGATGGCCGGCGCCTTCGCCCACTACTTCAACAACATCCTCGGCGGAGCGGTCACATCCGTCAGCTACGCCCTCAGTTCAGACGATCCCGACTTGCAGGCGCGCACCCTGAAGCACACCAACGATGCACTCGCCCGTGCAACCCTGCTGCTCGACAGCCTGCTCTCTTTCGCCGAAGGCGACCAGAAACACAGCGAGCAGACAGAATTGACCGAACTCATCCACGACGTCGCCTCATACATCGGTCCCGAGATGGCCCAACAGAACATCTCGCTCGAACTCAAGCTCGAACCCATCCCCAAGACGCCGGTCCCGCAAATCCAGGTGATCACGGTTCTGGAAAACATTCTTCACAACGCCGTCGATGCCACCGAACCGGGCGGAACCGTCACCATCCGCACGCAACTGCAGGAGAGCAGCATCCTGCTGTCGGTCACCGATACGGGCTGTGGCATCCCGGAATCGCAGCTTCAGCGTATTTTCGAGCCGTTCTTCTCCACCAAATCCGACGTCGACACCGAGTTCGAGCATCACCCCGGTCTCGGGCTTGCCGTCGCCCACGGCATGCTGCAGGTGCTGGGACACAACATCTCCGTCCGCTCTACCCCTGGTGTGGGAACCACCGTAACGATCCGCTTCAACGTGGCTGAGGCGGCTGAGTCTCACGATGCGTAGTCCGTTGCGGCGTTTCTGGTCGATTCGTGCAGGTCGACTATAATCACCCCCGGCGCGGGCAGTCTCTGTCATGCCAACCAGTGCAGGCACCCGATGGTAGGGGCCGATAAACAAGTGGGTGACCGCGTCCAGCACGGCAGCGATCTCGGCTACAGACAATCACGCCTCGCGCTCCCCAGTCGCGAGTTTGGAACTGCTTCCATGACAAAACACGCTACACGAATTACCCTCTCCGCCGTTCTCATCGCGAGCATGGCGGGCATCGCGTCAGCCACAGAGCCAGACCTGCCCGTCGTGGTCAATCCGCCAAAGAACGCAGCAAACTTTGTCCCCGCGAAAGACAACGTCGCCGATCGGCTCGCCCATCAGGATCCGATCGGGTTCCTGAAGCACTGCCTCGACCGCTACAACAAGAGTGGAATCAAGGATTACACCTGCACGTTCACCAAGCGCGAACGCATCGGCAAACGACTGACCTCCGCGCAGGTGACGGCCGTCAAATGTCGCGAGGCCCCCTTCAGCGTGAACATGAAATGGGTCGCCAACGCCAAGGAAGCCAACCGCGTCCTCTACGTCGAAGGCGCGTGGACCAACGACGACGGGCAACCCGAAGCTTGGGTCAAACCGCATGGCTGGCTCATCAAGATTGTCGTCCCCAAGATTCGACAACCCATCCATGGCAAACGAGCAAAAGCCGCCGCCCGCCGCAGCATCGATCAGTTCGGATTCAGACGCAGCCTCGAACTCATCCTCAAGTACACCGAGATCGGCCTGCAGAACGAGGAGTTGAAGCTCACCTGCACCGGCGAGGGCAGGATCAATGGCCGACCGACCTACGTCTTCGAACGCTATTTGCCCTACACGGGCGAGAGTGGCAAATACCCCGACGCGTTGTTGCGGTTTCACGTCGATCAGGAATGGCTGGTCCTGACGGCTGTCTACAGCTACGCCGACCGCCACGGACGCAAACTCCTCGGCAGCTACCTCTACACCGACGTCACCTTCAACGTTGGCCTGAACAACACCCACTTCGACCCCGACGCAGAGGGGTTCTGATCCTGCGGGTAATGAGTGTGCCGATCTAGGTCACGGCTCTGACCGCCGACACCAGCTTGTCAGTTTTTCGAATAGTCTAGAGAGTTCGCTGGGTCCAAGCTCAATCGCTGGCCTGTCGCAACTCTTGAATGAGTATCGCGTGACAAAGCATCGCATATGAAGCGCAGTTTGCATATGGCTCTTGAACTGTCGCGATCGAGGGTTGGCCGTCAAGAAGTCCGGGCTTCCTGGATCAAATCACCCTGGTCACTTGCGGGTCGTCGAATCACGCCAGGTACTGTTCGTCGCGCATTCGAGTTGATGTGCGGATGGTGTTTGGAGAGGTAGCAGTCTGGTCCAGGAGAGTACACGGAAGGGGTTTTGGGAAGCCGCATCATCCTCGACGGAAATTCACGATCGTGCGTACGCCTACTTCCCGCAGTAGTCAATCAGCCTTGCCAACTCGCGGCGGAGATCTTGTCGCTTCACGATCCGATCCACGAAGCCGTGATCCTTCATGAACTCAGCCGTCTGGAATCCCGCGGGAAGTTCCTGCTTGATCGTGTTGGCGATCACGCGCGGGCCGGCAAAACCGATCATCGCGCCAGGCTCGGAAATGATGATGTCCCCCAAACTCGCGAAACTCGCTGCCACGCCCGCTGTCGTCGGATCGGTGGCCACCACAATGTACAACCCGCCCGCATCGTCCAGCTTGGCCAGCGCAGCACTCGTCTTGGCCATCTGCATCAGCGAGACCATGCCCTCCTGCATGCGAGCGCCACCAGAGGCCGTCACGACAATCAGCGGCAGATCCTCATCCGTCGCCCGCTCGATCGCCCGCGTGATCTTCTCGCCCACGACCGACCCCATGCTGGCCATGATGAAATCGGGGTTCATGACCGCCAATATCACCTGCCGACCGCGAATGAACGCCTTGCCCGTCACGACGGCATCGCGTTCGCCCGTCTTGTCCTGAATGGCCTTCAATCGCTCCGTGTACGGCACGCGATCCTTGAATTCCAGCGGATCGACCGGTGACACGTCGACATCCATCTCCTCGAACGAATCGGGGTCGACCAGAAGCTCGATGCGCGTCCGCGCGTTGACCCGGCGGTGATGGCCGCACTCGGGGCAGGTGTGCATGTTCTCAGCCACTTCCTTGTGGTAGACCATGTGCCCACAGGCATCGCAGTTGTCCCAGATTCCCGCCGGTATCTCGCGTCGCTCGACCATCTTCACCATCCCGGTCAGCCCCTCGCCTCAATCAACCCGTTCGTCTCGCCGTCATCGCATCCGTCGCCGCCACCCGCAGCGCCTCCATGGCCGCAACCGGGTCATTCTGCCCAAAAATCGCCGATCCCGCCACCATTGTATCCGCACCAGCCTCAGCCGCCTTTTCAATCGTCCCAGGCCCGATCCCACCGTCGATTTCCAATCGCTGATCGGGACGCATCCGCGACGCCAGTTCCCGCACCTTCGGCAGCACGTCGGCGATGAACGACTGCCCGCCGAATCCAGGCCAAACGCTCATCACCAGCACCATGTCGACAGCGTCAAGCACCGACCCAATGGCTGACACCGGCGTCGTCGGATTGATGCAGATGCCCACCGACGCCCCAAGCGTGCGGATCACGTCGGCCACTTTGGCCGGCTCGTCGGTCACCTCGATGTGAAACGTGATGTGGTCGCACCCGGATTTCACGAACGCTTCGGCGTAGCGGGCCGGCTCCTCGATCATCAGGTGGGCGTCGAAAAACAGCTTGGAATGCGGACGGATGGCCTCGATCACGCACGGCCCGTAGCTGATGTTGGGCACGAAATGCCCGTCCATCACGTCGAGATGCAACAGATCCGCCCCGCCGGCTTCGACCAACGCCACCTGCTCGCGAAGCCGCGAAAAATCCGCCGCCAGCAACGACGGCGCCATCCGCAAGCCCAGTGTGTTCAGTGCAAATGAGTGTTCGGTCGCCATGCGCCCAGAATGGGCAATCGTTCAGGCGTCGTCAAGCACGTCGATCGCGGCGAACGACTTGCCCTCAAGGAATTCCATCGACGCGCCACCGCCAGTCGACACGTGTGTGATCCGATCCGCCAGCCCCGCCACCTGCACCGCAGCCGCACTGTCACCACCGCCAATGACGCTGATCGCACCGCCGTCGGTCGCGTCCGCCACCGCGTTCGCGATCGCCATCGTCCCAGTGTCGAAGGGCGGCTTCTCGAACACGCCCATCGGACCGTTCCACACGATCGTGCCGGCAGTCTTCAACACGTCGGCATAGGCAGCCACCGTCTTTTTCCCGATGTCCAACCCCATCATGCCATCAGGGATCGCATCACCGAATTCACCACGTTTGGCGTCGGAGCTGATTTTCTCAGCCGCAACATGATCCACCGGCAGCCGCAGTCTGTCGCCCGCCTTCGCACGCAGATCCCGCACAAGATCAAAACGATCCTCCTCGACCAGACTCCTCCCGACGCCCATCCCCTCCGCCGCCAAAAACGTGTACGCCATCGCCCCACCAATCAGCACAACGTCGCACTTGGCCAGCAAAGAGTCGATCACATTCAGCTTGTCCGAGACCTTTGCACCGCCAAGGATTGCAACGAATGGCCGCTTCGGATCCGCCACCGCCTGACCCAGGAATTTCAACTCCTTGGCCACCAGATACCCCATCACGCGAGGCTTGCCCGCCATCAACTGCGGCACCGTCAACATGCTCGCGTTGTCTCGGTGACATGTCCCGAACGCATCGTTCACATACACGTCCGCCAGATCAGCCAGCGATCGCGCGAACGATTCCTTGGCAGACTTCAGCGACGCATCATCGGCAGCTTTCTTGTCCTTGATCGTCTCAGCCGCTTCGAATCGCAGATTCTCCAGGAGACAAACCTGCCCATCGGTCAGATCCTCGACCATCGCATTCGCGCGATCGCCAACAACCTCTCCGCAATAGCCGACCGGCTGACCGAGCAGCTCCTCCAACCGCTTCGCCACAGGCGACATGCCGAACTTCTTGTCCGCCTCGGTATCACCGGTCGGACGACCAAGGTGCGACATCAGAATGACGCGCGCCCCATCGCCCAGCAGCTTCTTCACCGTGGGCAATGCAGCCACGATCCGCCCGTCGTCTGTCACCTGCCGATCCGCGTTCAGCGGTACGTTCAGGTCCAGACGTGCCAACACACGTTTCCCGCCAACGTCGATATCATCGATCGTTTTCTTCACCGCCGACATGGCTGCTGCTCCGAATTGGTTGGATTACAAAGCCGCGATGCGCTCAATCAGGTCGATCGTCCGCATCGAATAGCCCCACTCGTTGTCGTACCAGCTCAGCACCTTGACCATATCGCCGCCATCCGCCGGCATCGTCATGGTCGACAGTCCATCAAAAATAGACGAATGCGGATTGCCGATGATGTCCGTGCTCACCAGCGGATCTTCGCTGTACTGCAAAATGCCCTTCATCGGGCCTTCCGCCGCTGCCTTGATCGCCGCATTGACCTCCGCAGCCGTCGCTTTCTTGCTCAGCCGCGCCACAAGGTCCGTCAGCGAGCCATTCGCAACAGGCACCCGCAACGCCATCCCGTTGAGTTTGCCGTTCAACGCAGGAATCACCTTTCCGACCGCCTTGGCTGCTCCGGTCGTGGTCGGAATGATGTTGATGCCGGCAGATCGCGCCCGCCGAAGATCCTTGTGCAGCATGTCCGCCGTCGACTGATCATTCGTGTAGGCATGAACCGTCGTCATCAATCCGTCGACGATGCCGAACTGGTCATGCAGAACTTTCGCAACCGGAGCCAGGCAATTCGTCGTGCAACTGGCGTTGGAAATGGCGTTGTGCTCGCTGGAAAGTTGATCATCGTTCACGCCCAGCACGACCGTCAGATCCGGTTCATCCTTCGCCGGCGCCGACAGCACGACCTTCCGCGCACCCGCCTTGAGGTGGTCCCCGTAACCGCCTTTTTCGCTCGAACGCTGTGTGAAAATACCGGTCGACTCGACCGCCACGTCCACCTTCATATCGCCCCACGGCAACTCGGCCGGACTCCGAACCGCGGTCACCTTGATGGCATGACCATTGGCGACGATGTCCGAATCACCCTTGACCTCAACGGTCCCATCAAATCGCCCATGCACCGAGTCATACTTGAACAGGTGCGCCAGCGCGGCTGGACTGCCCAGATCATTGATGCCGACAAGCGTAAACTTCTCGGGCTGCGCCATCAGGCCACGAGCGACAAGCCGACCGATACGACCAAATCCATTGATGCCTACACGAATTGCCATGGTGTTGTTCCTCTACATCCGGATGTTGATGTTGAACGCGCGTCGCCAAGAGAAACCGGCCAACAAAACCGGTTACGACAAATCTAGCCTAGGTCCGGTCCAAATACGGGTCAAGTCAGCCTGAGTGGCCAAAGGAACGACCCGGCGCACAGCGTCGCAGGTCGCGATTTGTGCTCCCTGTGTCGATGAGTTCGCACACAATATCCGCCGTCACCGGCGCCAGCGTCAGCCCCGTTCTGAAGTGTCCCGTCGCCGCCACCAGGCCTGGAAAACCGGGCACAAGCCCGATGTACGGGCGACGATCCGGCGTGCCCGGTCGCAACCCCGCCCACATCGTCTCGATCGCCATCTCAGTCAACTTCGGAACCGCCGCCGCCGCAGACAACGTCAGCCAGTAAATACCCTCCGGCGTGTTGCGTTTCACGAACCCCGACTCATGCTCCTCGGTCGCGCCCGCCAACAGCCGACCGTCCCCCCGACAAACCATGTACAGATCACGTCGGTTGATCACGTGGCGGATCGGGCGGCCGCCGCAGTTGAGCAGAATGATCTGCCCGCGCACCGGGTAGACGCTGAACAGGTCTTGAATCGTTCCCCCGCCGATGCCGGCCGACCACGCCCCAGCGCACAGCACAACATGATCCGCACGAAACTTCTGAATCGTGCCGCCGTGCGGATCCCCGCCATCGACACCGACCACGCGATCGCCCTCGACCACGAAGCGCATCACCTCGATGCCCTCGCGCACGTCTGCCCCAAGATTCGTGCCCGCCGTCTGCAACGCTTCCAGGAGTCGCGGGTTTCGCACCTGCGCCGTCTTCCGACGCAATGCAAACGCCAAACAATTCCGCGCGATGTTCGGCTCGAATCCGCGAACGTCTTCGTTGGCGATCATTTCCATCACCGGCTGACCGTCCGGCATGGACTGATCCGCTGTCGCCCGCACATCGGATTGCGCCATCTCGACCGCCTGCAGCGTCGTCAGCATGTCGAGGCTGCCGCACCGCTCGTATTCCGTGTTCACCCCGCTCAGCTCGGTCAGTTCGTGACAGAACGATTCGTACGCATCGATGCTCTCGCAGTGCATGTGGTACATTGCATCGCTGCGATGCGGATTGGCTGCCGAAATCACCCCCGCCCCCGCCCACGACGCCTCCCGACCGCAACGCCCCCGCTCCAGAACGATCACCCGACGACCGCGCTGCTGCAGCCGAAACGCCACGGCCAGCCCGACCACGCCCCCACCCACCACGATCACATCTGCGTTGTTGCCACCCATGCTCATCTCTGATTTCTAGCGCGTTCGGTGTTTCCTGAGCAGCTCGACGATCATTTCCAGTTGCGGCGGCAGCGGGGCTTCGATGGTGACGGGGCGATTCTCAGTTGGATGCATGAAGCGAATCCGACGAGCATGCAGACTTTGAAAGCGGATCAGCGGCTCTTCAGAACCGGCCCCCGAAATGTCCTTCTCGCTGACGAAATGTCCGCTGTACAGTGTGTCGCCCAACATCGGATGGCCGATGCTCGACATGTGCACGCGGAGCTGATGTGTCCGCCCCGTCTTCGGAAACATGTGCACCGTCGTGAATCCGGCAAATCGCGCTTGCACCTCATACCGCGTCACCGCGTTCTTGGTGATCTGCGCGTGCGTGGCCTTGCCGCCGACCATGAACCGATCCTTCACCAGTGGATGAGAAGCCAACGGCTTGTCGATGATGTCCCCGTCACGCTGCACCTCGCCTTCGACGATACCGAAGTACATCTTGTGCACCGTGCGTTTCTCAAACTGCGCAGCAATCCGCCAATGCGCTTCGTCCGTCTTCGCCACCAGCATCACACCCGTCGTGTTTTTGTCGAGCCGATGAATGATCCCCGGGCGAAACGGTTCAGAACCCGCGGACAGATTGGCCGCATAGTGGGCGAGGCCATTCACCAGCGTCCCCGTCTGACCCGCACCGGCAGGGTGACAGATGATCCCCGTCTGTTTGTTGATCGCGATCACGTGGTCATCTTCGTACAACACGCTGATCGGGATGTCTTCCGGCACGATGTCGAGCTGCACCGGCGGTGGCATCACAATCTGAATCACGTCACCCTGCGTCGGTTCGTAGCTCGGTTTGGTCGGCATCCCATTGACGGTAACATCACCGTCCTTGATTAGCCGCTGGAGATTCGTCCGCGACATGCGCGGAAAGCGCCCGCAGAGGTACTTGTCCAGACGCTTGTCCACGGTGTACTTGCGCACCTCGATCGTCTCGACGTGGCCGCCGTCGTCTTCGGACTCGCCGATCTCCTCGATGACAGGTGGGTCGTGGCTCATGATTCCGCCCATTCGTGCGATGGGCCAAGATGGGCGGAAAACAGATTGCGTGCAAGTGGGCAAGGATCGTCGCCATGAATCGCGTGCTCATGATCGTCAATCCCATCGCCGGTAGGCGTCGCCCCACCAGGCTCGTCGAGCGCGTCAGACACCGACTCACCGACGAAGGCGTCGATGTGGAGATCCGGGAAACGACGGGACCGGGCGACGCAGCCAGCTGGGCCAGAGAGGTCGCCTGCGCGTGTCGGTCGATCATCGTGTTCGGCGGAGATGGGACCTGCCGGGAAGTCGCGAGCGGACTGATCGGCCGGCAAACACCCATCGTACCAGTCCCGACCGGCACCGACTCGGTGTTCGCCCGCGGTCTCGGCATGCAGGCGCGTGTGTCGCGGATCGTACAAGCGGTGCTCCACGGTCGCCCCGAGCCATTCGACGTGGGCATTCTGAATGGCCAACATCGGTTCCTTGTCGTGGCTGGCATCGGGTTTGACGGTGCGGTCCTGCAACGCGTCGCGCGCCGCCGGCGGGGCCACCAGGGTTGGCTCGATTACGTTGGGCCCTTGATGGAAACTCTTGTCAAATATGATTTTCCGGCGATCCGTGTCAGTGATGGCAGTGCTGGTTGTTTCGACGGACGCGGGATAGTCCTCGTGGGCAACATGGCCCGGTATGCGTGGGGATTGCGGGTTGTCCGCGACGCCGTCTGGGACGACGGGCAACTCGACGCCGTGATCTTCCCCTGCGCATCCGCCGCCGAGCTGATTGGTCACGCCGTACGGACAGTGTTTCGACGTCAAGTCGATCGTGGCGGCGTTGTGGCGATTCGCAGTCCAAAGATCACTGTGGCGTGCGAGCGAACGCTTCCAGCCCAGATCGATGGCGAATTCATTGAAGGGCGAAAATTTGAGTTTTCAGCTGAAGCTGGTTGCCTATTCGTTCAGCGTGGATGAGCGTTTCCATCCAGTGCACTCAGGCTGTGAAATTCTGCTGTGGCAATGGGTTGGAGCACGAATCGCTGCGTTGACAAAATCTGCAACGGTTTTAAGAATACTCCATATGGAATAGCGATGAACACAATGCCGGACGTGATTCGCAATGCGTAAGACTTCCGGTGAGTTGCGGCGGTGCGATAGGCCCGCCTTCTCTTAGGCCAAACATTGTGATTTTATTCACAAAGTTGGTCTTCTGGGCCAAGGGCATTGATAGCGTGGCCGCGCAGCCAGTGTTGATCGTCCAAGCGTATTCGTTGCAGGGTTTTACGCCAACACGCGTGGATGTCCGACGCGTCGCGTAAGTACAGGTCGAGACACTCGTGTGATCTTCGGGCAGTTGGACGGCATTGCTGCTCAGCAATGGTAGAGTATGAATCAACAACAGTCAGAATCTCTCGAAACTGCAGACCACACCGACGTCGCACCGCAGGCGGACGCACCGACGGTCGAGGAGGTCTCAACGGAGCCGGACCACGCCGAGCCGATGACGACGTCGCTGATGGCCAGGCTGTTCGCCGTCCCTCTGGTCATCGTCAGTCTGATCGTGGGCTGCGCCGTGGTTGTTGTCCTGCTGTTCGGATCGATCGCAACGGATCAGGAGCAGTCGATCGACGATCTGCTCACAAAACTGGAGACCCGATCCGGGGAGAAGACAGTCGGCGTTCTGCTGCCCAATGAGAAGGAGCTATGGCAGGCGAGTCGCGAGTTGGCGTTGCGGCTCGGCAAGAAGGAGCGAGAGCAGCTGAGTGACGAGGATCTGGAGGACATCACGACGCGTCTGTGCACGATTCTCGATTCCGACGACGTGCAGCGGGAAACTGAGAGCGACTGGGTGCTCAAGAAGCGACATTTCGTCATGAAGGCCGCCGCGATGACCGAGTCGCCCGAAGCGATCGACGCGTTGCTGCCCTACCTGGAATCCGGAGATCCACTGACCCGCGGGCAGGCGCTCGCATCATTGGCTGATATGCGTCATCTTCCGGAAATCGATCGCGCGCTTCCGAAGCTGCTGATGAAGCTGGAGGATTCGGATTCCGCCATTCAAATGCAGGCTTGTGCTGCCGTCTCGCAGATCGCCGAGCGTGGTGATCCCGTCGCGCTGGCGTCTCTGTTGAAGGCGTACTTGACCGACGATCGCGAGGTTCAGTGGAACGCAACGTTGGCGATCGCACGGCTTGGAAGTCTCAAGAGCAAGCCGATGCTTCTCGACATGCTGACGCGCAGTTACTGGGAAAACGATGTCCGCATGCGTCGCGAAACGCAGCCGGGCAGTTTCGTTGAATATCCGCTACCGCCGCTTACGATTTCGCGGTATCTTGTGGCCGCAGTGGAAGCGGCTGCCCACGTGATGGATGATGAGATTACGACGCAGATGGGGCTGCTGACGGAAGATGAATCGCCCGAAGTTCGTGAGGCGGTGCGTCGTGTTCGTGAGCAGAACAATGCGTAAGATTGCAGCTGATCCGAGTACATGAGTTAAGAGCAAGGGAACCAAGTCATGGCCGTTAAGGAACAGGTCACGAAGGTCTGGATCGAACCGGGTTGTATCGTATGCGATGCGTGCGAGAACGCGGCGCCCGATGTGTTTGAGGTTCTGGAAGAAACCTGTGTGATCCGTCCGGCAGCTTTGGCGGTGGACTTCTGCAAGCCGCGCACCGATGAGATCATTGAAGCGGCAGAGGAATGCCCGGTTGACGTCATCAAATTTGATGTTGTGTCCGAAGAAGTCGCCGACGCCCCGGCGCCTGCCGCTGATGCACCGGCACCTGCGGCCGCTGAACCCGCACCCGCTCCTGCCGCGGCTGCACCCGCAGCTCCGGCGGCACCTGCACCAGCCGAGCCCGCGCCCGCAGCGGCTGCGAAAGCACCAGCCAAGGCGCCCGCTGTATCGGTCGCCGGTGACCCGGACCCTGCCATTCAGGCGCTGCTTCGTGCCGCGACGGCCCGTGGTGGCATGGCTGGCCGCGACGCAGGCGACGGTTCCGCCGAAGCGCGGAAGTGGAGCAACAAACCTGCCGACGATCTGCCGCCCGACGCTCGGACAGCGAAGGTCATGCAGGCCACCAAGGAAAAAGACGCCGGCATTTCGCGGCGTGGCATGCTTGCGGGGTCGGCCGCAGCCATCGGATGGGCCGCGTTCGCGGGAACCGCGGGAATTTCCGGCGCAGCGTTTCAGCGATTCCTGATGCCGAATGTGCTCGAGGAGCCGGACCCGAAGATTCGCGTCGGCTCGCTTACGCAGTATGCAGGCCTGCAACCCGGTGAGGTCAACGAAGACTTTAAGCCGGAAGGCGTGTGGATCATCCGCACGGATGAGAAGCTGGCTGCTTTGAACATCATCTGTACGCACCTGGGGTGCATTCCGAACTGGCTGCCAAATGACCGGAAATTCAAGTGCCCGTGTCATGGCAGCGGTTTCTACGCGAACGGGATCAATTTCGAGGGTCCGGCGCCGCGTCCCCTGGAGCGTTTCAAGATTGCCGTGGTCGATGGAACGGTCATCGTCGATCGCAGCAAGAAGTATCAATACGAAAAAGGCGAGTGGGACAACCCCGACAGCTTCCTGTCGGTCTAAGTGTCCTGCAGTGCAACTGACACGCGTCGACGGGTCTGCGATGAGGCTGAACCCGCACGGCGACAGAGGAATTCAGGTACGACACGATGAGTGTATTCAGCCGATTTGGTGACTGGGTCCGCGAAGGGCAGATCTGGGGCAGCGTATTTCGACATGGTGTGCCCCGTGATCGCCGCACGCGTGCAATGGCGGTGTTGAGCAATGTGTTTCTGCACCTCCATCCGGTGGCGATTCGCAAGAGTGGTATTCGTCTGAGCTTCACGTGGTGCATGGGGGGGCTGACGTTCTTCCTGTTCCTTGTTGAGGTGGTGACGGGCGTGCTCTTGATGTTCTACTACAGGCCCACCGTCGAGTACGCCTATTTCGACATTCAGGGTCTGCGGGCGCACGTGACGCTTGGCCTGCTCCGCGAGATGCACCGTTGGGGTGCACACGCGATGGTGATTGCCATCTGGCTGCACATGCTGCGCGTGTTCCTGACAGGCAGCTACAAACCGCCGCGTGAGTTCAACTGGGTGGTGGGTGTCATCCTGCTCGTGCTGACATTGCTGCTATCGTTCACCGGTTATCTGCTGCCGTGGGATCAGTTGGCGATGTGGGCCATTGCGGTGGGGTCGAACATGGCCCGCGCGACACCGGTCCTCGGTCATGAGGGTCCGCTCGCGCAACTCGTGCAGATCGGCGGCGTGCCACTGGTGCACGCGGGCGACGATGCACGGTTTGGCCTGTTGGCGGGAACGTTCGTCGGGCCCAACGCGCTTTTGCGCTTCTATGTACTGCACTGCATTTTTATTCCGCTGGTTGTCGGCGTGCTGATCGCCGTGCACTTCTGGCGGATTCGCAAGGATGGCGGCATCAGTGGTCCGCTGTAACGCAACGGTCAATCAAGGGCACATGAACTAGCATCCATTGGAGAATGGTTGAAGTGATGAACAGCATCCTGGCCACTGAATCTCTCCTCGCCGCAGGCGGGGTCGAAGCCATCAAGAGCGGCATCAATTGGATTTGCCAGCCGCACTGGTTCTTCATCCTGTCTTGTGCTGGAACCGGCGTCTTCCTCGCCGGCTACCGAACCCTGACCAAGCCCGCCGTTGGCATCTTTGTGCTGGTCGCGTTCACGATCGCGTACAGCCTGTCCGCATTCGATCCCGATTTCCTGTCGATCATCATCAAGCCGGACAACATTCCGATCACGCTGATGTTCTACCTGTTCGGGTTCTTCATCTGGCTGGGATTCCGGCAGTCCGCGCTCAACGACCAAGCCATGGAAGAGGGCAAACCGCTCATGGAGGCGGGTTCGGACGACAAGGTGCTCGTTTGGCCTGACCTTGTGTACACCGAACTGATCGCCATGGTGCTGTGCACCGTGTTCCTGATGGTCTGGGCCGTTGTGCTGCGTGCACCGCTCGAGCAGCCAGCCGATCCAAGTCTCGCACCCAACCCAGCCAAGGCCCCGTGGTACTTCCTGGGTCTGCAGGAACTGCTGGTCTATTTCGATCCGTGGATTGCGGGCGTGCTGCTTCCGGGGTTGGTGATTGTCGGACTGGCGGCGATTCCGTTTATCGACAAGAACCCGCGTGGGAACGGTTACTACACGTTCAAGGAGCGTAAGTTCGCGGTCACGATGTTCATGATCGGATTCGTGATCCTGTGGCTGGTGCTGATCGTCTTCGGCACGTTCCTGCGTGGTCCGAACTGGAACTTCTTCGGGCCTTACGAGTACTGGGATGCGCACAGGCCTGTCGCATTGTTGAATATCAACCTGTCGGAGATTTTCTGGGTTCAGTGGCTGAACCAGGGGATTCCGACGGAAGGGCGTTGGGGCCTGCCACACTACGTGTATCGTGAGTTGCCGGGCATCGCCGTGTTGATCGGGTACTTCTTTGTGCTGCCGGGCATCCTGCGCGTCACCGTGTTCAAGAAGTTGGCCGATCAGATGGGCTTTATTCGTTTCGCCCTGATGGTTCAGTTGTTTTTGTGGATGGCGTTGATCCCCATCAAGATGGTTCTGCGGTGGGGCTGGAACTTCAAGTACATCGTGGCGATCACGGAACTGTTCCTTAACTTTTAGCTTCTGCGGACAGAAAGAGCGTTATGCCAATACCGACCGAAACACTTTGGAACATGAACAAGCTCAACCGCTGGTTTGCGGTGAGTTGTGTGCTCCTGCTGGCGAGTCTGGTGTGGATGATCTGGGAAGACTACGACCGCCCATGGCGTGGCTACCAGGATGACTATATGGTCGCCCAGGCGACACTGGCCCACCTCGACTATCTGCAAACGCAATCCGAGGACTTCCAGAACCAGATCGAAGAAGCCAAGGTGAAGCTCGCCAAAGCCGAGGAGTCACGCGAGGTTCGGCTCGAGGAAAAGGCCGACAAAGAACAGCAACTGGCAGACCTCAAGGTCGATCACGACGCCATCAAGATCACGTTCAGCAACGCCGACGCCATCGTCCAGGTCACGCGGATTGAATATGAAGAGGCGCTGACGCACTATGGCAAGGATGATGACCATACAAAGCAGGTTTGGCGCAAGCTGCAGGATCAGGAGAAAACCGCTGCCGAGTTGAAGGTCGCCAAGGACAAGATCGAAGACGAACAGAAGAGCATTCGCAAGCAGATCAAGGCGATCGACGCGGACGTCTCCGAAGCCGGCAAGGCGCTCGACGGACTGATGAAGGTCGTGACCGACGCCCAGAAGAAGGAGCAACGCTACTCCGACGTCATCACCAAGGCCGTCATCAACGCACCGCTGCTCGATTTCACCGCCCCGAAGGGCACCGAGTCGCGTCACGAGGTCAAGCAGTACGTCCTGCAGGATGTGCGGCAGGAACTGAACTACCTGCAAACCTACACCACCGATCGATGCACGACCTGCCACGTCTCCATCGAGAACAAGGACTTCTCGCGTGAGAATCTCGCCCGCAAGTTCGAACGTTCGCTGCCGGCCATCAATGAAGAACTTGCGCGTCGCAAGATGGACTTGATCGAGCTGCCGGCTGTTCCGGAGCTTGAGATGGAATTCCCGCCGGACATCGATCCAGGCCAGGTCACGGAATTCTGGTCGATGCTTTCGCATGAGCAGCAGAAGGACTACTTCGTTGAACTGCTCGATCGCGTGAACACGTTCCTCGATCGCACCGGCAAGAAGGAGATGAAACTCCAGCAGCCGCTGATCGCCCATCCGAACCTCGATCTCTTCGTGCACGTCGATTCCCTGCATCCGTCGGTCAAGATTGGCTGCACCGTGTGCCATGAGGGCAATCCGCAGGAAACGGATTTTGTGCAGGCCGCTCACTCGCCGGTGACGCACGAGCAGGAGAAGGAATGGAAAGACAAGTACTACGTGACCGCCGCCTTCGTGCCGAATGTCACATTCAAGGTTGTTGAGCACCACTGGGATCGCCCGATGCTTCCGCCGAAGTACGCTGAAGCAGGCTGTGCCAAGTGCCACACGCAGATCGCCGACATCGCCGGTTACGAAGGCGAGTCGCAAGCCAAGCGTCTGAACCTGGGTCGCGATCTGTTCACGCGGACCGGATGCATCAACTGCCACGCCGTCGATCAGCTCAACGACGTGGGCAACGGCGAAACGGGTGAAGAGGCCAAGGGCGGCCGGAAAGTCGGTCCCGACCTCACGCGTCTCGCCTCCAAGCTTGAGCCGGGCTTTACCGAACAGTGGGTACACAACCCGAAAGCGTTCCGCCCCTCGACCTGGATGCCGCACTTCTTCCTGCAGGAAAACAATGGCGTTGGTTCCAAATCGCACATGGACCCGAATCCCGTGCTGCGAACCGAAACCGAAGTTCAAGCCATCACCGACTACCTGTTCGCCATCTCGCAGGACTGGACGCCCGATCCGATGCCGAATGGCCTCGTCGGAGACGCCGACAACGGGCGCGTGCTCTTTGGTGAGGTTGGCTGTCTCGGCTGCCACGCCAACGTTGCCGAATATGGCAAGGACATGATCGTTCAGGACCTGATGGACCGTGAAGGCCGATCCGAGAAATTCGCAGACGCATTCTACGACGACCTGACCTACAACGAGCGCATCTACCACCTGATCAACAACGTGCCGAGCGATCGCGACACCGTCTTCAATCCCGAGTCGATCGGCGATCAGCCCGTTTTCACACGCCACGGCCCGGATCTCTCCGCCGTCGGCATGAAATCCAACCGCGCGTGGTTGTTTGGCTGGTTGAAGAACCCGGCCGACTACAACCCCAACACGCTGATGCCGTCGCTGCGTCTGACCGATCAGGAAGCAGCCGACATCACCGAGTACCTCATGACGCTGAAAGAGAATAAGGAATTCTCGACCTCGCCGTTCCCACGCGACGAAGAGCACCAGCAGATGGCCAAGGACCTGGTATTCCAGCTACTGGCCAGTCAGAATTCCGCTCGTCGCGCGACAGCGATCATGAACGATGAGAACGGCGAGCTGACCGGCATGCTCAAGGGCTTCATCTCCGGAACGCTCGGCGACGATGGTGCGGAGTCCTTGCTTTCCGGCATGTCCGTCGACGAAAAGCAGATGATGTACCTGGGCAACAAGATGGTCGCCCACTACGGCTGCTACGCCTGCCATACGATCGGCGGCTTTGTGGGCTCACCGCCGCCGGGAACGAATCTCTCAAAGTGGGGCGAAAAGCCACTCGGCCAGCTCGACTTCGGTATGTACACGCACGCCCATCACCACCTGCGCGAAGAGAAGCCAGAGGTATTCGGCAAGCTGTAT
Organism: Phycisphaerae bacterium; assembly: GCA_028289375.1. GTDB lineage: Bacteria > Planctomycetota > Phycisphaerae > UBA1845 > UBA1845 > OFTM371. Next base: position 44,277 of record JANQQK010000080.1, on the reverse strand, counting down.
CCATCCGAGCGTGAGGATTTGATCCACTGGTCGCAGTCCGGCAACCCCGACGAGCAGATCACTCACTCGCACGCCGGATTCGCCAAGCACAAGATGCTCAACCCGCGCATCTGGGACCGTGAAAAGCTCAAGAAGCCATACGACAAGGTGAAGATGCCCAACTTCTACTTCACCGAGGAGCAGGCCGACGCACTCGTGACCTTCCTGCTGTCGCGCAAGTCACCACGCGTGACCGAGAAGCTCCAGATCGACTACGACGCCGAACGTGACGGCGCCATCGCCCAAGGCCGCGTGCTGTCACGCGAGCTGAACTGCATCGGCTGTCACAAAGTCGAGGACAATGTCGCCGTGGTGCACCAGTACTACACATCCCGCGACGACGGATACATCACGTTTGATGAAGTCAATGCACCGCCATGGTTGCGCGGCGAAGGCTCGAAGGTGCAATACCCGTGGCTGTACGGCTTCTTCAACAACGTCGAGATGTTGCGGCCTTGGTTGAAGATCCGCATGCCGAGCTTCCACCTGACCGACGAACAGACCACCACGCTGGTCTCCTACTTCGCCGGTATCGCTCAGGAAGAGGCGGCCATGCTCGCAGCAAACCTCAAAGCCGTGCACTCATACGAGAAGAGCCACGCAGCCGAGACCAATGGCGTGATGGACGATCACGATCCGTGGTTCACGACCGATGGTCTCCGCAACGAATCCGAGACGCTCGGCGACTACTGCGTCGTCAACCGCATGATGCTGCCGTTCGATCTCGATCCGGGCAACAGTGAGGAAGACCTCGTCGCCGCCTACGGCACGGTCGTCAAGCAGTCCAACTTCACCGAGGATCTTTTCGACGTGAAGTTCCCCTTCGCCGAAAGTCCGCGTCCGAATGTGGACGACGAACGCTTCGCCCTCGGCGAGGAATTCTTCTACGAGTTGAAATGCCTCTCCTGCCACGTGCTGGGCGATCCGAACATGGAAGGGTCCAACAGTGAGCCCTCCGCCCCGAATCTGAACCTCACGCACGTCCGCCTGAGTCAGAAATGGGTCGATCGCTGGCTGCAGGAACCGGCTTGGCTCCAACCGGGCACGAAGATGCCCCAGTGGTTCCCCAACGGTCGGAGCGCCTTCGCCGAGTATCCGGATGACCTCCGTGCCGAGCTGGAAGCCAAGTACGGTGTCACTGGACAGGAGCAAATCGACCTCTTGCTGGACTTTGTGTATAGTGCGGGTGCAAGAAATTACACCGCGATCCAGCCCGGAGGCCTCGTCGGAGGCACCGGAGACGCCTCTTCCGGCGGTGATGAGGAGGAAGAGGAGGAAGACGACGAAGAGGAAGAGGAAGAAGAGGACGAAGAAGAGGAATAGAATGTAGGGTAACTGGTGAGGCTGCCGATTCGTTCAACATCGGCGTATTCACAGGTAAGCCCGATTTCGCATCTGCATCAGGAGAAAAGTCATGACAAGGACACGCATCGCAGCTTTGACCGCCATTTTCGCCATTGCAGCCGGTGGGTTCGTTTCGACGGCCTTCGCCGACGGCGCCACCATCAAGGGCAAGATTGCCTGGGACGGCAAGCCCTTCAAGGGCAAGCGCTACAAGATGAATCCCGAATGCAAGGGCATTCACGACAAGGCGGGCAACAAGGTGCCACGTTCCGAAAAGACTGTGACGAACAAGAACGGCACCGTTCAGAACGTGTTCTTGTATGTCAAGAACGCGCCCAAGCAGGACTATACGACACCGTCCGAGCCGGTCGTGCTCGATCAGATCGGCTGCAAGTACGTCCCGCACGTCTTCGGCGTGATGGAGAATCAGGAGATTCTCGTCAAGAACAGCGACCCGGTTGCCCACAACATTCACGCGCTGCCCGACCCGCGACTCCGCCGTAACAAGGAGTTCAACAAGTCGCAGCCGCGTCAGAATCTGACTTTCACCGAGAAGTTCAAGAGGGCGGAGTTGGCCATCAAGTTCAAGTGCGACGTCCACCCGTGGATGTCCGCATGGTGCCACGTGATGGATCACCCGTTCTTCGATACCACCGGTGACGACGGTATGTTTGAGATCACCGGCTTGCCCGCAGGGACGTATACCGTGGTGGCCTGGCACGAGAAGCATCCCGAGAAGGAATTCGAGGTCACTGTCGCCCAGGACGAAACGAAGGAAGTGGACGGCCTGACACTCTCGCGCGACGGCTGGAAGTAACACCCGCCCGCCCGCGGCACGCGGCCGACCCATGTGTCAACAAATCAGATCAATCAAAATCGTCGCCCTCGTGGCGGCGATTTCTTTTTGCGCCCAGCCCGCCTTCAGCGAGAACACATCCATCCGAGGCCAAGTCGTCTGGGACGATGATCCCCTCCGCCCCCGGAAAGTGCGGATGGACAGGGAATGTCTCGAACTGCGCGACGGCCAACCACCGAAACGCGAAACGGTCGTGATCAACGCCAACGGCACCGTGAAGAACGTGCTGCTGTACATCGAGAATCCGCCCAGCGGTCAATTCCCGGTTCCCAAAGACCCGGTCAACGTTCGCATCAAGGGATGCTGGCCCGATCAGCACGTCATCGCCGTCCGCACCGGCCAAACCGTCACCGTCAGGTACGATGACCCGATCCTGCACGACTTCGAGGTGCGACGTCCACCCGGCTGCATCGCCGCGAAGCGTCCGCTGCCGACGCGTCGCCCGTCCGATGACTTCAAATTCAAGGAGCAGCGAACAGAAGTCCAACTCAAATGCGTCATACATCCATGGGAACGCACCTGGTGCCACGCCTTCGATCATCCATTCTTCGCCGTTTCGGACGATTTGGGCATGTTCGAGATCGTGAATCTCCCGCCCGGAAAGCACTGGCTGCGGATCTGGCATGAGGAATATGGGGAGCGGCGATTCCTCGTGCGGACCTCAGCGGTCACAGCAACGCCTCTGACGCTGTACCTGTCGCGCGATGGCTGGACCGATCCGAAGTACCATCCGCCGATCAGAACGGATGCCCAGTTCGCCCGAGAACAGGTGACCGAATAGGCCCGATGCGGTGGCTGCCCGAAGGTCCGCAGTACCCTCGCCCCGTCGTCATCCTGACGCAGTTGCGTTACAATTCCGTGATAGAACCATGAACGACAACACACTCAGCACCGTGCCCCACGACAGACTCAGACACCGCCTCGCCATTGCGATGATGTGCCTCACCGCCAGCCTCGTCTTCGTCGGCGGTTCGGTCACCAGCAACGATGCCGGCATGGCCGTCCTCGATTGGCCGACGACCAACGGTGAGAACATGATCACGTATCACCCGCGACACTGGGTCAACGGCGAGGACATCTTCTTCGAACACAGCCACCGCCTGCTCGGCGCGTTCGTCGGCGTCGTCATGATCGCCCTCGCACTGCTCACGCAAGTCCGCGACAACCGAACCGCCGTCAGGGTCCTTGGCTGGGCGATGCTCGCCGGTGTTATCGCACAGGGCGTCATGGGCGGTTATCGCGTTCTGAACGACTCGATCAACCTCGCTGTCATTCATGGCTGTTTCGCGCATTTGTTCTTTTCGAGCACCGTGCTGATGGTCATGCTGACCTCCCGCATCTGGCAGTCGAATCCCGGACCGCAGGGTTTCTCGCCGGGCCTGCGTAGATTCAGCGTGATCTCAGCCGCGACAGTCTATGGCCAGATCATCGCTGGGGCGATTTACCGCCATTTTGGCCACAGTCTCGCCTACCACGTGATCGGCGCTTGTCTGGCCACGCTCGTCATCAGCGGCATGGTCCTGTGGATCAGCGGTCAATATCACGAGCGGCCGCTGCATCTGCGGCTTACCAAATGGCTTGGCGGATTCCTGATGCTCCAGCTGATGCTTGGCGTGGCTGCGTACGTGTCGATTCTCGAGTATGATGCGGCCCGCAACGCGACGTTCGTCGAATGGTTCGTGCCCTCGCTGCATGTGGTCATCGGCTCGGGCATTCTCGGGCTGTCGGTAGGCTTGGTGGTTTCCATCTTCCGCGAGCCAGCCAAGTCTCCCGCAGCGTCGTCTGTTGGGATCGAAGGAGCAACCGCCGCATGAGTACCGTCGTAGACACTGCCAACGCATCGACGCCCGTCGCCGCGACGCGTGACTTTGTCGCGCTGGCCAAACTGCGCGTGGCTTCCCTTGTTGTCTTGTCGTCCGCTGTCGGGTTCTACCTTGGCGTCGACGGTGTGCTCAATTCGGCAGCGGTGACGCAGTTGTTCACCATGATGCTGGGCACCACGCTGGTCGTTGCGTCCGGCAATGCCATCAATCAGGTGATCGAGCGTCGCCACGACGCCCTTATGGACCGCACCGCCCAGAGACCTTTGGCGGCCGGGCGAATGTCGCCCGCGCCGGCGCTGCTGTTCGCATTTGCGCTTGCGATCACAGGTCTTCTGATTCTCGCGCTCGCCAACAATGTCGTCGCCGCAGGTGTCGCACTGACCGCCTTGATCTCCTACACGCTCGCCTACACGCCGATGAAGCGTGTCAGCCCACTGGCTGTGCTCATCGGGGCGGTTCCTGGCGCACTGCCGACAGTCATCGGCTGGTCTGCCGCCACCAACGATCTTGGCCTGGGCGCGTGGTTGTTGTTCGCCATTGTGTTCTTCTGGCAACTGCCCCACTTCCACGCCATCGCGTGGATCTACCGCGACGACTACGCTCGGGCTGGGTTCAAAGTGCTGCCCGTCGTGCAGCCAACCGGCAAGCGGTTCATCTATGAGGTCGTGGGCTTCAGCATCCTGCTCGTTCCCGTCACGCTGTTGCCAACATACTTCGGCATGGTCGGAATGATCTACTACTCGATCGCGTTGCTGCTTGGATGCGCGTTCCTCGCCTACGGTCTCGAAATGGCCCGCCTGCGCACACACAACAGCGCACGCCAGCACCTGTGGGCATCGTTGACCTATCTCACGCTTGTCTTTGTGATGTTGATCGTGGACAAAGCGACGGGTTAATCCCGCCGGGAATCGCTTTGATCATCGGAGAGCTGCTCGCTCTGCAACGCTTTCGCGCGGATGTACCACCCTCGGCCAATCCACGCAACGGTCCCAAGCACGCTGTAAGCAACGACGGCCATCACCGCAACACCCGCCTTCGCCCCGATCACCAGATCAGAATCCGGGTCACCGAAGCAGGTCGAACACGCCAATGCGGACTCGGCCCATCCACCGAGCACAACGACCGCAGCCAACGCCGTTTGAATTGAAGTGCGTTTCATGGTTACTCAATCGCCTCGCGCTGGAGCTTGCGCAGGAACCAGTTGCCGTATACCAGCAGCAGTCCCCCGCCGACGAACGAACCGATCCCGAGCGTCAACGCTCCGGTATCCGCCTGTCTCAGGTATCGGAAGATCCCCCAGCCGCCCATCAGCAGCGACAGCCCGATGCAGGACGACACGAATATGATGTGAAACTTCTTGAGCGACATGGTCTTGCCCCGCTTTCAAATCGGACCTTCGACGGACGTTGTCACACGCCAACCGATTATAGTCGCCCGACTTACGCCCTGCCGGTGAACGCTTCGTTGGACTGGTAATCCATCAAAGGCAACGCCATCAACACGGCGAAGAACAACACCGTAATGATCAGCACGGCGTAGATCGCCTTCTTCTCAGAGATCAGGTGCATAAAGTAGCACGCCACCAACGTCCCCTTCAGAGACGCGATCGCCATGCCGATGATCACCGCCACCGTCATGGACACGTCAAGCTTACTGACGAGTACCGTCGCGATCGACAGAACCAGCAGCGAGACGAAGACGGTGATGTACACCCGTACTTCCTTTTTGATTTCCTCTACGGTGTGGCCACCCATTCTTACCAAGCTCCTACAGCAGATAAATCGACGGGAAGAGGAAGATCCAGACCAGATCGACAAAGTGCCAATACAACCCGGCACACTCGATGCGGTTCGAGAACTGAGCAATATTCGATCGGAACATGCCCGCCCCAAACAACAGGAAATACAGGTTCACGACGATCCCACCGATCACGTGCAACCCGTGCAGGCCCGTCATCGTGAAGTAGATCGCGTAGAAATTGCTGTGGGCCGGCCCGAAATTCGTCAGCCGCTTGATGTCGTAACGGTTGATCTGGATCGGATCGGCATAGTGGCCATGCCCGTGATCATCGTGGTCGCCCTCGGCGTGGTCATGATCGCCGTGTCCCTCCGCGTCAGGCAGTGTCTGGCTGGGCTGCTTCTTATCCGGAGCAAAGACGATGTAGTCCTTCTCGAAATCGTCTTCCTCGAGATGGCCTGTAATCGTGGTCAGCTCCTCGTATCCGGGGATGGTCGCGCCGTCGTAGAAATAGACCTGGTAGTGCTCGAATTTCGGCTTGTACTCAATCGTCTTGATGACCAGGAACACGAACGACAACGCCACCGTGATTCCCATGTAGAAGCGGAATTTGCCGAGATCGTTTAGCTTGCAGCCAACCCACGCCATCACCATCGTCACACTCGACGTGATCAGCACGACGGTATTCGCCGTGGCGAGCGGCACGTTGAGTCTTTCCCACCCATCAGGCCAAGACTTCGCGCCAACACGCAGAAGAATGTACGAGGAGAAGAGTGCTCCAAAGAGCATCACCTCCGACGCCAGGAAGAGCCACAACCCGAACTTGCCGTTCGTCACGCCCGTTACCGGGTGCGGCTCGTCGATGTACCGAATCACAGGGGCAGACACGCTGTCGGTCTCCTTTGGGCTGTCCTATGCCTTTTGAACGAATTGGGGGCTGTAGTCTTCCGAATCACCGGGGACACTGTACTCGTACGGACCGCGATACACCACCGGCTCGCTCGTGAAATTGCCGTGCGGCGGAGGTGATGGCGCTGCCCACTCGAGCGTCGTCGCGTGCCACGGATTCTCGCCAACCTTCTTGCCCGCCCGAAGGCTCAGGAAGAAGTTGAGAATGAACGGAATCTGGGCAATCCCGAGCAACCACGCCGACCACGACGACGCAACGGTCCAGTTCTGAACCTCTTTCCCGTGTTCGTACCACGTCTGGTCATACAGACGTCGCGACACGCCGGCCAAACCCTGCACGAACATCGGAATGAACACGCCGTTCAAAAAGACCAGCGTCCCGATCCAGTGCAGCTTGCCCAGCATCTCGTTCATCATGCGACCAGTCGCCTTCGGGTACCAATAGTAGATCCCGGCAAAGAGCGCCATCAGCGTGCCCGGTGCCACCACGAAGTGGAAGTGACCAATCACGTAGTAGGTGTCGTGCAACTGAATGTCCGACGCCGCCAAACCAAGCGGCAGACCCGTCAGTCCACCAATGCCGAACATCGGCAGGAACGACAGGGCAAACAGCATCGGCACGTTGAAGCGGATCGACCCGCCCCACAGACTCAAGATCAACGCCGTCAGAATGATCACCGACGGAATCGAAATGATCATCGTCGTCGTTTGGAAGAAGATGCTCAGCGTCTGACCCATGCCCGTCATGAACATGTGGTGCGCCCAAACGATGAACGACATGAAGCCAAGGAAAATCACCGAGTAGACCAGCGAGCGGTAACCCCAAAGCGGCTTGCGCGTGTTGTTCGCGATCACTTCGCCCACGATGCCCAACGCCGGCAGGATCAGCACGTAGACCTCCGGGTGAGCCAGGAACCAGAACAGGTGCTGCCACAGCAGTGGGTTACCACCACCCGCCACGTTGGCAGGTCGACCACCGATCACCAGACCGTCCGGCATGAAGAAGCTCGTCCCCGCCACGCGGTCCATCAACTGCATCACGCCCGCAGCCTCAAGCGGCGGAAACGCGAGCAACAGCAAGAACGACGTGATGAACTGTGCCCACACGAAGAACGGCAGACGGAAGAACGACAGCCCCTTCACGCGAAGCTGAACAATCGTCACGATGAAATTCACCGATCCCAGCAGCGACGACGTGATCAGAAAGACCATGCCGACCAGCCACAGCGTCTGGCCGAGGTACTCAGGCTGCGTGTTCGCCAACGGCGGGTATGCGGTCCAACCATACTGAGCCGCACCACCCTCAACGAAAAAGCTGCTGAGCATGATCAAGCCACCGGGAAGGTAGACCCAGTAGCTGGCCATGTTGAGCTTTGGAAACGCCATGTCCGGCGCGCCGATCTGAAGCGGCATCACGTAGTTGCCGAATCCGCCCACCGCCAACGGCACGACGCCAAGGAACACCATGATCGTTCCATGCATCGCCCCAAGCTGGTTGTAGAACTCCGGCAGCATCGCACCGCCCACGAAACCCGCCTCACCGAAGATCCGCTCGAGGAACGAGAAGTCCCCCTGTGGGTAGGCAAGTTGGGCACGCATGATCATCATCAGCCCAAAGCCGAAGAGCAGAAAGAGCAGCGATGTGACCGTGTATTGAATCCCGATGACCTTGTGGTCCACCGAGAAAACGTACTTGCGAATGAAGCCGGGATCGTGATGTTCGTGATCACTCATCAGTCAGTGTTCCTATTCGTCCTCTTCCTCTTCTTCTTCCTCTTCGTCATCCCCACCAGGTGCGTTCTCAGCGAGGAACGCCGCGTAGTCCTTCTCCGTGTCGACGTAGAACTGGGCCGACATGCGGAAGTGGTTGTTCCCGCACAACTGGGCGCAGGCAATCTGATACTCGCCCGTCTCGGTGGCTTCAAACCACATCGGGATCGACATACCCGGTATGACATCCTGCTTCACCCGCATCACCGGAATGAAGAAGCTGTGAATTACATCCTTCGACGACAGCTGCAGCACCACAGGCCGATCCACCGGCACGTGCATCGTCGGCACCACGAAGTCGTCTCCCGCCGCTGGGTCACTCAGGTCCAGTCCAACCAGGTTGTCGGACGCAACCAGATCCGGACGCGTCTTGCCGAACACGCCGTCCTCGCCGGGATAGTGCATGTTCCACTGGAATTGCTCTGCCACCACCCGGATCTCAACCGGGTTCTTGTCCTTGCCCGGGAAATCGGTTCGCACGTACGCGAACGTTGGCACCGCCAGACCCACCAGCAGCACCAGCTCAAACGCGACCACGAAGATCTCCGCGTACTTCGACGGTTTCGCCTTGATCTCGTCGTAGCTGGCTTTGTGACCCTGGCGGGCTCGGAACTTCACCAGCGTGTAGGTCAGAAAGATCGCCCAGCCAATGAAGATCAGCAGCATGAACCAGTGCAGATACTCGAGCAGGCGATCAATCTGATAGCCATGCGTCGAAATGTCCTTGGGCATCAGGCCGTCAAGAAGGGTAAAGTCCATAAGGAAGACACTCCCGGATCACACACGGCGATGGCATCACCTCGCCAGGACCATGCATCATCCCTGTGAAAAACCACGCGTACATTCGCGACAGCGCGAAGCAAGCATCAGATCGGAACGTCGTGCTTCCCCACGCAAAATGATAGTGCGTTGGGTATGCAAAAATAAGCAATCCGTCAATAGGCAAGGCCGCTTTCGCGAATGCGATTTCCGGTGATCATGACCCTGTTGATCGTTTCCGAATCGACGCGCCCGTGCTATCCTCCCACAGGTGACATCATGACCACGACCGATACCAATTCCATCGAGACGACCACCGCCTCACCAACCGAGCACAAGGTCTCCAAAATCGTGCTGGTGCTGCTCGTTTTGGCCGGTCTGCTCATCGCAGTCCGCACGATTGCCACCATGCGTGAAGAAGTCCGCATGATCAACAGTCCGCCACCGCCCATGACCCACATCGTGGTGCCCGAATTCAGCCTCACCCGACATGATGGCGAACCCTTCGGACTGACCAATCTGAAAGGAAAGGTCTGGATCGCCGATTTCATCTTCACCCGTTGCGCAGGACCGTGTCCCAAAATGACACAGCGGATGGCCAGCCTGCAAACCGTCCTCGCCGGCTACGACAACGTCGCATTCGTCTCCTTCAGTGTCGACCCGCAGCACGACACACCTGAAGTGCTCACGAACTATGCCAAGCATTTCAGCAGCGACTTGAAAAACTGGTCTTTCCTCACCGGCGACCGCGACGCCATCTTCGATCTCTGCCTGCGCGGTTTCCGACTCTCGGTCAGCGAGGATCCCGATGCCGACTACGACGACATGATCATCCACAGCACGAAATTCGCCCTCGTCGACGAAGACGGCAAAATTCGAGGGTACTACGAAGGGTCTGAAGACGCCGACATCACCCGCCTCGTCAACGACGTCAGCAAGCTCGCCCAGCAGTGACACCCGTCGCCATGACCACCGCCGATCTGCCCGCCGTCAACGCGTCGCTCAACACCCTCGCCACCATCTTGCTCGCCCTCGGCTACGTGTTCATCAAGAAAAAGCAGATCGACCGCCACAAGCTCTGCATGATCGCCGCCACCGCCGTCTCAGCCATCTTCCTCGCCTGCTATCTGACGTACCACTACTACCACGGCTCGACGAGATTCACCCATCAAGGCCCCGTCCGCTACGTCTACTTCTTCATCCTCATCACCCACGTCATCCTCGCCGCCGCCGTCTTCCCCATGATCCTCATCACGCTTTATCGGGCGTTCAAAGGCCAATTCGACCGCCACCGACGCATCGCCCGCATCACCTGGCCCATCTGGATGTATGTCTCCATCACAGGCGTCATCGTCTACCTCATGCTCTACCAGCTATTCCCTGGCCCCTCCTGACCGCGCCGGTAAAATCCGCCCATCATGACCGACCTTTCTGGTAACGCTCCGCCATTCGATGCAATCCACCACGGCGACAACCTCCCGTTCATGCGCGACCTGCCCGATGCCTGCTGCGATCTGATCTACCTCGACCCACCCTTCGGAACCGGAAAACGTCAGACCACCGCCCGCAATGGCCACGGTTACGCCGACGACGTCGCAGGATCCATCGAAAACCACGTCGCATTCCTCGAACCACGCCTTCGCGAATCCCACCGCCTACTCGCCGACACCGGCTCCATGTTCGTCCACCTCGACTACCGCGCCGCCCACTACGTCAAAATCCTGCTCGACCGCATCTTCACCCCAGCCAACTTCCTCAACGAGATCATCTGGCACTACCGCACCGGCGGACGCTCCAGCCAATGGTTCGCCCGCAAACACGACACCATCCTCTTCTACGCCAAGAACAAAGGGCAACACACCTTCAACGTCATCCGCGGCGGCGAATTCCGCACCGATGGCCTCAACCGCGACGAGGATGGCCGACCCTACAAATCCACCAAGAATGGCCGCCTCTACTTCCACCCCGACGGCCCAGCCATCACCGACGTCTGGGACATTCCCTTCCTGTCCACTGTCTCCAAAGAGCGCACCGGCTACCCATCGCAAAAGCCCGAAGCACTGCTCGAACGCATCATCCTCGCCGCCTCAAACGACGGCGATTGCGTCGCCGACTTTTTCTGTGGAAGTGGAACAACCCTATCCGTCGCCAAACGGTTGGGACGACGTTTCATCGGTTGCGATAGGCAAGCCGACGCCGTAGAAATCGCCCGTCAACGCCTTGCATCCGCGATTGCTCAACGCCCGACAACATAGTGGTAGGTGCTGTCAAGTCGTGGCAGAACGAGCAATCCGGAGTGTTTGTTCAGTTCTGAGAATTTGATCCGTGTACCTTTAGGCCACCACGTGTCCGGGTGTCGCGACTCTGATTCCGACATGTAAGCACAATGGCCATCGAGGAAATTGACGACAATTCCGCGTTGTTTCGAACGCTTATGTCGATACCCATAACGACCCAGCTGTTCGTCGTAGTGATAAGACGACAACACAAGCTCGGTTTGATTCCCAAGTGGCATCGTCGGCCCGCCATTGCAGAACATGCCCCCATCCTCAGCATTCCAGTCCGGATCGTAGGAAATACGCCCGTCCGCTTCTGTGAATCGATTGCCATCTGCGAGGTAGGCTTTGATTCCTGGATTCACGATGCGATCCATACGTGGAAGATGACTCCTGGGTTGCAGTGTCGTCCCGTCGAGGTGGTCAAAGCTCGCCTCTGGAACCGGTGCCCGAGGGCCCCATGGACGCGACGGATCCCAGTTCACCATCGTCCTGGGCCACATCAGAAAATTGCGAAACGTGTTGTAGCTCACCATCGGAGCCGTTTCGAACATTCCACCGTGATCCACAAATGGCTCAGCCATGAATCTGTTCTCAGGGCACTTGAACACGCCCTCGCGAATGATCCTCATCCGCTCGAGGCGGCTTGTCGGAAGCGATTTTTGCATATATCTCGCCGCCAAGGGGCCCGCGTAATCCCAAATCTGAACCGCATCGGTTGCCAGTTCCTCCGCCAGCGGGTCCGCAGCATTCGCCACCCCATACAAGACGCTCCCCGACGTCCCCGGCGACCCGCAAAGCCAACCGTCATGCGACATCGAATAGCCCATCGCCGCCTTGCCGATCTGCGAGAGATGGCTGGAACACGCGACAGTCTTTGCCTGTGCGCGCGCCGATTTCAACGATGGCAACAGGATGGAAATCAGAAGCGCAATCACGCTGATGACGACAAGTAGCTCAACAAGCGTAAACGCCCTGCGAATTTGGCAAATGGGGCGTAGCTGTTTCACGCGGAGTGCAACAACAAGCATTCGGCATGCTCACAGTCAAGCCCGATACCAGGCTTCACGTTTCCTGTGGGCATCCTTGCCGAATGGTCAAACCCGCGCGACTCCTACGGCGCGGGTTGGAGGGAACTGAGAAATGAAGACATTAACCGATCGTCGTATGAATTCAATCGTGTGGCGGAAGCCAAAACAATGCCATAACCCTGATTGGATATTGGGACGACCGCGACCATGATCGCGTTTGTTTGTTCAGACAGGACTACGAAATCACCTAATATTGCGTTGGAAACAACGCTCGTTTCAATGCTGGGTTTTTGGCGAATCAGCCCCGTTCCGCCAATCGAACCCCTGAGGTACTCGCGCATCAGGGCATAAGCCATGTCCTCGGCGCTGACATCGGATTGCAGGGTGAGTGTGTCAATGTCGATCTGACGCGAAGGCTCGCCGTCGCGGACTTGAACAAGCCGGATCTCAGGCTCTGGCACTCTCGAGCGGCGCCGGACCGCCCAACCCTCCGGAACAGCCAGCGACAATTGACCGTCGTCCGTCACGATTTGCTCACCGAAGGTGACCGATCCGCGCTGCAGCGAAAGCCCAGCCGCCAGCGCACTCGTCAGCAGCAGCATCGCCAGCGGACCCGCCAAGCGGACAAAGGATCGACCGGATGGATTCTCTCCTGGTGACATGATCGAAAAATGCTACACGTGTCCCCGCAAGTCGGCAACGGTTGACCCCGTTTCACCGCAGTCATAGAGTGCCTTCGGCAGCAGCCCGTGATGAAGGAATGTGCCAAACCGGGATTCCACGAACATGAGCAACTTCATGGCGTTTTTCAAACGCGGACTCGGTGCGCTGATCCCCACCGTCCTGACCATAGCCGTCCTTACGTGGGCCTATCAGTTCGTCGACAACAACATCGCCCGCCACATCACCAGTGGCGTCCTCGAGCTCTACGCCCTCAGCGGCGAACCCGACGAAGCCCTCGGGATCGACACCGAAGCCGCCCTCACCTATGGCGATCCCGTTGACCAATGGGACGAGCGAACCGGTCGACGACTCACCGCGCAATACATCACCCTCACCGCCACCGCCGACCCCGGCATTAAGGGCGCCACGACCAAGCTCGACCGCGAGAAGCGCAAAGCCATGTGGGAGCTTGTTCGGCGAAAGTGGAAAATTTTCAATGTCGTTGGATTTCTCGTCTCATTCTTCGTCATCTACGTGATCGGGTATTTCCTCGCCAGCTTCATCGGCCGTACGACCTGGGTGCTCGTGGAGCGCACGCTGATGCGCATTCCGCTGATCGGGACGATCTATCCCAACATCAAGCAGGTGACGGATTTCTTCATTTCGGATAAGAAGATAGGGTTCGCAGGCGTTGTTGCGGTGCAATATCCGCGGAAGGGCATTTGGTCCCTGGGGCTGATGACCGGACCGCCGATGGGCAGAATCGCCCAAAGCGACAAGCGTGAGCTGATCACGGTGTTTATCCCGAGTTCGCCGACACCGGTCACCGGGTATACGATCACGGTGGCGAAGGAGGATGTGATCGAACTCCCGCTGACCATTGACGAAGCGTTGAGATACACGATCAGCGGCGGGGTGGTGAAACCCACCCATCTTCCGCCGACGGTCGATTCGCCACAGTAGGTGTTGACATCAGATCATTCAGCGTGGGCTGCCTCGACATGGGCGGGTCTCGCTGCCATTTCAAAAGGAGGCGACGCGTGCAGATCACAGTCACCAGCCGGCATGTGGAGGTGCCGGCCGAGGTCAAGGAATACGCCCACGAGAAGGGCGAGAAGCTGCATCGGTTCTTCGATCGCATCCAGGCCATCAATTTCATCATGGACAATGAGGGCGACCTTTTTTCGGTCGAGTTGATCGTCAATGCCGGCGCCAAGCACGAATTCGTCAGCAAGGAGATCGGCGACGATTCCTACAAGCTGATCGACGCCACGCTCGACAAGGTCGTCCGCCAACTTCGCGATTACAAAGAGAAACTCAAAGACCACAAGAAGCCCAAACCCGAAGCCACGGAGTAGGCTGAGTCGCCGCCTTCAATGCTGCTTTTCGGAGGTGCACATCCTTGAAACTGAGCGACTTCATCGTCAACGACGCCATTGTCGCAGAACTGCAGGCCACCGATCGTGACGGTGTCATCCGCGAACTGGTGCAATCGTTGGCGGACAATGGTGCGATTGACTCAGGCGACGTCGAAACCGTTGCGAAAATCGCCATCAAACGCGAGAACGAGGGCACGACTGGATTTGGCAAAGGCGTCGCCGTGCCGCACGTCAAGCATGACAGCATCGGCAAGCTGATCGCCACCATAGGCCGGTCGAGCACCGGGATTGATTTCGGCTCGCTCGACCGCGCACCGGTGTTCACCGTTGTGTTGCTCATCAGTTCCAAAGAGGATCCCGATGCGCACCTTGCGGCGATGGAACAAATCTTCAGACACCTGCAACGCGACAACTTCCGGCGATTCCTGCGGCAAGCGGACACGCGCGATGCCATCATCGATCTGATCAACGAAGCAGACGAGATTTCGGCTGCCTAGCGGATCGCCGGCAACGAGAAAGAGTGAAGGTTGTGACGAGGCCGAACGAACCGATTGCGCGCGAAGTGACCATCCGGAACAAGGAAGGTCTGCACACGCGCCCGGTGATGAAGTTCGTCGACCTCGCCCAGACATTCACCGCAGAAATCAAGGTCCGCTCCCTGGAAACCAGCGAAACCGTGAACGGCAAGAGTGCCATGGAACTCATGCTCCTCTGCGCCACCCACGGAACCGTCCTCGAGGTGCAGGCCTCCGGTGCCGATGCGGCCGACGCCATCGATGCGCTGGCAGCCCTGGTGCATGAGCAGTTTCGCCTCGATCGTCCGAACGCCTGACAATTCCCATCGCCGCACGCAGTACCGCGAACGCTGCACCATTGATGGTTGTCCTGCGCAGCTATAAGCTAAGCTGTCTGGGCCACTTGGACCGAATTTGCCGATTGTAAGCGGCTCGGTCGCAGTGGCGCGCCCCGACGCCGGTGTGGCGCCGTCCGTCATCCCGGCCAAGAGTTCGCCTGCAACAACTAGGAGGTCACCGCGCGAACAGCCATGCAGATTCTGACCGGAACCGCTGTCTCCCCAGGTATCGCGATCGCCGAGGCTGTCGTCCTCGACGCCGAGGAGCTGCGCATCCCGCGTCGCATGGTGACCAAGGAGGAAATCGGGCCGGAAATCGACGAGTTGGACAGTGCGCTGGCCACCTCGATTGAGGAGATCGGTGCCCAGCATGAGGATGTCAAGCACCGTCTCGGTCACGACGCTGCCGATGTGTTTAATTGGCACATCGGTGTGCTAAAAGACCCAATTCTCCGCAAAGACATCGTGGGTCTGATGGAAGGACGGCAGTACTCAGCCGCCTACGCCGTCAGCACGGTGATGCGTGGCTTGCAGCGCCGATTCATGCAGATGAAGGATCCGCTTTTGGCTGAGCGGATGCGCGATGTCCAGGACATCGAACGGCGTCTTCTGCGCAACGTGCTGGGCAAGTCGGCAGAGGACATCTCCCATCTTTCCCAGGAAGCGATCCTGGTCGCGCATGATCTGACGACGTCGCAGACGGCTAGGCTGTCAAGCACGAAGATCGTCGGCGTCGCGCTCGACGTGGGTGGGGCCACGTCGCACACCGCCATTCTGCTCCGATCGTGGGGCAAGCCGGCGGTCCTCGGTTTGAAGAACCTTTCGACACACGTCAGCGGTGGGGACACGGTGATCGTGGACGGGCTGAACCACATGGTGGTTGCCGGCCCGGATGAAGCGACACTGGAAGATTATCGGTCGAAGCGTGCGAGTTTCGTCAAGCTGATCGACGCGCTCGACGAGTTGCGCGAATTTCCGGCGGAAACGGCCGACGGTGTGCGGGTCGAGTTGCACGGCAACATCGAGTATCCGTTCGAGGCTGGGGTGAGCCGACAGAAGGGGGCGGATGGAATCGGTCTCTACCGCACGGAGTTTCTGTTCCTTGGTGATGACGACCCTGACGAGGAGGAGCAGTACGAAGCTTATTGCAAGGCGATCGCCGGGGCAGAGGGGAAGCAGGTGACGATCCGCACGTTTGACCTCGGGGCGGATAAAGTCACACAGAAAAAACATTTTGAGCCGGAGCGGAATCCGATGCTCGGGAACCGGTCCATCCGGTACAGCCTGCAGCATCTGGAGATGTTCAAGGTGCAGTTGCGGGCGATTCTGCGTGCCGCCCGGACGGGCAATGTGCGGGTGATGTTCCCGCTTTTGACCACGCTGATGGAGCTTCGGCAGGCCAAAATGACGCTTTTGGATGCCATGGAGGATCTGGACGAGGCGGGAATTCGCTACGGCAAGGACATCGACATCGGAATGATGATGGAGACGCCTGCTGCAGCGAGTCAGTGCAAGGAGTTTGCCCGGGAGGTGAAATTCGTCAGCATCGGGACGAATGACCTGATTCAGTACCTTTTGGCGACGGATCGGGGCAATGAACGGGTCTCGCGGTACTACACCGCCAGCCATCCGGCGGTTTTGCGTACAATTCGCGACGTGGTGCGGACTTGTGTCAAGGGGGGGGTTGACTGTAGTCTATGTGGAGAAATGGCGGGGGAGCCGGTCTACACGCTGTTGTTGATCGGATTGGGTCTTCGGAAGCTTTCGATGGCGCCGAACAACATCCCCGAGATCAAGAAGCTGATCCGCTCGTGCAGCATGAAGAAGGCTGAGCGGGTGGCGAAGCGGGCGTTGACGTTCGAGACGGACGCCCAGGTGACGAATTACCTTCGCGCCGAAACGAAGAAGCTGCTGCCGGATGATCCGATCTAGGCGAAACGCTGCTCGTTTGGGCGTGAAAATGACGATATAGGACGTGTCGGCGGGGATGGTTGGACCACCCTGACTGACGTAGACAGAAATATTGGCACTCGGTAACGAGGCAGCATCAGGCATAACGGACGAACGCATACGCGGGGCGATTGATTTCGCCATCGATGGCGATTTGCGTTTCCTGTCGCATCAGGAAACGATCACGATGATGATCCGGGCGATGACCCGGGCTGAGATACCAGTTCGGTACTCTGAAGGGTTCAACCCTCATCCCAAGTTGTCTTTACCCTTGCCCCGCCCGGTCGGCGTCGCATCAGACGCTGAGCGCATTCTGGTCGAACTGACCAAACGGATCGAGCCTGACGAACTGATAAGCCGCCTCGCCGAGCAGATGCCCACGGGTGTGACCATGCAGCGAGCACGGATGCTTGAGGCAGGCGATGTGTCCATCCCGCGACTGGTACGATACAGCGTGCAAACGGCTGGTTTCGATCGCGAGAAACTGGCTGTTCAAGCGAAGCAACTGTTGCGTTTTGAACCGATTTTCTTTGATCGCTTCGTGCACAGTTCGAACCAGACGCGTCGGATCGACTTGCGACCTTATCTCGATGCCATCGAGGTATCGGGGGATCACACCTACTTTTCCACTCACGTGACCGGCGGCGGATCGGTCAAGCCTTCCGAGGTTTGTGACGTGATGGGCATCGGTTCGGAACACACCACGCATTTGATCCGCCGTCTGGAGGTAACATGGCAATCAACCCGGATGTAACGGGCATGGAGAGCGGTGATGCGCTTCCGTGGCCGAGCCATTCCGGAACTCGCGCTGTTGTGGGGCGAGGTCGGAAGGCAACGGGGGGTGGCTCGTCTCGCTTGAGCGCGAGCGGTGGGCGCGAATCAGCGGAAAGCTCGGCCCAGCTGATCGGATCGTCGTCGTCGGGGTCGACGTCTTCGCGCGGCTCCTCGCGGTCGTCGACGGAGAAGAAGGCGACCGGTCGCAAGACGGTTCGCAAGAAGACGTCAAAGTCGTCGTCCACGCAACGGAATGGGAAGACCACGTCGCGGCGGTCGACAAGCGCGGGCAGCAAGTCCGAAGCCGCTACGACCACATCTGAGAAGACGTCGGAAAAAACCGAAAGCAAGGCCAAGCGGACCGTCAAGCGTGCGAAGCGAACCAGCAAGCGCAGCACGTCGAAGTCATCGGCCAAGAGCAAGGCATCTTCGGCAAGTGAACGCAAGCCAAGCGTCGAGGATCGCGTTGAAGAGCGCGTGGATCAGGCGCTTGACGACGGTGGCACACAGTTCCGCTACCAGCCGGATTCCGACCGGACGGTTGTGACCGAGTATGTGGAACCCGCGCACGTACCGGCGTTGCCGCGTGCAGAGCAGCGTCCGCAGGCGCCGATCGAGACGCCGCCGCTTGCGAAGGGTGGTCGGCAGATGCTGATCAACGCGTCGAGCGGTGAGGAATGTCGTATCGCGGTGGTGGATGATCGGCGTCTTGAGGAGATCTTCATCGAGCGGCAGAGCGCCGTCTCGCACGTCGGCAACATCTACAAGGGTGTGATCACGAACGTGGAGGCTGGCATTCAGGCGGCGTTTGTGGACTTCGGTCTGCCCAAGCACGGATTCCTGCACATCTCGGATGTTCAGCCGCAGTATTTCGGCGATCGCCAGGCCGAGCCTGAAGGCGTGGGTCAGAAGACGCCGCGTCGTGAGCGTCCGCCGATTCAGAAGTGCTTCCGCCGCGGTCAGGAAGTCATCGTTCAGGTGACGAAGGAAGGCCTGGGTACGAAAGGCCCGACGCTGAGCACGTATCTGTCCATTCCGGGGCGTTTCCTGGTGATGATGCCGGGGATGGCGAAGCTCGGGGTGTCTCGCAAGATCACCGATGAGGACGTGCGCCGGAAGATGCGGTCGGTGCTGGATGAACTGAAGCTGCCCAAGAGCGTCGGGTTCATCCTGCGGACGGCCGGTCAGGATCGCAACAAGCGCGAGTTGCAGCGGGATCTGAACTATCTGGTGCGGTTGTGGAAGAACGTGTCGTCGCGGGTGCGGTCGGCCAACGCGCCGGCGGAGTTGTATCGCGAGTCGGACCTGGTGGTTCGGACGCTTCGGGATGTGTTCACGCCGGAGTTTGACCAGATCATCGTGGATTCGCCGTCGACGGCGGACCGTGTGCGGGATTTCCTGCGGATCGCGACGCCGCGGACGCCGCAGAAAATTGTGCAGGTGTATCAGTCGCCGGTTCCGGTGTTCCATCATTACGGCATTGAGCAGCAGATTGAGGCCATCCATTCACGTCATGTCCCACTGCCATCGGGTGGCAGTCTGGTGATCGAGTCGACCGAGGCGATGGTGACGATCGATGTGAACAGCGGTCGTCTGAAGAACTCGGACGATGAGGAGGGCACGGCGTTTCAGACGAACAAGGAGGCTGCTTCGGAAATCGCGCGGCAGTTGCGGTTGCGTGATCTGGGCGGTCTGATTGTGTGCGACTTTATCGACATGCGTTTCGATCGCAACAAGCGGGCGATCGAGCGGGCGTTGCGGGACGAGTTGAAGAAGCACAAGGAACGCGCCCGAATTCTGCGTATGAGTCAGTTCGGGCTGATCGAGATGACCCGGCAGCGTCAGGGGCCTTCGATCAAGCGTGGCGTGTACAACGACTGCCCGCACTGCAAGGGCAGCGGTCTGGTGAAGAGTCCGGAGTCGATGACGCTGCATGTGCTGCGGAATATCCAGATGGCCGTCCACCGTGCGGACGTGGTGCGGTTGGGCGTGCATGTGGCACCGGATGTGGCGTTCCAGTTGCAAAACCGCAAGCGTGGCATGCTGTATCAGCTTGAGCAGGACACGGGCAAGGCGATCGTGATCCTGTCGAATGCGGACTTCGCGTGGGACGAGCAGCGTTACGAAGCGGAAGACAGTCGTGGGCGGAAGATGCAGCTTTACGACGATCGATTCTGACTGAAATGTGGGTGATTTTTCGCGGATTGGCATGCCGCATGCTAACAGGATAGCATGTGGCATGTTTGTTTTCGGGCGGGCACACCATGAGCGGGATGTTCGGCTGACGCGGGTCCGCCTGATTGTGAAAGGATGAATGTGCGATGTCGGAGTTGAATCCTTTTAAGATTGCCCAGACGCAACTTGATGAGGCCGCAAAGATTCTGGGGCTTGATGAGGCGACGCACGAGTTTCTGCGTTGGCCGATGCGGGAGTATCGTTTCACGATTCCGCTGCGGTTGGACAACGGTTCGACGAAGGTCTACCACGCGTATCGCGTGCAGTACAACTCGGCGCGTGGCCCGACGAAGGGCGGACTGCGCTGGCACGCCGATGAGACGATCGACACGGTTCGGGCGTTGGCTGCGTGGATGACGTGGAAGACGGCTGTGGTGGATATTCCGCTGGGCGGCGGCAAGGGTGGGGTGACATGCAACCCGAAGGACCTTTCGAACGCGGAGAAGGAGCGGTTGGCTCGCGGGTACATTCGGACGGCGGCGCAGTTTCTGGCTGTTGATCGGGACGTCCCTGCCCCGGATGTGTACACGACGCCGCAGATCATGGCGTGGATGATGGATGAATATGAGACGATCAAAGGCCATTCGCATCCTGGGATGATCACGGGCAAACCAATTCCGCTTGGCGGCAGTCAGGGTCGTGGCGATGCGACGGCACGCGGTGGCGTGTATGTCGTGCGTGAGGCGGCGAAGGCACGTGGGATTGATGCGGGTGCGGCGGCGTATGCGATTCAGGGATTCGGCAACGCCGGGCAGTTCGCGGCGACGCTTCATCCGGAGATTCTGGGCGGTGGCAAGCTGGTGGCGGTGAGCGATTCGGGCGGTGGTGTGTACAACAAGGACGGGATCGACCCGGACAAGATTGTGCACCACAAGCAGGAGACAGGCCGGGTCGCCAACTTCCCGGGGACCGAGCCGATCAGCAACGAGGAACTGCTCGAGCTGGATGTGGACATTCTGTATCCGGCTGCCCTGGAGAACGTGATCACCGGTGACAATGCCGGGAACATCAAGGCGAAGATCGTCTGCGAGCTGGCCAACGGGCCAACGACACCGGAGGCGGACAACATTCTGCATGACAACGGCGTGTTCGTGTTGCCGGACTTCCTGGCGAATGCTGGCGGTGTGACGGTGTCGTATTTCGAGCAGGTCCAGAACACGTACAACTACTACTGGACGCTGGGCGACGTGCACAGCCAACTGGATCGCCGGATGACGGATGCGTTCAAGGCGGTCTACGCGATGTGCGAAAAGGAGAAGGTGCACATGCGGCTGGCGGCGTATCTGGTGTCGGTGTCGCGCGTGGCTGAGGCGTGCAAATTGCGTGGTTGGGTGTGATCAAGAGGCTGACGGCGATTGCGCGTCAGCTGGGGTGATGAACTGACAATCTAATCGTCGAGCAGGTTCTGATCGACGAGGAATTGATGGATGATCTGGGCCGCGCGTTCGTGGCCCTTTTCATTCCAATGGCCAATGCCGGGGCGGTTGCCGAAACCGTGGAGGTGTTGGCCTGTTTTCTTGTAGTGCTCGAGGAAGGGTTGGCTCAAGGGCAAGTGGGTGATGTCCTTGGCTGTGAAGAACGCGATGAGGCGTTTTTCGGGGTGGTCGACATCGAGTTCGGGGCGGAGGCGGGTGAAGGTTTCGCGGGCGGCGGGGTCGACCTGTTGGCTGCTGCCCTGGATGACGGCGACGAAGGGGATATCGCGAAGTCGGCAGCGGGTGTTCATGTCGTCGAGGATGAACTGGGTGATGAGCCAGGCGTGTTGCCAGACTTCGGGTGGGTTTGGGTTGTAGATGTTGAGGTCGCGCTCGGAGCCGGTGTAGATGTCGGCGAGTTCGGGGATGGGGGCGGTGTGTCGTTTGCGCTGAGTGAAGGTGCGGACGGCTTCGATGGCGATGCCGGCGAGGCGGACGTTGGAGGTGGTCCAGGTGGCGATGCGCCAGAATCGGCTGTCGGGTGCGCGGAGGTCCCGTCGTCCGCCGGACAGTTCGCGGAAGCGGGTGTCGAGTGTGAATTGGCCTTGGTCGTCGGGCAGGAAGAAGGGGCGTGCGATGTTCGTGAGTTTGGGGTGGTTGTCGCGAACGTCGTTGGTGGTGCAAATGGAGAGGATGACAAGGTCGGGGTCGAAGGGCATGACGAAATGTTCGAGGCGTTGGCGTTCCTGGGCGGTGGAGTAGCCATTCATGCCGAAGTTGAGGACTTCGTATCGGGTATTGGTGTCGGATCGGTTGAGCAGGGATTCGAGCTGTTCGCTGACGGCGTTTTCGAGGGCGACCTGGCGAGCTTCAACGTAGGAGTCGCCGAGGATGGCGATGCGGAAGGTGCCGGGTGGTTTTTCGAGGGTGGTTTCGTGGTCGCGGAAGCCGAGGGAATTGATGTGGACGACGGAGTAACCCTCAGATTCATGGACGAGCGTGCGGTTGGGGATGTGGGTATAGCCGGTGTGGGGGTCGGACATGACAATGATGCCGCCCTTCTGGATGCCGAGGATGCGGAGGGCGAGTTCGGCGGTGATGAGGGTCAGGCCCAACAGCATGGTCAGTGCGAGCAGGCGAAACTTCCAGCTGAAGCGGGGGCGATCGGGCGCTTCTGGTGTTTCGGCGTCGGTGATGGTTGGTTTTTCGGCCATGATTGCGGTGTTGTCTGGTTATCGACGAGACCCCGGTGGGGAGTTTAGGAAGGCGGGGATGGTGATGCAATCGGGTCGGTCAGTCTGGCGCGGTGCGCAGCGTATCAGGGAGGATCTCGCTGGTATTGAGGTAGACGTGAATGATCTTGGCGGCGAGGGCGTGGCCTGCGTCGTTCCAGTGGCCTTGACCGAGCGTTTGACCGAATCCGTGGAGATGCTGACCGGTGGATTGGCGGTGTTTCCGAAAGGTGGGGCTGAGGGCGAGGGACTGGATGTCGTGCGAGGCACAGAACGCGGTGATTCGGCGTTCGGGGTAGTCGAGATCGAATTCGGGGTGGTGGGTGGCGAATTCGGAGCGGGTGTTCGGATCGATCTGGCGGGCGGTGGCCTGGATGATGACGAGGAGGTCGAAGTCGTGGTTGCGACAAAGGTCGCGCGTTTTGAGGAGTAGTTTTTCGGTGATGGTCCAGGCGTCGTCCCATGGGGCGGGCGCGTCGGGTTTGTAGACGGTCAGGTCGCTGAGGATGTCGGGCGGGATGTCGCCGGGCGCGGTTGGTTGTGGACGGTGGCGTTTGTGCTGGGAGATGTTGCGGGCGGCTTCGATGGCAAGACCGGCGAGTCGGCTGTTGGATGCGATCCAACTCACGCTGCGCCAAAGGCGAGGCCAATGGGTGCGCACGTGGAGTAGGGCGTGGGTTGGTTGCCGAAAGGACGTGTCGAGTTCGAGTTCCTCGTCATTGGTGAGGTGATAGACGGGGCGTGGGGTGCGCGAAAGGTCGGGGTGGTTGTCGCGGATGTCGTTGGTGACGGTCATGGAGAGGAGGATGAGGTCGGGCTTGAAGGGGAGGATGTGGTGTTTGATGTTGAGGTATTCCTGGGCGGTGGAGAATCCGGAGACGCCAAAGTTGAGGACTTCGACCTGCGTCTTGGAAGTTGATCGGTTGAGATGTGCTTCGAGTTTCTCGCTTACGGCGTTCTCGAGGGCGACCTGGGCGGCTTCGATGTAGGAATCGCCGACCAGCGCGATGCGGTAGGTATCCGCGGGTTTTTCAATGGTGGTGTCGTGATCGCGAAGTCCAAGGTTGTTGATCTCGACGATGCCGAAGCCTTCCGCATCCTGAACGAGCGTGCGGTTCGGGATGTGGCGGACGCCGGTCCAAGGGTCGGACTGGAGGATGATGCCCCCATCGTGGATGCCGGCGACGCGCAGGGCGAATTCGGCCACGAGCAGCGTGACGACGGTGAGCGTGGCGAGGGCGACGAGTTTGAATCGCCGCGAGACGCGCGGTGTAGGTGTTGGCGGTTGGTGGGTCGATGTGTCCGGTTGCTGTGTCATTGGTGTTCGTGGGCGTCGATCTGCTGCGTGGATGTTCGAAGGAGTCTAGGTGTGTTCCCGATCGACCGCAATTAAAGGCAATTGACAGAGTTATCGGCACGTTGCAGACTCGAAATTGAGGGCGTTGGACCGGCGAACGCCCTGGTGCTCGTTTTACGTTGGCCGGTGGTGTTGATTGATCCATCTCGTGGAAGAAACCGGGTGATGGTGCCGGACGGCTGTCCGCGGCATCGCGTGCGGGGTATGTCCCGATCGCGGCTGCAGTGGCGGTTGTGCATGGTGCGATTGCTTTGGCAGCGTGTGGGGCGAGATGGACGATGTTGAGGTGACGCGTTGTTGAGCAGGCGATGGATTGCGGCTCTCTTGTTGGCTGGCCCGGGGAGCATCTTGGGGCAAGTGCTGCCGATGGCTCGCCCGGACTTGCAGGAGGATCGTGACCGAGAAGTGGAGCGAACGGAGGGGGACCCTGAAACGGTCTCTGCTGTTTCGATGTCACCGGGGACGAAGCGGGTCGCGGATTTGCCGGAATACGTCAGGCCGATGTCGGAGCGAGACGAAAGGTTCGCGGATCTGGATTGGCTGTTGTTCGGCGTTGAGCAGCGGACGCGGTTTGAGATTCGTGACGATTTTTTCGCAGCCGGTGGTCGTAGCGACGAGCGGTTTCTGCTGCGGACGCGCATGTATGTCGGCATTCGGGACGTGGCTGACCCGTTTCGGTTCGGGCTGGAGTTTCAGGACTCGCGGCGATTCGGAAGTGAGCTGCCGGAGAACGTGGGCGAGATTGATGAGAACGAACTGCTGCAGGCGTATGGCGAGCTGTATTTCAAGGATGGGGTGGGTGAAGGGCAGCCCCTGAGCATTCGGTTGGGGCGGATGTCGTTTGATTCGGTGGATCGCCGGCTGTTTGCGCGGAACCGTTTTCGCAACACGACGAATGCGTTCGACGGGCTGCGGGTGCGGCTGGGCGATGCGACGACGGTTTGGGAAGTGGAAGCCTTTGCGTTCCAGCCGGTGGAGCGGCGGTTGCGGCGGTTTGATCATGGGGATGATGAGCGGTGGATTTATGGGGTGGCGGGGTATTTTCGGGGGTGGTGGCCTCATGTGGTGCTGGAGCCTTACTACTTCGCGCTGGATGAGGATCGCAAGGGAATGACGCCGGATCGGGAGATACACACGATCGGGTTGCATGCGTACGGGCTGATCGGGGAAACGGGGTTCGATTACGATTTCAATGTGGCGTTTCAGTTTGGGGATCGGACGGGCGGGCATCATCGGGCGTTTGCGGCGCATGGTGAGCTTGGATACTCGTTCGGCGATTCGTGGGGGACGCGGGTGGCGGGGATGTTGAACTATGCCAGCGGCGATGATGATCCGGGGGATCGGTCGGACGAGCGGTTTGAGAATCTGTTTGGGGCGGCGCACACGATGTACGGGCATGCGGATCTGTTTGCCTGGCAGAACATGGTCAGCCCCTCGCTGCATGTGACGACTTCGCCGACTGAGCGGCTGCGGATCGAAGCGGTGTATAGGGCGTTCTGGTTGGCGTCGGATACGGATGCGTTTGTGCGGGCGGCGTTGCGTGATCCAACCGGCGAGAGCGGGGATTTCGTGGGCCAGGAGGTGGACCTGCGTCTTCGGTACTGGATTTGCGACGGGGTGGAGCTGGACGTGGGGTATGCGCATTTCTTTCCGGAGAATTTCGTGCGGAACGTGACGGAGACGACGGACGACAGTGATTTCTTCTACGTGGCGATGCGGGTGGTTTTTTGAGCCCTGGGCGTGCCTGCCCGACGACAGCCGAATTTGGTTACGCCATATGGAATTCGCTTGACTTTCGTCCTATCATCGTGTACATTCAAAGGTGTTTATTGCGTCGGCGTATGTCGATGCTTTTATGGAAAGGGAGGATCCGTATGGGTGCAATTCTCGCAGTTGACGCAACCCCCTTATTTGATTTCCATAAGTCGTTGTCTGATAAGAAGTTGTCGCGGCAGGCGGCGATTGATTATCGCATGCTTGATGAAGCGTTGGTGCAAGCCAATCGTGGCACATTCGGGCAGAAAATCGCATTCGTTTCCATTAATAAGGAGCATGATGGCCAACGAAAGTTCTGTGACTTCCTTGCCAGCGTTCTTCAGTTTACCGTGGACGAAACCGACTACCGCGATGCATTCGTCACACCAAATCGGCTGGAATCGGTTCAGTACCAACGCCTCTCGACGCGCATTACGTATCTTGCTGGTTTGCTTGTTCAACGTCAGGAGACTCCCCCTCCTCTCGTTGTTGTAAGTGACGCCTTCGACTTATATTACCCTCTCCTCGATTATGTGCAGAACCGGGGGGGGAGGGTTTCTATAGCATTTTTCCGTTCAGGAATGGAAGAGCGTTGGAACAGAGTTGGGTTATTTAGCGAAGAGTCCCCCATTCGTTTTATTGACCTGAGTGATTTCGCAGAGAGTATTCTCGGCGTGGATCTGAGTTTAGCTCCTGAAAGGAATCAGAAGGAAGGAGGTGGCCTCGGGAGTATCCAGCTTTAGTTTTTTATGAAGTTCCGAATCCTAAGGATCGGAAGCCTTTTATCAGTGCTAGTTTAGTGTGCCTTATAGTTTCAATTTCTTAGGAGATTATAGAATGATTCAGAGCCGAATTGTGCCCACTGATAACTGCTACGTATTCATCGATGCCCCCAATATTGACGGCGAATTGGGCCTGCAGATTCTCCGCCGAAGACCCAAGCCACATGAGCGACCTCGTTGGGACCGTGTGTACGATGCCTTTGAGTGCTGGTTCGGTGCGGACGAGCAGCATTTCGTGCTCAACCCATTGACGTTCCGACGGGACTTGGATCGGGTCAGTCCCTTTTATCGATTCGTGACGAAGACTGGCTTTCGCGTAGA
Organism: Phycisphaerae bacterium; assembly: GCA_028289375.1. Taxonomy (GTDB): domain Bacteria; phylum Planctomycetota; class Phycisphaerae; order UBA1845; family UBA1845; genus OFTM371. The sequence goes on along the minus strand of JANQQK010000080.1, from coordinate 17,017 downwards.
ACCTATGCCTGCGTTCCTGCTCGACGACACGGGGACTGATCCTGTTGACGAGTTTATCAAGTGGAGGATGCAAGCTCTGCTCGAAAGTGAATCAGCATCCCGTTCGCTTCGTGTGGTCTTGGTCTCAGATGATCACGGTTATGCTCACCACTTGAGTCAGTTACTGGCGATGGGCGTGCAGGTTGTTGTTGTTGGGTTTCGCGAACGAATGTCGCCAGATCTTGTTCAACTCGCAAGCCTCGGTGCGGACCTGCTTGATCTTGAGTATGACCTTGCTGCCTTCGACGTGAAGCTCCCGCGTCCTCTTGCTGAAGTCTGGAGGAATTGAATCCCATTTGGTCAATGCCTATCGGTCGGCGAGGCGATCGGTGGCCGATTGAGTTTGAGCGTTGCGCGACATCCGGCTCGCATAGTCTGATGACGACTACCCTTGCGGGATCGGGCGGGTTTCGGTATCTCTCTGCCCATGTTCTGGACAAAATTTTTCATACCAACGGTGAAGGAAACGCCTTCGGACGCAGTGGTGCCGTCGCACGTGCTGATGATCCGGGCGGGGATGATGCGGCAGACAGTGGCGGGGGCGTATTCGTACCTGCCGCTGGGCTTTCGCGTGCTGCAGAAGGTGACGGGCATCATCCGCGAGGAGATGAACGCGGCAGGTGCGATCGAGCTCAACATGCCGGCGATGCACCCGGTCGAGCTGTGGGAGGAGACCGGTCGCGTTGCGGCGATGGGGTCGACGCTCATTCACCTGCCGGATCAGCCCTGGCGAAAGGGAACGGTGCTGGGGCCGACGCACGAGGAGATCATCACCGATATCGCGCGTGCTTACGTGAACAGCTACAAGCAGCTGCCAATCAACCTGTATCAGATTCAGACGAAGTTCCGCGATGAGCAGCGGCCTAAGAGCGGCGTGCTGCGGACGCGCGAGTTCCTGATGAAGGATGCGTATTCGTTCGACGTCGACAAGACCGGTCTCGATGCGAGCTATGAGAAGATGTACCGGGCATATTGTCGGATCTTCGAGCGGTGCGGGTTGCCGTATACGCCGGTGGAGGCGGAGTCGGGTCCCATCGGGGGCGATGCGTCGCACGAGTTCATGATCGTGACGGACGCGGGGGAGGATTACCTGGTTCGGGCGGAGGACGGTTCGTACGCGGCCAACGTCGAGCGGGCGGAGATGCAGCCGATCGCGGATGCGGGTTGCGACGCGATGGCGGACGTGGCTGAGGTGCGCACGCCGGGGATGTCGACGATCGAGCAGGTGAGCGCGTTTTTGAAGTGCAAGCCTCAGGACATGATCAAGACGATCATCTTCCAACATGATGATGGGCTTCTGGTGGCGTTGGTGCGCGGTGACCATGAGGTTAACGAGATGAAGCTGGCGCGCGTGGCTGAGGTGAAGGGGCTTGACGCTGCGACGCCGGAACAGATCGAGAAGCTGACCGGGGCGGGGGTCGGGTTTGCAGGGCCTGTCGGGCTGGATGGTGTGCGGGTGGTCGCGGATCAGGCGGTGACGGTGATGCACAACGCCGTGACTGGTGCGAACAAGACGGAGTATCACAACACGGGTGTGAATCCGGGGCGGGATTTCGAGATCGCCGAGGCGGGTGATATTCGGTACGCCGTTGAGGGGGATGCAGCCCCGAACGGATCGCCGCTGATCTTCGAGAAGTGCATCGAGGCTGGGCACGTGTTCAAGCTGGGCACGAAGTACTCGGATTCGATGAAGGCCCACTTCCTGGATGAGAACGGCAAGAGTCAGCCTTTCATCATGGGGTGTTACGGGATGGGCGTGAACCGCGTGCTGGCGGCGGCGATCGAGTCGTTCCATGACGAATCGGGGATCTGCTGGCCGATCAACATCGCGCCGTTTACGGTGCATATCTGTGCTTTGGATGCACGCGAAGATGCCGTCATGTCAACGGCGACGAAGCTGCACGATGATCTGGAGGCGGCGGGGATTGATACGCTGCTGGATGATCGCGATGTGCGTCCTGGTCATAAGTTCAAGGATGCCGACTTGGTGGGCGTGCCGATTCGTGTAACGGTCGGCAAGCGGGGGTTGAACGATGGAGTCGTCGAACTGAAGCTGCGCAGCGGCGGCGATGCAGACAAGGTCGCGCCAGACGCGGCGGTGGCGGCAATTCAGAAGCTCATTGAGCAGTTGTCGCCGAACGTATCAGCATAAAAAACAGGTCAGCCCTGATCGAAAATCGAAAAGCCCATCGGGGGTCCCCGATGGGCTTTGTTCACATCCGGATGACGGGCGTCACTACTTGATGAACCACTTTCCATCGGGGCGTTTGGTGTAGTCGCCTTCCATGACGACGATGGGTTCGTCGCGCGGGCCCCATTGGCCGATGAGGAAGTCGGAAGGGCCGTGGAGGAATGCGTCGAGGCCCATGATGTAATTGTCATCGTAGGCGGCGTAGATCAGCACCGGTTTTTCCTTGTTGTAGGGGCTTGGCAGAATCGTGATAAGGATGATGTTGCTGCCCTCGTAGGTCTTGCCGCTGATGGTGAGCGACTTTTTGGTCATGGAGATATTGAGTTTCTCGAAGATCTCCTTGAGCACGACGTTCGACGATGGTGAGCCGTAGACGATCAAGGCCCGGGTCTTTTTCTGGGCTTCGGTGATTTCCTTGGCCGGTGTCGGCTTTGATACAAACTGATTCTTGAAGAGCGCTTCCCATTGGCCTCGGACCCAGTTGAGCACGCCCTGTTCGGTGCCCGGATCGGGGAAGACATCCGGCTCGACGAGGATGACGTCGCCTTCGTGTTGCGGGCGGCTGAACATGCGAAGGATCGGTCCTTTGGCGATCCTGTCCGCATCGGCGATGTGCATCTTGGACCACTCTTTGAAAAACTTGGCAATTTTGGGGGCGAACGCGTCCAAGTCAGGGTATGTCTTGCGATCGGCTTCGTAGTCGCGAAGCAGCAAGGCGAGCTCGTCGATCCAAAGGAAGCCAAGCCCCTTGTGGCGATACATTTCGGAGCTGCCGGCCATGCGTCCGGCTGCGTTTTCGACGTAGCGGATGGCGGCGGCGCGGGCGATGGATTCCTGAACGAGGGCTTTGCCATTGTAGATGCCGAGCGCCTGCATTTTGTCGGTGATCTGGTCGTATAGCTTCTGTGCGTCGGGGGCGATGCGTTCGGCGTGGTCGCCTAGGGAGGTCCTGGCTCCGTAGAGCGTCAACGCGTCGACGACCGAGCGGTCAAAGTCATCCTCGAACATGGCTGCGCCTTCACGGTCGGCGAAGAGCACGCCCGGAATGATGAACAGATCCGTTTTGTTGCCTGCTCGCGCGGAGGGGACGACGTAGGTGTAGGGACCGTTCAGCATGCCGGCGACGGCGTGGTAGTCGATCGGATTTTCAAATCCGAAGAAGTGGCGGAACCAGGCGATGTAGGTCTGTTTGGCGGTCTTGGCTTTGAGTTTCTCGGTCGAATTCTTCAGGGCTTCCTCGTTCTCGGCCATCTGTTTTTTGAACTCGGCTTTGACGACCCATTCGCGAGCGTGTTTGAGGAAGACGTCGGTTTTTTCTTTAGGCCACTTCATTTCGAAGCGTTTGTAGTGATCCCCCTTGGCGGGCATGAGCTTGAGACTGTCGATCGAGTCGACATTCAGGGCGAGGTACATGATGTCGTCGAAGCCAACGCGCTGCTTCTGCCAGAGATCCTTGGCGGCGGCGATGGCGGGGTGGTCCTTGTGATCTTTGAAATAGGTGTCGACCTTGTTGGCCAACGGGACTTCACCGGCGACGGCGTATTCGGGACAGTCTGCCAATCGGAAGATGGTCGCGAAAAGGTGGACGCGCATGTCGTTGCGGGCGGCGATGGGGATGACACGCTTCGTGGGGTCGGGCTTTTCCTTGGGCTTTGCGGCGGACTTGGTTTCTGCCGCTTTGGGGGTTTCCGTGGTGGCAGGTTTCTTCGATTCCTTGGCTGCGTCCTGTGCCATTGCAGGGCAGGTGAGGACAGCCCACGTGAGGGTCAAGCTGAGTATCGTTCGGGTCATCATGGTCGGTGTTCCGATCGGAGGTTGTGCGTCGGGTCGGCCTGTGACGGCAGGCCGACAGTGCGATTAAGGTACCGAAACGCCCGCAGCGTTGCAAAGTCACAAGGATGTCACGAGTCGCCGCAGGGGGTTTGATCCGCTGTTTGTGAGGGTCTTGAGGTCGAGGCGACGGTCTCTTGCGGGGGGGGAGGGATGGTGAAACTGAACAGTGTCCAGCCATCGCCCGAAGAGCGATGCCACATGCGACCTCCGTGTGTTTCGACGATGGATTGGCTGATGGACAATCCAAGCCCCATGCCATCGGGCTTGGTGGTGAAGAAGGGGTGGAACAGGCGGTCCTGGGCTTCTTGCGCAACGCCGGGGCCATTGTCGGCGACGGTGACAAGGACACCATGTTCGTCAGACCTGGTGGATGTGACGAGGATGCGACGCTGCTGGAGGTGGACGTCGGCGAGGGCGTCGGCGGCGTTGCGGATGAGATTGAGCACGACCTGTTCGATCTGGACGCTGTCGATAAACACGTTCGGCAGGTCGTCCGCAAGGCGGCGTTCGAGGCTGATGCTGCGTTTGTCGAGGTCAAACTTGGTGAAGTCGATGGCGTTGGTGATCGCCGTGTTGATGGTGGTGTGGATTCGGTGCGTGGGGTCCGCTTTGGCGAAGTCACGCATGCGTGTGATGATCTCGCCGGCGCGGGTGGCCTGTTGGGCGGCTTGGGTCATGGCATGTTCGAGCGCGGACTTGTCGTGGGCCTGCTGCTGGAGCATGCGGACGCAACCTTGGGCGTAATTGATGATGGCGGTCAGCGGTTGATTCAGTTCGTGGGCAAGTCCGGATGCCATCTCGCCCATGAGCGACAGTCGCGAAACGTGGGCCAGGGCGTCGCGACGTTTGGCTGCTTTTTCCTCTGCGAGGCGACGTTCGGCGATCTCCTTTTGGAGTTTCTGATTGGCTTGCTGGAGATCGGCGGTTCGGGCGGCAACGCGATCGGCGAGTTCATCCCGCGCCCGACGGATTTCTGTCTCGACTTCTTTCCATGCCGTGATATCGCTCACAATGCCGGCTGCGCGAATTACGCGATTGTTCTCGTCGCGTATCAACTCGGCACGGCATGACAGAAATCGCTCGTGGCCATCCGGCCGAATGATACGCCACTCAATATCGAAAGAGTCTTCTCCTCGCAGAAACCGCTGAAATGTGCTGACAACGCGTTCTCGATCGTCTTCCGGGATGACCTTGGCCCACGCGTAGGGATCTTCATAAAGGCTTGTCGTAGAGAGGCCCAAGATGCGTTCGAACGCGGGGTTGATGTAGAGAATACGGTAGTCTTGGGGGTTCTCCGCATCAGCCAACCAGAAGATGTCGTCAATGCTCTCTGAAACCTGCAGGAACCTCAGATTGGTCTCGCGGAGGTCGGCAACGGTTTCCGCCAATGAATTGTGGGCTCGTCGGATCTCGTCTTCATCAGCTTTGCGGAAAGTGACGTCACGTCCAACGCCGCCCACACGCAATACGCCATGCTCCTTATCTTCAATGCGCGTCCCGCGAACGGCGATGATCCGCTGGGTTCCGTCGGGCCGAATGATTCGGTGCTCTTCGTCAAAATTCCGCTCGCCGTGTATGAAGCTGCGGAATGCCCGTGCCATTCGTTCCTTGTCATCGTCGTGCGTGACATGAAGCCAGAGGTATGGTTCCTGATAAAATTCTTCGACTGATCGCTGAAAGATCCTCTCGAATGATGGACTGACATACGCAAGCTCAAAGTGGTCGGGTTCTGCTGCGTCGCCATACCAGATGATGTCGTCGATCGTTTCGCACATTTGGCTGAAACGCAGGTTGGTTTCGCGGAGTGCGGCGACGTTTCTCGCCAACTCGTCGTGCGCGCGTTGGATCTCTGCGTCAGCAGATTTGCGGTGTGTGATGTCGCGTGTGATGCCGCCGACACGTACGATGCCAAGTTCCTTATCCACGATGCGTGTTCCGCGAACGGCGATGTTTCGCTGAGTCCCATCGGGCCTGAGAATCCGATACTCTTCGTCGAATTCTCCTTCGCCGCGGATGAACTTGGTGAATGATGCGGCGACCCGGTCACGGTCATCATCATGTACGGCCCGAAGCCAGGCGAACGCGTCGTCAAATAGATCCTGGACGGGTCTCTGGAAGATCTTCTCGTAAGCAGGGCTAACGTAGACCGCCCGAAAGGACTCCGGATCGGCGGCGTCGCCATACCAGAAGATGTCGTCAAGGTTTTCGCTGATTTGCGTGAATCGGAGGTTCGTGTCTCGCAGCGCGGCCTCGGCTTCGCGGAGTTCGGTCACGTCCATGGAAATGCCGAGAACGGCCGGTTCGCCGAATCCTCCGTCGTGATAAGGGACTTTGATGGTCTGCAGCCAACGAATGCTGCCATGGGCGTCGTGGAAGCTGTCCTGTGCGGAGAAAAACTGCTCGCCTGTCTGGAGTACTTTTCGATCTTCCTCCAGCATCACCTTGACTTCTTCCGGGTCGGAGTGAAGGTCAATGTGAAGCTCTCCGACGACCTGCTCGACCGTGCGTCCGAGGCACTGGGCGGTGGCATCGTTAGCGGCAAGAAATCGGCCTTCGGCGTTCTTGACATAAATCATCGACGGAACGGTGTTGATAATGGTTCGGAGTCGCCGTTCGCTGTTTTCTCGCTCGATTTCTGCCGTGCGCTTCTCGTCGATGTCCTCGATCATGGCCACGCAGAAGACTGGCTTGTCTGACTCATCATGCACAACGGTTGTGCGGATACTGACCCACTTGGGTTGTCCTTCTTTGGTGACGTATCGCTTTTCGAAGACTTCCGTACGCGCGTTGCCCTCGAACAGCGGGCTAACGATCTCAATGTTTCGCTTCAGATCGTCGGGATGCGTGATGTCGTAGAAAGTCTTGCTGCGAAGTTCTTCTTCGGTGTATCCAACGATCTCGGTATATGCTCTGTTCACCTTGATGAACTGATGATCCAAGTTGACGAGCGCCATGCCGATCGGGCCACTGTCGAAGACGAATCGGAACTGCTCATCGCTGACGAACTTCTCCTTGGCCGCCCTCACCGCAGACCGTTGATCCAGCACCCGTCGCCACCAGACGAAGAGGACGGCTGCTACGCACAGGAGAACGCACGTGATGACGACGGTCTTGTTGGGAGACGAGGCGTCGACGATGGTGAAGGGAATGTCGCGAGCACTTCCGCCGACGTTGCCATATGCATCAACGGCGCGGGCCTTGAAGACATATTTTCCGGGCAGCAGACTATCGAATCGAATTGACGTCTGATCGGTCGGGGGCGACCAAAAGTCAGTCAGCCCTTCGACGTTGTGCTGAAACCGAAAGTCCTCGCATGATCGCCAACCGACGCACTCCATCTCGAATTCGATCTGCTCGCCAACAATGCTCAGGTTTGCAGGGAGCTCGGTCGGTGTCAATGCGCGTCCGCCAGCGATCACATGCTTGATGTCGAGCTGCGGCTTGTTTGGCTGAAGTTCCGAGAGTTGCTCTGGTCTGATGCTGGCGATACCAGACGTGGTTCCAAGCCAAAGAGTTCCAGCGGGACTGATGGCGACGCCTTTCACATCGGAAGAGGGTAATCCGTCCTCGTGCGTGAAGAGTGTCAGCTCGTTGTTTTCAAGACGAAACAGGCCACGCTCACCGGCGATCCAGTATCGCCCTCTGCGATCCTTGACGATTTTACGCATGGCCTTTCGATTGACGACATGGGGCGGGTATCGGCTGATGGTGCCCGATCGATATTCCAGCAGCCCTTCATTCGTACCCAGCAGAAGGTGGTGATGTGACTCCAAGAACATGGAGAGTACTTGGCATTCATCGAAAATGGTTTCGCATCGGTTGTTGGTGCAGCGATGCAAACCTGATCTGGTACCGACGTAGATCGTGCCGTCTTGCGTGCAGTGGATGATGTTGCATGCTCTGTCGGGTAACCCAATGAGTTCGAGACGTCGCACCACTTCGTCATCGGCGTTCAGTTCGTACGCGCCGTTCTTCGTGGCAACAAGAGCGTTTCCGCTCGGGGCGGTAGTGACGTAATTGACCTGAAGACCATTGGTATTGAATACATCGTCACCCAGTGGGGCATAGCGATGGAACCAGCGCAGCCAGACCTGCCCATTTCGGAGTGCAAATACCTGCTCCGATGGCATCGCGGGAGACGCGGGAATGATGGTGCCGACTTCCGGGTCGAGCGTGGCGGTGCCGGCGAATGAGGCGATGATGAGCTGCCCTGAACCATCGAAAGCAATGTCCGAGACAACAGGATGGGCAAGTCCCGGCGGGTTCGGATAATGCAGCACATCCATCGAACTGAGCCGGTAGAGGCCTCCGTAGAATGTGCCGATCCAGACATGGTCTTCGTGGTCGATGAGGAGGGCGTGGACGTCACTGTTCTCCAAGCCGGACGTTTGGTCGACAGTTGTAAATGAGTTGCCATCCCAACGAACGGCGCCGGCTTCCGTGGCGATCCAGATGTCGCCATTCGGGGTTTCGATGAGTTCATTGATCTCATCGTTGTGGATGCCGTCGTCCGACGTGTAGCGCTTGAGTTGCCCTTCACGCAGCCGGTAGAGACCGCCAGGGTTTCGCAACCCGAACCAGACGCTGCCATCGTTTGTCGTGATCACGCGTTCGATGCGACCGGGACGAACGATGTCGGGAAACAGTTCCTCGATTTGGCCGTCTCGGATTCTGAGCAGCGCCCGGCCTGATCCGCCCCAGAGTGTGCCATCCGCATCGAATGCCAGAGCGCTGACCTGGTAACGGTCAGTGCCCTTTTGCAATTCGAATGGACCTTTGCCGTCGCCGACGTAGATGCCGCGTTCGGTGCCGACCCAGAGTTCACCGTCGGGACGTAATTCGAAGCTCCGCACCGCCTGTCGACCAATATCGGAGAATTGTCGAACGATTTTCACGCGGCGGGTGTCGACCAGGAAGATGTCGCCGATCGTGCCGATCCAGAGCTGGTCGTCTCGTGCAATGGCCAGACGCGTGATCAGCCGACTTCCAAGGCTTTGCTCGAATGCGGGCTTGAACGTCCGATCGGAGGATCGCCACAAACCTGTTGTGGTTGCAACCCAGATGTGTCCATCGGTATCCTGCACAAGGTCGCGGATGACTTTGCCGTGCAGATCGGGCATGTGGGTCAGGGGGTAGCGACGGGCTGTGGTGACGTTGGCCGTCGCAAGGATAAGCACGCCGGCGACGATGATGTGTTGGATCGGCGACATCAGAAAACGCCCGAACTCTTTACCGGACATGGTGTTCGAGCGTATCGACGTGGCTGTCAAAATGCAATCGCGCGTCAGGACTGCCCGACTTCGGCGACGGTCTCGGCCATCCTATCAGTCGATGACAACGGAATCTCGATGGCGATGCGGGTGCCTTCACCGGGCTCGCTGGTGAGTTGGACCGATCCGTTCATGGCCGCGACGGCGTGGCGCACGATCGAAAGTCCGAGTCCCGTCCCTCGGTCTGCTCCCGAACGTGCTCGCTCCACTTGATAGAAACGTTCGAAGATGCGGTCGTGCTCCTTGGGCGGAATGCCGCAACCGTCATCGGTGACGGCGAAACGGATGGCGTTTTCGTCCTGGTCGAACGTGACGCCAATGTTCCCGCCGGGGTCGGTGAACTTGACGGCGTTGTCGACGAGGTTGTTCAGCACGAGACGCAGGAGTCGGGCACTGGGGACCGTGACCGGCTGATCGTCGGCAGTGGTGGTTTCGAGATTGATGCCCTTGCTTTCGAGTGGCTTGGCGAACCGATCACGCAGCTCGCGCAGGACCTCGACAAGCAACACCTGGCTGGGTCTGACCGAATTGGCCGAGGACTCCAGCCGCGACAGTTCAAGCAGATCATCAACCATGGCTTCGAGTCGTGCGCTGTGTCGATCGACAACACCGAGCAGATGCTTCGCCGACGATTCATCCTCAGCCGGGTCGATCGAGAGGAGCGTTTCGACGCCCGTACGAATGGCTGTGAGCGGCGTCCGCAGTTCGTGCGAGGCATTGGCGACGAAATCGCTCTTGATGCGCATGGCTTGCGAGAGCTCGGTGATATCGGTGAGTACGAGCAGCCGACCGACGATCGTCCGATCGACCGCGGGCGGTTTCGTGGAGTCCGTGATGCGTGTGAGTGAAGCCGTCGCGGCTGGCAGCACAATGTCGGAGGCGCGGGCGAGCACGGAAACCGTTCCAGTCGCGAGCTTGAGCGTGATGCGATTCTCCAACAGCACGGATGGTTCAGTGTGCAGGCCATGTTCAAGGTCGGCGGTGCCGTGACCATTGGAGTGCGCTGACTTGACGTCACGAACGGCAAGCATGTGGCGAAGTTCGGCTTGTGGTACGCAGGATTCGACCGAGATGCCTTCGATGTCACGTCCGCCGGTCATCGACACGGGAACGTCAAGGAGTTTCGCGGCGGCCGGGTTGAGCAAAATGATGCGCCCATCCGCGTCGGCCACGATGACGCCTTCATGCAATTGCGTCAGCAGATATTCGAGGGTTCGGCGTTGCCGGTAGTGCGACTCGAGATGTGCGGCCAATCGGTCGCGCATGCGGTTGAGCGATTTGGCGAGGAGGGTGATTTCGTCGGAGCCTTCCACTCGCAGTTGAGCGGAGAGTTGGCCGTGGCTGAACTCGCGGGCGATGGCGGTGATGCGACTGATGGGGCCTGACCAGATACGCGCAAGTCCGAGCGCGAGAACCGCGGCTGCGAGCAGGCCGACGAGCGCAATCGTCATGGCGAGGCGGCGTGCATCCTTGGATTGGGCGACAAACGTGCCGTACTGCATCGCAACGCGCACCACGCCTTCCGGATTCTCGCCCGAACCAACGCGAACCGCGACGTATTTCATCTGGCGATTGATGGTGTTGGAAAATCGCGTCGAATCGCCAAAGCCATCCGCAAGCGCGCTCTGAATTTCAGGGCGTGTCGCGTGGTTTTCCATGCTGGACGGCGGGGCTGATGAGTCGGCCAAAACCGTACCGTCGCGTGTGACAACGGTGATCCGATAGCCTTCCGCGCCATTGTCTCCCTCTGATGAAACGAAGGACTGAAGATCGTTCGCGTGATCGGCGTCGAGTTTGCCGGCGACCTGATGGCGGAAGAGTTCGGCGTAGCGTTTGAGCGAATCGGCGGTCTTGGCGGCGAGCAGATCATCGTTGACCAGAATGATCAACGCCACGATGGTGGCGACGACAACGGTAACGAGCGCTGCGGTCCCGAGAAAGAGCTTCCAGAAGAACTTTCCCGGACGGACTTTCACGAGCGGCGGCTCCGTGTCATCGTGGTTGGCGGAAGGTGTATCCGACGCCGCGAACCGTCTGAATCCACCCCGAGGCCATGCCCAACTTCTTGCGCAAAGCCGTGATGTGCACGTCGATCGTCCGGTCGGTGACGGCAACGCCCGTGCCGAGTGCGGCGTCGATCAGTTGCGATCGGTTCATGACCCGTCCGCGGGCCATCATCAACGCCTTGATGATGCGAAACTCCATCGCCGTCACGTCCACCTGCTCCCCGTTGGCGAACAACTGATGTCGGTCGGGCAGCAGACGAATGGGGCCGGCCGAGAGCACGTCGTCCTCTTCCGGAGCATTCTCAAATCGTCGAAGGATGGCGTTGACCCGTGCGATGAGCACTTTGATCGAGCATGGCTTGGTGACGTAGTCATCGGCGCCGAGGGCGAACCCGACGAGTTGATCCGATTCGTCATCCTTGGCTGAGAGCACCACGATCGGAATCGACGACGTCGCGTCATCTTTCTTCAGGCGGCGGACCACCTCATCGCCCGAAAGCCCGGGCAGCATGCGGTCCATGAGGATCAGGTCGGGGCGATCTTCTTCGATGGACTTCAGGGCCACGTCCCCGCCGGCGGCGTGCCGACAATTGTAGCCCTCGCGATCCAGGTTGAAGCAGATCAGATCGGCCAAATCCTGTTCGTCTTCAACGACGAGGATGGATCGGCGAGCCCGGGAGGTTGCAGTGGTGGCGACAGATTCCGTGCTGATCATTTGCGTGTCCTGTTGAAGCGTAGCAAACCCGACTGGAGACGCTGTCGCCGTTGCACCGGACGACCCGCGCGAATTGTACACAACTGCCAAATGAAATGCGCGGGCGCGAAACCGTCGTGCGAGGTTTTTTTGACCGCCACGTGCTCGAGAATTGCACGATTTCTGCGGGGAAAAGCATGTTCGTTGCGGCCCGACGCTTAACTGTCCGATAATAATGTAGTAAGCGCTTCATTTCCGCCACGCTGTGGTATACTGGTACGAAGCGCGCTCGGGGCTGGGACGCGCATGAGGGGTGCAGGCCTGTATTGGCGTTGATGGATCACGCTAGGCCTCGCAGTGTCAATGATTTCCGGTTCAGGGATGGGCCGGTCGATGGGAGTGTGCCATGGCAACAGTAATTGAGGACCTGTTTCAGAAATCGCCCTTCGAGCCGATGCGCGAGCACATGGCCGCGGTGATGGAGTGTGTGGTTTTGGTTAAGCCGATGTTCGAGGCATGCCTCGAGGGTGACCATGTGAAGCTCAAGGAAATCGCCGAGCGGGTCTTCAAAGTGGAGCACGACGCAGACATCATCAAGGACGAAATCCGCCAGGTGATCCCGACGCGGTTCGTTTTGCCCGTCTATCGTGGCGATTTGCTGGGGTATCTGAAGCTCCAGGATGACATGGCCGACGCCGTCGAGGACGTGGCTGCGCTGCTGACGCTTAAGAATCTCGCGATTCCGTCCGGATTGATCGATCCGATGCTCGCGCTGGTGGACAAAGTGGTCGAGGTATGCGAAAAGATGCGCACCTTGGCGGACTACCTTCCGACGCTGGTTGAAGGCGAGATGGTGGGTCCCAACGCGGAGCGGGCCTTGACGATGATCAAGGATGTGTCTCGGGCAGAATGGGAAGCGGACCGCACTTCCTACAAGCTGTGTCAGAAGCTGTTTTCACTCGAAGATGAGATGAAGACATCCGACCTGATGCTGCTTTTCCGCGTGTTTGGTGAATTGGGTCGCTTGGCCGACCATGCGGAAAATTGCGGCGATCGACTGCGTCGCATGCTGTCAAACAGCGTTGGTTAGGTTTTGCATCTCGCCGCGGCGCGGTAGGCGGGCTTGAAACCTGATCAGCCATTACGGGTGAATCGCGGTTTCAGCCGGTCATGGTCTTCCTTGCTGATGTGACAACTCCGTGGGGCGTCTGGGCGTCTCTGCCCAATTCCTTTCAACAAGTGTGCCTGCTTGTTGCGATTGGCATGCTCATATGGGACACCGTCGAGGTGGGTCGTAATGACGCGGCCAACCTGGTGAACGCCGTCTTCGGATCGCGCGTGATGTCGCGACGGGCGGCGGTGCTTCTGGCTGGTGTCGCGGTGGTGGCTGGTGCCACGCTTAGTTCGGAAGTGATCAACACCGCACGCAAGGGCATATTCGATCCGCTTGGGCTTCCGGGGCTTGAGCACGCGCTGGCGATCTACATCTCCGTCTACATCGTCGACACCGTGCTGCTCTACAGTTATTCGGCGTTCGGCATGCCCGTCAGCACGACCGCGTGTCTTGTGTTCGAGTTGATGGGCGCGGCTGCCGCGATTCAGATTCAGACCGTCAAATGGGGCAAGGCGGGAATCGTCGTGTCCGGCATCGTCTGCTCGATCGTGTTGACCGGTTTTGCGGCGTTTCTGTTGCAGCGCGCGGCACGTGGTGCGATTGGTGACGGAACAAAGAACCTAAAGACGCTGTTGCTTCACGGTGGGTGGGTCGGCGGCGGAATCTCGGCGGGCTTGTGCTACTTCCTCATGCTCAAGGGCATGAAGAGTGTGTCCGTCGTCGCTGATCTGAACACGTGGATCAAGGACGAGAACATCAGCGCTGCCATCATCGTGCTCGTGCTCTGGGGCGGGTTCGCGATTCTGATTCACGTTACCCTTCTGCTCTTTCGTGACCGTGCGGCCAGACGGCTCTTCCCGTTTCTGGCGGTCGCGGGGATGCTTGCGATGGCCTTCGCATTCGGGCAGAACGATCTGGCCAATTGTGCGTCGCCGGGCCTGTCCTCGTATACGTTGTTGCGAGAAGGGGGTCTTGAAGGCGGTACGACCGTCCCGATTGATCGGAACCTCCTCTTCATTTGCGGCTTGCTCCTCGTTGTGGGCATGAGCACCAAGAACGCGGATCGTGTGACGCGGGCCGAAGTGAACACGGGGTCGATGGGTCACCACGTGGCGTTGTACGCGCCAAACTGGTGCATTCGATTGGCGCGTTGGTTTCTGTCGTTCAAGCGTGAAGGACCGTCGCTGGCACCAACGCAGAAGCTGGCTGACCCCGAGGAGACACAACACTACGACACGTTGCGTGCCAGCGTGATCACGTCCGTCGCTGCCAGCATCATCGCGACGGCGAGCAGTTTGGGGCTGCCGGTATCGACCACTTACGTGGCCTTTTCCGCCGTGGTGGCGACGGGCATGGCGGATCGGATTTTCCAGCGTGGCGATGCGAGCCTGAAGCTGGGACGGTCCATCTGGGTGGTGTCGAGTTGGTTCATCTCGGCCATGATTGCAGCGGTCGCCGCGGGGATTGTGGCCACCGTGATATTCCATACTGGTGTGGCTGGCATCGTCGTTTGCATTTCTGCCAACCTCTTCGTTCGCTGGCTGGCGGCCCATCGAGCCAACCTTCAGGAGAAACGCGTGCAGGAAGCAACGCTGGAGCGGACGCGTCCGGAGGTCTTTGCCCTGGAGGACGAGACAGTCTGAGGGAACGCTGCCGGCCTCCTCGGCGGAGTGCGTTCTCATTCTGCGAGGCGACTCAGAGGGGTTGCCACGGGGTGAATCCGATGCTACAACTTCGCCCTTGGTCGACTTTTGATCGATCCAGCCGGGCAGGTAGCTCAGTTGGTAGAGCAACGGACTGAAAATCCGTGTGTCGCCGGTTCAAGTCCGGCTCTGCCCAGTCCTTCTTATGACGCCGAAATGTGACGGTCCCATCTTCTCCGTCTGGGTTCAATCGCCGTCGCTGGTTGGGGTAGCGGTCTGCCATTCTTGCGCTTTTTCCTGCTTGCCCCAGGACTCGTAGAGTCGAACGATCCGATCTCTCGCATCATCCACGCACCCAGCCCCAGCGACGATGGGGATCGACGCTTTCATGTCGGCAAGAGATTCGTAACTGTCGAGCAGCAATGGTTCGGCCTTCTCATATTCGCCAAGTGCTGTGAAGGCTTGGCCAAGTTGGCTGCGTGCGCGGTGTGTCAGCCAGAAATTTGCGTTGATGTCGGAGCGAAGGTCAACGCATTCCTGCCAAGCGATCCGCGCGTCTTCGAACTGATTTTGCTGGTAGCAGGCATGGCCAAGCTGTTCGAGCGTTTGGGCGACGAGTCCCGGGAGAGGCGGATCGAGTGCCCGGCGAACATCGATGAGTTCGTGGCAGAGTTCCTCGGCTTCCGCGGATGCACCGCGATCGAGCAGTGCGTCAATCAGGTTGCTCGTTGCCTTCATGCAATACTCATGCTCCGGGTTCATGTCTTTGAGACACTTCTTGTAGGCATCGCGAAAGAGCGCCTCTGCTTCAGTGGGCTTGCCGATCTGCAGGAGGAGAACACCAAGGTTGTTCTGGGCAAGGATGGTAGCGGGATGCTCGTCGCCGGAAATCCGTCTGCTGGATGACAATACGTCTCGGGCAATGGGTTCTGCCTCTTCCAGACGGTTGGCTTTGAACAGCGTGCCCATCAGATTGTTGCGCACCCTGACGGTTTGCGGATGGTCGTCGCCGCTGAATTCCGTGCGGATGGCGAGCAAATCCGTGAAACAGGCGAGCGCATCCGCATGCTTGCGCTGCCTGAGCAGCAATGCGCAAAGCGTGTTGCGGCTGCTAAGGGAATGCTTGTTGTCCTTACCGTAGGCCTGCTCAAAACCGTCGATGGCAGCTCTGAGGAGCGATTCCGCCTCATCGTGCGCACCTCTGCGCACAAGAAGGGCACCGAGACCGCCCATGGTCTTGAAGACAAGCCGGTGGTCTTCCCCAAGCACGCGCTTGCGGCCCTCGAGAACGGCCCGGTAGAGCTCTTCGCCCTCCGAGAGACGCCCCATTCGGTTGCACTGGGTAGCGAGGCTGTTCATGACGCTGAGTGTCGCCTTGTGGTCGGCTCCCAGCGTTTCACGCCGAATATTCACGACGATCCTCAGTTGATTCACCGCGTCCTCGTGCATGCCAAGATTCGTGTACATTTCCGCGACACTGATTCGCAGCCGCGCCTCGGTTAGAGGGTCATCGGTGAATCCGCGTTCAATCCTCCGCAGCGCGCGATCAGCCACCGCCTCGCTCAGCAAGTCTCTGGCGATGTTGGTACCGTTGATATTGTCGAGCGCCCCGGCGATTTCAGGCAGTTCGGACGAACCGGTGAATTCCGCCGCGTTCTCATGACCAAGCGACTTGTCCATCTCCGTCTTGAGTCGTTTGATCAGCTTCTTCCCGAACGCATTCGCGCGCAGGTCGGACAGCAGGTCCGCTTGAAATTTGGCAACCTCCTCTGTCCGATCACGTTCCCTGTCGGTTTCGTTGCGAGCTGCCACGATCTCATCACGCTGGTTGGTGACCTCCACGAGGAAGTACGAAGTGCTGATCAGACCGAGAACGAGAACGACGAATGTGGCTGCAAGTCCAGCCGCCAATCCCTTGTTTCGTCGTGCGAATTTGCTGAGCTGATAGAAGGTGCTGGCTGGGCGGGCGAGGATGGGTTGATCCTGAAGATAGCGGCGGATGTCGGCGGCCATCTCGGCGGCGGTCTGGTAGCGACGGGCGGTGTCCTTCTCCAGGGCCTTGGCCACGATCGTCTCGATGTCGCCGCGAAATTCCGAGCGAACAGATCCCAGCCGCGACGGCTCCTCATCGCGAATGATCCGTGCTGCTTCCGGCACCGTGTGATCGCGAACGTCGTGCGGGCGATGGCCGGAAAGCAATTCGTACAGAATCACACCGACGGCGTAA
>JANQQK010000053.1 GCA_028289375.1 Phycisphaerae bacterium | reverse complement strand
TTGTTCGTGCAACAGTCAAAGTCACCACAGCCCGGATCGTCCTCTTCGTTGCATTCGCCCTCCACGTAGTCTCCACACGCATCTGGTTTGGGGCCAGTGATCGGGTTTACGATACAGATCGGGTATCCATCATCGATCGCGCAAGTGTTCTGAGTGCAGCAGTTGCTGTCGCCGCAGCCTGGATCATCCTCATCGTTGCAATCACCCGGATTGGATTCACCACAGTCGCAACCCGGCCTCGGCTCCGTAATGGGCGTGAAAACGCACTCTCCTGTCTGGGTATCGCACGAATCGTCGGTGCACTCGTTCTCATCGTCACACTCGATTTCATCATGCTGACAAGCACCGCCAACGCAGTAGTCGGTCGTGCATGCGTTGCCGTCATCACAATTGATCGGGTCGAACACGCAGTTGCCATCGACGCACGAATCATTCGTACATGGATCTTCATCATCGCAGATGATCTCGTCGTTGTAGCAGTCACCGTTCAGGCAGTAGTCCGTCGTACACGCGTCATGGTCGTCGCAATCGATCGGAACGTTGCTGCAAGCTCCTTCAGAACATGAGTCTTCGGTGCACGGATCGCCGTCATCGCAGAACCATTCGTAAATGCACCCACTCTCGGTGCAAGTGTCCTCAGTGCACTCATTACCATCATCACAGAGCGGCTCATTGACACATCCACCTTGATCTGGATCGCAGTAGTCCTCCGTACAGGGTTTGCCATCGTCGCAATCGCGTGACTCTATCTCACAAACACCATCAACGCAGACACGCTCCATACAGGGATCACTCGGCTCGTCACACGGCCATTCGTTGACACAGCCACCCTCGTCAGGGTCGCAGTAATCCGTCGTACACTCATTGCCGTCGTCGCAGTCGCGGTCGCGGATCTCACATTCTCCGTCCACACAAACGCGCTCCTTGCACGGATCGTCCGGTTCTTCGCAAGGCCATTCATTCGTACAGGCCCCCGTGTCCGGATCGCAAGTGTCCTGTGTACAGTCGTTTTCGTCTTCGCATTTGGGGTCGTTATGGCAAACACCATTCTCGTCGCAGTAATCGCTCGTGCATGGATCACCGTCATCATCGCACTTCCACTCATAGGTACACCCACCATCACCGTCGCAGCTATCCGTCGTGCATGGATTCCCGTCATCGCAAGGATCACAACATGGGTCGGGGTCACCACAACAGGGATCAGGATCGCCACAGCAAGGGTCCGGGTCGTCGCAGCAAGGATCCGGGTCTCCGCAACAGGGGTCTGGATTACCACAGCATGGGTCTGCATTCCCGCAACAGGGATCAGGGGAGTCACAACATGGATCCGCGATGTCGATGATGCCGATACCCGGCGCAATCGCCTGCTCGTCGTAAACCCGAACCAGCAAATTGCCGCCACCTGTGAGGTTCGTGCTCGCGAATGGGCCCGTGTGGCTCTTAACGCGATACTGTTGGCCAAGAGCCACCAGAGATCCGTCGGACTTTCGCATCACCAGTTCCAGACGTGGTCCCACGACAATGGTGAACGCCCGAGAGCCATCAGGAGCGGTCAGGAATCGGATGTCCAGCTTAGCCAAGTCAGCGCTGGTGCCCACAGCCCCAGTTGTCTGCACTGCAGCTACCGAGCCTGCGATGTTTGTGTTGACGGTAGCGGCCTGGACGTTCGCAACCGACACATGGATGATCTCGAAACAGGGCTCCACGCCGATGCGAATTGTGCGTTGGACATTTGAGACGGACGAGACATTGCCGGTTGCGCTGGGGATAACCGAAAGGGCCAGCATGAGATGCAGCATCATCGATAACGACCTCCTTGCCTCGCGCCATTACATAGGAATGACGCCAAGTTATCAGATAACTCAAACATGAAATGAGAACACCCGTCAGCAAAATATTCAGCGATTAGAGAATTGCGACAAGTGTGTTACCACCCGCACATAATGCCCAACAGCATAGTGGATCGTCAATGATAAAATGAAAAATACAGTCCAGGAATACGTTCACATCGATCAATTCGATCATGGACTTCCCGGCTCGCGCAACCTATAAACCCCCATAAGGTTAGGCATCTAGAGATAGTTCACATCTGTCGAATGGAGTAGTCACACCCACTGGCTATTAACGGTCCATGAGCAAAATCGCAAAGGCAGAGCGACCGACGGGCCAGCGACTGCGATAGCATCCTGATAGCCAGAGTGCGCAGAAGTTACTCATCGCGGTACTTGGTCATCAGAACGTTTGGAGTAATTGACAACGTCGATCAAGCGACTGCGTCGTAGCCCGTGGTGCAAATTCCGCCGACTCCCGCAGTTGTCTTGGCCAGCTTGCCAATCGAAGCTCTGACGAGAATCAGTATTTTCGTTTCCGCAGACCCGAGAATCGGCGTTCCGTTGCGCTAATAGCCATGCGCTATCACATCACCTCAACCCCCCAGTGGTTTCCCCAGAGACATCAAATGGTCGACGCCGCTCGGAGCATCGACCCTCTGCCCAAACTATTAAGCGAGTCAAAGGGAGTTATCGGACGCGGCAATTCTGTGGCTGTTGAATCACTTCACCGAAATACTGAAATTTCCGATGCATCCTGCGTGAAGGAACGCGGTTTAGTAACACCAGGCAGCTAACAGAACCCATTCCTGGGATTCCCGTTCCAAAATACGAACAAACATTGCTTTACGAGGATCTTCTGAGATGCAGACCCAGTCACCCAAAACCGTTACAGGTGGGATTGTACTCGCGACACTCGTCATTGGCGGAACTCTTTGGACATCAGTCAAACTATCAAACTCTCCAACGCCAGCGCTCGCGCAGACTGCTTTGTCACGCGTATACGTCGATACGAACGCTCCCGGCGGAGATGGCTCCAGCTGGGACCAGGCTTTTGCATCCTTGAACGATGCCCTTGCATACACCGAAGCGCTAACGCCCGGCCAAGTCCCAGGGTGGCCCATAGAGATTTGGCTGGCAGAAGGATCATATGTACCGGAGAGTAGCGGAACCGACCCGAGATCCGCGACTTTCGCCATCAACACGGAAGTGCACATATTCGGTGGTTTCTGCGGAATCGAGTCTCGACGCAACCAGCGCAACCCCGAGGTGTGCCCGACAGTCCTGAGCGGGGACATCAACGGAGATGACACAACGCAAGGCAGTACATCTAACAACAGCTATCATGTTCTGACAACCGGCACCATCGGTCAGGCAGTCGTGCTTGATGGTCTCACCATTACGGGCGGGAACGCGACAAACGTTCCTCCGGACGAGATTCCTTATGGTGGCGCGATACTGTCACGATGCCCACTAATCATTCGCAACTGCATTATTCACCAAAACTCCAGCTTGACTTACGGCGGCGCTGTCTTTCAAGAGTCAGGTCAGCTCTCGTGTTCTGACAGCGTCTTCGAGCGCAATGACGCCGCCTCTGGAGGTGCGATCTACCTCGGCGTTGGAAGCTCAGGACACATTGAAGCATCTGAATTCAAGCTGAATCTTGCGACCGGCGATGGCGGGGCCATCTTGGCTGCCAACGCGGAACATGCGTACATTACGAGGAACAAGTTCTACGCCAACACGGCGGACGCATCAGGCGGTGCAATTGCTCTCGCGCCCAACTCGGACACCCGCATCTTCAGCAGCGTCTTCGTCGGGAACACGGCGCAGGCCGACGGCGGTGGTATCGCCGTACTTGGTGACTCGCAATTTCAGATCGTCAACTGCACGTTGGCCAGCAACGAAGCGATGGGGATCGGCGGCGGCATGCACGTAGCTGACCTGGACCCCGCGTTACCGGAAAGCGACGGAGAGATCACAAACAACCTCTTCGGGTACAACATCTCGTCAGGGAATAGCCCGCGTGCTGAACAGTTGGCTTTTTTTGATAGTGATGACGACGCTCTAGTGAGCGCCAATGGAATATACTTCATCAGTAGCGAAGGTCCCTATGGTGCTCCTCCAAATGGCCATGGAGCCAACAGGAAGAACGAACCCCGATTCGTACGGATACCCGACCCACGGTTGGACGGCTGGGACGGAATCGACGATGACTATGGTGACCTTTCGTTGGCTCGCGACAGTGAATATCACACCAACGGCTACGGAAGCAACGACGCGCTAAGTACGCAGGAAATATCAAGCCTTGACGTTTCAGGATTCACTCGCGTCTTCTGCGCTAGTGTTTCAATTGGAGCATACGAATTCCCTGGAACCGTATGTCACGCGAAGGTAGACTACCATCACAAAGTCGGAAATTTATCAACAGGGCTGAACCTCTCACCTGCGCAGGCCTTTGGGCCAGGCGACTTTCTGCCACGACAGAGTGGCCCAAACGGCGGCTCACTCCCAATGGCAACGCATGTCAATGGGCTTCGCCAAGGGCCACAAGTGCGTCCGACGCGTCCAGTACATCGTGGATTAATGGACATCATCACGGGCCAGCCACTCTATCAGGAAACCGATTTTGAGCTGCCCTTTGGGTCCGCAGTATTCCGGCATATCCGTACGTATGGCGATAGCGTGTCTGACCAAGAGGGCAATGCCAAAATTGACGAAACAGCGCACTGGGACTGGAATGGCGTCCACTGGATGATGGGTGAGGCTCCGATTTTCCTGATGGATGGCCATTTTCGCAACATTAACTTCGAGGATTCCCATATGCCTCGAAGATGCTACTTTATTCCTGATGCCCACCATGCCATACCTTTCGTATTTGACTCCAACGCTGGAACTGATGGGGCATACGTTGCTCCAGCCTGGATGGACGCTACGCTCGATCACAATGGGGTCCTAAGGAACGGCGAATGGGAGTTAATGCCGACCGAGTATTATATCTGGCTCCAAAGTGGAAACATCAAGTATACGGTTCAGCCGAAGTACGAGCATATGTATGCTGGTCCTCCAGACAGCAATCGAATCACGCATATGGGCGCGTGTGCGTATGCGCAACTGTATCCGGGCCTCAGCGTTATTCAGGCCGCCTGCGATGACGATTCGATTCGTGCTGAGACAAACCTTTGGGCCATCAATGGATACTTGTCTATCCACACCATGCAGCTTGGAAGTCCATACTTGGGTCTCGTTACGGAGATACAGGACAGAAATGGGAATAGCATCGAATACTCATATTGTGATTACTCCGGGAACAGCTGCGCAAACCAGGATGGTTCTAGCTGCGAAGAACACTTCTGCCACGAATGCAGTCGATTCGGACAGATCGATACGATTCGCCTGCGGGCAGCCCCCAGTGCAACGTCTACTCAAGGCAACGTCGTGTGGACACTCGCGTACACTTACCGCAACTATTCGGACAATGATGGTACTTGGTCAGACGCATTCTTTAACACACTGCATTCGATACACGTGTACGAAGGAGATGTTAACCTCGAACCAAATTGCCGCGTGATCGATTACTCAGAATTTGAACACTGCACCGATGTGACGTGTGTTGACTCCGTAACAGCCATGCTTCCCCAGAACGGTAACCTGCCGGACAACTGGTCAATTGAAGCTCGTTATACGTATGCGGATCCAGCTCTCAAGGCGATCGTGGGTTATTGGTGGGACATCATTGGTTTCATCGGGGATCGTCCTTATCTCGGCCTGTTACTCAAGTCCACCGTGAGAACAAGAACGCACGGCGCTGACGCCGAATCCCAAAGTGTAAACGAAGTGAATACGATGTACCGCTATACGCGACAAGGTGGAAACCAACTACTTACCAACGAGGTTGTCCTGACGCGCGTGTTTGACAATGAGACCATCGAGTCCATAAGTCAGGCAGAGAAGGTTGGCGATCCGAGCTGGTCGAGCAATGAGCTGTTTAGTGTACGCGACATCGACGTCGTCGAGTTCCTGGATCCATCAAGGCCTGACTGCGCGCCATGTGTCGGCGATAGTGGAACAAATCCTGTCTGCGACGTCGGTGGATCATGTGAAGATACAGTTGATTCGCTCCCTCTTGGACTCTTGGCTGATGTTACAATGGCCCTGAAGGACGGCAACGGCGATGCAGCATTGAGTGCCGGGTATGCCGACGGTCTAGCCATGTTTGCTGGTCTCGATATTGGCGGAGATATGGTTGTCATTGGGCGCCGTCCGGGAAGGAGTGGCCTTGTTGATCGGAGGTCCCAACAAGCTCGTGCGGGGGTTTTCAGGTATTTCCATTTGTTTTACTTGGACTCAACCCAAGACTTCTTCTTGCCGTACATTGACGAACAGATTGATCTGGCGGGCAATGGTGAGCGGGTTGCTGAAGATCCGGGCCTTTACCATTATCCCTTCAAGCACTTTTCCGGGAGCGCTGGATGGCTCAGCAACCGGCCGGACCAGCCGTTTTGGATCACATTCATCGACGAAATCGATGACGAGGCTGGCGACGCTTATGACCCCATTTCGGTGACAGGTATTCGAAGTCGACGCGTCGTGGAGATGAACGCCCCGGGGTTCGTCCTGCGCGACCGAACCTGGGAGTTTGTGGACGGCACGGCGGAACTGGTTAGCCAGACGGGTTCGGGGACCACTGTGAAGTATGACTGTGCCGGGCGACCCATCGAGATTCGCAGCACCGGATGGGGCAGCGTCACGACTACGGCTGGTCAAGCATCGGACGGGCTGATCCAAGTCCTCGAGTACGAAGACGACCTGTGCAACTGGAACGCTGCCAACGATGCCTGCGACTGTTTGGAAGTGCCCGACATCCCCGAGGAGGATGATGTCGGTGAACTGGTACGCATCGGCGTCAAGCGTGGCACGGAAGGGGCAGTCCATTACACGCAGCGTTTCGAGCGACATCGGGTGCGGCCAGACCTGATCACCAAGCAGTACGTCTTCCCGGAGCCGGTCACCGATCCGATGTCAACCGACGGTGATCTAACGACCACGGACTATACGCTGGACGAGTGCAGTGCGGGCTCTCCGGGTGAATGTATCCCAGAGTCGTCGCCCGTCCGGGAGCAACTGACGGTAGGACCTGGCGCACCCATCACCGATGGCGGCCCGCCGGTCTATCGTTCTGAACGCATGGTCTACGACGAGGGCGGGAATCTGGTGGAACATGGCGTGGGTCTGGTCGGCAGTTCGAAGGGGGCTGACCCGATCGAATACCACTACATGATCAATGAATACGACGACAAGGGTCGCAAGATTCGCGAGACGGTAGACGCCGATCTGCCGCCCTATACGCATCATCCGCCCGGCGAGGCGCCCCTAAACCTGGTGACGACCTACGAATACGACTCCGTGTTCGGGCTGACCAGTACGACATATCCAGATGGGCGGGAGGAACGTATCGAGTTCGTCGAGGTCGATGACGGCCTCGAACAGTGGGTCTACCGCGATGTCGAGACCGATGGCGGCACATTCAGTGTGAATGCCCCGGTTCAGGTGACGCGATTTGAGGGTGGACGTGTCGTTTGGACCAAACAGGTCAAGCTCACCACGCCCACAGAGCCACCACACGCGTCGACCGATCTGAATACCTACGATGAGATCATCACCGCAACGCCGACGTACAACACGGATGGCCGTGTCTCAGGGCTCGGATGGTCTCAAGGCTCGACGTCCAACCCGAACGACTTCGATCTGCAGTCGAAAATCTCCTACAACTACTTCGGTGAGATCGCGCGCATCGAGGAGCCTGACGGCACGATCACGCGCAACATCTACGATGAGCGCGGCCGCCTCCTGCGTGTCTACCGCGGGACCAAAGACCAACACTTCGTTTGGGGAACTGCGCCTCCTGACGATGATGATGCGATTAATGACAACCTCATTCTGAGCGAGAAACGCTACTACGGGTCTGGCGTCACCGATTCCGAATTGCTGACCGAAGTGCGGACCTACCGTAGTTCTGTGGCAGACCAGTATTTCCTTACGGTTTGCCCGGATGACTGTCCGGGTCCAGATTGCCCGAGTGAATGCGACCCGATTCCGGCTCAGAACAATGAGGATCTGGTCGGTCTTGTTGAGAAACATCAGTATGACTGGCGCATGCGTGACGTCTGGGTGCAGCAGAATGACGCTGGAGGCAATCCAATCTCCCATTCGCTGACCTGGTACGACAACATCGACCGCGTGCGATTCATGGCCGAGTATGGCACCACCGCTCCCGCACCGGGGAGTGTCGGTGATCCTCGGTCACTCAACAGCACGAGTACGCTTCCAACCGCTGCGGACATCATCGCGGACAATCGGCAGCCGGACTACCTGCTCGCTCTCACGGAAAACGTATATAACGCCCGTGGCCAGGTCGAGGAAGTGCGCGTGTACAACGTCGAAACAGGCACGCCACTCGCCGGCACATACACAAGCACAAAACGCTACTACAACCAGGGGGATCAGCCTCTGGAAGTGATCACACCCAACGCGCCCGAACAGCGGTTCAAGTACGATGGCAAGAATCGCCAGTTTGAGAACAGCTCGTGGGCCGACGACGGTACGGAAATCACGAGAACGCAGACAGTCTACGACACCGATGATCGCGTGACGCAGACGGTTCGCTGGGAGCGCAAGGAGCGATCCGAGGGCGCCTTGAACGACACGAACAGCGTGAAGACCTACAGCTTCTCGTGGTATGACAGTTCGGGACGTCTCATCGCCACGGCAGATTTCGGTACAAACAACGCCGATTTCTCCACCGGTCCGGCCCCGGCATATGACGCGACCGAGGCTCCGGCGCTGTTCAGCGGCGATAACCTGGTCAGTTGCCAAGGCAATGGCTACGTCGGAGAGGTCCGGACGACGTGCTACCAATACGACGAAGCCGAACGTATCACCAAGGTAATTCATCCCGATGGCACGGCTTCCACGTCGGAATACGACCACCTCGGTCGGCTTGTCCTGAAGACCGAAAACGCCGACGGCGATCCCAAGAACATCACAGCCTATCAGTACGACGATCGTGGCCGGCTGTCGAAGATCGCGGCGGTGCTACCCGATCACGGAACAGTCACGTCCGTCGATCAGGTCGATTTCAACGCCAATGACGGCACGATCCAGGTAACTGAACTGCGGTATGGCGCGGATGTGGTGGCCGAAGACGATCCGTCCCAGATCCTCAGCGGACATGAGGGCTGGGTCTCGCGCGTCATCTTCCCCGATCCCGACAACGATCAGCACACGACCAATGCGATGGATCGCACACTGGCGTTTACCTACTACACGGACGGTTCAGTGGCGACGCGCCAAGATGCTCGCGGCTATCGCTTCACCTATGACTATGACGATCTGTCGCGGTTGGCCGGTGTGTCCGTCATGGAGGACGCGGTTCTCCAGAATGGCCAGGAGCGTTGGTACAACAGCGACACGACCGACCCACCGACTGATCGGATCGACGAGATCGGCTACGAATACGCGTCCGATGGCATGCTCGACCGCGTGACAGCCCGAAGCGAGGGCGATGTCATCGCGCAAAACGAATTCAGGTACGACACGTTCAACAATCTCACCGCGGAATTCCAGGCCCACGGTGCGCTCGTCGACGGCTCAACACCTTCCGTATCGTATGCATGGGAATTCAGCCCGCAGGATCAGGGCAATTACAACCGCCTCCTGTCGATGACCTACCCGTACCGTGACGACTATGCCACGCAGCGAACGGTCTCTTTTGACTACGGATATGGCGCGGGCACGCCTGGCGAGACGCTCAACCGCATCAGCCAGATTACCGACAGCCAGATCGGAACCGTCGCGAGCTACGAGTATGCAGGCACCGGCCGTCGCGTAAGGACAGGCCTCGGCAATGGCGTCATGCAAGAGGTCGCCGGCGGGAGCGGCTACTCACGCCTTGATCGATTCGGGCGCATCACCGACCTGATGTTCCGCTCGAGCACCGGCGTCAAACAACGATTCGAGTACGGCTACGACAAAGCCGGTAACCGCATTTACACCAACGCAACCCAACTGACGGCGGACGGGACCGCCCTCTTCGATGACCGCTCGTGGCTGTATGGCTACGACGATCTGAATCGGCTCATCTCAGCCGAGATCGGCAAGCTCAACACGAGCAACCTGACCATCGCACCGAGCGGGACGGTTCCGTCGCGACTCTGGACGCTGGACAACCTCGGCAACTGGTCCGGCACCGAGTCCCTGCCGGGCTTGCAGTTCAGCGGCTCGACGACCGACGCCGTTACCCACGAGGTCGACTTCGCCAACCAGATTACGCGCGTTAGCGAGAGCACCGGGGACCGCACCGACTTCGTCTACGACACCGTCGGCAACCTCGTCGACGATGGGGAGTACATCTATCAGTACGATGCGTGGAACCGGCTGATTCAGGTCAATGCGCACGGCGAGATTCCGCCGACCTACGTCGATGACGGCTCGGGTCGACCAATCAAGAACGCCGTCATTGGTCCGGTCATTGCCCACTACCACTACGACGGACTCGGTCGGCTGATCCGCGACGACGTCGATCCTGACCGACCCATCGACTACTACTACGACGGCGTCCGCCGCATTCAGGAAGTCAAGATCGAGAACGGTCGGCCACGTGCCCGCGAGTACATCTACGGTCCCGACTACGTCGACGAGTTGGTCTGCCGCATCGACGAGGACAACGCCGTCCACTACTTCGCTCAGGACGCCAATTACAACGTGGTGGCCCTGTTCGACACCCTCGGCGAAGTCGTCGCCCAGTTCACCTGGAACCCCTATGGCACTCTGGTCGCGTCGGAAACATACGCCCCCCACGCCGACGTCCGCATCGGCCACCAGGGCCTCTTCTTCACCCGCTACGACGGCACCTCGTCTGACCCAACCTTAGCCCCCGACACCGCCGGCCTCTACAACAACCGCAACCGACACTACAACCCAACCCTCGGTCGCTTCATGCAACGCGATCCGAACGAAACGGCCGCCGTGTTGCTCGAATCGCTGGCGATGAAGGCGCAGCAGTTGTCCATCATGGTCAACGCCTTCGACGCAAAGCAGCACTACATGGACGGGATGAACACCTATGCCTATGGCGGTGGCAACCCGTTCCATCGCGATCCGCTTGGCCTTGATTGGTACGACGACGAAATTGATAACCTCACCGCCGAGATCACTGGCCATCGTCTTTACTCGCTGGGTACGATCAACGAAGGGGCGAAGTGGGCGTCGATCGGCTTGAACACCGCGCTCGGCATCGCCGGTTCGTTGCTGCCGGGGGCCGGTCTTTACGACGCTTTCAATTCCGTGAAGGTCATCGCCAGTGGCAAAGGCGGATTCTGGGACGCGGTGAACATCGCGACGGCTGCGTTGCCGGGCGTCGCCGCCGCTCGGAAGGTTCTGGGGCTGCGATCATTGTTCAAAGCCCGTGGCTTCCGCGCGCGATCGCTGGTGAACAAGTGTAACTGCTTCGTCGCCGGCACGCCCATTGAAACGCCCAACGGCACCGTGCCGATCGAAGCCATCAACGAAGGCGACGTCGTCCTCACGCGACCGGAGCGTCAACCGTTCTCCAAGCCGCGCGCCACCCGCGTAACGCGCGTGTTCAAGAACGTTGCCCCAGCCATCCTCTGGCTCACCTTCGCCAACGGCACCGTCCTCGGCACGACGCCGGGCCACGAAGTGTGGACCAAGGAAACCGGCTGGACGCATGCCGACGAACTCCAGGTCGGCCAGCGTTTCGTCGACGATGACGGCCACCTCGTCGCCATCACGGCCAAGACCCTCGATCCGACGCCGACGGTCGTGTACAATCTCGAGGTCGAAGGCACCTACACGTATTTCGTTGACGGTCTGTGGGTGCATAACAATAGCTGTAGGGGAGTTCGCAATGCCAAGCTTGCGGGGAAGAAACATGGCAAGAGCGGCGTCCCATTCGATGATGATGGCTTCCCTGATTTCTCCGAATGGGCGATCGACGATATTGTTATTACACCGACTGGCAATCCAGCTAGTGATATTGCTGCCGCAAACAGAATCTCACCAGCGCCGCCGGGTTACACATGGCACCATCATCAAGACTATGGACGAATGCAACTGGTACCGTCTGGGCTTCACCAACTTACCGGCCATACTGGTGGAGCAGCAATCTGGGGCGGAGGATGGAAGTGATGATTAGCAAGCTCGAATTCGGGAAACTCCGACTTTCGCAGTTCATTGACAGAGATCAAATCGACGAACTCGACCAATGGGAGTATATGGGACGCCTTAACATTGGCGAGGCTCACGGATTCTCGGAGTGGATTCGCACAATCGAGCGCCCGGACTTTCTCTGGTGTCTATCGCTAGATTTGCCTACTTTCCCATGCCCAGACAAGGTACTAGAGCGCCTCGATGTACCGTTGAGTGCTGGGGCAAATGAAGACAGTGTTCGACTTGCTCTTGGAGATCCGCTTGAGGATACGACACTTCGGCCCGATCGTCGCTCATACCGGTTTGGATTCCCCGCATCGGAACCATACTGTATAGACTGTACATTTGATCTCTCAGGTGAATTGAAGTATCTCATTGTCAGTACTGAGCTAATAACTCTAAGGGCGTAGCGGAACGCCTCTGCGATATCGTCTGACGCGACAACTGACATCCACTAAATGGAAGTCTCCCGTGACTTCAGGATCGGCAATCTTCTTGAGAAGTTCGACGCATGCACGAATGGGGTATTGCGTTCGCCCACCGGACTCATAGGGGGTGCCTATCGCCCCTATGAGAATATGTTACGAACTGCTCATCACACTGGCTGCCGGCCGGGTTCTCGAGTTCCATCAGCGACGTCGACAACGCCAATCAGATCACGCGCATCAATGAAGGCATCGGGGACCGCACCGACTTCGTCTATGACGCCGTCGGCAATCTCGTCGATGATGGGCGGTACCTTTATCAGTACGATGCCTGGAACCGGCTGATTCAGGTCAATGCCCACGGCGAGATTCCGCCGACCTACGTCGATGACGGCTCGGGCCGACCAACCAAGAACGCCGTCATTGGTCCGGTCATCGCCCACTACCACTACGATGGCCTCGGTCGGCTGATTCGTGACGACGTCGATCCGGCTGCACCGGTCGATTATTACTACGATGGCGTTCGCCGTATTCAGGAAGTCAAGACCGAAAGCGGTCGACCACGGGCTCGCGAGTACATCTACGGCCCCGATTACGTCGATGAGTTCGTCTGCCGCATCGACGAGGACAACGCCGTCAACTACATCGCCCAGGACGCGAACTACAACGTCGTGGCCCTGTTCGACACCCTCGGCGAAGTCGTCGCCCAGTCAATTGAACTCCTTCGTCACGATCGTCGCCCGTGATTGATTCGGCTAATGGAGCATGCCTATCGAATCGACATTCAGGCTCGGCATCACCGCCAACGCCGCAGCGCAAGGCTAGTCGCCCCGACGAGTAGCAGCCCACTGCCCGGTTCCGGTAGCGTGATAACCCATGCGACTCCTTGATTCTCCGGACTGATGCCGTATCCGGTAATCGTGAGACCATCCGGCGTAATGTCGTGTGCAGTTCCTAACTGCCACCCTGTCAAGTTAACGCCAAAGTCTGTCTCGAGCATCTCTTTGATATTTCGAAGCCCATTAGACTCATCCCAGAAGAACGCCTCAGCATCCAGAGTGGCGGATTCACCCCAACCGACCACAACCGAGCCGTCGGCGGATACGGCGATTGCTGTGCTGTCGTACTTACCTCCTGGAAAGTCCCCGAGGCCGATCATCTCTCCGTCTTTCCAACGGAACGCTTCCCTCTCTTCCTGCGATGACGTTGTGCGGCTCCATCCGACAACGGTCGTCCCGTCGTCAGAGACACCGGTCGCCGCTGACTCGAATATGCCCCCCGGCAGATCGCCCAGGCCCACCATTCGACCATCTTCCCAACGGAAGGCTTCAACATTGTCACCAGATCGAGCTGACTCGCTGTATCCAACAATCACACTGGAATCGCCTGCAATGTCACTCGCGACAGATCTTGGTGAGTCACTGGCTCCAGCCAAATACCCGATATTCTCTGTCACCCCATCTTGCCATCGAAACGCGCCCAAGCCTCCACCAACAATCGACGAGTAACCAACGACCACATCACCATCGTCTGAGACGGCATTGGCCACCGTTGTACCGCCGCCCAATGTGGGAATGTTGGTGAATTCATTGGCCTCCCATCGATATGCTCGATTCGCGCTGAAAGACCATCCATGGCCGACAACAACCGAGCCATCCCCCGACACATCCCATGCAAAACTGCCGGATCCCGATCCGGGGACCGACTGAATCTCATGCACTTCGCCGTTCACCCACCGGACCGCACGACGGCGGTTGTCGCGAATCGACCAGCCGACGACAACATTGCCGTCAGACGAAATGCCATACGGCCGTGCTGAGCTTCCCTCAACCAATTGAGGCAATACAACAAACTGCGCCCCGTCAGCAAACACACATGGGACGACACCGCAAGCAAAGACCACAACTCCAGCGAAGAACGCTCTCACGTCTCTCTCCTCTCCGTACCCTGGTTCGATCAAGTCCGCCGTGACCGTGTATCGTAGCAATCTAAATGCCACAACAGAAGCCCATTCTCGCGCGGACCTGCCTAGGTCGCCCCCACCTGCCACCGATTATCTGAACAGGGCGGTGTTAGTTCCCGATCTGGTTTCCATTCGTAGGAGGGAGCGAGACGTCGAAAAGGTCTCTGCTCGCGCGCGACATCTGTTTCGAAAACAGTGTCGTTCCCCCTATGCCCGCCGCCCCCAGGTTTTCCGGGGCGGCTTCTTTTTGCGCCACACGTCCATCAGGATAGACGATCATCGGGCCGACGACTTCGGCGACGAATCGGTTCATCTGTGCAGGTGACATCAGACCTGCGAAGTTGGCCTTTGCCTCCAGGAATGCCCGACGACAGTCGGTCATGAGGTCGTCCATGTCGGTCGCTGCCTGGGTGGTCACGAGATCAAGCGCACCGCGCAGTTCATCCCGATGGGATTCATGCTCAGCGACCTGCCGAGCGATCGACCGTTTGGCCAGAGGCTCGATTTCCGGGTCAAAGAGCAGGCGAGTTGAGCCGGTGAGGGTCTTGTCCACCTCCGTGATTTCGCGAGCAAGACGTGCAGATTCGCTTCGGTTCACCTCTAAGAGCTCCTAAACAAACCCTGTTTTCACGAATCTGTTTGAGATGATGGCGACGGCGAGTTGGAGGAAGGCTTCGTGGGTATTGGCGCTGCGATCAT